>JAGXSV010000029.1 GCA_018333605.1 Hydrogenophaga sp. | reverse complement strand
GTGAGGCCTTGGTGTCATGCGCGAGGCGCTGAGCTTTGCTCCTCGCGCACCAACTGGCGCATGGCCCACAGCCCCAGCGCCGGGCCGAGCGCCAGCCAGGGCAGCAGCGCGCCCAGGCTCACGGTTTCTGCGAGCGACACGAACAGCAAGATGCTCACGATGGACAGTGCAAAGCCCATGCTGTTGGTGAGGGTGAGCACGCTGCCCACCGCTTGCGGGGGCGCGTTGCGGGCGGTGAGGGTGGAGAACTGCGGCGAGTCGCCCGCCACGGTGATGCCCCACAGCACCAGCCAGCTGTAAAACAGCAGCGCGGGTGCGTCAATGACCCAAGGTGTGGCCAGGCAGCACAGCCCGCTGATGGCCAGTTGGGTGCTGGCCACCCGCGCGCTGCCCCAGCGCAGCGCCACCCAGCCGCCCCCAGCGCAGCCGATGGCGCCCGCGCCCAGCACCCAGAAGGTAGCCCACGACAGGTCGGTGCCTTGGAGCCGCGTAGCCAGCACCAGCGGCACCATGACCCACATGGTGTACAGCTCCCACATGTGGCCAAAGTAGCCGAGCACCGAGGCGCGCACGCGGGCATCGGTCCAGACCGTGCCCAGCGCCAGCCACTGCAATGTGGTCACGCGGGCGTGGGCGTGGGGCGGGTCGCGGGTACCAAAAAACAGCAACAGACCACCGGCGGCGGCCAGCGCAGCCACCCCCAGCATGAGCGTGGGCCAGGGCAGGGCGCCGCTGAGCGCTCGCAGCGCGTGGGCGCTGGCCGAGCCGAGCACCAGGGCGCCAATCAGCAGCCCGAGCGCGGCACCCAGGCCACTGCCGCCAGGACGGTTGTACCACTGGGCGGCGATTTTCATGCCCACCGGGTAGATGCCGGCCAGAAAAACCCCGGTGAAAAAGCGCCAGGCCAGCAGGGCTTCGTAGTGCGTCACCGTGGCCCAGGCGCCCACCGTGCAGGCCGCGCCCGCCAGCGCACAAAACAGGAACACACGGCGTGGGGCAAAGCGGTCGGCAATGGCGAGCAGGGCAAACACCAGCGTGCCCACAATGAAGCCGAACTGCAGCGCCGACGTGAGTGGCCCCACGGCGCTGGCGGGCCAGCCCAGTTCGCGTTGCAAGTCGGGCATGACCGCGTTGACCGCAAACCAGAGCGAGGTGCCGGCGAACTGCGCCAGCACCAGCACGGGCAGGACGTGGCGGGGAACGGTGGGTGCGGTCATGGCGCGCAGCTTAATCGTGCGCCGGGCACAGGGCCTGCCGCGAAGGCGTCAGCCTCGCACACCCCGCGCGCGCGGTCGGTTTTGAATTGCGCCCGAAACGCGCCAAAGCGCCCGGCGTCCAGCGCTTCGCGCACCTCGCGCATGAGGTTCAGGTAGTAATGCAGGTTGTGGATGGTGGCCAGCATGGGGCCGAGCATCTCGCCGCAGCGGTCCAGGTGGTGCAGGTAGGCGCGGCTGAAGCCGTTGCGCCCGCCCGCGTCCCAGCTCACGCCGGTGCGCCCGGCGGGCGTGTCCACCGGGCGGCCCGCGCAGGCGTAGCAGGTGCAGGTGGTGTCCAGCGGCTGGTGGTCGGTCTTGTGGCGCGCGTTGCGGATCTTCAGGTCTCCATAGCGGGTGAACAGCGTGCCGTTGCGCGCGTTGCGTGTGGGCATGACGCAGTCGAACATGTCCACGCCGTCGGCCACGCCCTGCACCAGGTCTTCCGGCGTGCCCACGCCCATGAGGTAACGCGGCTTGTGGGCGGGCAGGCGGTGCGGCGTGTGCGCCATGATCTGCAGCATCTGTTCCTTCGGCTCGCCCACGCTCACGCCTCCCACGGCGTAGCCGGGAAAGTCCATTTCCACCAGCGCTTCCAGCGACTCCTGGCGCAGGTGCTCAAACATGCCGCCCTGCACGATGCCGAACAGCGCGTTGGGGTTTTCCAGCCGGGCGAATTCGTCTTTGGAGCGCACGGCCCAGCGCCGGCTCATTTCCATGCTCTTGCGGGCTTCGGCCTCGGTGGTGAGGTGGCCGCTGGTTTCATAGGGCGTGCACTCGTCGAGCTGCATCACGATGTCGCTGTTCAGCCCCGTCTGGATCTGCATGCTGACCTCGGGCGACATGAACAGCTTGTCGCCGTTGACGGGAGAAGCAAAGGTCACGCCGTCTTCGGTGATTTTGCGCATGGCGCCCAGACTCCAGACCTGGAAACCGCCGGAGTCGGTGAGGATGGGTTTGTTCCACTGCTCGAAACCGTGCAGGCCGCCAAAGCTTTTCATCACGTCTTGGCCGGGGCGCATCCAGAGGTGGAAGGTGTTGCCCAGGATGATCTGCGCGCCCATGTCCTCCAGGCTCGATGGCGCCACGCCTTTGACCGTGCCGTAGGTGCCCACAGGCATGAAGATGGGGGTTTCCACCACGCCGTGGTTCAGCGTGAGGCGGCCGCGGCGGGCATGGCTGCCCAGGTAGGCACCTTCGGCGGTGTCCGTTTTCAGCAGGTCAAAGTTCAGCATAGGGGGCTCCAGGCAACGCGGCATTGTACGGACGGCCCCTGCGCTACTCGGGTGTGTCGCTGACCCGGAAACGCCTGGACCCTTCTTTTGTCGCGTTGAGCGCAGTCAATCGGGGGGCTGCCGGCCGACCCCAAGGTTTACATGGGTTCAGTTTTTCTTGTGAAGCTGCAGCCTCGGCTCATGGTCATTCAGTACACACCACCACGTTCAACCAAGAGGATTCACCCCATGAAAAGTGCAGTCAACCCTGCCACGTTGGCCGTCATGAGTCTGGCGTTTTTCGGTGCTGCGGCCTTGGCCCAGCCTGCTGTTTACGACGCAGGCAAGCTGGAATACATGGACAACTGCGCCAGTTGCCACGGCGTGGATGGCAAGGGCAATGGCCCCTTGGGTAACCTGCTGCAGCGCAGCCCGCCCGACCTGACCCTGCTGGCCAAGAACAACCAGGGCGTGCTGCCCATGAACCGGCTGTTTGAGGTGCTGGACGGCGCGAATGTGCCCAGCCATGGCACGCGTGACATGCCGGTGTGGGGCCGCGAATACCGGATTGAAGAGGCGCAGCGGCTGCGCGAAGCCCGACGCCACTACGACGAACCGGCGGTGGTGCGGGCACGGATCTTGACACTGCTGGAATACATCAGCCGCATACAGGCGCGCTGACAGACGGTGGGGCTGTCGATCATGCCCTGATGCCCCTTTCAGGCGTCATTTCCGAGGGTTAGCGGGAGGCGTCCAGTGCCAGGATCCAAGCGATCAGCCGCGCGGCATCGGGTTCGGTAATGGCCGAGCGGTGGGACGGCATGTAAGGACCACTGACTGACCCTTCCCAGTGGTTTTTGTAAGGACTGGTGCCTGTCGAGGATGGGCTGGAGCCGGTCATGACCGTGGCGGTGAGTTGCTGCTGTGCGCCTTTTACGCTTTTGTAGCGCGCCGCAATATCCCGCCATGCCGGCGCGATAGGGCTTAAACCCGGCGGACCTTGGGGATCTTTCTCGACTTGGTGGCAAGCCATGCAGCCGCTGGCGTTGGCGATTTTCAGAATCTCGTCGTGACCTGATGCTGCTCCTGCCGGGGCAATGGCAAATGCGGTAACGAGAGGCAACAAAAGACATTTCATGAGGAATTCTTTCTGAGAATGGGGCGAAGGACCACGTTGGCAGATTGAACAGTGGATTGGTCAACCACGCGATTCTGATTAAACCAGAGGCGCGGACTTGGCCGTTTGGTGCGAAGATGGCGCTGAAGTACGGGCCACTGAGGCGCATGCCTGTTGCAACTGCGGGGTGGTCGGGACTTTGGGTAACCATCGCAGGATGGGATCGCCCATGATGAAATCGCGCCTGTTTTGGGCGCTCAACTGGAGACTTTCATGCCTTGCTTCAATCGTTTGAAACCTTTCGCGACGCTGTCCCTGATCACGGTTCTGTCGGCTTGTGCTTACCCGCCAGGTGCGACATCGACGGCGCCAGTCACCACCACCGTTCCATCGGCCACCGTTCAGCACGCCCGTGTCACCCACGTCCAGCTCGTGAGCACGCAGGCGCCCGCATCCGGTATCGGTGCTGGGGCTGTTGTCGGCGGTCTGGTTGGGGGCATCTTGGGCCACCAGATTGGCGGCGGTACCGGCCAGGATATCGCGACGGTCGCCGGGGTGGTGGGTGGCGCACTGATTGGTAACGCCATCCAGAACAACCAGGTGCCTGCAACGGCAAGCCAGATTTACCGTGTGACCGTGCAGCAAGACAACGGTGTGGTACGCACCTTCGATTACGCGACACAGCCCAATGTGCGCGTGGGTGACCGGGTGCGGGTGGAAAACAACCAGCTCTACCGCTGAACGGGCCGGTTGACGGCGGGGCTTACAGCCGACGCGCCTGTGTGAGCTCGGCCCGCCGCTTCGGGGGCGGGGCGTTTCAGCCGGGTGTGGCCGCGCTGGTGCGTGCGTCGAGCAGAGCGTGGTCCACGGCCGGTTCCTGGTCGGATCGGTGCCAACCCCAGGCCATCAAAAGGCCGGACCCAGCGAGAGCAGCACATCCAGGCTCAAGTGTAAAAAAGCAATCACCTGTCCCTCTTGGGTGGTAGCAGCCGATGGGTGGGGATCTTGTCCGCCGGGTTTCGAGCCGCGGCCGAAAAACGGTCAGGGACGTTAGGCCCATCGGATTGCCGCCGGGCGGTTTGCACAACGGCTTTCACGCAGGGTCGTTGTGTGACTTTTTCTGCAACAGCATGGCGTCGCCGTAGCTGAAAAAGCGGTAGCACTGCGCTACCGCGTGGCTGTAAAGGTCCATCACCCGCTCGTAGCCCGCGAACGCGCTCACCAGCATCATCAGGGTGGACTTGGGCAGGTGAAAGTTGGTTATCAGCAGGTCAACGACCCGGAATTCAAACCCGGGTGTGATGAAGATGTTGGTGTCGCCTTGTGTCTGTCCGGTTTGCGCCCAGCTTTCCAGCGTGCGCACGGTGGTGGTGCCCACAGCCACCACCCGCCCGCCACGGGCCCGGCAGTCGGCAAGGGCTTGCAGGGTTTCTGGGGGGATCGCGTAGCGCTCGTGGTGCATCACATGTTCGCTGATCTGCTCGGTCTTCATGGGTGCAAAGGTGCCTGCGCCCACGTGCAGCGTCACGCTGGCGCGTTGCACGCCACGCGCTTCCAGGGCGGCCAGCACGCCTTCGTCGAAATGCAGCGCGGCGGTGGGTGCGGCCACGGCGCCAGGCACACGGGCAAACACGGTCTGGTAGCGCCTTTCGTCGTCGGCCTCGTCGCTGTGGGTGATGTAGGGCGGCAGCGGTACATGCCCGTGGCGCGCCATCAACTCATAAGGTGTTTCATCGGCGGGACCTTGTATGCGCAGGCGAAACAGTTGGCCGTTGTCGTCGGGCCAGCGGCCCAGGAACACGGCATCAAAACCACCGCCTTTCAGCCCACCGGCCAGGTGCAGCAAACCGCCAGGCTGCGGCTTTTTGCTCACCCGGATGTGCGCCACCACCTCTTGCCCCGAGCCGTCCAGCGCCTCGTGTGGCAACAGCACGCGCTCGATCAAAATTTCAAATTTCCCCCCACTGGCTTTTTCGCCAAACAGCCGGGCTTTCACCACCTGGGTGTCGTTGAACACCAGCAGGTCGCCGGGTTCCAGCAGGCTGGGCAGGTCGCGAAAGATGCGGTCCCCGGCCTGCGGGCCGGTGGCATCGAGCAGGCGCGAGGCGCTGCGTTCGGTGGCAGGGTGCTGGGCGATCAGGTGTTCGGGCAGCTGGAAATCGAAGTCGGCCACCACGAAGGGGCGTGCCGGTGCCGGGGATGATGCGTTCATGTTGCTTGAGGGCCGGACGAGGCCCGTTCCAAGAAAAAGGTGGGTGAATAAGACCGGAAAAGGTGGATACAAAGACAGGCAGAATTGTCCCATGACCGCCGACGCGCCACAGCCTGTCCACCGCAAGGAGCTCTCAGCCCCTCAAAAAGCCTTGCACAAGCTCGGCTTGGTGCGCAGCATTGACCTGGCTTTGCACTTGCCGCTGCGCTACGAGGACGAAACCCGGATCGTGCGGCTGGCCGATGCGCGCGAGGGCCAGAGTGTGCAGGTGGAGGGCACGGTGACCCACAGCGAGATCACCCTGCGTCCACGCCGCCAGCTGCTGGTGACACTGGACGACGGTTCGGACACCTGCACACTGCGCTTTTTCAGCTTCTACCCCTCGCACCAGAAAGCGCTGGCGGTGGGCGCCCGGGTGCGGGTGCGCGGTGAAATACGGGGCGGGTTCATGGGCCGCACCATCATGCATCCCGCCTTTCATGCCGCTGGTGGCGAGTTGCCCAACGCGCTCACGCCGGTGTATCCCACCAGCGCCCAGTTGCCCCAGGCCTACCTGCGCAAGGTGGTGGCCAGCGGGCTGGCGCGGGCCGACCTGAGCGAAACCCTGCCGCGCGAGTTGCTGGGCAGTTTGCAGGAGGTGGTGCGCGCGCCGTGGACGCTGCACGAGGCCCTGCGCTACCTGCACCAGCCGGGGCCCGACGTGTCGCTGGACGCACTCGAAGACCGCAGCCACCCGGCCTGGCAGCGGCTGAAGGCCGAAGAATTGCTGGCGCAGCAGTTGTCGCAGCTGACCGCCAAGCGCGAGCGCGATGCCTTGCGCGCGCCGCCGTTGCGCACCGCGCCAGGGGGCTTGCCAGAACAGCTGCTGGGTTTGTTGCCGTTTGCCTTGACCGCGGCGCAGCGCCGCGTGGGCGAAGAAATTGCCCGCGACCTCGCCCGTCCGGTGCCCATGCACCGGCTGTTGCAGGGCGACGTGGGTTCTGGCAAGACCGTGGTGGCCGCGCTGGCTGCGGCCATTGCCATCGACTCCGGCTGGCAGTGCGCGCTGATGGCGCCCACCGAAATCCTGGCCGAACAGCATTTCGCCAAACTCATTGGCTGGCTTGAACCGCTGCTGGCCCCGCGGGGTAAACGCGTGGCCTGGCTCACCGGCAGCCAGAAGAAAAAGCAGCGCACCGAAATGCTGGCCCTGATTGCCAGTGGCGAAGCCGCGCTGGTGGTGGGCACTCACGCGGTAATTCAGGACCAGGTGGTGTTCCTGAACCTGGCGCTGGCCATCATTGATGAGCAGCACCGCTTTGGCGTGGCACAGCGACTGGCGCTGCGCAGCAAGATGGGCCCACCCCCATCGCTTGCGCACTCCGTGTCGCCGCTCAGCCCCTCAAGGGGCAACGCTGGCGGCCCCGCAGAGCCGGTTCCGCGGCGTTCTGGGCCGGGTGATGCGCATGCCACCGACACCACGGTCTACGGAGAACCTCACCTTCTGATGATGACGGCGACCCCGATCCCGCGCACGCTTGCCATGAGCTACTACGCCGATCTGGATGTGTCCACCATCGACGAGCTGCCGCCGGGTCGCACGCCCATCGTCACAAAAGTCGTTTCTGACCAGCGCCGCCACGAGGTGATCGAGCGCATTCGCGCCCAGGTGGCGCAGGGGCGGCAGGTGTACTGGGTGTGCCCGTTGATTGAAGAGAGCGAGGCACTGGATCTGTCCAACGCCACCGCCACCCACGCCGAACTGAGCGAGGAGCTGAACCGCAACACGGTGGCGGCCACGTCGTTGCCGTTGCGGGCCGATGGCGCTGAAGCACCCGCCGAACCGCCGGGAGGGGCTGGCGTGCTGGTGGGGCTGTTGCATTCGCGCATGCCGGTGGCCGAGAAAAAAGCCGTCATGGCCCTGTTCAGCGCCGGCCACATGGGCGTGCTGGTGTCCACCACCGTCATTGAGGTGGGCGTGGACGTGCCCAATGCTTCCTTGATGGTGATTGAACACGCCGAGCGCTTTGGCCTGAGCCAGTTGCACCAGTTGCGCGGCCGGGTGGGGCGGGGCGCTGCGGCGTCTGCCTGTGTGCTGCTGTATTCACCGCCCGACGGTGGGCGTCTGAGCGAAACAGCGCGCGAGCGTCTCAAAGCCATGGCCGAGACCAACGATGGCTTTGAGATTGCACGGCGCGACCTGGAAATTCGCGGACCTGGTGAGTTCCTGGGTGCGCGCCAGTCGGGCGCGGCCATGCTGCGCTTTGCCGACCTGGCCACCGACGGTCACCTGCTGGACTGGGCCCGCAGCGCCGCCACGCAGATGCTGGCGCAGCACCCGCAAGCGGCTGAAAAGCACATTGCCCGCTGGCTCGGCACCAAGGCCGAATACCTCAAAGCTTGAAGGCGCGCCACGAGGAGCCCTGCGATTGCGCCTGCCATCGGGTCTCTGGGGATGTGGATTTACCGCATCCCATGCAACCGCGTGCGGTGAGATGACCACGAAGCAGGTGCCGACGGACCTGTTTCAGGTGGCCACTCTGGCGCAAAATACCGCCCATGACGCTCACCGAACTCAAATACATCGTGGCCGTGGCGCGCGAGAAACACTTTGGCAAAGCCGCTGAAGCCTGCTTTGTGTCGCAGCCCACCTTGTCTGTGGCCATTAAAAAGCTGGAAGAAGAGCTGGAGGTGAAGATTTTCGAGCGCAACGCCAGTGAAATCGCCGTCACGCCGCTGGGCGAAGAGATCGTGCGCCAGGCGCAAACGGTGTTGGAGCAAGCCGCCAGCATCAAGGAAATTGCCAAACGTGGCAAAGACCCGCTGACTGGCCCGCTGCGCTTGGGGGTCATCTACACCATTGGCCCGTATCTGCTGCCCGATCTGGTGCGCCACGTGATCGACCGCACGCCGCAAATGCCGCTGATGTTGCTGGAAAACTTCACCGTCAAGCTGCTGGAACAGCTGCGCTTGGGCGAGATCGACTGCGCCATCCTGGCCGAGCCGTTTCCCGACACCAACCTGGCCATTGCGCCGCTGTACGACGAGCCGTTTCTGGCGGCCGTGCCGGTCACGCACCCGTTGTCCAAAAACAAGGACATCACCAACGAAGAGCTCAAGCGCGAGACCATGCTGTTGCTGGGTACTGGCCATTGCTTTCGCGACCACGTGTTGGAGGTGTGCCCCGAGTTCGCACGCTTCTCCAGCGACACCGAAGGCATCCGCAAGAGTTTTGAAGGCTCGTCGCTGGAAACCATCAAGCACATGGTGGCCGCCGGCATGGGCGTGACGCTGGTGCCGCGCCTGTCGGTGCCGTCGTCGGCGCTCGAAGGCTCACCCACCCCAGGGCAAGACTTTGGCGATTCGTCGTATGTGCGTTATTTGCCGTTCAAAGGCGAGCCCCCCACCCGCCGTGTGGTGCTGGCCTGGCGCCGCAGCTTCACCCGATACGAAGCCATTGCCGAATTGCGCAACGCCATCTACGCCTGCGAGCTGCCGGGCGTCAAGCGCCTCTCGTAACGTTTTTTCAACTTCAGGAGTGTTTCATGGCCAAAACCGCCAGCAAAGTCGCCGCGCCCACCATCAACATCGGCATCAACGAAAAGGACCGCGCGGCCATTGCCAAAGGCCTGTCCAGGCTGCTGGCCGACACCTACACGCTGTACCTGACCACGCACAACTTCCACTGGAACGTGACCGGCCCCATGTTCAATTCGCTGCACGCGATGTTCATGGCGCAGTACACCGAGCTGTGGACCGCTGTAGATCCGGTGGCCGAGCGCATCCGCTCGCTGGGCCATGCCGCACCGGGCAGTTACGCCCAGTTCGGCAAGCTCAGCTCGGTGCCCGATGCCCCGGCCACGCCGCCGAAAGCGATGGAGATGGTGCGCATCCTGGTGCAAGGCCACGAAGCGGTGGCCCGCACCGCACGTGAACTGTTCGCCGTGGTGGACAAAGCCGGTGACGAGCCCACCGCCGACCTGCTGACGCAGCGCCTGACGGTGCACGAGCAGACCGCATGGATGCTGCGCTCGATTCTCGAAGAATGACCCACCTCGGCGCCGCTTGAACGGCGTCTACGCCCACTTTCTTGCCTGCGTTTGCGCATGTCCTCTCGTTTGTCTTTGTATCTCGACCTGATCCGCTGGAACCGCCCGGCCGGCTGGCTGCTGCTGTTGTGGCCCTCGCTCTCGGCGCTGTGGCTGGCCGCGGGCAGCTTCCCAGGCCTGCACCTGCTGGCCGTGTTTGTGGCGGGCACCATCCTCATGCGCAGCGCCGGTTGCTGCGTCAACGACGTGGCCGACCGCGAGTTCGACCGGCACGTCAAACGCACCGCACAGCGCCCGGTCACCAGCGGGCGCGTGGGCGTGAAAGAAGCGCTGGGTGTGGGTGCCGTGCTGGCGCTGATGGCGTTCTTGTTGGTGCTCACCACCAATGTGGCCACCATCGTTTGGTCGTTCCTTGGGCTGGTGCTGGCGCTGGTCTACCCCTACGCCAAGCGCTACGTGTCCATGCCGCAGGCGGTGCTCGGTGTGGCGTTCAGCTTTGGTATTCCCATGGCGTTTGCGGCTGTAAACGGTGGCCCGATTTTGGAGCTGTTTGGCTCAACAACACCGTGGGCCGCGCCCGGTTTCTGGAGCGGCGTCTGGCACAGCGTGCCGCCGCTGGCCTGGCTGCTGATGGTGGGCAACCTGTTCTGGGTGCTGGCTTACGACACCGAATACGCCATGGTGGACCGCGACGACGACCTGAAAATTGGCATGAAGACCTCGGCCATCACCCTGGGCGACCGCGATGTGCCGCTGGTCATCGCCTTTTACCTGGTCTTTCTGGCCATCTGGACAGCGGCCCTGTGGCACGCCGTGAACCCTTGGGTGTGGAGCGCCACGCTGCTGGTGGCACTCGCGCAAGTGGTTGGGCACTTCCGGCTGATCAAAGACCGCACCCGAGAAGGCTGCTTCAAGGCCTTCCGCCTCAACCACTGGCTGGGCTTCACGGTGTTTGTGGGCGTGGTGCTCGGGTTGGTTTGAGTCAGCCGCGTTTTGGTCGCGGTGCCTTGCGTGTCTGTGGGCAACAAAGTTAGTTCGCGCGCGCTCCATCGGTTGTGGCTCTGTGCGAAGGCTGTTTTCGGCCAGGAACGGTAGTTCACTCAGTCGCGACCAAGGTCGGATGAAGGCTTGTTGTTGCCGTTCGTCTTGAGCATTGGAACGGCGCCTGAGACTTAAACCAGTCACACAAAGGCGAAAAATGTGGATGACCGCCGCACCATCCAGACCCGCCGCTTGACTGGGGCCAAACAGATACTCAACCTATATCTTGATCGGAACGGTATTGGCACATTCCTCCTCACACAGAGGATCTGTTACGGTCAACCGCGGGATTTCTTGGCGCCCAATCTATGGCGCAATCAATTTACCAAGTGAGTTGCGATTCGGCTGCAGGAATTAAGGCATATCGCCTGCAAGCCAGTCAGATAACTTACTCTCAACCATCGTCCAGAAAGGTTTAGGTAGTTAGTCAGGCAACCTTACGCTATCAGCAAATTCCAGTGAACCGGACCCACAAACGATAGTAGTCACTCGCACCTTATTTCCTTGCTTTAATAGCTCGCCTATCCATATGCGACCAGCATTCGGCATACTTCTATTTAGCTCATCTAGACTATCGGTATCAACATTAATAAAAAATCGTTCGTCATTATTTGTTCGCAGCACAAAACCAACGATTGTCATTTCATCAGAGTCAAACTGTCTTTTGATAACTTCACCAACAAGCGGTCTGTCTTGTTTTGAGCAGCCGATAGGAATGTTTCCAAATAAATTCGATATGGAAACCAAACGGTGAACACCTCCTCTGATGTCATATGATGGAACTGGTTCTCGCGAGCCTTGTGCATGACAAGTAGCCGCCACCAAGAAGAAAAATGGTAAAGTCCATCGAAATAAAAGCATTACATAAATTTGCATCGAAAGTAATTTCATTGTGCAGCCCTGCCTTGCCCATTTGAGTCGAATATAAGACCCCGATGTTTCGGTGGTCGATTCCTTAAGATTAGCCATGCTCAACAGCGGCACCGCCTTTGGGGTTGTGTGAATGAGTACCTCAATCTGTAACAACCGCATTAAAGACGACGATCAAAATGAGAGCAAGAACTGCTCCGAGAGCCAGTGATTTTGCGAGTTTGTCGACCCTGTTCTCCAGATCGGCGAAACGGGGGGGTATTACTTGGGGTGTAGCCCCAAGTTGCTGCTCTCGTGCACCGTCAGTGTCACTACTGTTTCGCTCGACACGGCGGTTGCCGGATGATGACTGAGTGTTTCGAGTTGCTAGCCAGACCAAGTACGCGCCAGCAACAAGGTCGTTCACTACCCAGATTCCCCGAGAGAAATAAAACGGGAAGATCGGATTGTAGAGAGCGGCGAGGACTGCCAATGGAATAAAGTGAATCGGAAATGTTACGCGCGATTGACGAGTTGACAGTATCGCATAAACACAGAACCCAGATACAACCCAGCGAATAAGATGGTAGGCATCAATCGGCAGTGGCATTATTCCCAGGAAGGCCACGCCCGCCGGAACGAATAAAATCCTCACTTCTGATTATCTCCAGTGGATCTTGAGCGAGTTAGGACCCAGCCAAGAGCGCCGAAGAGAGTGCCTACAATGGCTTGAAGTGCGGCGTTGTGTCGCCCTGTGTTGATCTCTAAGAAGATGGCTGTCGCCACAACCCCCACGATCCAGGCGACCAGTGCGACAGTAATTCTAAGTATTATTTTCATGCTCGATCCCTATCTAATTGAACTGTTGATGACTCTGATCTGCGAGGTGCTCGCAATGGCCGAGTGAGACTGAGACGCGTACGAGGGGAACGTTGAAGTTCCTGTAAAGGATTTTAGGATTGCCTGGATGTGGGAAATATTTCGTGCCGATGTCGAGTTTGAAAACATTTTTAAAATTGAGTTGAGCTGCAACGGCACGAGCTCTATCGGGAAAATCGTACGCCCCTTGCACCCGAAGCTTTCCATAAACGAGGAGGATGTCCTCGTGTCTTTGAATCGCGGTGTCAAGAATTTTCGCGCAGCGTGCGTGAAGGAGGTCTTCTGTGGCGGACTTCTGGGTATCCACACGAGAGTAGAGATTCAGCACGAGCAGTGCACCGTATTGGGGTTGCGTGTCGTAGATGAGGTTTTCGAGGTAGCGAATAGTCTTGTCCGCACACCGCTCATCAGCATCGCTAGGATTTTGGCCGATTATGCAAAGTGTACGGCCAGTCCGTTGTGAGAATGGCAAGAATAACGAGCCGCGATGGCGGCGGTTGTCGAAGAACTCTGCTCTTACAGAAGCAAGATCGATTTGCTCGGAGTGGAGAACACATTGCTTCATCTGGGTAAGCGGTTGCATTGATGTAATGGCGGCGTTTCCGGCGTGAACTATCTTGAGCGGTGAACGACAACTATTCTGAGCGGTGCAGTCAGGCGATGATCATCGCTCCGCTGGCGCGCTGCGTCGGTAACTCTGCACGATCATCTTCATGATAGTTGCGTGATGGATCAGGCGGTCGACGGCGGCCGCCGCGGCACACCAGTCCTACAGCCAACAACGGCAGTTCCAGGCTGAGTGCGGTCCTTTGAAGCGACTCAGTGAATGGCAGGTACCGCTGCACACCAGCCAGTGACCTTGAGTAGCCGGACGACAGGAACGGGTCGCTTCCGGTCTTCGCCCGCCACGTCCAAGAGCCGAGCGAAGACTACTTCCCAAACTCCCGCCCCAGTTCCTCGGCGCGTTTCTGCGCCGCGAACAGCGCGTCTTCAAACTTTGCCTTCACACCCGCCGACTCCATCGACGTGATGGCCGCATAAGTGGTGCCGCCCTTGGATGTGACGCGCTCGCGCAGCGTTTGCAGCGGGTCTGCAGAACGCTGGGCCAGGGTGGCCGCGCCAAGAAAGGTGCCGATGGCCAGCTGCTGCGCCACTTCGGACGCCAGGCCCATGCGGGCGCCTGCGTCGCGCATGGCCTCTAAAAAATAGAACACATAGGCCGGGCCGGAGCCAGACAAAGCCGTCACAGCGTCCAGGTCCGACTCCACGTTCACCCACACCAACTCGCCGGTGGTGCGCACCACGCGTTCGACCAGCGCGCGGTCGGCGTCGGACACGGCGGCGCGCGCCATCAGGCCGGTCATGCCCAGCCCCACCAGTGCAGGCGTGTTGGGCATGGCGCGCACGATGCGCTGCGTGCCCAGCCAGGTGGCGATGCTCTCGCTGGTGATGCCAGCGGCCACGCTCAGGTGCAGGGCGTCGCCAACGAAGGCTTTCGCGGCCGCTGCGGCTTCCTTGAAGGTCTGTGGCTTCACCGCCCAGACGACCAGATCGGACGGACGCAGCTCGGCGCTGGCAGCCTCCAGCACGGCCATGCCGGCAAACTGCTGCGCCAGGCGGGCGCGCTGCTCGTCCCAGGGCTCCACCACCTGAATGGCGCTGGCCGGATGCCCCTGGCGAACCAGGCCGCCAATGATGGCGCTGGCCATGTTGCCGCCGCCGATGAAGGTGATGTTGGGGTGGGTGGATGTGTTCATGCCGCGATTGTCGCCTCAGGCAAGCCCAGGGTCCGAGGTGGTGCCGCTACGCTGCCACGGTCTGCCGCACCGCGTGTTCCCACTGCGCCATTTGCGCAGCGGCGCGTTCGCGCGACCATTGGGGTTGAAAGACGCGCTCGGCGCGCCAGTGTGCGGTCAGTTCGTCCAGCCCGGCAAACATGCCGGTGTGCAGCCCCGCAAGGTAAGCGGCACCCAGGGCCGTGGTCTCGATCACCGCCGGCCGGACCACTGGAATGCCCAGCAAGTCAGCCTGTATCTGCATCAGCAAATCGTTGGCGCAGGCACCGCCGTCCACCCGAAGCTCGCGCAACGCCACGCCGCCCCCGGCCACACTGTCGCGGCTCATGGCGTGGAGCAGGGCGGCGCTCTGGAAGGCGATGCTCTCCAGCGCAGCCCGTGCGATGTGCGCTATGGTGGTGCCGCGTGTCAGGCCGGTGATGCAGCCGCGGCTGTTGGGTTGCCAGTAAGGCGCGCCCAGCCCGGTGAAAGCGGGCACCAGCACCACGCCGCCAGCATCGGGCACACTCGCGGCCAGCGCCTGCACCTCGCTGCTGGACCGTATGGCATGCAGACCGTCACGCAGCCACTGCACCACCGCGCCGCCCATGAAGACACTGCCTTCCAGCGCGTATTGCGGTCGCCCCGGGAGCTGAGCTGCTGCGGTGGTGATGAGCCCGTTCTGGCTGAGCTGAAAGCGGTCGCCGGTGTGCATCAGCATGAAGCAACCGGTGCCATAGGTGTTCTTCGCCATGCCGTCCGAAAAGCAGGCCTGGCCAAACAGCGCGCTTTGCTGGTCGCCCGCCACGCCGCCAATTTCCAGCGCCGCGCCCAGCCATTTGGGCTGGATGGTGCCAAAGTGTGCTGCTGAAGGCAGTGCCTGCGGCATCAGGCTGGCCGGTATGTCCAGCGCGGCCATCAGTTCGTCGTCCCAGGCGTTGCTGTGGATGTTGAACAGCATCGTGCGCGCGGCGTTGCTGAAATCGGTGGCGTGCACCGCGCCTCCGGTGAGCTGCCAGATGAGCCAACTGTCCACCGTGCCGAAAGCCAGTTCGCCCCGTTCGGCCAGCATGCGAGCGTCTGGCACATGGTCCAGGATCCATTTGACCTTTGTGCCGGAGAAATAGGGGTCAAGGCGCAGGCCGGTTTTTTGCAACACGGCGTCGCTCAGCCCCTTCGCACGCAGATCCGCGCAGGTGGCTTCGGTCCGGCGGTCTTGCCAGACGATGGCGTTGTACACCGGCTCACCGGTGCACCGGTTCCACACCACGGTGGTTTCGCGCTGGTTGGCGATGCCCACCGCGTGCAGGGCACTGGCCGCGAGGCCGGCTTTGTGCAAGACCTCGCGGGCTGTTTCGAGTTGCGTGGCCCAAAGCTCGCGCGGGTCGTGCTCCACCCACCCGGGCTGCGGGTAGATCTGGCGAAACTCGCGTTGTGCCATGGCCACCACGTTGCCGCGACCGTCAAACACGATGCTGCGCGAACTGGAGGTGCCCTGATCCAGGGCGAGCAGGTAGGTCATGCTTCTTCTTGCCTCTGTTTACTGTCTTGGTGGTTGCGACGCGGTTTGGACGCGGGCCAGGCCTCGTGCGGGGCGGGTTTGGGGCCCTCAAGTCCCGAGCCAGATCGCTCTCGGCCCTCAGGGTAGCGCAGTGTAGAGCCCATGACTGGGGCCGCGAGTGGTCCGTGGCCGTTGCGATTGGGATGGCGGGCGCACCCCCCCTGCTGCGCCCAAACCGAAGCTCACCGGTTGCCGGTTACCGGTCTGGGAGCCTGTCGGATCTGGAAGTCAGCGGCAACACATCGACCTCAGGGGTCCATTTTTCGCCCGTTGCTTGACCCATGGCGGGGCTATGGGCCTGTGAATCGGACAAAAACGATCTTCGCTTGGCCGATTTTTGTTTTTCGGTGCCCCAAGTCCGGCGGGCCCCTGGAAAAAAGCACGCGAGGTGTTGACACGGTGTGTGCAAGATGCCATAATTCGCGGCTTCGCTCAAAAAAGCGAGGTAATCCGCCCACCGACGCGGGTTGAGGCAAGGCTGCAGGTTACTGCAGTCGGGCGCAACCAGCAACGACGGGCCCAAGACTGATCACTTTCGGCCGTGGTGGCTGAGGGGATTCAAGTTGGGACTTAAATCAAATGATTCAAACGCAAACTCGACTCGATGTTGCTGACAACACGGGCGCTAAGTCCGTGATGTGCATCAAGGTGCTCGGTGGCTCCAAGCGTCGTTACGCCAGCGTGGGCGACGTCATCAAGGTCACCATCAAAGAAGCAGCGCCCCGTGGCCGCGTCAAAAAAGGCGAGGTTTACAACGCCGTGGTGGTTCGCACCGCCAAAGGTATCCGTCGTCAAGATGGTGCCCTGATCAAATTCGATGGCAACGCAGCTGTGTTGCTTAACGCCAAGCTGGAGCCTATCGGCACCCGCATCTTCGGACCGGTGACGCGCGAGCTGCGCACCGAAAAGTTCATGAAGATCGTGTCCCTGGCGCCCGAGGTTCTCTGAGGAATCATCATGAACAAGATTCGTAGTGGCGATGAAGTCATCGTGATTGCTGGCCGTGACAAGGGCAAGCGCGGCAAAGTTGTTCTGCGTGCAGACGACAGCAAGCTGGTAGTTGAGGGTGTGAACACCGTCAAAAAGCATGCCAAGCCAAACCCCATGAAGGGGATCACCGGCGGCATCATCGAAAAAACCATGCCTATCCACCAGTCCAACGTTGCCATCTTCAATGGCGCCACGGGCAAGGCGGATCGCGTGGGTATCAAGCTCCTGGCTGACGGCAAGAAAGTGCGCGTCTTCAAGTCCAGTGGCGAAGAAATTAAGGCAGCCTGAACATGACACGCTTGCAAGAAATTTTCCGCGACAAAATCGCGCCCAGCCTGGTTGAGAAATTTGGCTACAAGTCGTCGATGGAAGTCCCGCGCATCACCAAGATCACCCTCAACATGGGTGTGAGCGAGGCTGTTGCTGACAAGAAGGTCATGGACAACGCCGTGGGCGACCTGACCAAGATCGCTGGCCAAAAGCCGGTGGTCACCAAGGCCCGTAAGGCTATCGCAGGTTTCAAAATCCGCGAGCAGCAGCCTATTGGTTGCATGGTGACCCTGCGCGGTGCCCGCATGTACGAATTCCTCGATCGTTTTGTGACCGTGGCTCTGCCCCGCGTTCGTGACTTCCGTGGTATCTCGGGTAAGGCATTTGATGGCCGTGGCAACTACAACATCGGCGTCAAAGAGCAGATCATTTTTCCTGAAATTGAGTACGACAAGGTCGATGCCTTGCGCGGCCTCAACATCAGCATCACGACGACCGCCAAAAATGACGCTGAGTGCAAAGCTCTGCTGGCTGGTTTCCGTTTCCCGTTCAAGAACTGAGGTGACGCGTGGCTAAACAAGCACTACTGCAACGTGAACTGAAGCGCGAGAAACTCGCCGCCAAGTTTGCCAAGAAATACACCGAGTTGAAGGCTGTCGCCAACGACGCGAAGCGTACCGACGAAGAGCGTGATGCTGCCCGCATGGGTTTGCAAAAACTGCCGCGCAACGCAAACCCGACCCGTCAGCGCAACCGTTGCGAGATCACGGGTCGTCCGCGCGGTACTTTTGCCCACTTCGGCCTGGCTCGCGCCAAGGTTCGCGAAATGGCATTTGCCGGTGAAATCCCCGGCATCACCAAAGCCAGCTGGTAAGCACTAGGAGAACCCCACATGAGCATGAGTGATCCTATTGCCGACATGTTGACCCGCATCCGTAACGCGCAGATGGTTGAGAAAGCCACCGTCACGATGCCTGCGTCCAAAGTCAAAACCGCGATTGCCCAAGTCCTGAAGGACGAGGGCTATATCGATGGGTTCCAGGTTAAGAGCAGCGACGGTAAAAATGAACTTGAGATCGCTCTCAAGTACTACGCCGGCCGCCCCGTGATCGAACGCATCGAGCGTGTGAGCCGTCCCGGCCTGCGCGTCTACCGTGGCCGCAACGCCATTCCACAGGTCCAGAACGGTCTGGGTGTGGCCATCGTCACCACGCCTCAGGGTGTGATGACCGACCGCAAGGCGCGCGCTACCGGTGTCGGTGGTGAAGTCCTGTGTTACGTCGCCTGATGCGGGCATTGAGGAGCTACTGAATGTCACGTATTGGAAAACAGCCGGTCACCGTCCCCGCCGGGGTCGAAGTGGCCGTCAACGACGGTCTGATCAATGTCAAGGGCACGCTGGGTGCCTTGGCGCTGGCGCAAAACGCCCTGGTCAAAATTGAGAACAACGCCGGCTCGCTCACGTTTGTGCCAACAAACGAGTCACGCGAAGCCAATGCCATGTCGGGCACCATGCGTCAGCTGGTGAACAACATGGTCAACGGTGTGAGCAAAGGCTTCGAAAAGAAGTTGACGCTGATTGGCGTGGGTTACAAAGCCCAGGCACAAGGCGCCAAGCTCAACCTGACCGTTGGCTATTCGCACCCTGTGGTGATGGATATGCCTGCTGGTATCAAGGTGGAAACCCCGACGCCGACCGAAATCCTGATCAAGGGATCCGATCGCCAGCGCGTGGGCCAGATTGCTTCCGAGGTGCGCGCTGTGCGCCCCCCCGAGCCTTACAAGGGCAAGGGCATCCGTTATTCGGATGAAAAGGTCGTGATCAAGGAAACCAAGAAGAAATAAGGATCAGGATCATGTTGACGAAAAAAGAGCAACGTCTCCGCCGGGCCCGTCAGACGCGCATCCGCATTGCGCAGCAGGGCGCCGTCCGCCTGACCGTGAACCGCACCAACCTGCACATCTACGCCAGCGTCATTTCCGACGACGGCGCTCGAGTGCTGGCCTCTGCCTCCACGGCCGAAGCCGAAGTGCGTGCCCAGATCGGTGGTGCTGGCAAGGGTGGCAACACCGCTGCCGCCCAGTTGGTGGGCAAGCGCATCGCTGAGAAGGCGAAAGCAGCAGGCATCGAAAAGGTCGCGTTTGACCGTTCCGGTTTCGCTTACCACGGCCGGGTGAAAGCCCTGGCAGACGCGGCGCGTGAAGCCGGTCTGCAGTTCTGATCAAACGGAATACACAAAATGGCTAAATTTACCGCAAACATCAAGAACGAAGCGAACGACGACGGTTTGCGCGAGAAGATGATCGCAATCAACCGCGTGACCAAAGTGGTCAAGGGCGGTCGCATCCTCGGGTTCGCTGCATTGACCGTGGTGGGCGACGGCGATGGTCGTGTTGGCATGGGCAAAGGCAAGGCGCGTGAAGTGCCGGTTGCCGTGCAAAAAGCCATGGAAGCGGCCCGCCGCAACATGATCAAGGTATCGCTGAAGAACGGCTCCTTGCACCACAGCGTGCAAGGTGAGCACGGCGCCTCCAACGTCATGATGCTGCCCGCCTCCAAGGGTACCGGCATCATCGCTGGTGGTCCCATGCGCGCCGTGTTTGAAGTGCTGGGTATCACCGACGTTGTGGCCAAGAGCCACGGCTCGAGCAATCCCTACAACCTGGTGCGCGCCACGCTGGACGCACTGAAGAACTCAACCACGCCTGCCAACGTTGCTGCCAAGCGCGGCAAGTCGGTTGAAGACATTCTGGGTTGATTGGAACAATCATGACCACACAAAACACCGTCAAGGTCCAGTTGGTGCGTAGCCCGATTGGTACCAAGCAGTCGCACCGCGACACCGTTCGCGGCTTGGGTCTGCGCAAGCTCAACAGCACCAGTGAACTGCAGGACACCCCTGCAGTGCGCGGCATGATCAACAAGATCAGCTACCTGGTCAAGGTACTCTGAACCACAGGCGCAAGACATGGAACTCAACACTATCAAGCCTTCTGAAGGCTCCAAGCACGCCAAGCGCCGCGTGGGTCGTGGCATTGGCTCGGGTCTGGGTAAAACCGCCGGCCGTGGTCACAAGGGTCAAAAGTCGCGTTCGGGTGGCTACCACAAGGTGGGCTTTGAAGGCGGTCAGATGCCTTTGCAGCGCCGTCTGCCCAAGCGTGGTTTCAAATCGGCACAGCTTCAGTTCAATGCTGAAGTGACGCTGGCTGACATCAATGCGCTCGAGGCAGCCGAAGTCGATATGTTGGTGCTCAAGCAGGTGGGTCTTGTGCCTCACCTGGCCAAGCGCGTCAAGGTTATCAAAACCGGCGAAATCACCCGTGCGGTGACCCTCAAGAGCATTGGCGCAACGGCGGGCGCAAAAGCGGCCATCGAAGCCGCTGGTGGCTCGCTGGTCTGACCGGAAACAAGCGGAAGCAACCCGTGGCAACTGGATCAACGACCCTAGCCAAGACAGGCAAATTCGGCGACCTCCGTCGTCGGCTTGTTTTCTTGCTGCTGGCACTGGTGGTGTACCGCATCGGGGCGCACATCCCGGTGCCTGGTATCGACCCGGCACAGCTTGAGGCGCTCTTCAAGGGCCAAGCTGGCGGGATCCTGAGTCTGTTCAACATGTTCTCCGGTGGTGCGCTGTCACGGTTCACCGTGTTCGCACTCGGGATCATGCCGTACATCTCGGCATCCATCATCATGCAGCTCATGACCCACGTGGTTCCCGCGTTTGAGCAGCTGAAGAAGGAGGGCGAAGCAGGTCGACGCAAGATCACGTCTTACACCCGTTACGGAACGCTGGGATTGGCCATTTTCCAGTCCATCGGCATTGCTGTGGCACTTGAAAGCCAGGCCGGTTTGGTGATCGAGCCCGGTATGGGCTTTCGCCTGACCGCAGTGGTGAGCCTGGTAGCCGGCACGATGTTCTTGATGTGGTTGGGCGAGCAGATCACCGAGCGTGGCTTGGGCAACGGCATCTCCATTCTGATCTTCGCTGGTATTGCGGCTGGTTTGCCCAGTGCAGTGGGCGGACTTCTGGAGTTGGTGCGTACCGGCGCAATGAACATCCTCGTGTCGATCCTCATCATCGCCCTGGTTGTTCTCGTCACCTACTTTGTGGTGTTTGTCGAACGCGGTCAACGGAAGATTTTGGTCAACTACGCACGTCGGCAGGTGGGCAACAAGGTATACGGCGGCCAGTCGTCTCACTTGCCGCTCAAGTTGAACATGGCGGGTGTGATTCCGCCGATCTTTGCCTCCAGCATTATCTTGCTGCCAACAACCATTGTGAGTTGGGTCAGCACTGGTGATTCGACCCGTTGGTTGAGAGACATCGCTTCGGCGCTGTCACCCGGCCAACCGATTTACGTCGCCATGTATGCAGCTGCCATTATTTTCTTCTGCTTCTTCTATACCGCCCTGGTGTTCAACAGCAGGGAAACGGCAGACAACCTAAAGAAGAGTGGTGCGTTTATTCCAGGTATTCGTCCGGGTGACCAGACTGCGCGGTACATAGACAAGATCCTGCTTCGATTGACTTTTGCGGGTGCCATCTATATCACGGCTGTGTGTCTGCTACCTGAGTTTTTGATTCTGAAGTACAACGTACCTTTCTACTTTGGCGGCACATCGTTGTTGATCATCGTTGTGGTCACCATGGACTTCATGGCACAGGTGCAGAATTACATGATGTCGCAGCAATATGAATCGCTGCTCAAGAAGGCTAACTTTAAGACGTCTATCGGCAACTGAGTCGTGTTATGTCCAAGGACGATGTGATTGAGATGCAGGGGGAGGTGGTTGAAAACCTCCCGAATGCAACTTTCAGGGTCAAGCTCGAAAACGGGCATATGGTCCTGGCGCATATTTCCGGAAAGATGCGGATGCATTACATCCGTATCTTGCCAGGCGACAAGGTCAAAGTGGAGCTCACGCCGTACGACCTTTCAAGGGCGAGAATTGTTTTTCGCTCCAAGTGATCTGTCAGTTGTTGAATTTTTTTGGAATATCTAGGAGAAGATTATGAGAGTTTCGGCTTCGGTCAAAAAAATGTGCCGCAACTGTAAGATCATCAAGCGGCATGGTGTGGTGCGGGTTATCTGCACCGATCCACGTCACAAACAGCGTCAAGGCTGATTGAAGTTTAGAGGACCAACATGGCTCGTATTGCAGGCATCAACATTCCGCCGCACAAGCACGCCGAAATCGGCTTGACGGCAATTTTCGGTATCGGTCGCACCCGCGCTCGCAAGATTTGCGAAGCATGTGGCATCGACTACACCAAGAAGATCAAAGACCTCAGCGACGCTGAGCTTGAAAAAGTTCGCGACCAGGTCGGCGTTTTCACGATCGAGGGTGACCTGCGCCGTGAGACCACAATGAACATCAAGCGTTTGATGGACATTGGTTGTTACCGTGGCTTCCGTCACCGCCGTGGTCTTCCGGTTCGCGGTCAGCGCACCAAGACCAATGCCCGTACCCGCAAGGGCCCGCGCAAGGCAGCGCAGTCGCTGAAGAAATAATTGGTTTGAAGGATTTCCATGGCTAAGCAACAATCCAGCACCGCAGCAGCCCGGGTGCGCAAGAAAGTCCGCAAAAACGTTGCAGACGGCATTGCACACGTCCACGCTTCTTTCAACAACACCATCATCACGATCACCGATCGTCAAGGCAACGCCTTGTCTTGGGCTTCCTCCGGTGGTCAGGGCTTCAAAGGCTCACGCAAGTCGACGCCTTTTGCTGCCCAGGTGGCGTCCGAGGTGGCCGGCCGCGCTGCCATTGAACAAGGCATCAAGAACCTTGATGTCGAGATCAAGGGTCCAGGTCCTGGTCGTGAATCCTCCGTGCGCGCCCTGGGTGCACTGGGGATCCGCATCAACTCTATAGCTGATGTAACCCCAGTGCCCCATAACGGTTGCCGTCCGCAAAAGCGCCGCCGCATCTGATGCGTTACCGCTAATGCGGTATAATCGAAAGCTTTTTTGAGCGCCACCGCAGTCGCCTGCGGTGGCATTTTTTGCTAAGCCCACCGCCATCTCACAATAGAAATGGCTCCCGCAATTTTGCTTGCGGCAGTGAACCCTAGGAAATTAACGTGGCACGTTACCTCGGCCCCAAGGCCAAACTCTCCCGCCGTGAAGGCTCCGACCTGTTGCTCAAGAGCGCGCGCCGCTCCATCAGCGACAAGGCTAAATTTGACTCCAAGCCCGGCCAGCACGGCCGTACTTCCGGTCAGCGTACTTCTGACTTCGGTCTGCAGCTCCGCGAAAAACAAAAGGTCAAACGCACCTATGGTGTCCTTGAGCGTCAGTTCCGCCGGTATTTTGAAGAGGCGGATCGCCGCCGCGGCAACACGGGCGCCAACTTGCTGTTCTTGCTTGAGGCCCGTTTGGATAACGTTGTGTTCCGCATGGGGTTCGCATCCACGCGCGCTGAGGCCCGTCAGGTCGTGTCTCACAAGGCTATTTTGGTCAACGGCAAGTCGGTCAATATTCCTTCGTATTCCGTGAAGGCGGGCGATGTGATTGCCGTCCGTGAAAAATCCAAGAAGCAGGCTCGCGTGGTCGAGGCGCTGGAGTTGGCCAAGCAGATCGGCTTTCCCGCCTGGGTCGATGTTGCCGTGGACAAGGCCGAAGGGGTGTTCAAGAAGTCGCCTGATCGTGACGAGTTCGCTGCTGATGTCAACGAATCGTTGATCGTCGAACTGTATTCTCGTTAATTTCGTTCCCGGTGGCGGCTTCAGGGCCGCCGTCGGGCCATGCTCCGTCTGCCTTATCGGTGTAACGAGCCGAGGGTACTGAAGGAAGTCTGAATGCTGAACAATCTGCTCAAGCCCAAAACCATCAATGTCGAGCAAGTCTCGACGAACCGCGCGAAAGTCACGCTGGAACCTTTCGAGCGCGGCTACGGTCACACGCTGGGTAACGCCCTGCGTCGGGTCTTGCTGTCCTCCATGACGGGTCACGCGCCGACTGAGGTGACCATTGCCGGTGTCGTGCACGAATACTCATCCATCGATGGCGTTCAAGAAGACGTCGTCAACATGTTGCTCAACCTCAAGGGCGTGGTCTTCAAGCTTCATAACCGCGATGAGGTGACGTTGAGCTTGCGCAAGGACGGCGAAGGTCTGGTTACCGCGGCTGATATTCAGACGCCGCACGATGTGGAGATCGTCAATCCGTCGCATGTGATTGCCACCCTGTCCGCGGGCGCAAAGCTGGACATGCAAATCAAGGTTGAACGAGGCCGTGGCTATGTGCCCGGCAGTCTGCGTCGCAACGACGATCAAGCCCGCTCGCTGGGCCGCATTGTTCTTGACGCCTCTTTTTCCCCTGTCAAGCGCGTCAGCTACACCGTTGAAAGTGCGCGAGTAGAACAGCGCACCGATCTGGACAAGCTGGTTCTCGAGATTGAGACCAATGGTTCCATCGGTCCTGAAGAAGCTGTGCGCGCATCGGCCAAGATTCTGGTCGAGCAACTGGCTGTGTTCGCACAGCTGGAAGGTGCCGAACTGAACTTCGAAGCACCGGCGCAGCGCAGTTCGCAGCAGTTTGATCCGATCTTGCTGCGCCCTGTCGATGAGCTTGAGCTCACCGTGCGTTCGGCCAACTGTCTCAAGGCCGAGAACATCTATTACATCGGTGACCTGATCCAGCGCACCGAGAACGAGCTGCTGAAGACCCCTAACCTGGGCCGGAAGTCGCTGAATGAAATCAAGGAAGTTCTGGCCTCTCGTGGTCTGACCTTGGGTATGAAGCTCGAGAACTGGCCTCCGGCGGGCCTCGACAAACACTGAAATCAACACGCCGGCTACCCGGTTGGCGATTGACGAACCCGCAGTACCTGATACGGCTGCGGGCAAAAAACTGAAAGGACTAAAAATGCGTCACGGACACGGACTACGTAAACTCAACCGCACCAGCGAGCACCGCCTCGCTATGTTGCGCAACATGATGAACTCTCTGCTTACGCACGAAGTCATCAAGACCACCGTACCTAAAGCGAAAGAGCTGCGGCGCGTGGTCGAGCCCATGATCACGCTGGCGAAGGTGGCCACCGTGGCCAACCGCCGATTGGCGTTTGACCGTTTGCGTGACCGTGATGTGGTCGTGAAACTGTTCAATGAACTCGGCCCACGTTTCGCAGCCCGTCCAGGTGGGTACACGCGTATTTTGAAAATGGGCTACCGTGTGGGAGATAACGCTCCCATGGCTTTGGTTGAACTGGTTGATCGCGCAGAAGATGCTGCCCCGGCTCCAGAAGCCGATAAAGCGTGATAGAATACAAATCTTGACGCGCGGTGGAGCAGCCTGGTAGCTCGTTGGGCTCATAACCCAAAGGTCGCAAGTTCAAATCTTGCCCGCGCAACCAATAAAATCAAGCACTTAGCTTGTCAAAAAGCCCACGGTAACGTGGGCTTTTTCGTTTGTGACGAGGTTTGTGACGAGGTCTGTGCCGTCACAAAACGCTGAGCTCTTGTTTGTGACTGTTGGGCATATCGACGCCACAATGAGTAACTCGACTGCCCGTATTGCCCCTCGCAAGCCCAAAGCATGAACAGAAGATCTGCAATATCGGCTGGAATCGAAAGAGTCTAGTGCAGTGTTCCATTCTGTTTGGAACTTAAGTGACGATTGGCGCGAATGACCTTCTGCAGGATATCGCGAGCGCTCTTGGTCCAGATGAACGGCTTGGGGTTGGTGTTGTGATGAGCAACGTACTCATCGATGGCAGCGACGAGTTCGGGTACGCTGGTGAACACACCGCGGCGCAGACGGTTTTCGGAGATGTCGCGGAAGAAGCGCTCGACCATGTTCAGCCACGATGCCGAGG
>JAGXSV010000028.1 GCA_018333605.1 Hydrogenophaga sp. | reverse complement strand
GGTGGGGTGGTCAGGACCGGCCGCGTTGGGCGGCGAGTTTGTAAGCGGCGGAGCGGGCAGCGCCGACGCTTCGGCGGGCCAGGGACGCGGCGGTATGTGGAAGACCGGCGCCGGCACGGATGACGCCCCCAGCGCTTGCAGCGGCGCTGGCGCTCCGAGCGGACGATGCAGAACGCAGGCCCGAAACCATCATCGCGTTCTGGATCATCTGGATGCCCTGCTGAATGGCGGCACCTCCGGTGAGCGCCGAGGCCAGGCTGGGCGCCTGAAAGCAGATGATGGCCATGAGCACCATGACGACGCAGTACTTCAGGCTTTCCCCGACGACGTTGAACGTCGAGCCCTGGAAGCCGCCGTTGACCTGGACCGTCTGCACAATCGCATCGCCCATGAACGCGCTGATGCCCAGGGCAAAGAAGGCGAACCAGGTCAGTACGACGGCGTTCAGCACCATCGATAACCAGCTGTCGAAAAAGCGTGCTGTGGGGCGCCACGCCAGGCACAAGACGAACAGTGGACCCACGGCGATCACGAACGTCAGGAAGAGCTTGGCCAGCGTGACGACAAAGAGGGCGATGCAAAGAAAGACGACATTGCCGATGGAGCAGACCACGGCAGCGAAGAGCAGGTCGAGCCGCATGATTCCTGCGTCCTTGAGCAGATCGAGCACCAGTTGGCTGGCGCCGTCATTGAAGCTGTCCAGCAGCGCGTAGGGAGAGGAGATCGTGGTGGGGTCAGCGGCAGCCGGCAGAAACGTGGTGGCCACTCCCGTTGCCAGCGCATTGGCGGTGTCGGCCACGTTCGAGATGTAGAACCCCGATTGCAGGGCAAACGCCAGCACCAGGCCGATCTTGAACACCTTCCAGAGAAAGGTGGGTACCGTCTCTGGAACCTCATTGCGCAGAACAGCCCACCCATACAGCGCAACCCAGATCGTCATCGCCGTCAGTGCGATCGGTGCGATCCCGGCCATGAGCGAACCCACAACGCCGAGCACGTAGGTGCTCAGGACCGCATCGAACTGTGAGCCGACCCAGGCAAACATGGGATTTCTCCTCGGCTATTGAACAGCGCTGACAGGGAGGTTTTTCAGACTGACGCATTTCCCCGAAATGTCGGGTTGCGCACACTGCACCCACTGGCCTTTGACTTTCACGATCCACGCGCGTGATCGCTTTTCAGCGCCGTAGGTCGAGGGCCTGCAGGTCGTGGGACGTGCAAAGACTTCGGTGCACTCGACCAGACCCGAATCGCTCTCCAGCATCTTCCAGCCACCCCCAGCGCAGCCAGACTTGGCGGCTGGGCATGGCGAACCCAAAGCCACCGACGGTAGCGGCGGCACCTCCACCTTTTGGGTGCCATCGGTCATGACACGGACCGCCTCATTGCCTTTGACGAACTGGGCCGAGGCGACGCTGGTGGTCAGCGCCAAAGCGATCAGCGCAAACCATTGAATTTGAGATTTCATGGGGCACTCCTTGAAGTACGTGATTTGCGATCCTGAACCTCGCGCAGCAGCTCGGGAAGCCACAGAAACGGATCGTTACCGTGCCGTTCACGAACGGTGTCGAGCAGGGCCACGTTGTCGGTGGTGGCCGAAAGCACGGTGATGAAGTCGTCCATCCCGCTGAGGTCCAATTCGCAGATGGCGCTCCTGTGGCCTTGTTTGACGAGGAAGCGGCGCCCGCCCTGTGCGCCCAGGCTGCGCACGATGCCGAATTCGGCCTCGCTGAGTCCAAAGCCTTCGACGTATTCCTCTCGCACCGCTTCCGGATTGGCTAGGAAAATCTTGGTCACGCTTTGTTCGACCATGGTCCGCCCGATGGGGTGGCGCAGCACATCGGACGGGCTCTGGGTGTCGAAAATGCCCAGGCCGTTTTGCTTGCGGATGGTCTTCTGCTTCTGTTTGGCGAAGTCGCTGAAGATCTCGTGATCCAGCGCTTTCCAGAACTCCGAGATCACGTAGATCAGCCGCTCGCCGTTGACCAGCTCTTCCATCACCTGCAGCAGGTAGAGCATGACCGGCGTTCGCACCTCGGGCAGGTCCAGAAACTCGGTGGTGTCGAAGGCGATCACCGATGCCGCGTCCAGGTCCGCCAACTGGTCGTTGGCTTGGTCGAACACCCAGCCCAAGGCGCCGCCTTCACACCAGCGCCCGAGCCGCTCGTACAAGCTGTTTTCACCCGACTTTGGCAGGTTCTGGCGAACCGTCGAGAAGCGGCGCAGAGCGGTTGGCATGGTGGCCACCGTCTTGACGGCGTCGGCAATCGCGCGCTCATCGGCCGGCAGCAAGGGCAGGGCAGGCGTGGCGATGCAGATGCGGATCAGCTGTTCCCAGAACTGAATGCGCGCTGGCGTGGGGTCTCGCTGCAGCGGGTTCAGGTGGGTGGGCTTGCCCGCTTCGAGGGTGAAGTACCGACCGTTCAAGGCCCGTATCGCAATCTCGCAACCTCGGTCCAGGTCGAACAGCACCAGGCGAGGCGCCGGGTTCCACTTACGGGTGAGCGTGAGCAGGAACATCTCCAGCGTGGTCTTGCCGACGCCGGTGGAGCCGATGATGAGGGTGTTGCCCGGCAGTTTTTTGTCGGCAGAGTCTTCCCCTTCGGGGCTGCTGTGCAGGTTCAGGTAGAAAGGCTGGCCCGATGGTGTGCGCAGCAAGGCCAGCGCTTCTCCCCAAGGGTTGCCGTCGCGCTTGCCCCGGGCAAAGTTGTGGCCGCTGGCCAGGGCCGCAAAGGCGCGAGACGACAGCTTGGCATCGCGCGGGCGCCACTGCCAGTTGCCGGGCATCTGGGCAAACCAGGCGGCATCGGCCACCAAATCCACCGGCGACATCTGCAAGCTGGACGCCTCACCCACAGCCCCAATCGCCTGCGCGGCCCGTCGCCCGGCATCGGCCAGACTGTCTTCTCCTGGAGTACCGAACACCACCAGGCTGTAGTGGTACTCGCCCATGCAGAACTGACCGTCGCCCAGTTCGTTGAGCGCTTCGTCCATGTCGGCGATTTGGCTGGCCACCACGTCGTCGCTGGCAATCAGCTGGTCGCGTTGCAGCTCCAGCGCACGCATGGCTTCGCGCCGGGGCAGTATCGAAAAGCTCTGGGTTTCGATGAACTCGCTGTCTTCATACAGCAGCGAGTTCAGGATGCCAGGCTCCACCGCGTCGGCGTATTCCTTGATGTCCACCAGGGCCGCGCAACGGCGCTGTTCGCCATGGCGCAGTTCCAGCTTGTCGCCACCGAAAGAAAGGCGTGTGGTGGGCAGGGTTCGATACAGCGGCCCTGCGGAAAGGGGCACTGGCCTCCAGCTGCCGTTGACCAGGTAGCCCAGAAACTCGGCCAGTTCGGAGTACCGCCTTGGACCTTGCATGCGCGGCCCCAGCAGTTGAGGGCCAAAGCCGCGCAGCACCCGGTGTAAAAAAGCGGTTCGTTCTTCCATCACGCGAAAGGCTTCGGCATGCGCTGCGGCAATGTCGGTCTTTGAACGCTGGGTCGATTGCAGCGCCCGGCTGAGGCGTGAGGCATTGGGCCGGTAGACGAGCGTCAGGTACAGCTCGTTGCTCATCATGGCGTGCTTGCCCAGCCTGGCCTGGTAGGCCTGTGACAGGTCCCGTGCGAAGCCCGCTTGCAGCGGGTCTTCAAGTCGGTCCTGGATCTTCCGGTGCAGCCGGTGGGTCCACACGGCCCATTGGCCGCCGGCCAGGTTGCGCAGCAGGCTGCACAGGGCTTCATGCCGTTCGGCGATCAGGTGTTCATCAGCGCATTCAAAGGCCACACCGTCGAGCCGCCACACGCGCATGAAATCGCCACCACGTGTGATCACGTCGTGTTCGCTGACCAGCGAGGAGAAAGGCACAAATCGCGTGAGCGGGTTTTCCTTCAGCGCCTGTGCCCAGTGGCGCGGCTGTGGCTGCCCAGCAGCAGGTCTCCCAGGGCGACGACGGGCCGCTCCACTAGATCGGTCAAACATGCCAAACATCGGAGCCTCCCCGGTAGAGCGTGGGTGAGTAGCTGCGCGCACACCAGAACCGCCGGTTGCGGTCGTGCAACTTCAGCTTGAGAGCCACGAAAATCTGTCGGAACCGCTGGTCATCGCGGGCCGTCAACCAGCGCATCCAGAGCAACACCGGTGCAATGGAAAGGACCACACCCAGCGCAAGCCACCAGCTCACCAGAATGCCGCCCCACATGATCAGCAACATGCCGGTACCAAACAGGATCACCAGCGGTACCAGTGGGATGCCCAGCTTCATGGCCGGGCGCGTGGCGCCCTTGTAGATGGCTTCGGCTTGCATGGTCCGCACCTTCGGCCGTCAGCTGACGATGTAGCTGGCGAAGGCCGCCGCCCCGCCCACCAGCGTGCCGCCAATCAGCACATTGGCTACGTCGGCCAGGCGAGCGCCCTGGAAGATCATCTTGAAGCCGGCCCAGATGATCGCGATGGTCACCACCGCAATCGAGATCGTCACCAGAATGGCGTTGACGTTGGTGACCGTGGTGTTGACCTTGTCGAAGCCCTGTGCCCAGCCTTTGGAGGCTGCAGCCAACAGCAGCATGGCGGTTGCGGTGTGAGGCAGGGAAACGAAGAGATGAAAGCGGTTCATGACGGTTCCTTCACGGGGTTGGGTTGGCTGATGGGGAAAGGGTTGCGCGCTGCGGCGACCACCTTGCGCACGTAGCCATGGCGAAAGCCGGTGGTGAAGTTGCCGCTGTAGTAGCAGGAGAGGGCGGCGCGCAGAGCATCCTGCTCTGCTGATGCCCGAGACGACTTGCGTTGCGCCCGCTCGAAACACTCGCTCAACACCGTCTGCATGGCGGCCAGGTTGGAGCAAGGTTCGAAGGCCGATTCCAGCGACAGGCCCAGGCGCCGGAAGTTGCCCAGGTTGATCTGCCCGAGGCCCACGCTGAAGTTGCGGCCAGCAGCCTGCAAAGCCTGCGCAGTGGACAGTGCCTCGGTGCGGTGGCGCGGTTGGCGTTGCAGCGAACCGCCTACGACGCCGATGGCCCAGGGGTTGAAGGCGCTTTCGACGGCGACGAGCGCGTGTGCGGTGGTCAGGTGGACCTGTGGCGCGCAGGCCAAAGCGAGTGCCGCGAAGGTGGAGGTTTCCATGGCGCAGCCCTCACGGACGGGAGCGAAGCCAGGTGGCGTGGTCGTTGTCGTACTGGGTGTCCCAAGTGCCCAGCTGGGACTTCGCGACCGGGCTGAAGTCCGTCACGGTGTCGCCACCCATGTCCCACCAGGTGCGTGTGAACGGCTTGCCGTCGATCGTGACCGTGATCGCCCCGGTGTAATCGCAGGTGTAGATCGGACCGCTCTCGGACTCATGCACCCGGGTGTACTGGGGTGGGCAGTTGCCCGGCGCCCGGGCCCACACATGCCGAGCCGAGTTGCCTGCGCCAGACATCCCGCACGTAGGAAAGGCCTTGCCCCGAGCCAGATCCCGAAGCACCTGCCGGATCGGTGGCACACACTGAGGGACTAACTTCCAGTTCGGTGCCGCAAAGCACAGCAAAACCAGGCAGCCATCGACGGCGCGTGCCGCCGATGGTGCGAGGAGCCCTAAAGTGAGCAACAAGCTGGCGGCTGCGCTCGCCAGAGTTGCTGCCAGGCTTCTCGGCAAGTTTGCCGCTTTCGTGGAACGCCAGCACAGGGTGTCGGCGAGAGGTGGATGGTTCATGGTCAAGTCCTCGGTTCGACGTTGTTCGTGAGGTGGCAGTGCTTGCCGTTTCTCTGAACACCGTGAGGTCAATGTAGGACTTGAACCCCCCTGCGCTGCTGCTGGATTTGGGCTGTTTTCCAGCACATTTGCACCGTGCGCAGTTGATGTCTGCTGGGCGCGCTGAAAAAAAGAAACCCGGCACGAAGGCCGGGCAAATGCAAAGTCGCTGTCACACGACTTTTCAGGGAGGAGGGCCGACTGTTCAGGCCGACCCGGCTGAATTATCGATTCAGGTGGCTCGAAACGTCTACGAATAATTGGGCCTGACGTACAGCGGTACCCCTCACTTGAAGTACGTCACGTCCGCACCACAGGCATGTCTTCCCATCGCGTTGTGTACTGCGGCGTGCGCCGCTCCTGCTTCATTGCCCAACGCCTGCGATCTCCTTCTAGGCCAGAGCTGCCCAGTAGCACCGTGCCCCGGCCATAGCGGCGGTTGAGCCCATCCAGGGCGCCCATCAACCGGCCCTTGTCCCGTCTCTCACCAGGCTCCTCGTCAAGCAGCAGTTCACCCTGGTGCTCCGAAGCCGGTTGCAACGCCATCAGCATCACCCCGGCCTTGGCGTACAGGTAGTCCGGCTTGTAGATGCAGCGCAGGCCGGTCAGGGCAGCATCGGCGATCAGCGAACTGTCTGCGGTGGGTCTTCGTAACGGCACCACGATAGACCGGCTGTACTGAGGATCGGGCCGGAACGGACTGGTCCGCACAAAGGTCAGCACCTGGTTGGCGAGACCTTCTTGGCGCCGCAGCTTCTCGGCCGCCCGGCTGGCGAACTCGCTGACGGCTTCGCTGAGGTCATCCAGTACGGTCACCGGGCGACCAAACGACCGGGTGCAAGCGATTTCCTGTTTGTCTGGTGCCGCGTCTTGCAGATCCACACAGGACTGCCCCTGCAGCTCACGCACCGTGCGCTCCAGCACCACCGACCAACGCTGGCGTACCGTGGCCAGGTCCATGCGGGCGAGGTCAAGCACCGTGTGGATGCCACCCTCTTTGAGCTGTCCCGCAATACGACGACCCACGCCCCAGACTTCCTCGACCGGCGTGGCCGCCAGCACCGCATCCCGTGCTGTTGGTTCCAGTGCGGCAAGGTTGCAGATTTGAGCCAGTTCGGCGAGGTAGCTGCCGGGTTTGCGTTCGGCCGTCTTGGCGACGTGGTTGGCCAGCTTGGCCAGGGTCTTGGTCTGCCCGATGCCGATGCAGCAAGGAATGCCCACCCACTGCAACACCCGCTCGCGGATCACCCGACTGCGTTTGACCAGATCACCCCGGATGCCCGAGAGATCCACAAACGACTCGTCAATGGAGTAGATCTCCTGCCGGTGACCGAGCCCGGCCACCAGGCTCATCATGCGGTCGCTCAGGTCTCCGTACAGTGGGAAGTTGGCCGACAGGGCCACCAAGCCGTGTGATTCGGCCATGTGCCGGATCTTGAACCAGGGCGCACCCATGGCGATGCCCAAGGCCTTGGCCTCGTTGGAGCGGGCAATCGCGCAACCGTCGTTGTTGGAGAGCACCACCACCGGCTTGCCGTTCAGGCTGGGCCGGAACACCCGTTCGCAGGAGACGTAGAAATTGTTGCCATCGACCAGGGCATACAGCGTAGAAGCCATGAAACACTCGCAGAGTAGGTCGGTCAGCTTCAGCGCTTGAACTGCTTAATCGCCGCGATCACCACGCCCCAGACCTCGACCGTTTGGCCTTCGGTGGGCACGATGTCGGCGAAGGTCGGGTTCGCCGCCTTGAGCTTCAGCCGCCCCCCGCGTTGCCAGAGCTGCTTGCAGGTGAAGTCCCCGTCCACCACCGCCACCACAATCTGGCCGTGGCTGGGCTTAATCGCCCGGTCCACCAGCAGCACATCCCCATCGAAGATGCCCGCCTCGCGCATGGACTCACCCCGCACCGTCATGCTGTAGGTCGCTTGAGGGTGCTTGATCAGGTGTTCGAGCACGTCGATGCGTTTGGCTTGGAAATCCTCGGCCGGCGACGGAAAACCCGCCCGAATCCGGGATTCAAGCTGGAAGGCGGGAAGGGCGCATTCGGCCAAGGGCCTCGGTGGGCTGCAGCTTCCTGACGCTGCACCAGGGAACAGGGGTGACAACAGGTGATCTTCTACAATACTGGACATAACAACAGTATAGAAGCCAAGCCCATCCCTTGGGAAATGCTTCACAGAAAACCGGCGCGAATCCGCGCATAGGATGGAATCATGTGCAGTCACTACGAGGGCGTGCGGGACGCCCAGGTCTTGCGAAAGGTGTTCC
>JAGXSV010000027.1 GCA_018333605.1 Hydrogenophaga sp. | reverse complement strand
GGCCTCAGCGGCCAGCAGCACGATGCGTGCACGCTGCACCAGTCTCACGCTGGTGAGCTTGGAGCGAGCCAGCCGGGTCAACTCGGCTCGCTCTTCGTCGGTCAACACAATCTCGGGGGCAACTCGCACTGGCTCTCTCCATTTGCTCGTAGTAGAGCATTGGAAATGCACTCGTAATATAAGTTCTATCAAGAATCAAACACTATACTAGCCCGGACGGAAATGAATACTTCACCGGGCCTGATCTATAGGATGATGGAGTCCCCTATTCCAATCCTGCGGCGGGTTTCCCTCACGCATGGGTCTGAAGACCCTGGGGTATATTGCCCTCGCGTGCGACCCGACCGACCTTGAAGGAGTTGAACCCATGTCTGCTGCGCTGTGGATTTTTCTGGCCCTGGGCCTGCTGGTGTTTTTCTGGGCGGTGGGCGCCTACAACCGTCTGGTGCGTCTGAAAAATGCCATCGCCACCGCATTTGGGCAGATCGACGTGCAACTCAAGCGCCGGTACGACCTGATTCCCAACCTCGTGGAGGTGGCCCGCAAGTACCTGGCCCACGAAGCCCAGACGCTGGAGGCGGTGATTGCCGCGCGCAACCAGGCCCGTGCCGCCGAGCAAACTGCCGCGGGCAGCCCGCTCAATGCCGGTGCGCTGGGCGCGTTGGCGGGTGCCGAGCAGTTGCTGGGTGGTGCTTTGGGCCGCTTGTTCGCCGTGGCTGAGGCCTACCCCGACCTCAAGGCCGACCAGACCATGCGCGAGCTGAGTGAAGAACTGGCGAGCACCGAGAACCGGATTGGTTTTGCGCGCCAGGCCTACAACGACCACGTGCTTGAATTCAACGACGCTGCCGCCCAGTTCCCCACGCTCATCGTGGCGAAGCTGTTCAACTTTACGACCCAGGCGATGCTGGCATCCACCTCCAGCGAGACCGAGCGCCAGCCGGTGAAAGTGAGTTTCTGAGATGCCCCTCCGCGCGGCTGCGTGCCTGGGTGGCGCTCTCGCCAGAGCCCTCGGGGCCGCCTCACGCTTTGCGCGGCCAGGCGGGAGGCGGTTTCCGTGTTGATTTTTGAATCGCAGCGCGAAGCCCGCAGCGCAACGCGCAAGCTGCTGCTGGCGTTTGCCCTCACCGTGCTGCTGTTGGCGCTGGCGATCAACGCCGCCCTGGCCCTGGCCTGGGGCCTGACCTGGGGTTTCTGGACTCCCGGCGAGATGCGTTTTCCGCGCCATTTCTTCGCGGTCAATACGGGCGTGGTGTTGCTGTTTGTGCTGGGCGGCTGGTGGGTCGAAACGTCGCGCCTGGCGGTTGGCGGTGGTCAACGTCTGGCCGAGCACATGGGCGCTCGACCGGTGCAGCCCTCGGCCGATTTTGATGAGCAGCGCTTTCGCAACGTTGTGGAAGAAATGTCGGTGTCCTCGGGCCTGAAGCGCCCGCAGGCCATGGTGTTGGCGCGCGATGGCAGCATCAACGCCTTTGCCGCCGGCTGGGACGAAGATGATGCCGTGGTGGCCGTGACCCGCGGTGCCCTGGACCTCTTGTCACGCGACGAACTGCAGGGTCTCGTGGCCCACGAGTTCAGCCATATCCGGGAAGGCGACACCCGGCTCAACATGCGGCTCATTGGCATGGTGTTTGGGCTGGAGATGCTCTACCGCATGGGCCAGCATCTGTTTGAACCGGACGCCAGAGACCGCCGTATGGCGGTGGCCTTGCTGGGGCTGGCCATCATGGCCGCGGGGTGGCTGGGCTGGGTGGCGGGCCATGCCTTGCAAGCCGCGGTGTCGCGCCAGCGCGAGTACCTGGCCGATGCGAGAGCCGTTCAATGGACCCGCAACCGCGATGGCCTGGGCGGCGTGCTGCGCAAGATCATGAGCCAGCAACGCGCGGGCGTGGTGTCGCACCGCGTCGGTTCCCTGGTTCAACACCTGCTGCTGGTGTCTGACGAGGCCGGCCCGGTAGCCGACTGGCTCGACTCGCACCCCACGCTGGAGCAGCGGGTGCGCCGTATCTACGGCCGCGCCATGGCCCCGTTGCCGCTGACGCGGGGAGACGAGAAACCCCAGGCAGACGGGGTGCCGCCGCCCGCCACCGCAGCAGCAGAGGGCCCTGGCTGGACACTGATTTGAACCCGGCGTGGCCAGCGGTGGCAGGTTTGCGCCACACTCCCGGGTCTGAACCATGGAATTGCCTGTGACCGCTCCAGCCCGCCCCACGTCCCCCACCAAGTCCCGCGCACCGGTTGCGCCTCAGGGCGCGCCTCGCCTGGCACCCAGTCTGGCCGCCCAGTTGCGTCACACCGCGCGCTGCGTGCTGGCCGTGGAGCAGGGCCGCTCGCTCAGCGACGTCATGCCCCAGGTCAGCGCCGACCTGCGTCCCGGTGTGCAGGCGCTCACCTTCCATGTGCTGCGCCACCTGGGCACGGCCCGCACGGTCGTCGGCCAACTGGTGCAGCGCAAGCCCGAGCCCGCGGTCATGGCCCTGCTCAGCAGCGCCGTGGCTTTGCTGCTGGACGGACCCAGCGCGGTTACCACCGCGGCCGCTGGCAGCCCGCCCGGCGCACGACCTGGCGGGCCACACTACGAACCCCACACCGTGGTCAACCAGGCCGTGGACGCCGCCCGCCATGACCGGAGCACCCAGCGACAGGCGGCTTTTGTCAACGCCTGTCTGCGCCGTTTCCTGCGCGAACGCGAGGCACTGCTGAACGGCGTGGCCCTGTTGCCCGTGGCACGCTGGAACCACCCCGCCTGGTGGATCGAGCGCTTGCAGCATGACCACCCCGAGCACTGGGCCGCCATTCTGGAGGCCAACAACCAGCCCGGCCCCATGGCCCTGCGCGTGAACCGCCGCCAGACCACCCGCGCCCGCTACCAGCAAGCCTTGCAGGCGGTGGATGTGGCGTCCACGCCGGTGGGCAGTGACGGGCTGGTGCTCGATGTGCCCCAGCCGGTGGAGCGTCTCCCCGCTTTTGCGCAGGGCCACGTGTCTGTGCAAGATGCGGCGGCGCAAATGGCGGCGTCTTTGTTGCTGGATGGACGCGTGTGGGCGCCCACCGACCGGGTGCTCGACGCATGCGCCGCCCCGGGCGGTAAAACCGCGCACCTGCTGGAGCGGGCCGATCTGGACCTGCTGGCGCTGGACCTGGATGCCCGCCGCTGCGAGCGCATTCACGACAACCTGCAGCGCCTGGGCCTGCAGGCGCAGGTGCGCTGTGCCGACGCGGCCCGCCCCGCAGACTGGTGGGACGGCCGCCCCTTTGACGCCATCTTGCTCGATGCGCCGTGCACCGCCTCGGGTATCGTGCGCCGCCACCCCGACGTGCGCTGGCTGCGCCGCCCGTCCGATGTGGACCAGCTGGTGACCATCCAGCAGACTCTGCTGGAAGCCCTCTGGCCGCTGCTGAAACCCGGGGGGCGCCTGTTGTACTGCACCTGCTCGGTGTTCCGTGCCGAGGGTGCTGATCAGGTTGCAGCGTTCCTTGAACGCCACACTGACGCCGTGCATCGGCCCTCTGTGGGCCATTTGCTGCCGGGTTTGACCAACCCGCCGGGGGAGTTCAACGACAATCCCTCAGGTGGATACGACGGTTTCTTTTACGCCCGCATCGACAAGGCCCAGCCTTGATCGGCAGTTGCTGGCCGTGCGCGTGAACCGCCTGCTCAACGTGCTGCGCGCCCTGATGGTGGCCGTCGGGCTCGTCTGGCTCGTTCTGACGCCGGCCCGGGCCTACGAGCCCGAGATTCTGCAACTGGGCGTGCAGCGAACGACCGAAGCGGTGTACCTGTCCGCCCGTCTCAAGCTGGCGCCTGGTGCGGCCGTTGAAGACGCGTTGCTGAAAGGGGTGCCACTGTATTTCGCTTGGCAGGCCGACGTGTACCGCCAGCGCTGGTACTGGTCTGACAAACGCGTGGCCACAGCCTCGCGCACGCTTCGACTGGTCTACCAGCCCCTCACGCGCCGCTGGCGTCTGAGCCTGTCAACCGATACGGGTGGCATGGCGGGTGCTGGCCTGCAGTACGCGCTGCACCAAAATTTCGACAGCCTCGCCGAGGCCCTGGCTGGTGTTGGCCGCGTATCGCGCTGGCGGGTGGCCGACGCCGCCCGCCTGCAAGCCGGCGACAAACACCATGTGGAGTGGCGCTTCCGGCTCGACCTGTCTTTGCTGCCCCGCCCGTTTCAGATCGGCATGGGCAACCAGCCCGAGTGGAACATTGGCGTGCAAAAAGTGCTGCGGGTGCCCGCGCAGGCCGAGCCAGAGCCGTATCCCGAGAGTACCCCCGAGCGGCGGCCGGGTGACGACCTGGGCGAATCGGTCGCCGCAGAGCCCGCGCGCTGAGCCCGCTGGCAGCCCCCGATCTGAACCCGCCCAACCCGCTTGCGAATGCCTTGAAACCCATCGAAACCCCGTCATCCCGCAAGAAAACCACCGCTTTGCGCTGGGCTGTGGTGGTTGGTCTGGTGTTCATGACCGGACTGGGCATGGTGTTGTTGTTCCTGCTCACCCTGGCCACGCGCAACCGGGTTTTTTACGAACAAAACTTTGCCTGGCTGGTGGGCCTCAACGTGGCGGTGGCCGTGGTGCTGGTGGGCATCATCCTGTGGCTGGCGGTGCGCCTGGCGGTGCGTTTCAGGCGGGGCAAGTTCGGCAGCCACCTGCTGATCAAGCTGGCCGGCATCATCGGGCTGGTGGGCATTCTGCCCGGCTTGCTGATCTACACCGTGTCCTACCAGTTCGTGTCACGCTCCATCGAGAGCTGGTTTGACGTGCGGGTGGAATCAGCCCTGAGTGCCGGTCTCAGCCTGGGCCGGACCACGCTGGACACCCTCAGCGCCGACCTGAGCAACAAGACCCGCATGGCTGCAGAAGGCCTGGCCCGCGTGCCCGACGCTTCTGCCGTGCTCGCGCTGGAACGGCTGCGAGAACAGCTGTCGGCCACCGACATCGTGCTCTGGAACGCCGCCGGGCAGGCGCTGGCCAGCGCCGGTGAGTCGCGCTTTGACATTTCGCCCAGCAGTCCCGGGCCAGCGCAGTTGCGCAACGTCCGATCGGCGCGCGTGGTGGCGCAAATTGAAGGGCTGGAAGAGGGCAGCGATGGCGAGGTGGAAGCCGCTTTGGCCGCTGGGCAGGCGCGCATCAAGGTGCTGGCGCTGGTGAACGCTCCGGCCTTTGGCTTCAACACCGAGCCCCGCTACCTGCAGGTCATTGCCCCGCTGCCCCCAGCCCTGGTGGCGGATGCCCTGGCCGTGCAGGTGGCCAACCGTGAGTACCAGGAGCGCGCCCTGGCCCGCGAAGGTCTGCGCCGCATGTACATCGGCACGCTCACGCTGGCGCTGTTCCTGGCGGTGTTTGGCGCTGTGCTGCTGGCGGTGCTGCTGGGTAACCAGCTGGTGCGCCCGCTGCTGGTGCTGGCAGAGGGCATGCGCGAAGTGGCCGCCGGCAACCTGGCGCCCAAGCCCGCACTCGCCGCGCGCGACGAACTCGCCGGCCTCACCCGCACCTTTGCCCACATGACGCAGGACCTCGCCGACGCCCGCAGCGCCGTGCAGCACAGCATGGCGCAAGCCGACGCGGCACGCGACAACCTGCAAACCATTCTCGACAACCTCACCGCAGGCGTGGTGGTGCTCGACGAGCAGGGTTGCGTGCGAAGCGTGAACCCCGGTGCGGCGCGCATCTTGCGCATTCCGCTGGTGTTGCACCTGGGCAAACCGCTGGCCGAGGTGCCGGGGTTGCAGCCCTTTGCCATCGGCGTGTTGCAGCAGTTCGGGCGCTTCCTGTCGGACGGCACGCCTCACGAAGGCGGGCACTGGCAGCAGTCGTTTGAACTCAATGCCAAAGGCACCACCCCGTTTGACGAAGGCATCACCCTGATCGCGCGTGGCGCCCTGCTGCCCAACAACGACCGTCTGCTCGTGTTCGACGACGTGTCCGAAATGGTGTCGGCCCAGCGCGCCCAGGCCTGGGGTGAGGTGGCGCGCCGCCTGGCCCACGAAATCAAGAACCCGCTCACCCCCATCCAGCTGTCGGCGGAGCGCCTGGCCATGAAGCTCGACGGCAAGGTGCCACCGGCCGAGCAGGCGCTTCTCACCAAGTCGGTCAAAACCATCGTCGACCAGGTGGACGCCATGAAGCGCCTCGTCAATGAATTCCGTGACTACGCTCGCCTGCCTGCAGCGCAACTCGCACCGACCGATCTCAATGCGCTGGTGCGCGACATCCTGGCGCTGTACGACAGCGCCGCCAAGCCGGTGTGCCTTGATCTCGCAGACGACTGTCCACCTGCCATGGCCGACGCTCAGCAGGTGCGCCAGATCCTGCACAACCTGGTGCAAAACGCCCAGGACGCCGTGGCCGGGCATCCAGGGGGCGAGGTTCTGCTGCGCACCCGACGCTCCGATTCCGGGCCCTGGGTGCGGTTGTCCGTCATCGACCAGGGCCCTGGTTTTGCCGAGCACATTCTCAAGCGGGCGTTCGAGCCCTACGTCACCACCAAGGTCAAGGGCACCGGTCTGGGCCTGGCCGTGGTCAAGAAAATCATGGACGAACACGGTGGCCGGGTGGACCTCGCCAACCGCGTGGTGGACGGCCGGGTGGTGGGGGCTCAAGTGTCGTTATCATTCATAGTTGCTAATTGACAACATCGACAGAGGGAAGCACACCGCGCCATGGCAACAATTTTGGTCGTAGACGACGAACTGGGCATTCGTGATTTGCTCTCCGAGATCCTGAACGACGAGGGCCACACGGTCGAACTCGCCGAAAACGCCGCACAGGCGCGTGCCGTGCGTGCCGTCCTGCGCCCCGACCTGGTGCTGCTCGACATCTGGATGCCCGACACCGATGGCGTCAGCCTGCTCAAGGAATGGGCCAGCAATGGCCTGCTGTCGATGCCCGTGATCATGATGAGTGGCCACGCCACCATCGACACCGCTGTAGAAGCCACGCGCATCGGCGCCACCGCCTTTCTTGAAAAACCCATCACCCTGGCCAAGTTGCTCAAGGCGGTCGAGCAAGGGCTCACCAAAACCATGGTCAGGATGGACGCGGTGCCGAACCCCGTCAAGAACAGCTTCAGCCCGGTTGCCGAGCTCACCCTGGCATCGGCCCTGCCGGTCGCCACCCAGCCTGAGGTCGTGATGAACCTCGGCCCGCAGTCCCTGCAGTCGTTCAATCTGGAAGGCCCGTTGCGCGAAGCCCGCGACGAGTTCGAAAAAGCGTATTTTGAATTTCACCTGGCCAAAGAGGCGGGTTCCATGACCCGTGTGGCCGAAAAGACCGGTCTGGAGCGTACCCACCTCTACCGCAAGCTCAAGCAACTCGGTGTTGATCTGGCCCGCAGCAAGCGCAATGGGCTCTGATGGGCGTTTTCATCAAAAACGCCCATAAATGCTGCTATACTGTCGCTTCTGTTTGGCCCGGTAGCTCAGTTGGTAGAGCAGCGGATTGAAAATCCGCGTGTCGATGGTTCGATTCCGTCCCAGGCCACCAAACATTCAGAAAGCCCAGCTCCAAAGGCTGGGTTTTTCTTCGACAGACCGCCGTGAATGCACTTTGTGCATCCAGGATGGTTCGGTCAAAGAACCGGTTTGCGGGATTAGCTCAGTTGGTAGAGCGATACCTTGCCAAGGTATAGGTCGAGAGTTCGAGTCTCTTATCCCGCTCCA
>JAGXSV010000026.1 GCA_018333605.1 Hydrogenophaga sp. | reverse complement strand
ACAAGAGAGCTTTCTTTGTAAAGGAATCGGATCCTTCGGGCATCAATAGTTGAAGTTCATGCCAAGAAAGCTTGGTTATATCGCGGACGTGGATCGTGGTTTTTATCCCCTTTCTATTTTCAACTTGGACGATTTCATCGAGAGCAAGGTTCGCAATTTCTCGAAATAATGACGGACTATAGTCAATCTTCATTTTTCTCGTTCCAAATGTGCCAAGGAATATCCCGGGAAAGTGTGGAAAGGTTGAATAGCAACGGAGTGCGGTATTCGGTCTTCGACTGTGGGAACAGTACAGTGTGTGCCATGTGATGCCTAACGTTCGAGCTAAGCGGGCGGCAGCGGCAGGACGCCAGGCCCGGGCCGGTGAAAATGCACCGAGTACCAACGGCCCGGGCCTGGTGGCCTGCCGTTGGCGCTCCGCTTGAGCGAGGGGTTAGGCCGCACCGCGCGGAAGGAACGCATGGTAAGCGCCAATGAGACCTGAGGCGAATGCAATATACGTTGAGAGGATGAGTACGACGGTGAGAACATGAAAGGTTACGGCCGAGCGCCGAAAGTCGCGGTGATAGCAGTATTGTGCGCAATACGTAGTGCCAGTAGCGGCAGCGCCTAGCAAGACGCCGAGCGCAAAGCAAATTATTGATACATTTAGCGCCGCCTGCATTGCGGCAGCAGCCGGTTGAGACTTTGCCAGTAGGTTGCCGAGAAAGGCCAGCAGGGCAACGGTGGCGCCGCCGTTTACGAGGATACTTGTGGACAAGGCGGTCTTGGCCGTTTCAATGACCGACTTAAACATTTCCTGCTCTGCATCTGTGCTGGCCTTGTAGTAGGCTAAATGGCGTTCGTGCTCGGCCTTATACTGGGTCAACTGTGAATCGTGATTGAGCTTTCTGATCTCCGCATCTGCCGGAGCATCTGCTTCAACCGAGTCGAGAAACGTGAGCAACGCAGCAATATCAACAGCGGTTTGACCGGACCCGCGCACTTCAGCCAGCGCGGTGCGAATTTGATCAATGGGCGTGTTCGGCATAGTGTGAGTTGTGCGGCCTAACGTAATGTATCCCGCAGAACCTGCGGGATAAGCTGGACGGTGCGGGATATTCTGGTCACGAAATTCTCCAAAAACATCTAAAAATCAAGGGTTTAGAGGCTTGCTACTGGTTTTAAACACAGGTATAAAGCAGCCATGAAACCCGGCACACCTGTTTTGCGCTCCACCCGTCTGCTGGATCAGGTTCGGGAGCGCATCCGGTATCTGCACTATAGCCTTCAGACCGAAAAGGCCTACTTGCATTGGGTACGGTTTTTCATCCGCTGGCACGGACGGGGCGGCGTCATGCAACACCCGCGCGAGATGGGGGCGGCAGAGGTCGAGGCGTTTCTGACCATGCTCGCGACAGAGCGCCAGGTTTCCGCGTCCACCCACAACCAGGCGCTCAGTGCCTTGTTGTTCCTGTACCGCGAGGTGCTGGGGATGGACTTGCCCTGGCTCGATGGCATCAACCGGCCAACGCAAAAGCGGCGGATACCCAGTGTTTTGACCCGCGAAGAAGTCGCTTCGATGTTTCAATTTCTGGAGGGCGAGTTGGCGCTGTTGGCCAAGCTGCTGTACGGCACGGGCATGCGCTTGATGGAGGGTTTGCGCCTGCGCATCAAAGATGTGGACTTTGATCGTCAGGTCATCATCGTGCGGGAAGCCAAGGGGGGCAAAGACCGGGTGGTGATGCTGCCGAGGTCGCTGGCCCCAGCTTTGCATGAGCAGTTGTTGCGTGCGCGGGCGGTTTGGGGCGCCGATCGCCAAGCACAGCGCGGTGGCGTTGAAACGCCGCATGCGCTGGAACAGAAATACCCCAAGGTGGGCCAGACCTGGGCTTGGTTCTGGCTGTTTCCGTCGCCTTCTTTCTCGGTGGACCCGCGCTCGGGTGTGGAACGGCGCCACCACTTGTTTGAAGAGCGCTTGCAACGCGCGATCAAAAAGGCGGTGACCCAAGCGGGCATTTGCAAGCCGGTATCTGTCCACACCCTGCGCCACGCGTTCGCCACCCATCTGTTGCAGGCGGGCACCGACATCCGCACGGTGCAAGAGTTACTCGGTCACAGTGACGTTTCCACGACGATGATCTACACGCACGTGCTGAAGATGGCAGCAGGCGCAACGGCCAGCCCGCTGGACGCGCTGTGCACCGAAGGGTCGGCCGCATGAATCTGCCCCTGAGCCTCAAACCCGTGAACGAGGGCGTGTTCGCTGTGCTGGACGCTGCCGGACAGCACGTGGGCTATTTGAAGCGCATCGGCGCGGTGTGGAAATTCAAGGCCGTGGGCACCACCATCTCGGGCGAGGTGGAGCCGGGCGGCGGGCCGCTGACGGCGCAGCACAACATGGTTTTTGAGCGGCCCGATGCCGCCGAAGTGAGCGCCGGCTTGCTGGCGGGCTAGCCTCCCCAAGTGCGGGTCGATCAGACCTTGGCGAACCGCCCGCGCAGGTAGGCCACGATCGCGTTGGAGTCGGTGAGCCACTGGCTCTGGCCGGCCGCGTCGGTGATCTTTAGGCAAGGCACCTTGGTGGCGCCGCTGCCTTGCAGCAGTTCGGCACGGTTCGCCACATTGTGCTGGGCGTCGCGCTGCTCGATGGGCAGCGAGAGGCGCCGCATTTCCTGCCGCACCTTGATGCAGAAGGGGCAGGTGCTGAACTGGTACAGCGCGAGGTTCTGGCACTGCAGGTTGACGGTGGTTTGTGCGGCGGGATCGCGCACCACGCCGCGCGGCTGGGTGAGGCGCTCTTTCAGCAGCATGAACGGGCCGAGCACGGTGCGCAGGGTTCTGAAGAAGGCGCGGACGATGGTTTTCATGGGGTGATGGGTTGGGGTTGAATGGTGGCGGGCAGCCACTGGCGGCTCACGCTCACGCCGAGCCTGGCCAGGCGCCTGGCCATGCACAGCACGGCTTTGTCTTTGCTCAGCAGCACGGCGGTGTGCGCCACGGCGAGGTCGATGAACTTCTGGTCGTCGGCGTCTTTGCAGACGTAGGGTGCTTTGGGTGCGGTGTCGGCGAGTTGCGCACGGGCGTCGAAGGCGGCGAGCACGGCCTCCGCGGTCAGTGACCGGGCCGCCAGGCGTTTGTCCACCTGTGGATAGGCCAGCACGCGCTTCAGTTCTTCGCGCATTTCGGGCGTGGCCAGCCAGCAGGTGTGCGGGTCGGCCAGGGCCGCACGCAGCGCCAGCGTGGCCGGGTCTTCGTAGACGAAGAGGTCGAGCACGACGTTGGTGTCGAGCACCATCGTCACCGGTTCAGCGGTGTTCATGCTGCGGGCGGAGCAGCGTCTGGCGTGCGCCTTGCGGTGAGGTCAAAGCGGAACAGCCGGCATTCGATCGGGCCGTTCCACAGCGGTACACGGCGCGATTCCTTGAAACGCATCTTGCCGGGCAGCTTGAGGTCGGGTGTGAGCAACCAGGCGCTCCAGCCGGCGTAGTGGGTTTTCCAGTGCGCAGCGAGTTGCTGGAAGAACTCGCTGCCGTCGCCGCCGTCGGCCATCTGCGCACTCTCGCGCCCGAGGCCCGGCGCGGGTGGCGCGGCCTGGCCGGCGGTGAACGTGCGCGGGGCGCGCGGCGCCATGCGCTGGGCACGGGCGCTCGCGCGATCTTCCGAACTTTGACCGGCCACGCCGGCCGCCGCGATGCGCTCGCCATAGGGTGGGTTGAGCAGCAGCACACCGGGCTTCGCTGTGGGCGGCATGCGTTGCAAGGCATCACCACCACGCAGCTCCACCGCGTGGGCCACACCCGCGCGCTCGGCGTTGCGCTGGGCAAAGTCAACCATGCGAAACGACACGTCGCTGCCGAACACGATGGGTGCATGGCCCTCGGGCCAGTCGCGCATGTCGCGCTCGGCTTCGTCCTGGATGGCGGTCCACACGTGCGGCTGATACGGCAGCATCTTTTCAAATGCGAAGCGGCGCAGCATGCCGGGTGGGATGTTGAGCGCGATCTGCGCGGCCTCGATCACCACCGTGCCGCTGCCGCAGCAAGGGTCGTACAGCGGGGTGATGGCGTCCAGCGTTTCAGCCTCACCGCCGTTCCAGCCGGTGGCGGCGATCATGGCTGCGGCCAGCGTTTCCTTCAACGGCGCGTCGCCCTTGTCTTCGCGCCAGCCGCGCTTGAACAGCGGCTCGCCCGAGGTGTCGATGTAGAGCGTGAGTTCTTCGGTGGTGACGTGCGCGTAGATGCGCACGTCGGGCCAGGTGGTGTCCACGCTGGGGCGCTCGCCGCGCTTGTCGCGAAAGCGGTCGCAGATGGCGTCCTTGATCTTGAGCGCGGCGAAGTTGAGGCTGGTCAGCGGGCTGTGCTGCGCCGTGATCTCGACCTTGATGGTCTGCTGCGGCGTGAACCAGATTTCCCAGGCGATTTCGCTGGCCGCGTTGTACAGGTCTTGCTCGCTGCGGTAGCCGCCGTGCCACAGCTGCACCAGCACGCGCTGGGAGAGTCGGCTGTGCAGGTTCAGCCGCATGGCGTCGCGCCACGAGGCCTTCAGGCCCACACCACCGCGCGCCTTGAAGGCCAGCGGTTCGTTGGTGATGCGCTGCACCTCGGCGGCCAGCATGTCCTCCACGCCAGCGGCGCAGGGGAGGAAGAGTTTGAGTTGGTTCATGGCGGTGGGGCGTTCAGCGTTGAGGTTCGAGCGAGCGAGAGGGGTGCCTGGCGCTCAACGCACCACGCCGAACGCTCCATCGGTCAGAGGGCTTTCCGGAGGTTCGCGGGTGCAATGCGCAGCGCTTCGCGGTACTTGGCCACGGTGCGCCGCGCGCATTCAATACCCTGCTCTTTGAGCAGGTCGGAAAGCTGGTTGTCAGACAGCGGCTTGGCGGGTTCTTCGGCCGCAATGAACTGCTTGAGCAGCGCGCGCACCGCGGTGCTCGACGCGTTGCCGCCGGTTTCGGTGCCCAGCGAGGAGCCAAAGAAATACTTGAGTTCGTAGGTGCCAAACGGCGTGGCCATGTACTTGGCAGTGGTCACGCGGCTGATGGTGGATTCGTGCAGACCCAATTCGTCGGCAATCTCGCGCAGCACCAGCGGGCGCATGGCGAGTTCGCCGTGCATGAAGAAGTTGCGCTGGCGCTCGACGATGGCCGAGGACACGCGCAGGATGGTGTCAAAGCGCTGCTGGATGTTCTTGATGAACCAGCGCGCTTCTTGCAGCCGCTGCTGCATGGCGGCGTGGCCGGCTTCGCCGCTGGCGCCACCGTCGCGCCCGCCGCGGTTGCCGCGCATGGCGTTGGCGTACACGTCGTGCACGCGCAGGCGCGGCATCACCTCGGCGTTGAGCTGCACCTTGAAACCGCGTCCGGCGCGGGTCACGATCACGTCGGGCACCACCACGTTGCGCTCCACGTCCACGAAGCGGCGGCCGGGCTTGGGCTCGAGCCGCGCAATGAGGGCCAGCGCGGCGCGGGCGGTTTCGTCGTCAATGCCACACAGCGCACACAGGCGCTTCACATCGCGCTTGGCCATCAGCTCCAGCGGCTGCTTGCAAATGGCCAGGGCGGCGCGGGCCTCGGGGCTGTTGCGCATGTCCTCAATCTGCAGGCGAAGGCATTCGCCCAGGTCGCGGGCGCCCACGCCGGCCGGCTCCATGTGCTGCAGCAAATGCAGGGCCATGGTCAGACGCTGCTCCAGGGCCTCGCGCGCTTCCAGCTGTTCCGGGTCTTCCGCGGTTTCGGGGCCGGCCATCAGCACGCCCGGGCTGGACAAGCTCAGCCAGGCGCTGGCCAGGTCGCTCAAGCGGTCTTCCAGGTAGCCGTCGTCGTTGAGCGACTCGATCAGGAAATAGAGCGCGGCGCGGTCTTCATCGCTCAGGCGCAGGCAGCGCGCCTGGTCGTGCAAATGGTCTTGCAGGCTGACGGGAACGCGCGCCAGGTCGGCCGCGGTGGCGGTTTCGTCGTCGTCGCCCGAGCCGCTGTTGCGCGCCGGGGCGTCACCGCCCCACTCGCTGTCATCGGGCGCCATTTCCACCGTGCCGTCGCCTTCCCAGCTTTCTTCCACCGGCGTGGCGCCGTCCAGCCGGCCTTCAAGCTCCTCACCTGGCGTGCTGTCGGACGCGATCTCGGTGGCCGGCACGCGGTCCGACATCGGGCCGTCGTACTCCGGCGCCAGCGCCCCCACCTCGGACACCGTTTGCGCGGCGTCGACGATCTGTTCCCCCGCACTCACGGGCGCGTCGGTCTGCTCCAGCCCGAAAGCCTCCCGGTCGGCCATGTCCTCGGTGCGCTCCAGAAACGGGTTTTCATCAAGCATCTGCTCGACTTCCTGCGCCATTTCCAGCGTGGACAGTTGAAGCAGCCGGATCGACTGCTGCAACTGCGGCGTGAGCGCCAGATGCTGCGAAACACGCAGGGACAGGCCTTGCTTCATGCGCCCCCCTGCCGCGCTGCGCGCGCGCCCCACAAGGGGGCGCACTCTGCGGTCCGGCAAAGCCGGTTCCGCGAGTGCTCTGGACAAGGCCCCTCACGCCGACAAGACCATGCCGCGTTGTTGCCGGAAGAGGTCAAGCGCCCCGCGCAGCGGTGGAGCGTGGGGGCCAACCGACCGCAGCGCTGGGCCGCCCCAAGCAAGGCCAGCCCCCTTGGGGGGCAGCGACCCGCGCAGCGGCGGAGCGTGGGGGCCAACCGACCGCAGCGCTGGGCCGCCCCAAGCAAGGTCAGCCCCCTTGGGGGGCAGCGACCCGCGCAGCGGCGGAGCGTGGGGGCCAACCGACCGCAGCGCTGGGCCGCCCCAAGCAAGGTCAGCCCCCTTGGGGGGCAGCGACCCGCGCAGCGGCGGAGCGTGGGGGCCAACCGACCGCAGCGCTGGGCCGCCCCAAGCAAGGTCAGCCCCCTTGGGGGGCAGCGACCCGCGCAGCGGCGGAGCGTGGGGGCGTATCCGTGCATCACATCCTGAAATGCTCGCCGAGGTACACCCGGCGCACATCGGCGTTTTCAACGATCTCGGCGGGTGTGCCGCTGGTGAGCACATGACCTTCGTTGATGATGTAGGCGCGGTCGCAGATACCCAGCGTTTCGCGCACGTTGTGGTCGGTGATCAACACACCGATACCGCGAGATTTCAGGAAACCGATGATGCGCTGGATCTCGATCACAGCGATCGGGTCGATACCGGCAAAGGGCTCGTCCAGCAGAATGAAACGCGGGTTGGTGGCCAAGGCTCGGGCGATTTCCACCCGGCGGCGCTCGCCGCCCGAAAGTGCAGGTGCGGGCGAGTCGCGCAGGTGGTCCACATGCAGGTCTTTGAGCAAGGCATCCAGCCGCGTTTCAATGGCGGCCGAAGATAGCGGCTTGTCCGCTTCATCCCGCTGCAGTTCCAGCACGGCGCGCACATTGTCGGCCACGGAGAGCTTGCGGAAGATGGACGCTTCCTGCGGCAGGTAGCCCAGCCCGAGCCGGGCGCGCCGGTGAATCGGCTGGCGCTCGATGGACTGACCATCCAGCAGAATCTCGCCCGCGTCGGAGCGCAGCAGGCCGACGATCATGTAGAACGAGGTGGTCTTGCCCGCGCCGTTGGGGCCCAGCAAACCCACCACTTCGCCCTTGTCGATGGCAAGTGACACGTCTTTGACCACCACGCGGCTACCGTAAGCCTTTTTCAGGCCTCGCGCTTCCAGACGGCTGCTGGTCGGGTGTGTATCGGGTTGGGCTGCCGCTGCCGTGGCGGGTGTCGTCACGGCTGGCCCTCGCCAATCTTGCCGCTGGGGCGCAGCGGAATCGGTGAGGCTTCAGGCGCCGCAGGCGTGCCATCTTTCGGCACCGGTGTGAGCATGGCCCGGACCCGGCCCGTGGGGTTGCCGGGTGTACGGTTGGCCACACCACCCTCGACCGAGAACACGTCGTTGCTGCTGTTGTAGGTGATCACGCTGCCGGAGGTTTCGTCGTTGACGTGCGCACCTTTGTAGCGCCGCAGCACGGCGCTGCCCACGAAGCGCACCGTCTCGGTTTGGCTGTCGTATTCAATGCGCTGGGCTTCGCCCTCAATGAACTCGTTGGGCACATCGCGCTTCTGGCGGAAAAAAGCCGGGCTGCCGGTCACGGTACCAAACTGGTTGCCCTGGGCGTCTTGCCGCACTTCAACGCGGGCACCCCGGATGATGATGGTGCCCTTGGTGATCACCACATTGCCGGTGAACACGCTGGTCTGGCTGGCGGCGTCGTAGCGGAGCGCGTCAGCCTCGGCGTTCATGGGCTTGTTGCGGTCAGCCCGTTCGGCATGGGCAACACCCACACACAACAGACCGATCGCGAGCGAGGCCGCAAGCGAACGAAAGAAGCAAAACAGGGGCGATGTGGGCATGGCAATGTAGGGCACGAAACTTGCATTCATTGTAGCGGCGCGAGCCCGGATTTGCGGCCTGCGCGCAAGAGTCTTTGCCGACTCCGCTGGCGTGCCTCAGCACCACGAGGCGGTTGTCACCGCCGGCCGTGAGCCCAAAAAGCACAAAGCCCGCAGGCAGCGGGCTTTGCAGACGGCGCAGCCTCTCAGGCTTTTCGCAGGTCGGCGATCAGCGCATTGGCCACCACCAGGGTTCGCGGTCCCTGGCCGGTCACGTAATATCGCCCCCCCACGCCGAGCGACGGCGTACCTTCCACCTGATAGGCGTCTTGCAACTGGGTGGCCCGCTTGGCTTTGCCAGCAACGGCAAACGAATTGAAGAACCCGGTGAATTTTTCACGGTCCACCCCTTGGGCAGCCATCCAGGTGGCGATGGCCTCGGGCGTGGTGAGACGCTGCTTGTCCACGTGAATGGCACGAAACACTTTTTCGTGCAGTGCGTCCACCTGGCCCATGGCTTCCAGCGCGTAATAGAGGCGCTGCAAGGGCACAAAGGCATCGTTGAACGCCACCGGCGTGCGGCGCACCACCACATGGCCAGGGACCTTTTTCATCCAGTCGCTGAACAAGGGCTCAAAGTTGTAGCAATGGATGCAGGTGTAGGCAAAAAACTCGACCACTTCAATTTTGTCAGCCGGACTGTCGACCGGGGCCGGACGTCCCAGGCGCACAAAATCAGCGCCCTCCTTCAGACCAGCCGGCTGGGCGTGAGCCGGGGCAAAAGCAAGGGCAGTTGCAGCGCCCAGCGCGGTGGTGGCACCAGCCGCCAGCAGGGAACGGGAAAATTCGCGACGTTGCATGGATTCAAACTCCTGGTTGGGGCATTTGGGGGCGGCTGAGAGGTGAAAAGTTCCCACGCCAGCAAGGTGCGTGAGCGCAGGTCAGCGCTGGATACGCACCAGAGCAGCCTCGACACCGTTGACTTCAAGCTGTTCGCGGGTCACGTCGGCCTGGGCTTTCTGGTTGAACGGGCCCACCCGCACGCGAAAAACGGTACGCCCCGATTGTTCGCGTTCGCTGACCTGGGCGTCAATCCCCAGCATGGCCAGCTTGGCACGCTGGGCTTCAGCGTCCTCGGGCGTGCGAAATGCACCGGCCTGCACAAAGTAGGCAAAAGGATCGGCAGCAGCGGGCGCGGCAGGTGGCGGCTTGGCCTGCCCCATGCGCGACTGCGCCAACTCACCCAAGGGATCGGCAGCGGGCGCCGGCCGAGCCGCTGGTGGCGCAGCGGTGGCGGCACTGCTGGTGGTTGGGCTGGCGACGGGCGCGGGCGCGGGCAAGTCCTGGCCGTCGGCCGGGGGCACCACGATGGTCCCGCCCTCGAGTGCCGCAGGCACCGGCGGGGGGGCTGGCGCGTCTTTGCTGCCCAGGGTGGCATTGGGGTTCCAGCCCTTGTTGCGCTCGGCTTCTTCCACGTCCTGCGCGGGTTTGCGCGAGACACCGCGGTCCACAAAGGGCACGGGCACGCGGGTCACATAAATGGCCACCGACAGGGCCACGCCCAGGCCCACCAGCAGGCCCACCACAAAGCCCACCAGGGTGCCGCCGCGCTGCTGCCGGGCCGGCAAAGAGAGATTTTTCATAAGAGATTCCAGACTCACATTTTTTGCGGGGCGCTCACGCCCAGCACCGCCAGCCCATTGTGCAACACCTGTGCGGTGGCTTTCACCAGCGCCAGGCGGGCCAGCTTCACCGCTTCGTCGTCCACCAAAATGCGTTCGGCGTCGTAGTAGCTGTGGTAGCAGGCCGCCAGCTCGCGCAGATAGAACGTGACGTCGTGCGGCGCGAAGTCGTGCGCGGCCGACGCCAGCATGGCCGGGTACTTGGCCAGTTGCAACATGAGCGCCTGTGCGGCCGGGCTTTGCAGTGCGGCCAGGTTCACGTCTTTCAGCGTGGCGGGATCGCCGCCGTCTTTTTCTTGCCATGCCGCCAGCACCGAACAAATGCGTGCGTGGGCGTATTGCACGTAATACACCGGGTTGTCGTTGTTCTTCTGCACCGCCAGGTCGACGTCAAACGTGTATTCGGTGTCGGGCTTGCGGCTGAGCAGGAAGAAGCGCACGGCGTCCTTGCTGGTCCACTCGATCAGGTCGCGCAGCGTCACGTAGCTGCCGGCGCGCTTGCTGATCTTCACCTCTTCGCCGCCCTTGACCACGCGCACCATGGTGTGCAGCACGTAGTCCGGATAGCCTTGCGGGATGCCCACGCCCGCGGCCTGCAGGCCGGCACGCACGCGGGCAATGGTGCCGTGGTGGTCGGCGCCCTGGATGTTGATCACCTTGGTGAAACCGCGTTCCCACTTGCTGATGTGGTAGGCCACGTCGGGCACGAAATAGGTGTAGCTGCCGTCGCCTTTGCGCATGACGCGGTCCTTGTCGTCACCGTAATCGGTGGACTTGAGCCACAGCGCGCCATCGTGCTCGTAGGTTTTGCCGGCGTCGCGCAGTTTCTGCACGGCGGCGTCCACCTTGCCGCTGGTGTACAGACTGGACTCCAGGTAATAGTTGTCGAACTTCACCGCAAAGGCCTGCAGGTCCAGGTCTTGTTCGTGGCGCAGGTAGGCCACGGCAAACAGGCGGATGTCGTCGAGCGCGTCCACGTCACCGCTGGCGGTGAATGCACGGTCGTCGGAATGCACGGTCTTTTTGGCCAGGTAGTCGTTGGCAATGTCCTGGATGTAGTCGCCGTTGTAGGCGGCTTCGGGCCACTGGGCGTCGCCGGGCTTGAAGCCCTTGGCGCGCAGCTGGGTGCTGTTGGCCAGGGTGCCAATCTGCACGCCGGCGTCGTTGTAATAGAACTCGCGGTACACGTCCCAGCCCTGGGTTTCAAACAGGCTGCAAATGGCGTCGCCCAGCGCCGCTTGGCGGCCGTGACCCACATGCAGCGGGCCGGTGGGGTTCGCCGATACAAACTCCACCATGAGGCGCTGGCCGTTGGACGGCTGCACGCCAAACGCGTCACCCGCTTGCAGCACCTCGTGCACGATCTGCTGCTTGGCCTCGGGCTTCAGGCGGATGTTCAGGAAGCCGGGGCCGGCGATGTCGATGTCGGCCACCCAGCGCTCGTAGGCGGGCAGCACCAGCAGCGCTGCGCGCAGGGTTTCGCCCAGCTGGCGCGGGTTGAGCTTGAGCGGTTTGGCCAACTGCATGGCGGCGGTGCAAGCGAAGTCGCCGTGCGCGGCCACCTTGGGCGACTCGAACGCGGCACGGGCGCCAGCGCCGGGGGACAGTTTTTCCAACTCGATGGCCAGGCCGGTGAGCAGTTCTTGTTTGATCTTGAGCATGCGGCGATTTTAGGGCGCGGAAGCAGGCCGGGCACAGCGCGCTCAAACGGTGCGCAGGTGCTGGGCGGCGGCGGCCTTCACCGCCTGCGTCAGGCGCTGGGCCGATGGCGCCTCGCGCGCCCAGTGCTGCCAGTACAGCGCCACGTCCACCGTGGCGCCGGGCAGCACCTCGTGCAGGCCGGGGCGGCTGGCCAGGTGTTGCTCGGGCACCATGCCCCAGCCCAGGCCCAGCTCTATGGCGGTTTCAAACGCTTCCACCGCCGGGGCAAAGTGGCGCGGGTAGTTGGGCTGACGCAGGCCAAAGTGCTGGGCCAGAAACGCGTCTTGCAGCGCGTCTTTGCGGTTGAAGATGATGGCCGGGTGCGACAGCAGTTTGTGTGGTGACACCGCACCAGCGGGCGTGCGGCAGCGCTGGGCCACGGCGGGCGCGGCCACGCAGCGGTAGCGCATGACGCCCAGCGGCTCGGCCACGCAGCCGCGCATGGGCTCGGCCAGCGTGGTCACGCAGCCGATGACGTCGCCGCTTTTCAGCGCATCGTGCGTGTGGTCCTGGTCGTCAATGAGGATTTCAAGCAGCAAGCGGTGGCGCTGCAGCACCGGGGCCACACCGGGCAAAAACCAGCTGGCCACCGAATCGGCGTTGATCGCCACGCTCAGGCTCTGCCAGCGCACGCCGCCACGCGCCTCGGCGCCCTGCAGGCCGCTCAGCAGGTCGGCTTCCATCAGGCGCACCTGCTTCACATGGGCCAGCAGCGCCTGCCCGGCCGGGGTGGCGCGCACCTGCTTGCCGCGCACCAGCAAGCGCTGGCCCAGCGCCTCTTCCAGCGCCTTGATGCGCAGCGACACCGCCGCCAGCGTGAGTGACAGGGCCTGGGCGGCCGGGCCAAAGCCGCGGTGTTCCACCACGGCGGCCAGGGCTTCAAGTTGGCGGGCGTCCAGCATCTTTTGGTTAAATATTTATTGAGTGATAAGAGTTTAATTTACCTCGATTTAAATAAAGACCCGCTTGGGACACACTGGCGGTCATTCGAACCCGAGCCGAACTCGATTCGGACCCGATTCGACCCCCGCAACAGCACGCTCCCGGAGATTCCCATGGTCCTGACCTTTCCCACCTTCACCGCCGGCATGGTGCTCAGCATCTCGCTGATCATGGCGATTGGCCCGCAAAACGCGCATGTGCTGCGCATGGGCCTGCAGCGCCAGCACCTGTGGCTCACGGTGGCGGTGTGCGCCCTGGCCGACGTGGTGCTGATTGGCCTGGGCGTGTTCGGCCTGGCGCAGTTGGGCGGCCTGAGCGACAAGCTGCTGGGTGCGCTCATTGGCGCGGGCGTGCTGTTTCTGGGGGTGTATGGATGGCAGGCGTTTCAGCGTTTTCTGAAACCGCAGGCGCTGGCGCTGGGGAACGACGACCAGGGCAAGCCCCAACGGACCGCCGCGCCGGTGACACAGCGCCAGGCCGTCCTTTCGGCGCTCGCTTTTTCCTGGCTCAACCCGCACGCCTGGCTCGACACCGCTGTGCTGATCGGCACCGCCTCGCTGGCCTACGGGCAAGGCAGCACCGCATTCGGCCTGGGCGCGGCCACGGGCTCGCTGGTGTGGTTCGTGCTGCTCGGCGCCGCCGCCTTGTGGCTGGGCCACCGGCTCAATTCGCTGCACCTCTGGCGCGTGCTGGACGGCGCCGTGGCACTGATGATGTGGGGCACCGCCGGCTGGCTCCTCTCCACACTGATGTAAGCCCATGACCACCACCCGCCCCACCACCGCCCCGGTCACCGTCTTTGGCCCGGACTTCCCGTTTGCCTTTGACGACTGGCTGAAACACCCGCAAGGCCTGGCCACGCTGCCCGCCAGCGCGCACGGCACCGAAGTGGCCATTGTGGGCGCGGGCATGGCCGGCCTGGTGGCGGCCTACGAGCTGATGAAGCTGGGCCTGAAGCCCGTCGTTTATGAGGCCTCGCGCATGGGCGGTCGGCTGCGCTCGCAGGCGTTTGAAGGCGGCCAGGGCGTGGTGGCTGAGCTGGGCGGCATGCGCTTCCCAGCCTCCAGCACGGCGTTTTTCCACTATGTGCATCTGCTCGGCCTGCAAACCCGGCCCTTCCCCAACCCGCTCACGCCCGCCGCCGGCAGCACGGTGGTGGATCTGGAAGGCCTGACGCACTACGCGCGCTCGCTGGCTGATTTGCCACCCCTGTTTGCCGAAGTGGCGCAAGCCTGGAGCGCTGCGCTGACCGAACTCGGCTTTGGCGACCTGCAGCCGGCGCTGCGTGAGCGCGATGTGTCCCGCCTGAAAACGCTCTGGAACCGCCTGGTACCGCTGTGGGACGACCGCACGTTTTACGATTTCATCGCGCAATCCGAAGCGTTCTCGGCCTTGTCGTTTCGCCACCGCGAGGTGTTCGGCCAGGTGGGCTTTGGCACCGGCGGCTGGGACTCGGACTTTCCCAACACCATGCTGGAGATCTTGCGCGTGGTGCTCACGGGTTGCGACGAAGACCAGCACCTCATCAGCGGCGGCGTGCAGCAGGTGCCGCTGGGCCTGTGGGCACACGCGCCCGAACAGATCACGCACTGGCCGAAGGGCACGTCGCTTGCCCGCCTGCACGGTGGCGCCACGCGCCCGGGTGTCACAGCCATTGCACGCGCGCCCAGCGGGCAGCTCGCCGTCACCGATGCCTGGGGCACCGTGCGGGAATACCCCGCCGTGCTGGTGACCTGCCAGAGCTGGCTGCTGACCACGCAGATTGCGGTCGAAGAGTCGCTCTTTTCGCAGAAGCTCTGGATGGCGCTGGACCGCACGCGCTACATGCAGTCCAGCAAGACCTTTGTGATGGTGGACCGGCCATTCTGGAAGGACGTGGACCCCGCCACCGGCCGCGACACGATGAGCATGACGCTCACCGACCGGCTCACGCGCGGCACCTATTTGTTTGACAACGGACCCGACAAACCGGCGGTGATCTGCCTGAGCTACGCCTGGATGAGCGACGCGCTGAAAATGCTGCCGCACCCGCCGAACAAGCGCGTGCAACTGGCGCTGGATGCGCTGAAAAAAATCTACCCCACGGTGGATATTGCGGGCCACATCGTGGGCGACCCGATCACCATTTCGTGGGAGGCCGACCCGTACTTTCTGGGCGCTTTCAAGGGCGCGCTGCCCGGCCACTACCGCTACAACCAGCGCATGTACGGCCACTTCATGCAGGACGGGCTGCCCGCCGCCGAGCGCGGCATTTTTCTGGCGGGCGACGACGTGTCGTTCACACCCGCCTGGGTGGAAGGCGCGGTGCAAACCTCGCTGAACGCGGTGTGGGGCATCGTCCACCAGCTCGGCGGCCAGTGCCCGGCAGCAAACCCGGGGCCGGGCGAGCTGTTTGCGGCCCTCGGGCCGGTGGTGTTGCCCGACTGACGATTTCGGGCCCAAGATCGCAGCATGCAAACCCTGACTCTCGCCCTCTGGCAAACGCCCTATGCGGGCTCCACCGCCGACGCGCTGCAACGGCTGGACGCCACCGCTGCACAGGCCCGCGCGCAGGGGGCTGACCTGCTCATCACCCCCGAGATGGCGCTCACCGGCTACGCCATCGGCCCCGAGCGCGTGGCGGCGCTTGCACAGCCGTGCGATGGCCCGCTGGCGCATGCCGTGGCCGCCATCGCCCAGCGCCACGGCATCGCCATCGTCTACGGCTACTCCGAACACAACCCGCACGGCAAGCCCTTCAACGCGGCACAGGCCATCGACCCGGAAGGCGTGCGGTTGATGAACACCCGCAAGACCCATTTGTTTGGCGACATGGACCGCGCGCAGTTCAGCGCGGGCGACACCGCATCGCAGGTCTTCACCTGGCGCGGCTGGCAACTGGGCCTGCTCATTTGCTACGACGTGGAATTTCCCGAAGCCGTGCGCGGGCTCGCGTTGCAGGGGGTGGGCGCGGTGCTCGTGCCCACGGCCAACATGGAACCGTTTGACGACGTGCAGCGCATCCTGCTGCCCGCCCGTGCGCTGGAGAACAGCGTCTACCTCGCCTACGCCAATGCCTGCGGCTTTGAGGACCGCACCACCTACAACGGCCAGAGTTGTGTGCTGAGCCCGGATGGTCATCTGCTGGCCCGCGCTGGCGCCGGCGGCGCCCTGCTGCTGGCCACGCTCGACCCCGCGCTGCGACAGCGAAGCCGAGGCCAGTCGCAGCTGCCCTGGCGGCGTGGCGCCCTCTACGGTCCGCTCACGGCAGGCTGAAGGCCACCAGCACCGATCGGGCTGGTCCAACATGGGGCACCTCCGGTAAGACGTGCGCCGGACGCGATCGGTTGCCGGGTAGGCTGGGAATTCCGGGCGGGTGGCCTGGAACGATCGTTGACAGGGTTGGTGGAGGTATTGGAGCCGCCGCGCTGCTTTCTGTCCAATACATAATTGACGACCATCCATCTTGAAAACAGATCGATTTGTTCAACCACACCAAGCCTCACCCAGACCCATGGAACTGCGGCAACTGAAGTACTTCCTCGCCATCGCCGAGAGCGGCAGCTTCTCCCGGGCTGCGGAGCGGGTGTTCGTGGCACAGTCTGCCCTGAGCCACCAGATGGCCCAACTGGAACAGGAGTTGGGCACCGACCTGTTCCACCGTTCGCGCCGCGGCGTGGCGCTGACCGAGGCCGGCCAGCGCTTCTTCCCGCACGCGGTGTCGATTTTGCGGCAGACCGAAGAGGCGGTGCTCAGCGCCCGCAGCAGCACCGAGGGGCCCGCCGGCAAGGTGGTTTTCGGCATCCCGCACAGCGTTTCCAGTGCAATGGCCCTGCCGCTGCTGCGCGAGGTTCGACGGCAGCTGCCCCGGGTGCAGCTGGAGCTCACCGAAGAACTCACCGGCAACCTCGCCACCCAGCTGCGCGCCGGCCAGATCCAGCTCGCCGTGCTGTTCGATGACGGCACACTGTCGGCATTCACTTGGACACCACTGCTGCGCGAGCGCATGTACCTGATCGGCCCTGCGGTGCAGACGCCACGGCGGGCGGCACGTATCACGCTGCGGCAGGCGCTGTCGCAGCCGCTGATCCTGCCGGCCAGCCCGCACGGCGTGCGCCCGCTCATTGAAGCGGCCGCGCAGCGCGCTGGCCTGGCACCGCCTCAGCAGGTGACCGACATCAGCTCCATCAGCATCCTGCGCACCTCGCTGCTGGCAGGGCTGGGGCAGACCCTGCTGCCGATGATGCCGCTCAAGGCCGAGATCGACGCCGGCCTGCTGCAGGCCACCCCGGTCGGGGCCCCACCGCTGGAGCGGGTGCTTGCGCTGTGTGCCTCCCCACACATCCCCCTGTCGGCGGCCTCGCAGGCGGTCGCCCAGCTGGTGGTGGGTCTGGTGGGTGAACTCTGCCGCGACAAGGCCTGGCCCGGCGCCACCCTGGTTCCCGCCGCGCCAGCCGCTCCACGCGCGGCCAGACGCAGCTGAGCCTGGAAACGGCAGTTGGACAGGCCCGAGTGGGCTGTCAGGCCGTGTGCTGGCAAGGCGCGACGACGCCGCTGTCTACTGCCAGCAAGAAGGAGCAACGCGGCCAGCGCACGGCCTGGCGGCTCAAACGGGTCTGTAGCGCCGTCACCCGCAAGGCGAGCGCCACCGCGATCAAAATCGTCCATGTTCATGGGCTTTTTCAGCGGAAAGAGCGCGCTCAACTGCCGCTTCTAGGCTGAATCAGCGCTGACCTTCAGTCAGCGTGTCGAGCTGGAACCGCCCGCTCTGATCCCACAGCCAGGTGTCGGTGTAGGTCACGGGCGCACCCGGCGCGGGGTAGGGTGCCGAGCGGCGCACAAGGCGCTCGATCTCCGTCACCACTTCCGGCGCATGGCTGGGCGCACGCAGCCACCGGGTGGACGCCACCTGGCCGCGGCGGTCGATGTTCACCTGCAACACCCCGACGGCGTACAGCATCGCAGGCAACGTACCCTTGTAGATGCGCTCGCTGTTGCGGGCGTAGAGGTGGCTGGCGACGGTGCGCCGGTAGGCACGTGAAGCGGGGTTGTCCGGTGCCCGGCTGACACCGGGCATCGATCCCGGCATGGAACAGCCCGCCAGCAGGGCGGCTGCACCGGCTGCACCGGCCCAGAGAAAACGGCGACGTGCGGTGGGGATGTCGATTGCCTGCATGTCAGGCCTCCTTGGTGATGTGGACCGGCCTGAAACGACCAAGCCCTGCCATTGTGCTCCTCTCGATCGGGACCCAGTGGCTCGTGAGCTGACCGGAAATAACGTCATCCAGGCCATGAAGAGCGCCTGTCGCACCGGTCATTCGTCGTATGCACGGTGTGCCGGCTACACGCCATACGTTCACCGCCCCGCCCCCGCCCAGAAATCCGCCTGCCCATAATGGTGCTTCAGAAAGTCGATCCACAACCGCACCCGCAGCGCCAGGTGTTTGCGCTGCGGAAACAGGGCGTAAATGCCGTTGGGTGGTGCGGCGTAGTCGTCGAGCACGGTCACCAGGCGGCCAGCGGCGATGTCGGATTCCACCTCCCAGGTGCTGCGCCAGGCAATGCCGTAACCGGCCACACACCACGCGTGAAGCACCTGGCCGTCCGAACAGTCGAGCGGGCCGCCAGGGCGCAGGTGCACCAGCTCGCTGGCACCGCCTTCGGCTGCCGGCATGGCAAAAGCCCAGCCGCGCGTTTGTGAGGCGTCGCTGCTGAGCGTGAGGCAGTCAAAGCGGGCCAGATCGGCCGGCACCTGCGGCCGCCCGTGGTGCTGCAGGTAGCGCGGCGCCGCCACACACAGGCGGCGGTTGTCGGCCAGGCGCACGCTCACCAGCGACGAGTCGGGCAGGTCGCCCACGCGCACGGCGCAGTCGTAGGCCTCGCCGGCCACGTCCACCACGCGGTCGCTCAGGTTCAACGAAATCGTCACCTCAGGGTGCAGCTCGCGAAAGCGCGGCACCAGCGGCGCCACATGGCGGCGGCCAAAGCCGGCCGGTGCGGTCAGGCGCAGGTGGCCACTGGCTTTCACGCCGCCCGCGCTCACACTGGCCTCGGCGTTGGCCAGGTCGGCCAGCAGGCGCTGGCAGTCTTCCAGAAACGCACTGCCCTCGTGGGTGAGCGTGATGCGCCGGGTGGTGCGCACCATGAGCTTGACGCCCAGGCGCGATTCGAGCGCATCGAGCCGGCGGCCAATGATGGCCGGGGCCACGCCTTCGGCCCGGGCGGCGGCGGTGAGACTGCCGCGGGTGGCCACGGAAGCAAAGGTTTCGAGCTGTTTGAGCTTGTCCATGGCGGGCAGATTACCCCAGCCCCGGTCTCAAATCAACACGTTCAACGCCTCAATTGATTCCGTTTGAGTCGCGCAATGGGGCGTGCACCCACCCCTTGGGCAGGCCGGCTTCGGGCGTCATGCCGTAGACCGGTTCGCCGGGCAAGCCCGCCATCAGCGGCGCGCGTGCAGCAATGAGCAGCGGGATGTCGATGCCAGTGGACACGCCCATGGCTTCGAACATGAAGACCAAGTCTTCGGTGACCACGTTGCCACTGGCACCGGGTGCGTAGGGGCAACCGCCCAGGCCACCGAGCGAACTGTCGAAACTGCGCACGCCCACATCAAAAGCGGCCAGGCAGTTGGCCAGGCCGAGGCCGCGCGTGTTGTGCATGTGGGCCGCACCCGCGTGGCCACCCAGCTCGGCGCGCAGGCGGGTGAACAGGCGCTTGACTTGCGCCGGGTTCGCCATGCCGGTGGTGTCGGACAAGCCCACTTCGTCCACCCCCGCCTGCACGCAGGCCACGGCCAGCGCGATCACGTCGTCTTCCGGCACGGCGCCTTGCAGCGTGCAGCCAAAGGCGGTAGACAGGCCCACCTCCACCGGCACGCCGGGCGCCACGGCGTTGCGCAGCGCGATCACTTCGCGCAGTTCCGCCACCATCTGATCGCGGGTCTTGCGCACGTTGGCCAGCGAATGCGCCTCGCTGGCCGACACGGGCAGGGTGAGCTTGTGCACGCCGGCGGCCAGCGCGGCCTGTGCGCCGCGCCGGTTGGGCACCAGCGCCATCACCGTCAAGCCGGGCAGACCCAGCGCGTGGCGCACCACGTCGGCCACGTCGGCCATTTGCGGCAGCAACTGCGCGGGCACAAACGAGCCGACCTCGATCTCGCGCAAACCCGCTGCCGCCAGCGCGCTGATCCAGCGGCACTTGTCGGCCGTGGGCATGGTGGCTTTGACGGACTGCAAGCCGTCGCGCGGGCCGACTTCGCTGATGTGAACCTGGGGCGCAGGGGTCATGGTGTTCATGAAACGGCGGTGATGGCGCGCAGGCGCTCGATCTCGGCATCGGCATAACCCAGCCCCTGCAGCAGCTCGGTGGTGTGCTGGCCCTTGGTGGGCGGCTGCAGGCGCACGCCCAGGCGGTGGCCGTCCATGGTGAAAGGAAACAGCGTGGTCTTGGCGGTCTCGCCGGCGCGGGCGCCGTCGGGCAGGGTGATGTCGGCCAGGCCGCCGGTGGCCAACAGGTGTTCGTCGTCAAACAGCTCTTCGGGCTTGCGAATGGGCGCAAACGGCAGACCCACCTTTTCAAAAAGGGCGGTCAGATCGGCCGCACTCCAGGCCGCCAGACGCTCGCGCAGCACCGGCAACAGTTGCGGGCGCAGGGCCACGCGGGCGTTGTTGTTGATGTACAGCGGGTCGACTTTGAGGTCGGCAAAACCCAGTGCGTCACAGAAGGTGATCCACTGCGCGTCGCTCACCGCCGCCAGAAAAATCTGCTCGCCGTCTTTCACGGTGAACACGTCATACACCGCCCAGGCCGAAATGCGCTCGGGCATGGGCGCAGCAGCCTGGCCGGTGATGGCGTACTGGAGCATGTGCTGGCCCACGAGGAACACATTGTTTTCAAACAGCGCGCTCTGCACTTCCTGCCCTTTGCCCGTGATGCCGCGCTGGATGAGCGCGCCCAAGGCCCCTATCGCGCCAAACATGCCGCCCATGATGTCGTTGACGCTGGTGCCCGCACGCAGCGGGTCGCCGGGGCGCCCGGTCATGTAGGCCAGGCCGCCCATCATCTGCACCACCTCGTCGAGCGCGGTGCGGTGGTCGTAGGGGCCGGGCAAAAAGCCCTTGTGGCTGACGTAAATGCAGCGCGAGTTCACCTGCGCAAGCGATGCGTAGTCAAGCCCGTACTTGTTCATGGTGCCGGGCTTGAAGTTCTCGGCCACCACGTCGGCACTGGCTGCAAGCTTGCGTGCCACCTCGGCGCCCTCGGGCGCGTGCAGGTTGATCGCGATGCTCTTTTTGTTGCGGTTGAACATGGGGAAGAAGCCCGCACCCGAGCCCAGCAGGTGGCGCGTGCGGTCGCCCTCAATGGGCTCGACCTTGATCACCTCGGCCCCCATGTCGGCCAACACCATGCCGCAAGTAGGCCCCATGACCATGTGGGTGAACTCAACCACACGCAGGCCTTTGAGCGGCTGCGGGGCGGTGGACGGGTTTTCGGTGGATGGCGTGGCTGGGATGTGCATGGTGTCGTTCGTCAAATGGCCCGGCCTGCACACGCCAGCGGCGCTGATGGCGCGCGGCGAAAAAGCAGGGGTGGGCCAGCCGCGCACTGTAAACCTTGGCGCGACCGGTGGCCCCGGCACGGCGCGTGGCGCACACCGTGGCACCGAGCCAGCCCTAACATTGCATTCATAAAAGTCACAGACAAATGACTTTCTACCGAATCAATGCCCCATCTGGTATCGAATAAAGTTCAGCCATGGAAAAATCCCGCGCTGTTTTGTTTGATGCCTACGGCACGCTGTTCGATGTGTACAGCGTGGCGCTGCTGGCCGAGCAACTGTTCCCCGGCCAGGGGCAGCGCCTGAGCACGCTGTGGCGCGACAAACAGATTGAATACACCCGCCTGGTGACCACCAGCAACCACGGCGCGCACTACCAGCCGTTTTGGGCGCTCACGCAAAGCGCGCTGGCGTATGCCATCAAGGTGGTGGCACCGGCCGCGCGGCAAGACTGGACCGCCTTTGAAGCCCGCGCCGCCCAGTTGCTCAACCAGTACCGCAGCCTGAGCGCGTTCCCGGAAAACCGCGAGGTGCTGCAAGCGCTGCGCGCGCGCGGCCTGCCCACCGGCATTTTGAGCAACGGCGACCCCGACATGCTGGGCATTGCCGTGCGCAGTGCCGGGCTGGACGGCCTGCTCGACCACGTCATCAGCGCCGACCCGGTGCGCCTGTACAAAACCCACCCCGCCGCCTACGCCCTGGGCGAAAAAGCCCTGGGCCTGCCGGCCAGCCAGATCGTGTTTGTCAGCAGCAACGCCTGGGACGCGCTCGCCGCCACCTGGTACGGCTACCAGACGCTGTGGGTGAACCGCCAGAACATGCCGTTTGAAGAGCTGGGCACGCAGCCCACGCGCACCGGCCACAGCCTGCGCGATGTGCTCGCTTTTTTTGACTGAACCGCTTTCCTTTTTTTCAACACCGTTTCGGGCTGAGCCTGTCGAAGCCTTTTTTCCTGGAGCCATCTGATGACACAACGCACAACGATCCACGGCCTGCAAGTCGACACCGAACTGTTTGACTTCATCAACAGCCGCGTGCTGCCCGGCACTGGCGTGAGCAGCGACACCTTCTGGCAAGGCTTTGACGCCATCGTGGCCGACCTGGCCCCGAAAAACGCCGCCCTGCTGGCCGAGCGCGACCGCCTGCAAACCGAGCTGGACACCTGGCACCAAGCCAACCCCGGCCCCATCACCGACATGGCCGGCTACCGCAAATTCCTGGAAACCATTGGCTACCTGGTGCCGGTGCCGCTGGACGCGAAAGCCACCACCGCCAACGTGGACGCCGAGCTGGCGATCCAGGCCGGCCCGCAGCTGGTGGTGCCGATCTTGAACGCCCGCTACGCACTGAACGCCGCCAACGCCCGCTGGGGCTCGCTGTACGACGCGCTCTACGGCACCGATGCGATTTCAGAAGCTGACGGCTGCGAAAAAGGCCCGGGCTACAACGAGAAGCGCGGCGCCAAAGTGATCGCGTTCGCCCGCCAGTTCCTCGACCAATCGGCCCCGCTGGCCAGCGGTTCGCACGCCGATGCCACCGGTTACGCCATTGTGGGCGGCCAGTTGCAAGTGACGCTCAAGGGCGGCGCCACCACCGGCCTGAAAGACGCTGCGCAGCTGGTGGGCTACCAGGGCACCGCAGCCGCGCCGTCTTCCGTGCTGATGCTGCACAACGGCCTGCACTTTGACCTGATCATCAACCGCGCCACGCCCATCGGCCAGCTTGATGCGGCTGGTGTGTCCGACCTGGTGATGGAAGCCGCGCTGTCCACCATCCTCGACCTGGAAGATTCCGTGGCCGCTGTGGACGCGCAAGACAAGCTGCTGGCCTACAGCAACTGGCTCGGCATCTTGAAGGGCGACCTGACCGAGGACGTGGCCAAGGGCGGCAAGACCTTCAAGCGCGGCCTGAACGCCGACCGCGTTTACACCGCGCCCGAAGGCTCGGGCGAGGTGCGCCTGCACGGGCGCAGCCTGCTGTTCGTGCGCAACGTCGGCCACCTCATGACCAACCCCGCCATCCTCTGGGGCGCTGAGGGCAAAGAGATTCCTGAGGGCATCATGGACGCGGTGGTCACCACCACCATCGCCCTGCACGACCTGCAAGGCCACGGCCAGCTGGCCAGCGGCCCCATCCGCAACAGCCGCACCGGCTCGGTCTACATCGTCAAGCCCAAAATGCACGGCCCCAAAGAAGTGGGCTTTGCGGCCGAATTGTTCGGCCGCGTGGAGCACCTGCTGGGCCTGCCCGAGAGCACGGTCAAGCTCGGCATCATGGACGAAGAGCGCCGCACCAGCGTCAACCTGAAGGCCTGCATTGCCGCCGCCGCCAGCCGCGTGGCCTTCATCAACACCGGCTTCCTGGACCGCACCGGCGACGAAATGCACACCGCCATGCACGCCGGCCCCATGGTGCGCAAGGGCGACATGAAGGCCAGCGCCTGGATCCAGGCCTATGAGCGCAACAACGTGCTGGTGGGCCTGAGCTGCGGCCTGCGCGGCAAGGCGCAAATTGGCAAAGGCATGTGGGCCATGCCCGACCTGATGGCCGCCATGCTGGAGCAAAAAATTGCCCACCCCAAAGCCGGTGCCAACACCGCCTGGGTGCCCAGCCCCACCGGCGCCACCCTGCACGCCCTGCACTACCACCAGGTGCTGGTGAGCGACGTGCAGAAAGAACTGGAAAAAATCGACGCCAACGCCGAGCGCGACAACCTGCTCACCGGCCTGCTGACCATTCCCGTGACCAGCAACCCCAACTGGACCGACGCCGAGAAGCAGCAAGAGCTGGACAACAACGCCCAGGGCATTCTGGGCTATGTGGTGCGCTGGGTGGACCAGGGCGTGGGCTGTTCCAAGGTGCCCGACATCCACAACGTGGGCCTGATGGAAGACCGCGCCACGCTGCGCATTTCCAGCCAGCACATGGCCAACTGGCTGCACCACGGCGTGGTGACCGAAGCGCAGATCAAGGAAACCTTTGAGCGCATGGCCGCGGTGGTGGACGGCCAAAACGCCGGCGACCCGCTGTACCAGCCCATGGCCGGCCACTTCGACACCAGCATGGCCTACCAGGCCGCCTGCGACCTGGTGTTCAAAGGCTTGGCCCAGCCCAGCGGCTACACCGAGCCGCTGCTGCACGCCTGGCGCCTGAAGGTCAAGGCCGCGGCCTGATCCCCGCATTTCCCCCTCTCCCTTTGGGAGAGGGCGGGGGTGAGGGCTCCCGGCGATCCAAATCCTTCACTGAAAAACGGCGCCCTCGGGCGCCGTTTTGCATGGCGCACACAATCACCCCATGACGCTTCAATACCTGATCTTTGACGCCAGCGACGATGGCGAGGGCACCGGCACCTGGGACGCCATGGCCAGCGTGCGAGTGGCTGACGTACCCGCCGTCCAAGCGGAAGTGCAGGCGGTGCTGACCTGGGCCGAACGCCACAGCCCCGGCCCGCGCGGCCCGCTGGACGAAGGCGGCGCCTGGGACGCCGACGAGCAGGTGCAGACCGACGGCGACTGGACCACGGTGACGCTGACGATCACCGGGCCCTGGGAGTGGGGCGAGGCGCTGGTGGCGCACTGGGCCCCCGGCGACTGACGCGCAGGCAGGCTCAGCGCCCCACAAACACCGCCGCCCGCTTCGCCACAAACGACGCCACGCCTTCTTTCGCGTCTTCGCTGTTCGCCAGCCGCTGTTGCACGGTGTCGAACTCGGCCATGGCGGCCAGCGGCCCTTGCTCCACCGCTTTGAGCGCGTTGAGGCGGGTGGCGATGACCGCCAGCGGTGCCTGCAGGGCAATGCGCTCGGCGATGCGCAGGGCTTCATCGAGTTCGCTGCCGGTGGGCACCACGCGCTGCACGAAGTTCAGCCGCAGGGCTTCGGCGCTATCGAACCCGTCGCCGGTGAGCAAATACAACAAGGCGTTGCCCAGGCCCGCGCGCTCGGCCATGCGCAGGGTGGCGCCGCCGGTGGCCATGATGCCGCGCTGGACTTCGAGTTGCGAAAACCGGCCGTTGTCGGCGGCGACCACGATGTCGGCGGCGAGCATGAGTTCAATACCCAGCGTGTAGGTGATGCCTTTGACCGCCACGACCATGGGCTTGGTGCGGCGGCGCCAGCCGGCGTCGCCCAGGTTGAGCGGGTCCACCAGGCCGTGGGGCACGGCGTATTCACCGCGCTGCATGAGCGGGGCGAAGCTGGGCAGGTCGAGCCCGGCGGTGAAATGCTCGCCGTGGGCGTGCAACACGCCCACACGCAGGGCGGGGTCGTCGTCGAGCCGGGTGTAGGCCTCGGCCAGGGCGCGCAGCATGGCGGGGGTGAAGCCGTTGCGTTTGGCGGGGCGGTCGATGCCGATGCGCAGCACATGGCCCTGTGCTTCGGTGGTGATTCGGCCTTCAGGCGGGCTGGGTGGGTTAGATGGCGTCATGCCGCCATGGTAGGCAGGCCCGGGCCACCCGCGGTCACGCAGGCGTCAGCGCACGCGCTGCACGTCCAGCGCCGTGACCTCGCCCGCCTGGTTGCCCCAGCTCTGGCGAATGAAGCTGGCCACGGCGGCCACTTCGGTATCGGTCAGCAGGGTGCGGTAGGGCGGCATGCCGTAGGGCTGGGGGTTGCCGGCGGTGGCGGGGGCGAAGCCGCCGCTCAATATGGCCTGCACGGGGTTGACGTGTGAAGCCAGGGTGACGGCGCGGTTGCCGGCCAGTGCGGGGTAGGCGTTGGCAGCGCCTTGGCCGCTGGCGCCGTGGCAGTCCACGCAGTGCCGCTGGTACACCTGCTCGCCCAGCGCCAGCTGCGCCGCGCTGGCCCGGGGCTCGGACGCGGTTGTGGCTTCCTTGGGCGGCAGGGCGCGCAGGTAGGTGGCCATGGCGCGCAGGTCGGTGTCGCTCAGGTATTGGGTACTCTGGAAAACAACCTCGGCCATGGGGCCCATGGCGGTGGCGCCCTCGCTGTGGCGGGCGCCGTGCACCACGCCGTTTTTCAACAGGTCCACCACCTGCTGTTCGCTCCAGTGGGCCACGCCGGCTTCGCTGCGCGCGTGCAGCGAGGGCGCGTACCAGCCTGGCCCGGGCATGAGGCCGCCGCTGAGAGCGCTGGCCTGCTGGATGCCACCCAGCGCATCGCGCGGCGAATGGCAGGCGGCGCAATGGCCGAGGCCGCGCACCAGGTAGGCGCCCTGGTTCCATTCGGCGGGGCGGGCCGTATCGGGCGTGAACGTGGCGGGCTCAAAGTACAGCTCGCGCCACACCGCCAGCGCGGCCTGGGTGTTGTAGGGAAAGCGCAGGCCGTGGGGCCGGTTGGGCTGGGTCACGGGAGGCAGGCTTTGCAAGAAGGCGTAGAGCGCGTCGCTGTCTTCGCGGCTGATGAGGGTGAAGTTCTCGTAGGGGAACACGGGGTTGAGCAAGCGGCCGTCGCGCGACTGGCCGTGGCGCATGGCGCGCCAGAAGGCGTCCGCGCTCCAGCGGCCCAGGCCGTGCTCGGTATCGGGTGTGAGGTTGCCGGCATACACGGGACCAAACGGGGTGTTGATGGCTTGGCCGCCGGCATAGGCCGCACCGCCGCGCGTGGTGTGGCAGGCGGCGCAGTTACCAGCGCGCGCCAGGTAGGCGCCGCGCTCCACCTGCTCAGCCGAGGCTGCGGGCACGTTCGCCACGGGCGGCAGCGCGGCCACGTTCAGCTGGCGTGCCAGCAGGGCCACCACGGCCAAAGACAGCACCAGGGCCGCTGTCAGCGCGACCCACAACAGACGCCGAACCACCGGCGAAGACAAAACAGACATGAACAACTACCAGACTTAAAGCGTGGGAGAGCGCCGGCCGTGGCGCGCCAGCGAGACATTCAACGCGGGCCCGGCGGTCGTCATTTCGCAGCCCCAGGGGCTGAGCCGCAGCGCAGCGGCAGGGGGCGGCTGGCAGGCGGCGCGGGGTGGGTGTTGGCGGGCAGCACCTGCGACGCCAGCCAGCTGGCCACGGCACTCACGTCGGCGGGGGACATGGCTTGGGCAATTTGTGCCATGCAGTCGGGCGCGTGGGCGTGGCGCAGCCCGGTTTGCCAGGCGCCGAGCTGGCCAATGAGGTAGTCGCGCGGCAGGCCCAGCAGGCCGGGAATGGCCGGCTGCACCCCGGTGAGCGCCTGGCCGTGGCAGGCCACACAGGCGGGCAGTTTGCGCTGGGCATCGCCGTGCAACACCAGCGCCTGCCCGCGCGCCAGCTCGGCGGGCGCGGCGGTGCTGGGCTGGGGCGGCGGGTACGGCAGGTCAAGGCTGGCGAAGTGCGCGGCAATGTCGCGCAGATAAGCGTCGCTCAGCGGATCGAGCAACGCGGTCATGCCCGCGTTTTGACGCCGGCCTTCGCGAAAGTGGAGCAGCTGGTGGTACAGGTAGCCCGCAGGCTTGCCCGCAATGCGCGGAAAGTAGCCGCTGTTGGTGGCGCGCCCTTCTTTGCCATGGCACAGGGTGCAGGCCTGCATGCGCTGGGCCATGGTGTCGGGCACGGTGTGGGGGGCCGCAGCAGGCCCGGCCGCCTGCACGGTGCCCGCGCACAAGACTGCCGCCAGCAGGCAAGGGACCACGCGCCCACAAGAGCGCAAAAGATGAATGAGGGACATAAACACGTTTGGAAAATACCATAGCAGCCCCTGACCGATACACTCCGGGGTACCAGTAACCCCCAGCTCAACCGATGAATCCGAACGCCCCCCTGCTTGATGCAACGCGCTGCCCCCTGTGTGGCGGCGACAACCGCTGCGCCATGGAAGTGGAGCGCGCCACCGGCCAGAAGCAAGTCCCCTGCTGGTGCGTGTCGCAAACCTTCAGCGCCGAGCTGCTGGCCAGCCTGCCGGTCGACGCTCAGGACAAGGCCTGCATCTGCGCCAGCTGCCTGGGCGCCTTCAACGCACAGGCGACACCATGATGGGCTGGCTCGACCGGTTCCCCCTGCTGTGGCTGGTGGTGATCGTGCTGTGGCTGGCGGTGGCCCCCATCGTGCCCGAGCCGCACCTGGTGGAAAAACTGCGCATGCTCAGTCAGGGCACGCTGGTGAAGCCGATCGACATCTTTGATCTGCTGCTGCACGCCGTACCGCTGGCGTTGCTGGCGGTACGGTTGTGGCGGGATGCCCGCAGACGCCGATCCGAGCGCTGAAACCCAGCCGCGCTCCCCGCGCGGCCACGGGCCGGAAAGAAAACCCGGCTGAATTGCCTATGATCGGCCACCGGGATATCCGCGCATCCCCCGAAACACCATGGCCCAACCACCCGACCACTCCATCGCCGCCCTGAAGGCGCGCTACGGCGAGCGCTACCGCTGGTTGCTGCTGCTCTCGGTCATGGTCGGCACCATGGCATCCATCATGTCGTCGACCATCGTCAACGTGGCGATTCCCGACATGAGTCAGCACTTCACCCTTGGCCAGGCGCGGGCGCAGTGGGTCAGCTCGGGCTTCATGGCGGCCATGACCGTGTCGATGCTCACCACGCCCTGGCTGCTGTCGCGCTACGGCTACCGCCGCACCTACTCGGGCTGCATGTGGCTGCTGCTGGTGGGTGGTGTGGCCGGTGGTTTTGCCAACGACTTTGCGCTGGTGCTGGCGGCCCGCGTGGCCGAGGGACTGGCGGCGGGTGTGGTGCAGCCCATACCCGCCATCATCATCCTGCGCGCCTTTGAGCCACACGAACAGGGCCGGGCCAGTGGCATTTTCGGTATGGGCGTGGTGCTGGCCCCGGCGCTGGGGCCGAGCCTGGGTGGCCTGCTGGTGGATGGCTTTGGCTGGCGCTCCATCTTCTTTATGGTGGTGCCATTTTGCATCGCCTCGCTCTGGATGGCGCAACGCTTTGTCCCCCATTCAGCGCCAGGCGGCGGAGCCGCCAACCCGCAGGGCGCCGCGCTGGACTGGCGCGGCCTGCTGCTGGCCACCGCAGGCACGCTGTGCCTGCTCAACGGTCTGGTCGCGCTGCAAACCGGCACCGCCACCAGCGCCTTTGCGCTGCTGGGCGGCGCGGTGCTGATTCTGGTGGGCTTTGTGGTGCTGCAACGGCGCACGCTGAAGGCACGCCAGCGCCACCCCACCCAAGGCGTGGACCCACTGATGAACCTCTCGCTGTTTGCCGACCGGCGCTTTGCCATGGGCTGCATCGTCGCGTTCATCTACGGCATTGCGCTGTTCGGCTCCACCTATTTGCTGCCGGTCTACATGCAGATGGGGCTGGGCCTGTCGCCCTCGTATGTGGGCACCATCTTGCTGCCTGCTGGCGTGGTGCTGGCCATCACCATTGCCGTGGTGGGCCGTCTGGCCGACAGGCATCCGACACATGTGCTGGTAAGCATCGGACTGGTGCTGCTGGCGTTGTCGTTTGCCCTGATGTTCACCATCGACCTGCGCCGACCCACCCAGATCGTGCCCCTGCTGGTGGTGTGGGCGGTGCTGGGGCGCATCGGGCTGGGCTTCATCTTGCCCTCGCTGAACATCGGCGCCATGCGCGGGCTGGGCCATGCCCACATTCCCCAGGGCGCCAGCGCAATCAACTTTCTGCGCATGCTCGGCGGCGCGGCCGGGGTGAGCTTGTGCGGCATCGTGCTGGAATGGCGGGTGGCCGCCCACGGCTTCCGGCTGGACACCGCCAACACCAGCCCCGAGCGCCTGACCGCGTTTAACGAAACCTTCTTCATGCTGGCCGCCGTGTGCGCGGTGGCATTGGTTGCGGCCCTGAAATTGAAAGCAACCCCGCCCACGCAGGGTTCAAAATAACGCCATGTGCCAACTTCTGGGCCTTAACTGCGCCACCCCCACCGACGCTTCTTTCAGCTTCACCGGCTTTTGCCAGCGCGGTGGCGCCACCGACCACCATGCTGACGGCTGGGGCATCGCGTTCTTTGAAGGCCGCGGCCTGCGCCTGTTTGTCGACCACGAATGCGCCGCCGAATCGCGCATGGCCGAGTTCCTGCGCAGCTACCCGCTCAAGAGCCGCAACATCATTGCCCATGTGCGCAAGGCCACGGTGGGCGAGGTGATGCTGGAAAACGCCCACCCCTTCACCCGCGAGTTGTGGGGCCGGCACTGGGTGTTTGCACACAACGGCGACCTGAAGGACTACCAGCCCCGGCTGCACAGCCAGTTTCAACCCGTGGGCACCACCGACAGCGAGCGCGCGTTTTGCTGGCTCATGCAAGAGCTGGCCAAGTCACACGCAGGGCTGCCCAGCATCGAAGAGCTGACGCTGACCCTGCGCGAACTCGTGCCGCAGGTGCGCCGCTTTGGCACCTTCAACTTTCTGCTCTCCAACGGCGACGCGCTGTGGGCGCACTGCAGCACCCAACTGCACTACCTGGTGCGCCAGCACCCATTTACCCAGGCCACCCTGATGGACCAGGACTGGACGGTGAACTTCGCCGACCTCAACAAGCCCGGCGACCGCGCCGCCGTGATCGTCACCACCCCGCTCACGCGCAACGAACACTGGACCGCCTTCGAGCCCAACGAGCTGAAAGTGTTTGTGGACGGGCTGCCGCTGGCCACAGAGGCGCCCCACCCATGAACGCCTGACTGCTGCTGGGCACAGCCATCGTGGCCGAGGTGATCGGCACCAGCGCACGCAAAGCCAGCGAAGGCTTTATCCGGCGCTTTATCCGGCTGCTGCCGTCGGTGGTGGTGGTGCTGGGTTACGCGGTCGCCTTTCACGACCTGTCGCTGGTGCTCAAAACGCTGCCTGTGGGTATCGCCTACGCCGTCTGGTCGGGCCTGGGCATCGTGCTCACCACCCTGGTGGCGTTTGTGGTGTACGGGCAAACCATCGACCTGCCCGGGCTCATCGGCATGGGGCTGATCGTGGCTGGCGTGGTGGTGCTCAACGTGTTTTCAAAAGCGCGGTGCACTGAACCTGGAAAAACCGCAGGGCGCGCCCATCACAACACCTTGAACAGCTTTTCGCGCAGTTCGGGCAGGCGCTTGGCGCCCATGCCGTGGCCGGCCATGCTGGCTTCCCAGGCGTGGTAAATGGTTCGCAAGGCCTGCGTTGACTCGGCATGAAAAATGTCGTGGATGAGCGAAAGACGCATGTGCTGGCCAATGATCGAGTTGATCGAATTGATCATGAAATGGCGCGCCATTTCGTTGTCTTTGGCGGTGCGCGTTTCGGCGGCGGGCAAGCCCGGCGGTGCGCCTGCGGTGGTCCCCGCCGATTCAGGTGCGGCGCTTGCGGCAGGCGCTGCGGCCCTGGCAGCGGGCACCGCCGCCTTGCTTGGCGCTTCAGCGGCCACGCAGCCTTGCGACAGCAGCGCGCCCAAAATCTGCTCAATGTCGTCGCTGCCCGAGACAAAGGCGGACAGATCACGGCCACTGCGCTTGCCGTCAACCAGCACCAGAATGCGCCGAACCAACGGCGACAGGCCGAGTGAGCGGGACTGTATTTCCTGCTGCCCAGCGGCTGTTTTGGAATAAATCGCGGCTGTTAAATCAAGCGTTTCGGTCATGCTGGGTAGCGGTCATGGTGATGGGTTCTCTCGAGCTGCCGTTTGTACTGCACACGCGCGCATTCAACAACCCGGGCATCCCATGACACGGGCTACAAACAACCCTTTTGACCTACAAAAAACCCGCTTGGAAAGGTGCCCCTGCGGCACGGCGTGGCGCCGTCACGACACAGCACAAACACACTGAAAAACCGGCGTGCCCCGCACGCCGCGCGCGGTCGCGTGGCGCACAAAACGCCCCACGACCAACGGCCCCACAGACCCGATCAGCGGTGGCCCCGATGGGGTGGCTGCGCGCTGTTGGCGCGGCGTTCTTCGCGCAGCATGAAGAGGTACAAACCTTCCACCTTTTCGCGTGCCCACGGTGTTTTTCGCAAAAACCGCAGACTGGAGCCCACGCTGGGGTCCACATTGAAACAGCGCACCGGAATGCGCTGGCCCAGTTCTTCCCAGCCGTAGTGTTCAGCCAGCGCGCTCACGATGGCTTCCAGCGTGAGGCCGTGCAGCGGGTTGCGCGCCTGTGGCGCGGGTGGCTTGGGGCCGTCTTCAGCGGGCGGGGTGACGGGTTCGTCGTTCACGGGTGTACCTTCGCCATGCTGGCTGCGGTGCGAGCTGGCTTGGGAGCGGCCCGGCGCTGCGCTCATACGGGCACCTTCATGGCAGCTTCGAGCGCGTCCACGAACATGGCGGGCACATCAAACCCGGTCTGATCGGTGATTTCCTGAAAACAGGTCGGGCTGGTCACGTTGATTTCGGTGACCTTGTTGCCGATCATGTCCAACCCCACCAGCAGCAGGCCGCGCGCGGCCAACGTGGGTGCCATGGCCTCGGCCACCGCGCGGTCGGCGTCGGTCAGCGGCTGCGCCACGCCCTTGCCGCCGGCGGCGAGGTTGCCGCGCACCTCGTTGCCTTGCGGAATGCGCGCCAGCACAAACGGCGCCACCTGACCACCGATCAACAGCAAGCGCTTGTCGCCCAGCGCAATCTCGGGCAAGTAGGCCTGCGCCATCACGCTGGTGGCACCACCCTGGTTCAGGGTTTCGATGATGGAACCCAGGTTCATGCCGTCGGCGCTGACCCGGAAAATGCCGGTGCCGCCCATGCCGTCGAGCGGTTTCAAGATGATGTCGCGGTGTTCGGCGTGGAAGGCTTTCAGCTCGTTGGCGTTGCGCGTCACCAGGGTGGGCGGCGCGAAGGCTGCGAACGCCATGAGCGCGAGTTTTTCCGGGTGGTCGCGCAGCGCACGCGGGCTGTTGAACACGCGTGCACCTTCGCGCTCGGCCTGCTCCAGCAGGTGCGTGGTGTAGAAAAACTCGCTGTCAAACGGCGGGTCTTTGCGCATCAGCACGGCATCAAAGGCGTGCACCGGCTCCACGGTCTCGCTGGTGACGGTGTACCAGTCATCGGCATGGCCGGTGAGCTGCAGGTGGCGCACCTGCGCGGTCACCGGCTGGCCGCTGCGCCAACTCATGAAACGCGGCTCGGTGCTGGCCACGCGGTGGCCGCGCTTTTGCAGCTCGCGCATCATGGAAAAGGTGGTGTCCTTGTAAATCTTGAAGGACTCAATGGGATCGGCGACGAAAAGAATGTTCATGTAGCGTTCAGAAGGCGTTGCGGGCAGCCCCGTACTGTTGCACAAACAACGCCAGCGCGCCGGCGACCACGCCCCAAAAGGCCGGATCGATGACGGCCTTGACCACCGCGCTGAGCGTGACAAGGGAGGTGCTGAGTGCTGCTTCGGGACGGGCATCGTCGCGCAGCCTAGCGTGCACGCCATGCCCATGCTGCCCAGCAGCGCCAGACCGGCAAGGGCCAGCGCCCGTTTTTTGGGAAACGCCAGCAGCAGCCCGTAGACGGCCGCATCAGCGCCTGTGCAGGGACCCCAGAAGGGGCGGCCCGGGATCTTAAATTTCTATTTTTGAGCCCAGCTCGATGACCGCGTTGCTCGGCAGGTTCAAAAATTCAGCGGCAGCCCCCGCGTTGTGGTGCATCTGGGCAAAAAGCTTTTCGCGCCAGGGTGCCATGCCGCTGCAGAGGGTGGGCGTGACCACATCGCGCGACAGAAAATAGCTGGTGGTCATGGGGTCGAGCGCACAGCCACGACCCTCCATCAACTGCAACGCTTTGGGCACATCCGGATCATTTTTGAAGCCGTAATGAATCACCACCTGCCAACAATCGTGCCCCAGCGGTTGCACTGACAGCCTTTTGTCCAGTCCGACCCAGGGAATCTCGTGGTGTCTGACCGTGACGAAGAGATTCTGTTCGTGAAGCACCTTGTTGTGCTTGAGGTTGTGCAGCAGCGCATTGGGTACCGCACCGGTTTCAGGCGTGAGGAACACCGCTGTGCCCGGCACACGCACCGGTGGCGCGATCAACATGGACTGCATGAAGCTGTCGAGGTCCAATGCCTCCGCCTGTTGTTTGCGCATCATCAGGCTGCGGCCCTGCTTCCAGGTCATCATGAGCATGAACACCACGCCACCAATGAGCAGCGGGAACCAGCCACCGTCAAACAGCTTCAGCAGGTTGGAGGCGAAGAAAGCCAGGTCCACCACAAAAAATACACCGGTCGCTGCCAGGCAGAGCCACAGCGGGTAACGCCAGGCGTATCGAATGACGAAGAAAGTCAGCACCGTGGTGATCAGCATGTCGAGCGTGACCGCGATGCCGTAGGCAGCCGCCAGGTTGGTGGACGAACGGAACATCACGACGGCCAACACAATGGCGACGAACAACGCCCAGTTGACAAAAGGCATGTAGATCTGGCCCGTGTCGCGCACACTGGTGTGCAGCACCTTGAGGCGAGGCAGATAACCCAGTTGCGTGGCTTGCTTGGTGACGCTGAAGGCGCCGGTGATGAGCGCCTGGGATGCGATCACGGTGGCCAGGGTGGCCAGACCGACCAGGGGCAGCAGGCTCCACCCGGGCGCCATGCGGAAGAACGGGTTTTCCACTGCCGTCGGGTCATCCAGCAGCAGCGCGCCCTGCCCGAAGTAGTTGAGTGTGAGGCAGGGCATGACCACCGAAAACCAAGCCAGCCTGATCGGGCGCTTTCCGAAGTGGCCCAGATCGGCGTAAAGGGCTTCAGCACCGGTGACGCACAACACCACCGCGCCCAGGATGATGAAGGTGGTGCCTGGCTGCGTCCAGAGAAAGCGCCAGGCGTGGTGCGGGCTGAGCGCCGCCAGAATTTCGGGGTGTTCAACGATCTGCGCCACGCCGAGTGCGGCCAGGGTGAAAAACCACAAGACCGTGATCGGGCCAAACAACTTGCCAATGCCGCCGGTACCCCGCTTCTGAACGGAAAACAGGCCGAACAGCACCACCAGCGTGATCGGTACCACATAGTTTTTGAACGCCGGGGAGACCACCTCAAGCCCTTCCACCGCCGAGAGCACCGAAATGGCCGGGGTGATGACGCCGTCGCCGTAAAACAGCGCCGTGCCAAAGATGCCCACCGCAAGCAGCGCCTGGCGTGTTCGGGGCTGGTCTTTCACCGCCTGCGAGGCCAGCGCCAGCATGGCGATCAGTCCGCCCTCACCCGCGTTGTCGGCTCGCAGAACCAACACCACATACTTCAGCGAAACGATGACGGTCAGCGTCCAGAATACGATGGACAGCACCCCGTACACATTGGCATGGGTGAACGGCACATGGCCCGACCCAAAAATTTCCTTGATGGCATACAGCACGCTGGTGCCGATGTCGCCATACACCACGCCAATGGCGCCCAGGGTGAGCGCGGCGAGCGAAGATTTGCTTGAGGACAGAAAACACCTGACCCGGCTGGGGGGCAGGACCATTGTCAAGAAGCTGGCTATTCTGCGCTCATGGCCCACGCTGCACCAGTGGTGCGACACCCCGGATGGACGCACCGACCGGATTGTTGCGTTGCAGCAACTGCCGGGGGCCTGCATCCAGCCTGCTGGCGGCCTCTCAGCTCAAGATGCGGCTGGGGTGGCTGCCGACCGCAACGCCAGGTTCACTCGTAAACCTCAGCGTCCGGATCGGTGGCCTCCAGCTCGTAGCTGGCGGCCAGCATGGCCAGGCGGCCGATCACGCCGTACATGTAGAAACGGTTGGGCACACTGGCGCCGGGCTTCACGCCAGGTTGTGGCAGTTGCGCGCTTTGCTCAAACGCCAGGGGCACGAAACGCGAACCGGGCGCGTTGAGGTTTTCGTCCACACCGCGCTCGGCGTGCACGCGGTAAAAACCGCCCACCACGTAGCGGTCCATCATGTACACCACCGGTTCGGCCACGGCGGCGTTGATGCGTTCGTTGGTCAGCACGCCCTCCTGGATGATCACCTCGGTGACCGGCTGGCCGCCCTGGGCCGAGGCCATGCGCTCGCGCGCCTGCGGGCTCAGGGCGTCGATGTCTTTGGCGTCCCGCAGCGTCATGATGCCCATGCCGCCCGTGCCGTTGTCGGCCTTGACCACCACAAACGGCTTTTCGTTGATGCCGTATTCCTTGTACTTGCGGCGGATCTTGCCCAGCAGCGCGTCGGTGTTGCTGCGCAGGCATTCCAGTCCGTGCGCTTCGGTAAAGTTCACCTCGCCGCACGGGTTGAACAAGGGGTTGATGAGCCAGTGGTCCATGCCCAGCAGCTTGCCAAAGCGCTTGGACACCTCTTCGTAGGCCTTGAAATGGTGGCTCTTGCGGCGCATGCCCCAGCCGGCGTGCAGCGGCGGCAGCAGGTACTGCTCGTGCAGGTCTTCCAGAATGCCGGGTACGCCTGCGCTCAGATCGTTGTTGAGCAAAATCGTGCAAGGGTCGAAATGCTTCAGGCCGAGGCGGCGCTTGCTGCGAATGAGCGGCTCCAGCGTGACCGACTCGCCACCGGGCAGCTCAATGGTGGTGGGCGCCTTGATGTCGTTGGACAGCGAACCCAGCCGCACATTCAAGCCAGCCTGGTAAAAAATGCGCTGCAGTTGGCGCAGGTTGCTCAGGTAAAAAATGTCGGTGGTGCTCTCGGGCACCAGCAGCAGGTTTTTGGCCTCGGGGCATATCTTCTCAATGGCGGCCATGGCGGCTTGCACCGCCAGCGGCATCATTTCAGGGGTGAGGTGGTTCCAGCCCGCGGGGTACAGGTTGGTGTCCACCGGGGCGAGCTTGAAGCCCGCGTTGCGCACGTCCACCGATGAATAAAACGGCGGCGTGTGCTCCATCCACTCCAGCCGGAACCAGCGCTCGATCACCGGCGTGGACTCCAGGATGCGCTGTTCCAGTTCGTTGATGGGGCCGGTCAGGGCGGTGACGAGATGCGGAACCATAGGGGCCTTTGCAGAAGATGGGGGCAATTGGGCCCATTGTAGGGAGCAGCCGGTGCGGACGAGCAGTTGAAATGAGGGCAAATACCTCGCCTGCAAGACGGGCGGGGCCGACATTCGACCCAGTACATCCACACGGCCACGAAGCCACGAAGCCACGAGCAAAAATCCCACGAAGGGGTACCGCAGAACCTGCTGTGTCTGGGCCCCAGTGCCGCCCATTGAATGAGCCTCCCGCCGCGCGGCGGGGCGTCAAGTTCGGGTTTCGCCCTCACCCAGCACCACGTACTTGAGCGAGGTCAGCCCCTCCACACCCACCGGCCCGCGGGCATGAAACTTGTCGGTGGAAATGCCGATTTCAGCCCCCAGCCCGTACTCGAACCCGTCTGCGAAGCGGGTGCTCGCATTCACCATGACGCTGGAAGAATCGACCTCGCGCAAGAAGCGCTGGGCGTGCATGTGGTCGCGGGTGATGATGGCTTCGGTGTGGTGGCTGCTGTAGCGGTTGATGTGGGCAATCGCCTCGTCCAGCCCCTCCACCACCTTCACGCTGATGACAGGCGCCAGGTATTCCTCGCTCCAGTCTTGTTCGGTGGCGTCTTTCAGTTGCGCGCCGGCCACCGCGCTCAACGCAGCCCGGGCCTCCGGGCAGCAGCGCATTTCAACGCCCTTGGCGGCGTAAATGGCGCCCATTTGCGGCAAAAATTCGGCCGCCACACCCCGCGCCACCAGCAGGCTCTCGGTGGCGTTGCAGGGGCTGTATTTCTGGGTTTTGGCGTTGTCGGCCACCTTCACCGCCATCGCCACGTCGCAGGGATCGTCCACATAGGTGTGGCAGTTGCCGTCCAGGTGTTTGATGACGGGCACCTTGGCCTCGGCGCTGATGCGCTCAATGAGGCCCTTGCCGCCGCGCGGAATGATCACATCCACATACTGCGGCATGGTGATGAGTTGGCCCACGGCGGCGCGGTCGGTGGTGGGCACCAGCTGCACCGCTTCCAGCGGCAAGCCGGCCTCAGTCAGCGCCTGCTGCACCAGGCGGCTGAGCGCGCGGTTGGAGTCAATCGCCTCGGAGCCGCCGCGCAAAATGGCGGCGTTGCCGCTCTTGATGGACAGGCTGGCCGCTTCAATCGTCACGTTGGGCCGGCTCTCGTAGATCATGCCGAACACGCCAATGGGCACACGCATCTGCCCCACGCGGATGCCGCTGGGCATTTGCTTCAACCCCGAAATTTCGCCAATGATGTCGGGCATGGCGGCCAACTGCTCGCAGCCCTGGGCACAGGTCTCGATCACCTGGGGCGTGAGCTTCAGCCGGTCCACCATGGGTTCGGCCAGGCCGGCGGCGCGGGCGCGCTCCAGGTCTTTGGCGTTTTCAAGCTGCAGCGGCGCCACGTTGGCGCGCAGCAAGGCTGCCAGGCCGCGCAGGGCCTTGAGCTTGGTGGCGGCACTGGCCTTGGCCATCAGGGCCGAAGCAGCTTTGGCCTGGCGGCCCAAGGTGTTCATGAGTTCGGTGGTGTGGGTCGCGTTCATGCCGCTGATTCTCGCACCGCCAGGGGTCAGACGCGCGACACCAGCAAACCACCCGGCGCCAGGTGGGGACGCCAGCCGGCGCCCCCTGCGGGTGGCCAGCGCCGCCGGCTTTCAGGGCACCCGGCAGATGCATGAGGCGGTGACGTGGTCGATGTGGACCGCATGCTGGGTGTGATTCCGGTCAGCCACACCGGACGCTGGCTGGACAGCTTCGCTGCACTGGAAGCGATGCAACCGGCGCGCCTTGTACCCGGCCACGGCCAGGTGAGCGGCCTGGCGCACACCCAGGCCGACACCCGCCACTACCTGCAGGTGCTGCGCACGCACATGAAGAAGGCGGTAGACGACGGCACCGACCTCGGTGCGGCCATCCAGTCGTTTGACGCCGCACCCTTCATGCACCTGCTCAACGCCGCCGAACGGCACCCCGGCAATGCCAGCCGCACCCATCTGCAGCTGGAGCGAGAGCAATACCGTCGTAATGCCGTCGTCTGGAGTCAAAATGGCTTCTGCAACACCAACCACCACGCAAGGAACCGACCATGAAAACCGCCCTCGACCTCGTTGCTGCCGCCAAAGCCCGTGTGAGCGAAATCCCCGTGAACGAGGCCGAAGCGGCCATTCGCGAGGCCGATGTGGTGCTGGATGTGCGCGAGGCCGACGAATTTGCCAACGGCCACCTGCCCGGCGCCGTACACGCCTCGCGCGGCATGCTCGAATTCAAACTCAGCAGCACCCCGGCGCTCACCGCACGCGACCTGAAGGTGGTGCTGTACTGCAAGACCAGCGGCCGCGCCGCTTTGGCCGCCGCCGCCATGCAGGACATGGGCTACCTCAACGTGAAGTCCATCGCCGGTGGCTTTGACGCCTGGGTGGCCGCCGGCAAGCCGGTACACAAGCCCGATCTGCCGTCGTTCGGCTGACGTCGCGGCCCTGGCCTCACACCGGCCAGGGTGTGCCCGTCAGAAGGGGTAGTGCCGCGGCGTCGTCTGCACCGTGATCCAGCGCAGTTCGGTGAACTCGGCAATGCCGGCCTTGCCCCCGAAGCGTCCCATGCCCGAGCCCTTCACGCCGCCGAAGGGCATCTGCGCTTCGTCGTGCACGGTGGGGCCGTTCACGTGGCAGATGCCGCTGTCGATCTTGCGCGCCACGTTGAAGGCGCGGGCGATGTCACCGCCGAACACGGCCGCACTCAGGCCGTACTCGTTGTCGTTGGCGCAGGCAATCGCTTCTTCCACGCCGTTCACGCGCACGACGCATTTCACCGGGCCGAAAGTTTCCTCGTGGTAGATGCGCATGGCGGGGGTCACATGGTCGAGCACGGTGGCGGGCATGAGCGTGGTGTCGGCCTTGCCGCCGCAGGCGAGCTTGGCGCCCTTGGCCAGCGCGTCGTCGATCAGTTCGTTGCAGTGGTTGACCGTGCCCATGCCAATCACCGAGCCCAACACCACCGGCTCGGGCTTGCGCGGGTCGCCCAGCGGCAGGTTTTTGGCCTTGTCGGCGAACTTCTTCACGAAGGCGTCCGCAATCTTGCTGTCCACGATGATGCGTTCGGTGCTCATGCAGATCTGACCGCTGTTGGCGAATGCACCAAAGGCTGCGCCGTTCACCGCGTCGTCCAGGTTGGCGTCGTCCAGCACCACCAGCGGCGCCTTGCCACCCAGCTCCAGCACCACCGGCTTGAGGTACTTGGCGCAGGTCATGGCGATGATCTTGCCCACCTTGGTGGAGCCGGTGAAGTTGACGCGCCGCACCGCCGGGTGCGCCACCATGGCTTCCACCACAGCACCCGCATCGGCCGGCGCGTTGGTGATGTAGTTCACCACGCCGGGCGGGAAGCCCGCGTCCTGGAACGCTTCGATGATGAGCTGGTGGGTGCGCGGGCAGTTCTCGCTGCCTTTCAAAATGACGGTGTTGCCACACGCCAGCGGCACACAGATGGCGCGCACCGCCAGGATGATGGGCGCGTTCCAGGGCGCGATCCCCAGCACCACGCCGGCGGGTTGGCGGATGCCCATGGCGAGCGACCCGGGCACGTCCGACGGAATCACTTCGCCCGCCACTTGCGTGGTGAGCGCTGCGGCCTCGCGGATCATGCCGGCGGCCAGCATCACGTTGAAGCCACCCCACATGCCGGTGGCGCCGGTCTCGGCCGACACGGCTTCGATGAACGCGGGCGTCCTGGCTTCCAGCGCGTCGGCGGCTTTCAGCAACAGGGCGCGGCGCGCGCTCGGGCCGGTTTCGCTCCAGGTTTTGAAGGCCTCGGCAGCGGCCTCGACGGCCATCACAGCATCGGCTGGAGAAGCCGCTGGCGCGCGCGTGGCCACGCTGCCGTCGAGCGGGTTGCGGCGCTCGAACGTGGCGCCTTTTTCGGCGGTGACTTTGAGGCCGTTGATGAGCATGGACATGTCGGACATGGAGTTCTCCTTGGGTTCAGATGAAACGGTGTTCAGGGTGTGGCCACGGCCTTGCGGCGCCGCACGGCATCGGCCGCGCTGGTGGTGCCGGTGGCGGGGTCCTTGTCGGCGCCCAGATACGCCTCGCGGATCACGGTGGAGCGCGCGAGCAGCTTGGCCGGGCCACTGGCCACCAGCGTGCCGCGCTCCATCACGTAGCCCCGGTCGGCAACAGTCAGCGCCTTCTTCACGTTCTGCTCGACCATCAGCACGGTGGTGCCGGCGTCGGCAATGCGGCGCACGATGGTGAGCAGCTCGTCCACCATCTTGGGCGCCAGGCCGAGCGAGGGTTCGTCGAGCATGAGCAGGCGCGGCGCGCACATCATGGCGCGCGCCACCGCCACCATCTGCTGCTCGCCGCCGCTCATGGTGCCGGCCAGTTGCGTTGCGCGCTCCTTGAGTTTTGGGAAGTCCACAAAGGCCTGTGCCAGGCGCTCGGCGCGCTGCGCCTTGGGCACCAGCCAGCCGCCGAGCTCCAGGTTTTCCGCCACGGTGAGTTGCGGAAACAGCTGGCGGCCTTCGGGCACGAGCGCCACGCCGGCCTGCACGATCTCGTGCGTCTTCTCGGGCATCTCGGCGCCGTCGAGCAGCACCGAGCCGCCGCGTGGGATCAGCCCGTTGAGCGCCTTGAGCAGCGTGGTCTTGCCCGCGCCGTTGGGGCCGAGCACCACGGTCAGGCCGGGCTGGATGTCGAGCTTGATATCGCGCAGCACCAGGAAGGCGCCGTAACCGGCGGAGAGACCGTCGACCTTGAGGCGCGCGCGCCCGCCGCCGCCGAGTTCAAAGGGGGTGGGTCGGTACCACATCATGCGGTGGCCTCCTCGGCGGTCGGTTCGTTCATCTCGTCGCCCAGGTAGGCCTCGATCACCTCGGCGTTGCGCACCACCTCGGCGGGCGTTCCATCGGCGATCTTCTTGCCCTGGTGCAGCACGATCACGCGCTCCACGTGGCGCAGCAGCGTGGTCACGGCGTGCTCGATCCAGACCACCGTCAGGTCGAGCTCGTCGCGCAGGCGGCGAATCAGTTGCGCCATTTCCTCAACCTCGTTTTCGGTCAGGCCGGCGGCCACTTCGTCGAGCAGCAGCATGCGCGGGCGCGTGGCCAGCGCCATGCCGATTTCGAGCAGGCGCTGCTGTGACGGCGTGATGGCGGCGGCCGGCAGATCGGCCTGTGCGCTCAGGCCGATCAAGCCCAGGATGCTCTCGGGCGTGCGCAGCACCCAGGGCACGGTCGTCTCTTCGCCCCACCAGATGTACTTGCGTGGACGGCGACCGGCGAACTTGAGGCCGAAGGCGATGTTGTCGCGCACGAGCATGTCGGGGAAGGTGCGCGGCGTCTGGAAGGTGCGCGCGAGACCATGGGCGGCAAAGCGGTGCGGACCCTGGCCACTGAGCTCGCGCCCCTGCATCAGCAGTTTGCCGCTGGTGGGTTGGGTCACGCCCGAGATGGCGTTGAAGAAGGTGGTCTTGCCGGCACCGTTGGGGCCGATGATGCCGACGAGTTCGCCCGGCATGAAACGCGCGCTGACCGCGTCCACCGCGGTGAGGCCACCGAAGCGCACGGTGATGTCGCGGGCGTCGAGGAGTGGCTGGCGATCAGAAGACATCGCGGCGCTCCCTGAGTTGTTTGTCGCGGAGCTTGCGACGCTTGGTCTCACCGCTCAGGTCGTCACGCGTCTCGATCCACCAGGCCTTGGCGCCATCGCGCCAGCCCCGGAAGGTCTCGGCGCGCAGCGAGGCCAGACCACCGGGCAAATACAGCACCGAGAGGATGAGCAGCAGGCCGAGCGACATCATGTAGATCTGCGGCACCTGCAGGCGCAGCGTCTCGGCCAGCACGCTGAACACGATGGCCGCGATGAGCGGGCCCCACAGCGTGGCCGCTCCGCCAATGAGTGCAATGAGCACGGTCTGGAAACCGATGAAGGGGTTGAACACGGTGTGCGGGTCGATGTAGGTCCAGCGCACCGACATGGCCGCGCCCACAGCACCGGCCACCGCAGCGGTGAGGGCAAAGCCCGCCACCTTCACCCAGCGCGTGTTCACGCCCAGCGTCTGGGCGCGCTGCTCGTCGGCGCCGATGCCGAGCATGGCCAGACCAAAGCGCGTGCGCCGGATGGTGATGGACAGCGCCACCGTGATCACAGCCAGCGCGAGCACGGTGAGGTAGATGGTGTCGCGCTCGGGCACCACCATGAGCACGCGGCCCACGGTGCCGGTGACGCTCTTCTCGAAGTAGCTGATGGCGTGGCGGATGAGCTCGGTCATGCCGAAGGTGAGCACCGCAAAGTAGGTGCCGCGCAGGTGCAGCACGGCCGCGCCCATGACGACGGCCACCGCTGCCGCGATCAGGGAGCCCATGGCGATGGCCTGCACCCACGACAACTGCTCCAGCAGGATGGCGCTGGTGTAGGCGCCGATGCCGAAGAAGGCCGAGGTGGCCAGCGACAGGTAGCGTGTGGTGCCGCAGAACAGCGCCCAGCTCGACGAGAGCGCGATGTACATCAGGCAGGTGAGCGCCATGGACACGGCGAACTCGCTGGCGAAGCTGGGCAGCGCCAGCGCCCAGCCGGTGAGGCCGAAGAGGACCAGCAGGTCGCGGATGAGGAATTGTCTTGAGTTCATAAATGGTCGGCTCCGCCGGGCAGCCCCAAGGGGCCGACAGCCCCCTCGGGGGGCAGCGAAGCACACGAAGTGGCAAGCGTGGGGGTAGGGATTCCTTCGGCTCCGCCGGGCCGCCCCAAGGGGCCGACAGCCCCCTCGGGGGGCAGCAAATTACACGTAGTGACGAGCGTGGGGGTCATGATTTGCGGCTTTTCCGGGTGAACAGACCTTCAGGCCGCAACAACAGCACGCTGATGAAGACCACGTAGCTCAACAGGGCCTTGAGCGAGGGGTTGGTGAAGTGCATGCCCAGGGCTTCGATCACGCCCAGCAGCAGACCGCCGGCCAGCGCGCCGCCCATGCTGCCGAAGCCGCCCAGCGTGATGACGATGAGCGCGGTGACGGTGTAGGGCTCGCCCATGGACGGGCTGATGGTGTAGGCCATGGACAGCAGGCAACCGGCCACGCCCGAGAGGCCCAGACCGATGCCGAACATGAGCGGGTGCAGGCGCTGCGTGTTGATGCCCATGAGCTGCGCACCGGTGGGCGACTGCATGAGTGCGCGCACGCCCTTGCCCAGCAGCGTGGTGCGCATCAGCACGATGAGCGCGCCCGAGAACAGCAGGGCCAGTGCAAACACCAGCAGCTTGTTGCCGGCAAACTGGGCCGTGCCATCGGGCAGCGGGATCTGCACCGGCTCGGTCATGAAGTCGTAGCCGCGCAGGTCGCCGCCCCACATCCACGACGCGAAGTTTTGCACCAGGAACATCAGACCAAAAGCCACCATGAGGCCGCGCGCTTCGAAGATGTCGAGGTTGGGCGAGGTGACGGTGAGGCGGCGAAAGCACAGCCGGTGAATCACCCAGCCCAGCACGAACAACATGCCGAACGACACCGGCACCATGATCAGCGGGTTCAGCCCAAGCGTGGTCTGCGCCATCCAGGTGAGGTAAGCCCCCACCATCAGGAATTCACCGTGCGCGATGTTGAGGATGCGCATCAGCCCGTACTGCAGGTTCAGCCCGAGCGCGACGAGCGCGTAGATGCCACCGGTGATGAGGCCGGAGGCAATGAGTTCGAGCCAGGCGGAGAATGACATGTGGGCGAGCAGGGGAAAGGTGCCGGAGCGAAAAGTGTCAACCAAGAATGCCGCGGATCTGGCTCTGCCAGTCCGCAGGCATGGCCCCCTGGAAGGGGGTGACGCGCCGCAGGCGCGGCGCGGGGGTGTGCATCACCTCCAGGCGGGCTTGGCCGGGTTCAGCTTGGCCGTGGCCACGCGCTGCGGCCACACCACCTCGAACTCCCCGTTCTGCCACTGGCCCACCGTGCCCGGCGTGCCCACGTTTTCGCTGCCGTTGAACTTCACATCGCCGATGATGGTTTTGTGCGTGGTGCTGGCCACGTAGTCGCGGATGGCCTTGCGGTCCAGACCCTGCGTCTTGACCGCGTTGGTCAATATCTCCAGGCCGGCCCAGCAAGCACCGCTGGCCCAGCGGTCGGGCTCTTTCTTCTGGCTGGCCACGTGGGCGTCAAAGTAAGCCTTGGCACCGGGGCTGGTCTTGCTGTTCCACGAGCCCATGCCCAGCACGCCTTCGGCGCCCGCAGGCGTCATCACGTTTTTGTACAGCGGGAACGCCGTGCCCACCGAGGCGTAGAAGAACCTCGGGTTGAAGCCGATCTCCTTGCTCTGGCGGCTGGCCAGAATGGTGTCGGGCGGGTAGGTGAAGCCTACGAAGGCGTCGGGGTTCTTGTCCTTCATGGAACGCAGCACGGGCGAGAGGTCTTTCACACCACCGGGGTAACTTTTGTCTTCCACCATGGTGATGCCACTGCCCTGCAGCGCCACCTTGAAGGCGGCGTAGTTCTCCAGGCCAAACAGGTCGTCCACATAGATCAGCGCCACGGTCTTCACGCCGTTGGCCTTGAGCAGGTCAACCAGCGCGTTGGTCATGGGCGCGGGCTGCTGCAGCAGCAGAAAGAAATACGGCAGGCGCATCTCGACCAGGCGGCGCGACAGCGCGGTGGGTGCGAGGAACGGGTATTGAAAGCGGTTGGCCAGCGGGGCCACGGCGAAGTTGGCGTTGGAGCCCCAGGGCGGCAGCACCAGGTCGACCTTGTCGCTGCCCATGAGTTTTTCGTAGGTGCGCACCACGGTCTCGGTGTCGCTGCGGTCGTCGCTGCTGATGAGCTCGATGCGACGTTTCACACCCTTCACATCCAGACCGCCCGCAGCGTTCTGCTGCTCGGCCCAGAGCAGGTAGTTGGGCTCCTGGCTCACCTGCGCGCCACCCGTCCAGGGACCGGTGCGCGACATCGAATAACCGATGCGCACCGGCGCCGACTGCGCCATGAGCTGGGGAGCGAACGACAGGGCGCCCACCGCAGCGGCGGCGCTCTTGATGACCAGACGGCGATTGGCTTGAACCATGGTGTGTCTCCTGAGGTGTTCGAAATACAGACCTTTGCATACTAGGCAGACCCTGCCCCGTGCGCTTTGCTGGCTGTGCACAAGCGGCTTGTCTGAACGCGCACACGGATGCGGGATAACCCTCAACCCTCCGCACCCCACAGGCTCACGGTACACACCATAATTTCCCATCCACCCCCCAAAGCCAAAGACCGCCCATGAAGCCCGCGCCCCTGATGACCACCGACGCCGTCGCCCCTGGCGAGCGCGCAGCGGCCTGGCGCGACTGGATCTGGACGCACTTCGGTGGACTGGAATCCGACCTGTACGGCGACACCGGTTTTGACGGCCACTTGAGCGCCTCTCAAGCCGGTGACGTGGTGCTGACCAAGCTGGAAGCCAACCGCCACCGCGTGCTGCGCAGCCCCCGCCTGGCACGCGCCAGCGACACCAGTTACCTGAAGATCGTGGCGCCCTGGCAGGGCAGTGCGGCGGTGGAACAGCAAGGCCGCCAGGCTTGGGTGAAGCCGGGTGGCTGGGCCATTTACGACACCACGGGCAGTTACGAAATTGCCAACCCGGAGCGGGTGGAGCACCTCATCGTGATGCTGCCCAGAGAACAACTGGCCGAGCGCGGCCTGCGGCTGGAGCCGCTGATGGCGCGCCACGTGGGCGGCGCCAGCGGCATTTCACGCGTGGCACTGGAGGCCATGCGCAGCACCTTTCAGGAGCTGCCCGCCATGAACGCCACCACCGCGCGCGGCGCGGGTGAAATGATCATTGAGTTGGTGCGGCTGTCGCTGCAGGAACTGGCCGGGCGCGAGAGCGCGACCACCCAGCTGGAGGCGTTTCGCGACCGCATCCGCGAGCACATCGGCCAGCACCTGCGCGACCCCGGCCTGTCCATCGACCGCATCGCGCAGTCGCTCAACTGCAGCAAGCGCCACCTGCACAACGCCTTCAGCGCCGAAGACGACACGCTGGGACATTACATCTTGCGCCGGCGGCTGCAGGCCTGCATGCGCGACCTGAAAAACCCGGCCCAGGCACAGCGCACCATCACCGACATCGCGTTTTCCTGGGGTTTCAACAACGGCGCCCATTTCAGCCGGGTGTTCCGCGAACACGCCGGGCTGTCGCCCAGCGACTTCCGGGAAACTGCGCTGCGCCAAACCGCCGCCGTTTGATTCAGCGACCGCTCAGCGCAGCGCGCAGCCCTGTGACACGCGCAGGGCCAGTTGCTGCAGCGCCACCCAGGGGTCGGCTGGCCAGTCGGGCTGTTTGAGGCCTTTGACGATGCCGTCCACCGTGTGCGCGTCGCGCAGCCAGCGCGTGAGGGTGGGCGTGCTCAGCTGCGGCAGCACGCGCTCCATGAGCTTTTCTTTGGTGCCCCACACCCGGTTTTCGCGCAAGGCCATGGGCAGGGGGCGGCCCGCGTCCATGGCGCGGCGAATCCGGTTGAGCGTGCGAATGTCTTCGGCCAGCGCCCAGTGCACGAGCACCGCCGCCTCGCCCTCGGCCTGCAGGCCGTCCAGCATGCGCTGCACCCGCAGGCTCTGACCGCCCAGCACCGCCTCAGCGAACTTGAAGGCGTCGTAACGCGCCACATTGAGCACCGCCGCTTCCACCTGGTCAAAACCCAGCTCACCCGCGGGGTGCAACAGCGCCAGCTTCTGGATTTCCTGGTGTGCAGCCAGCAAGTTGCCTTCCACCCGGTCGGCAAAAAACTGCAACGTGCGCTGGCCTTCTTCGCCTGCGGCCACGCGCTGTCCCTGCTGTTGCAGGCGCTGGGCGATCCACTGAGGCAGCGCCTTGCGGTCCACCGGATCCACGCGCACGGTCACGCCAAAACTGTCCAGCGCGGCAAACCAGGCACCCTTTTGCGTGGCGGCGTCCAGCCTCGGCAAGATCACCAGCGTGAGCATGCTGTCGTTGCCCTGCGAAGCCTGAGCCAGCTGTTGCAGCACCTGCGAGCCGTCCTTGCCGGGCTTGCCCGAAGGGATGCGAATTTCGATCAGCTGCTTGTCGGCAAACAGGCTGAGCGAGCCGCCGCTGGCCAGCACCTCGCTCCAGTCAAAGTGCGCACCGGCCACGGTGTGCACCGTGCGCTCGGTGTAGCCCTGCTGGCGCGCCACGGCGCGCAAGGCATCGGCGGCTTCCTGGATCAGCAGCGGTTCGTCGCCGTACAGCGTGTACAGACTTTTCAGGCCACGTTGCAGCTGGGCATCGAGTTGGGGCGCGGCGACTTGCATGGGCGAAGCTCAGAGCATGCTCAAAGCACTTGCACGGCGGCCAGACGGCGCATGATCTGCTGCACGATGTCGCTTTGCATGTCGCGAAACAGCAGCGCTTCTTCGGCCTCTTTGGCCAGCACGGCGGTTTCGGTGAAGCTGATGTCGCGCTCCAGCAGCAGCTCGGTGTCGTCGAGCACGTTTTTTCCGGCCGCCGTGGCCAGGCGAAACGCGAAGCGGGTGCGCAACTGCATTTCACGCACCTGGCCGGCGGCGGTCTGGCCCACCACGGTTTTCTCGCGCTGGTCGGTCAGCACAGTCATCACCACGTGGCCGGAGACGCCCTCACGGCTGGCAGGGGTGTCTGAGGTGAACACGCGCAACCCCGCGCTTTCAAGCGCCCGGCGCAGTTCGCGCGCTACGGGCGTGGCTTCGCTGCCCTGCAAACGCAAAGACTCAAACGCGAACTTGGGCGCGCCCCGCAAGGCAAAGCCACAGCCTGAGAGCGCCACGGTGCACGCCCCGGCAAGGGCGCCAAGCCACACGGCGCGGCGGGACAAAACAGGGGGGGTACCATGCATGGTGTGGAGTCTCAAATCACGATGTTGACCAGCCGGCCGGGGACGACCACCACTTTTTTCGGGGTTGCGCCATGGGCCTGCCTGATGAAGGCTTCGCTGGCCAGCGCAGCGGCTTCAATGGTGGCCTTGTCGGCACTGGCGGGCACCGTCACGCTGCCGCGCAGCTTGCCGTTGATCTGCAGCACCAGTTCCAGCTCGTCCTGCACCAGGGCGGCATCGTCAACAAGCGGCCACGGGGCGTCTAGCAACTCACCTGAGGTGGTGGCAAAACCCAGTTCAACCCAAGCGGCATGGGCGATGTGCGGGCACGCGGGGTAGAGCATGCGCAGCAGCAGCGACATGCCCTCGCAGCGCAGGGCGTTGTCGCCAGCGCTGCCGTCGAAAGCAAAGTCTTCCAGCGCATTGAGCAGCTTCATGCAACCCGAAACGACGGTGTTGTATTGCATGCGCTCGTAGTCGTAGCTCACCTGTTTGAGCACCAGGTGCATCTCGCGGCGCAGCTTTTTCGCCTCGGGTCGCAAACCGGCCCTGGACAGGTTGCTGGCCGTGGCGAGGCGCAGCGCGTCGGCATGCTTGGCGCCAAAGCCCCACACGCGCTTCAAGAAACGGTAGCTGCCCTCCACCGCCGCGTCGTTCCACTCCAGCGTGGCTTCGGGAGGCGCGGTGAACATGGTGTACAGGCGCGCCGTGTCGGCGCCGTACTTCTCGATCAGGTCCTGCGGATCGACACCGTTGTTCTTGGACTTGGACATGGTGCCCACGCCCTCGTAGTCAATGGCCGTGCCAACCGGCAACATGCCGTCGCCGCTGGTGGCCGGGTTTTTCAGCTTGGCCCCCACCACCTTGCCGGCCTCGTCCAGCACATGCTCCACGTCGTGCGGCCAGAAATAATCTTTGCCGCCCTTGGCGGTGCGCCGGCTGTAGATGTGGTTGAGCACCATGCCCTGCGTGAGCAGCTGGGTGAAGGGTTCGTCCACCTTCACGAGGCCGAGATCGCGCATCACCTTGGTCCAGAATCGCGCGTACAGCAGGTGCAGGATCGCGTGCTCAATGCCGCCGATGTACTGGTCCATCGGCATCCAGTAGTCAGCGCCTTCGGCCACCATTTTCTCGGTGTTGGCCGGGTCGCAGTAGCGCATGAAATACCAGGACGAGTCCACAAAGGTGTCCATGGTGTCGGTCTCGCGCCGTGCGGCTTTTCCGCAGATGGGGCAAACCACACCGGCGTGGAAGCCTTCGTGCTTGTGCAGCGGGTTGCCCGAACCATCGGGAATGCAGTCTTGCGGCAGCACCACCGGCAGGTCCTTTTCAGGCACCGGCACCGCGCCGTGTTCTTCGCAATGGATGATGGGAATGGGTGTTCCCCAGTAGCGCTGGCGGCTGACGCCCCAGTCGCGCAGGCGCCAGGTGGTTTTTTTCTCGCCGAGGCCTTGGGCGGCCAGCAGTTCGGCGACTTTATCGACTGCGGGCTTGTAGGACAAACCATCCAGCTCGCCCGAGTTGACGCACACGAGCGAACCCGACTTGTCGGCATACACGTCCTGCCAGACCAGCGTATCGAACACCCACGAGGAAGAGGCTGTGGGTGCGGCGGCGGGCGGTGTAAGGGTATGTCCCGTGCCGACCGCTGCCGTGCCTGCAGCCTCTGCCGGAGCAGGAGCGACCAACCCGACCACCTGCTTGATCTCGATGCCGTACTTGTTGGCAAAAGCAAAGTCGCGCTCGTCATGCGCCGGCACGCCCATCACCGCACCATCGCCATACGACATCAACACGTAGTTGCCCACCCACACCGCCACCTGCGCGCCGGTCAGCGGGTGCGTGACGAACAGGCCGGTGGCCATGCCCTTTTTCTCTTGCGTGGCCAACTCGGCTTCGGTCGTGCCGCCGCTCTTGCATTCTTCAATGAACGCCGCCAGCGCCGGGTGGCTGGCGGCCGCGTGCTGCGCCAAGGGATGCTCGGGCGCGACGGCGCAAAACGTCACGCCCATGATGGTGTCGGCACGCGTGGTGAACACGTACATCTTGCCGTCGCCAATCAGCGCGCCGTCGTCCCCGGCGATGCTGTGCGGGAACGCAAAACGCACACCCTGGCTCTTGCCGATCCAGTTCTCCTGCATCAGCCGCACCTTGTCGGGCCAGCCGTTGAGCGTGGCCTTGGGGTTGCCGATCTGCACGTGGTCCAGCAGCTCTTCGGCGTATGACGTGATGTTCAGGTAATAGCCCGGAATCTCGCGTTTTTCCACCACCGCGCCCGTGCGCCAGCCCTTGCCGTCAATCACCTGCTCGTTGGCGAGCACGGTCTGGTCCACCGGATCCCAGTTCACCACCTGGGTCTTGCGGTAAGCGATGCCTTTTTCCAGCATCCTTAAAAACAGCCACTGGTTCCACTTGTAGTAGCTCGGGTCGCAAGTGGCGACTTCGCGCGACCAGTCGATGGCCAGGCCCATCGCCTGCATCTGCTGCTTCATGTAGGCGATGTTTTCATACGTCCACTTGGCGGGCGGCACACCGTTTTTCAGCGCGGCGTTTTCGGCCGGCAGGCCAAACGCGTCCCAGCCCATGGGCATGAGCACGTTGAAGCCCTTCATGCGCAGCTGGCGCGCCAGCATGTCGTTGATGGTGTAGTTGCGCACATGGCCCATGTGCAGCTTGCCGCTGGGGTA
>JAGXSV010000025.1 GCA_018333605.1 Hydrogenophaga sp. | reverse complement strand
TCCTTTCAGAGGCATGGCTTCTTTCAAGTAGGCTGTATTAAAGGTCCAGGCCAAGAATTCATTCATGTCTACGGACTGCCATTCCAGCAACTTGTATTTAATCAATACCTTTAGGCCGTGCCTAAGATGTTTCTCGGGGTTCTTGACGAAATAATCCAGCTTCGTACGAGCACGCAGTAGGGCGCCTGATACGTCGTGAAAAATCGGTCCATGACCAGGGATCACAGTCAGGGGGGCCAACTGCTCAATCAGGTCGAATGTTTCAGCCACTTCATCGAAGGCTGATATACCTTCTAATTCAGGAAACACAACGCCAAAACCGCTTTCCCAGAGGGCGTCTGCTGATATGAGCAAACGATGCTCAGGTTGGAACAACACAATCGAGTGAGGGTCATGCCCCTTGGCTGAATGGATTGACCAGTGATGCGGGCCGAGGCGGATGGATCTTCCCGGCAACAGCAGTGCATCGTGATGAAACCTTGGGCAGTATTGCCCTGTCGGTTCGTAGGTCAGGGAGACGGGATCCCAATCGGTCACAGAACTGGCATGCCCCGGGGGAATGTATGTCGTGGCATTCGGATAGCGGTGTTGAAGTGCTGCATTGCCTCCGCAGTGGTCACTGTGGAGGTGGGTGTTGAGCAAACGGTCAAGAGGTCGATCCCCCAATGCCTGCTCAACGAGTGAGAGAGTCTGCTGGCCGTGGGTCCAGTAGCCGGTGTCGACGAGGGCGCTGGGGCCGTTACCCTGGATGAGAATGTTGTTCGCCGAGAGCCAACCCCGCTCGAAAACAGTGACGCCTGCTGCAGCGAGAATCTCGGATGTTTTGAGGGTGCTATCGATCAAGACGTTGCTCGTGCCGGGTTTGTCGCTGGACATTGCGCTCAGGTGGTGGTGCGCAGCGCGCGCCGCAGTATTTTTCCCACGTTGGTCTTCGGGAGTTCGTCCCGAAACTCTATGTATTTTGGACGTTTGTACCCGGTGAGGTTGTCGTGACAGTGACGGGCCACGTCTTCCTCTCGCAGGGTGGGATCTGACCTTACAACGAAGATTTTCACGGCCTCTCCCTGGCCTTCGTCGGGGATGCCGATGGCGGCACACTCAAGCACCCCGGGACACAGCGAAATCACACTTTCAAGCTCATTGGGGAAGACGTTGAAGCCGGACACAAGAATCATGTCTTTTTTTCGATCCACGATGCGGGTGTAGCCTTTGTCGTCTATCACCCCGATGTCGCCCGTTCGCATAAACCCGTCGGCGGTGAATGCTTGTGCAGTTTCGGTTGGCTGCTTGTAGTAGCCGGTCATGACGTTGGGACCGCGTATACAGATCTCACCCACCTCGCCCGTCGCCACATTACGCCCTGCTTCATCCTTGATCGCGATGTCGATGCCGGGCAACGGAAGACCTATGGTCCCGGTGAACTCGCGGTTGGTGACGGGGTTGTTGGTGCCGATAGCGCAGGTTTCGCTCATGCCCCAGCCTTCCACCATGGCGCAGCCCGTCACGGCAAGCCATTGACGCGCCGTGCCCTCGGACGCGGCCATGCCCCCCGCCTGCGAAAGGGCCAACGAGGCGAAATCGAGATCACGGAACTGTGGGCTCTGCAACAGCGCGTTAAACAAGGTGTTGACGGCAGGAACAATGTGGAAAGGCCGTTTTTTAAGCGCGTCCACCAGTTTCGGGATATCCCGTGGATTAGGGATCAGCGTCATGTGAGCGCCCCACCGTATGGTGAGTAAACTGAGGGTCAGGGCGAAAATATGGTAAAGCGGCAAGGCGGCTATGGCATTGGTCTTGCGCAGGTCTCCCAGGCGTTCCAAGGCCGGGGTGAACCACGCTTCCGCCTGCAAGATGGCTGCCACGATGTTGCGATGGGTGAGCACTGCACCCTTGGATAAGCCTGTTGTGCCTCCGGTGTATTGCAGGAACGCCGACGAGTCCAGGTTGGCCTGACTCGGTTTTAGCTGGCGGTGGTGTCCTTCGTTCAGGGCCTGGCGGAAACTTACCACCGAGCGAGGGCCTTGGGGTCCCGCCAACGGTAGCTTGTAGCGGGGCACCATTCTGGCGATGTGGCGCACCGCAAAGCTGATCCAGCGGCCGTAGAAAAAACCCAGCAAGTCGCCCAGGCTGGCCACCACGACGTGTTCAATCTCGGTGTGATCGATCACCTCTTCGAGAGTGCAAGCGAAATTCTCAAGAATGACAATCGCTGCGGCGCCCGAGTCTTTCAACTGATGTTCCAGTTCGCGTGCGGTGTAGAGCGGGTTGACGTTCACGACGATGTAACCCGCGCGCAGAATGGCCGCCGTGGCGACCAAAAACTGGGGCACGTTGGGCAGCATGATGGCCACACGGGCGCCTGGTTGCAGCCCCCTGGACTGGAACCAGGCGCCCAGAGCTGCGCTGTGCGTGTCGAGATCCCCGTAAGACATCCAGCGTTCCATGCAGACTGCCACGGGCTGGATCGCGTTTTTCTTCAGCGACTCTTCGAGTAGCGCAGCCAAGGAGCGGTACTGCTCGGGGTGTACGGTGTGGGTTACGCCGGGTGGGTAGTGGGCAAGCCAGGGACGGTTCATGACGTGGGGGACAGTGCGTTGGTGACCTGACCATTCTGGCCTGCCACTGGGCAGATGTGGACAGGGGCTGCCCTAGTCACATGTCGCCGAAAGCACAGCGCCCAACGCGCTCGGTGCCGTTCAAGCGCGAGCAAGCTCGGCCTGCAGCGCGGCCGATGCCGTTGCTGCATTGGCATCAAACAAGGTGTCGATCCAATAGCGTTCCCGATGTTGAATGGCAGACAGAAAGCGGGAGGCATCACCCATGGTGGAAAAAGAGTCGAAGCCACGCTCCAGAAACTGCTGCAAGTCTGACAGGCCTGCTGCCTGTGCCGGCCGGCGCATCAATTTCAGTGCGAGACGCAAAGAGTTCATGCGGGTGAGGCGTTGCAACTCGGTGGCCATGTGCAATACGACGACCAGTTGGCGTTCCCGCTGCTCATGTTGGCCGGTGAGTCGCCAACTTTTGGTGTAACGCACTGCGGCGGGAATCGTGGGGTCTTGTCCAAGCCAGTGTGTGGCGAGCCGGTAGTCAAGCGTCTCCGTGAGTGCATGGGTTTCAGCCAAGTCCACCGCCAGCAAGGCCACCGCCTCGGGGAACAGCCGCTCAATGGCGCCTGCAATGCGTCCAAACTGCCGATCACGTTCGCGAAAATCGTGCTCGCCATACAGTTCTTCCAGGAAAAAACGGGTGGCCTGGGCGTGGCGGGCATCAGACAAAAAATCCATGTAGGTCGCGCTGAAACGGCGCGCCTGCAGTTGCTTGATCTCATGCACGGCCTGGGAGAGACCCGCGGCGTCTGCCTGGTCGCGCAAGTGCGTCACCCGAGCCAAGTGGGTGCGAATCAGGTCAGCAGCTTGGGTGGCCGTTGTCATCTCCAGAACAGTTTAGCCCGGCCAGACTGCGCGGCGCCCCCCACCGTTAGAGCGCAGGCTCTAGCCGTGAGGTCAGCCAAGCATCGACCGCATGAAGCGTGAGATAGTGCGCCGATGTCCATTTCAAGCACGACTGAGATATCGCCCAGCGGAGCGCCCATGCACTCTCGGTTGGCGCGCCTTCAGCAAGGGGCTGTGTTCATGGCGTTGGCTGCGGCGCTGGGCTGGGGCGTGGTGGTGTGGCCTCAGTCGCCGGCAGCGTCCATGGCGGGTGTGGCCTTGTTGCTTGGCGGATATGTGGTGGTGTTGGCGCTGGAACTGGTCGCGGTGGCCTGGGTGCATCGCAGCGACCCTGCACCGCGCCCGCGCTGGGCCGAGTTGGCCGCTGCGTGGTGGCAGGAGGTGCGTGTGGCGCCTCGGGTGTTTGCGTGGCGCCAGCCGTTTTGGTGGCGCCGTTGGCCCGATTCAGAAGTGACACCCGGCAAGCCTCGGGTCAGCGATGTGGGCGCCGTGGTGCTCATTCACGGTTTTGTGTGCAACCGCGGGCTGTGGCACCCCTGGATGCGCGAACTGCACCGCTTGGGTGTGCCTTATGTTTCGGTGAACCTGGAGCCGGTGTTTGGCAGCATTGACGGGTATGTGCCCCTGGTTGAGGCTGCGGTGCGGCGCGCGGAAGCTTTGGCTGGGCGGGCGCCGAGGCTGGTGTGTCACAGCATGGGTGGCTTGGCAGCACGCGCCTGGCTGGCTGCCGATGCCGGCAACCCGGCCCGCGTGCAGCAGGTGCTGACCATCGGCACACCGCACCATGGTACGTGGCTGGGTCAGTTCAGTCATTTGCCCAATGGCCGCCAGATGAGCCTGAATAACCCATGGCTGCAGGCCCTGACCAACGCCGAAGCGCTGCACACGCCGACGGCGACCTACCACCAGTTCATCTGCTGGTATTCCAACACCGACAACATCGTTTTTCCCGCATCCACCGCTACCCTGCCTGGCGCCGACAACCGGCTGGTGCCAGGCGCCGCGCATGTGGCCATGGCGTTTCACCCCAGGGTGATGCGGGAATCGCTGGCGATACTGGCGTCGGGCGCCAACTCGCCGAGCAAGCGCACGGCTTCATAAAGCGGCGCAAAGTCGGGCGCTGTCAGGGCAAACAACTGGTCGAAGCTGTCGATCACAAAATAAGTGGCTTGGTAGTCGTCAATTTTGTAGCGTGTGCGCATGCAGCGCAGCAGATCCAGCACCACGCGCTGGGGTTTCGGGCTGGTGACGCTGTGCCGCAACTCGCCACTGGAACTCAGGATGCCGGCGCCGTAAGCCCGCAGACCGTCGGGTTGCTGAATCAGGCCGAACTCAATCGTGTACCAGTACAAGCGCGACAGCAGTTCGCCTGCCCCCAGGTCGTGCGCCTTCAATCCTCCGGCGCCATAGCGCTGCACATAGTCGGCAAACACCGGGTTGAACAGCAGCGGCACGTGGCCGAACAGGTCGTGGAACACATCGGGCTCGACGATGTAGTCGAACTCGTGCGGTTGGCGAATCCAGTCGGTCACGGGGAATCGTCGGTCAGCCAGCAGCTGAAAAAACGGTCGCTCGGGGATCAGCCCCGGCACCGCCACCAGCTCCCAGCCGGTGGCCAGCTTCAGCCTGGCGTTGATGTCTTCAAAGCGCGGAATCTGGTCACTGGCGCCCAGCGAAGGCAGCGCCTCGATGAACGCATCGCAGGCCAGGCCCGGCAGCAGTGCGCTTTGCCGCGCGTAAAGCCGGCGGTAGGTTTCGTGGTCGGCGGCGGTGTAGGCGGCCCAGTTTTGTGTGCAGGTGTAGTCGTCGCTGGCGCGGGCGTAGTCGCCGCGCGGCGGGCGCTCGCTGGCGCCATACACCACAGGTTCAACAGCCATGGAGGTCTCCGGCGCTGCGCATCAGGCCGTCAGCACGCCGCGGCGCATCTGGTCCAGCTCGATGCTTTCAAACAGCGCCTTGAAGTTGCCTTCCCCAAACCCCTGGTTGCCCTTGCGCTGAATGAACTCGAAAAAAATCGGGCCCAGCTGGTTTTCACTGAAGATTTGCAGCAGCAGCTCGCCCGGTTCACCGTCGACCAAAATGTTGCGCTGCTGCAGTGCAGCCACGTTTTCGCCATGGCCGGGGATGCGTTTATCCAGCAACTCGTAGTAGGTTTCCCCGGTGTTGAGCAGCTTCACGCCGCTCAACTCCAGCGCATCCACCGTGGCGTACAGGTCGTCGGAGCCCATCGCGATGTGCTGGATGCCTTCGCCGTGGTAGCGGTCCAGGTACTCCTGGATCTGGCCCGACTTTTCGTTGCCCTCTTCGTTGATCGGGATGCGGATCTTGCCGCAGGGGCTGGTCATGGCCTTGCTTTTCACGCCGGTGGCCTGGCCTTCGATGTCGAAATACCGCACCTCGCGGAAATTGAACAGGCGTTCATAAAAGCCGGCCCATTCGTCCATGCGGCCGCGGTGCACGTTGTGCGTCAGGTGGTCAATGTAGGTCAGGCCGTGGCCCACCGGGTTCAGTTCGGCACCCGGTAGCGGCTCAAAGTCCACATCAAAAAAGCCGATGTTGCCAATGTCGCCGTCTTGCGCGCCGTTTTTGCCGCGCCAGCGGTCAATGAAATAAATGATCGAGTCGCCAATGCCCTTGATGGCCGGGATGTTCAGCTCGCCCGGGCCGGCGGTGTGGGCGTAGCCCCAGGCGCCCAGCGAAAGGGCGCGCTCGTAGGCCGCCTTGGCGTCTTGGACCCGGAACGCAATGGCGCACACGCTGGGGCCGTGCAGGCGGGCAAAGCGCTGAGCAAAGCTGTCGGGCTCGGCGTTGATGATGAAGTTGATACCCCCCTGGCGGTACAGCATGACCGCCTTGTGGCGGTGTTTGGCAATTGGCTTGAAGCCCATGCGCTCAAACAGCGCGCCCATGGCCACCGGGTCGGGTGCGGCGTATTCGATGAACTCAAACCCGTCCGTGCCCATGGGGTTGGCCCATTCCGTGGCGGTGGTTTCTGGGTCGGTGGCGGCAGGGGGTTGGGCGGGGTTCATGCGTGTCTCCGTTATGAATCAAGGTGATCCGCCACTGTATCGGCGCAGGGCGTCACGATTCCAGCGTATAGGGGTATCGTTTTGGCACTGTACGCAGGAAAGCTGCAAAATACCAGGTATGCACTCACTGGACAAGCTTGACCGCCACATCTTGCGCAGCCTACAGGCTGATGGCCGCGCCACCTACGACCAGATTGCCGAGGCGGTGGGTCTCTCGCCCAGCGCCGTGCTGCGCCGCGTGAAACGGCTGGAAGACAGCGGTGTGATCGACCGCTACGTGGCGTTGGTGAAGCCAGAGGCCGTGGGGCTGGGCCTGACCGCTTATGTGAATGTGCGGCTGGAGAAGCACGCCGATAGCGCCAAGCGCAACCCCATGGACCAGTTTCGCGCCAGCGTGCAAGGCTGGCACGAGGTGGTGGAATGCGCTGCGCTGACCGGCGAGATGGACTTTCAGTTGCGCCTGGTGGTGGCCGACATGGCCGCCTACTCGCGCTTCATGATGGACACCCTGCTCAAACACCCCAGCGTGCAAGACTGCAAGACCAGCTTTGTGATGGACCGCGTGAAAAGCACCACCGCTTTGCCGCTGTAAGCAGCACAAAGTGGCCATGTTGACCGGGCCCCATGGGGTCTTAAGCCGCATAGCGGACGTGGCGGTCCTGGAAGCCGCTCATGACGCGCTTGGGATTCTGCTCCAGCATCGCCATGTGATCATGGGCCGCATCGCGTAACTTGAGGTACTTGCCGATGCTGCGCACTTGCAGCGTGATGCCAAATTCCTGTTCGATGAGCTGGCCCACTGCGGCCCGGCTCCACAAGCTGAAATCCATCTTGAGTTGCTCGGGACGTTTGTCGATGATCAGGCGCTGGATGGTGTCTTCCTGCGCCTGACTGAGCACCCGCCCGTCGCCTCTGGCTCGTCCACGAACAGCGGGGCGTATCGCACCCCAGCCACCGGCTTCAAACAGATCGATAGCACCTCGCACTGTCGGGTAGCTCAGCCCCGACATCGTGACGATCTGCATGATCTTGGTGCCTTGTCTGTACAGCCTCACGACTTGCTGGCGGCGTTCGTGACGTTGCGCCAGTGTTTGACTTCTTGCGCGCTCCTTTTTCTTTGAGGGTCCACTGCTCAAGAAAATCATGAAAAATGGTGTCTTTAGTGGGCCTTGTCTATAAATATTCACCCGCCCGTCGGGTAGGTCCGGGTTTAGAGAGGCTAGACCTTGTCGATATAGGGAAAACCCTTATATTGGTGGCATGTTCAATACACCCACTTGGTTCAAGTCGGCGCCCGAACCGGAGGTGCTGGCAGCGCCGCTGGTCGACGAGCCGCGCAAGCCCGCAGTGGATCGGGCCACGACGGCGGGGGTGCCCATCCGTTCCATCGGCCCGGCTCAGCGGGAGCGCATTGCGGCTCACCTGCTGGGGTTGGAGCCACAAGACCGCTACCTGCGCTTTGGCTACGCCGCCAACGACGAGCAGATTCACCGCTACGTGAACCAGATGAACTTTGATCGGGATGAGCTGTTTGGCATCTTCAACCGCAAGCTGGAGCTGATTGCCATGGCGCACCTGGCCTTTTCGGCCGACCCGACATGTCTCAATTGCGCCGAGTTCGGTGTGTCGGTGGCCAAAAGCGCCCGTGGTCGGGGCTACGGCAGCCGCCTGTTTGAACGAGCCGTGATGCATGCCCGCAACGAGGGTGTGAACCTGTTGTTCGTGCACGCGCTCTCCGAGAACACCGCCATGCTTAAAATCGCCCGCCACGCCGGTGCGGTGATCGAGCGCGATGGCAGCGAGAGCGAGGCCCATTTGCGCCTGCCGCCGGCCGATTTTGATTCGCGCGTGACCGAGTTGTTCAATGAACACCTGGCCCTGACCGACTACCACGTCAAGGCCCAGGTCAAGCAGTTCTGGTCGGCGCTGGGGCTGCTGCAGGAAATCCGTCAGGGTGTGCGCGACGCGCGCGACCGTTACCGCAGCTGACCCCCTTTCGTTGCTTGAACGCCCGTCGGTGGGTTTTGCTTGAAGCTGGGGCCTTGCGTTATCCTTGACCCCTGTATCAACATTCCCATACCCTCAGTGGCCGAATCCCCTCCCAGTAGTGGGTCGCAGCGCAGCCTGCGGCATGTCGACAAACGTGGTTTCCTTCAAAAGCTCGCGGAATTCATCCATCCCGGGCCGGACTCCAAGGACGAGCTGATCGAAACCCTCGCCGAAGCCGAGGACAACGACATCATCAACGCCGAATCGCGGGTGATGCTTGAAGGCGTGATCCGCATTGCGGACATGACGGCCGGCGACGTGATGGTGGCCACACCACGCATGGATGTGCTCAACATCGAGGCACCTTACGACGAACTCCTGCACATCGTGATCGACACCGCGCACTCGCGCTTTCCGGTGTTTGAGGGCGAGCGTGAAAACATCATCGGCATTCTGCTGGCCAAAGACCTGCTTAAACTGCAGCGCGCGCCCGAGCTCAACATCCGCGCGCTGCTGCGCCCCGCGACGTTTGTGCCCGAAAGCAAAGGGCTCAACGACCTGCTGCGCGAATTCCGCGGTAACCGCAACCACCTGGCCATCGTGATCGACGAGTTTGGCCGTGTGGCCGGCCTCATCACCATTGAAGACGTGCTGGAAGAAATCGTCGGCGAAATCGAAGACGAATTCGATGTCGTGGAAGACGAGGGCGACATCTTCGCCCTGGCCGACAGCACCTGGCGGGTCAGTGGCGACTCGCCCATCGAGCGCATCAACGAATCGTTTGGGCTCAAGCTGCCCGAAGAAGACTTCGACACCATCGGCGGCATGATCGCCCACGCCATGGGCCACGTGCCCAAGCGCGGCGAGGTGTACGAACTCGAGGGCCTGCGCTTCGTGGTGTTGCACACCAAAGGGGGCGCGGTGAAGTGGTTCAAGGTCATGCCGGTTTCGGCAGAAGCCTGAACCCAGGCGCAGCAATCTGCCCATGCGCAGCCTGTTCGGATCGCTGCACACGCCTTCGAGCTTTGAGCCGATGAGCCGGCGCCCGCCCGGGCGGCGTGCACGCAGCGGCGGCGCGTTGTGGGCGCTGATGTGCCTGTTGGCTGGCGGCCTGCAGGCGGCTGCGCTGGCCTGGCCTTTCCAAGGCTGGAGCTTGCCCGGTACTTCGGCTGGTCAGCCCAGCGGTTGGCTGCAAATCGCATCGTTGGCCGTGCTCGCGCTTGCGCTGCAGCGCACTGGGCGCATCGGCAGCGCGGCCTGGCGCGGTTGGCTGTTTGCCACCGCCTGGCTGGCAGGCACTTTCTGGTGGCTGTTTGTGTCCATGCACACCTACGGCGGGCTCGCTGCCTGGCTGGCCGCGCTGGCGGTGCTGTCGCTTGCGGGGGCGCTTGCGCTTTACTACGGCCTGGCGGTCGCTGCGTTGTATCGGTGGGCGCCGATGTCACGCAGCGCGCAGGCGCTGTTGTTTGCCGCACTCTGGACGCTGGCCGAGCTGGCCCGCGGCCGCTGGCTCACTGGCTTTCCTTGGGGTGCGGGCGGCTACGCGCAGGTGGATCTAATGGCCGCCTGGGCGCCGCTGGTGGGCGTCTACGGCATGGGCTTTCTCGCCGCGCTGCTGGCCTATGCGCTGGCTTCTCTGGTCTCGTGGGGCGGGGCACTGGGCAACTGGTTGTTATCACCCGCCCGCCGTGCGCTGCCCCGCCCCGGCATTTTCCCGCCGGCTCCCAGCGGTGCCGTGGTTCAGTGGGCCGGCCTGTGGCGCACAGCCCCGGCCGCTGTGCTGCTGCTGGCGCTGGTGTGGAGCGTGCTGGGCGGTGGTGAAACCTGGCGGGCCTATGGCCAGCGCGACACCACCAGTGCCGGTACGCTGCGCGTGTGGCTGCTGCAGGGCAATGTGGCGCAGGACGAAAAATTTGAAGCTGGCACGGGTGTGGCCCAGGCGCTGGCCTGGTACCCGCGACAGATCGGTGAAGCGGTGGCGGCGGCCAAAGCCGGCGCGCCGAATGCGCCGCAGTTGGTGGTAGCCCCAGAAACCGCGCTGCCCTTGTTGCCACAGCAACTCGGTCCAGAATTCTGGTTGCCGCTGCTCGACGGGCTGGTGCAGCCCGGCGTGGCTTCGCCGGTGCAGGTGCTGCTGGGCTTGCCGCTGGGGAGTCTTTCGGAGGGTTACACCAACTCGGCCTGGGGCTTGTCCCCCGAGTCGGCGGCCGCGGCGCGCGACCAACTGGCCCGCGCCAGCGACACTCAGGCGCCGGTGAACTTGGCGTCTGAAGGCTTTTACCGCTATGACAAGCACCACCTGGTGCCGTTTGGTGAATTCGTTCCGCCGCTGTTTCGCTGGTTCACGGACCTCATGCACATTCCGCTGGGCGACTTCAGCCGGGGTACGCTGGCGCAAGCGCCCTGGGCGGTGGGTGGGCAGCGCCTGGCGCCCAATATTTGTTACGAAGATCTGTTTGGCGAAGAGCTGGCCGCGTCGTTCCGCGACCCGGACCAGGCCCCCACGGTGCTCGTCAATCTGAGCAACATCGCCTGGTTTGGCGACACGGTGGCCATTGACCAGCACCTGCACATTTCTCGGTTGCGCGCCCTGGAGCTGGGCAGGCCCATGCTGCGCGCCACCAACACGGGGGCCACCGCCGTGATCGACCACCGCGGCGTGGTCACCCACCTGTTGCCCCGGCTGACGCGCGACCGGCTCGAAGCCACGGTGCAGGGCCGCAGTGGCACCACGCCCTACGCACGTTGGGCGGCCCGGTGGGGTCTTGGGCCGCTGTGGGGGGTGTGTTTGGCGATGCTGCTGCTGATCGCCGCCACGCGTCGTCGCGGTGCGCGTCTGAAGCGTGGCTGAGGCGCCCCGTAAAATCAGGGTTCTGTGCAGCAGGCCCGGTAGGGTCCGCTGTCTCCACGCCAAGACCACTTCAGCCCGGGCAACGCCCTGGCCCCAAGCGCATGTTGACCTTCCAGCAAATCATTCTGAAACTGCAGTCCTACTGGGACGCCCAGGGCTGCGCGCTGCTGCAGCCCTACGACATGGAAGTGGGTGCGGGCACCAGCCACACCGCCACCTTCCTGCGCGCCCTGGGCCCTGAGCCCTGGAAAGCGGCTTATGTACAGCCCAGCCGCCGCCCCAAAGATGGCCGTTACGGCGAAAACCCCAACCGCCTGCAGCACTATTACCAGTACCAGGTGGTCCTGAAACCAGCGCCGTCGAACATTCTGGAGCTTTACCTGGGCTCGCTCGAAGCCTTGGGCTTTGACTTGAAGAAGAACGACATCCGCTTTGTCGAAGACGACTGGGAAAACCCCACGCTCGGCGCCTGGGGCCTGGGCTGGGAAGTCTGGCTCAACGGCATGGAAGTGACCCAGTTCACCTACTTCCAGCAGGTCGGCGGCATCGACTGCAAGCCCATCACCGGCGAGATTACCTACGGCCTGGAGCGCCTGGCCATGTACCTGCAAGGCGTGGACAACGTGTACGACCTGGTGTGGACGAAAGCCGCCGACGGCACCGTGCTGAGCTACGGCGACGTGTACCTGCAAAATGAAAAAGAGCAGTCGGCCTACAACTTTGAACACGCCGACGCCGACTTCCTGTTCACCGCCTTCACCGCCCATGAAAAGCAGGCCAAGCACCTCATGGAGCAGCAACTCGCCTTGCCCGCCTACGAGCAGGTGCTCAAGTGCGCGCACAGCTTCAACCTGCTGGACGCACGCGGCGCCATCAGCGTGACCGAGCGCGCGGCCTACATTGGCCGCATTCGCAACCTGGCGCGTGGCGTGGCGCAAAGCTACTACGAGAGCCGCGAGCGGCTGGGCTTCCCCATGGCGCCGCGCGCCTGGGTGGAGCAAATGCCGAAGAAAGCCGCCTGAGCGCCGGAGAACCCCAAGATGACCACCCAAAACCTGCTCGTAGAACTGTTTGTGGAAGAGCTGCCGCCCAAGGCGCTCAAAAAGCTGGGCGAAGCCTTCGCCGGCGCTTTGTTCGACCACCTCAAGGCCCAGGGCTTGGCCGGGACCGATTCGGCCGTGACCGCGTTCGCCTCGCCGCGGCGCCTGGCCGCGCACGTCACCCACGTCTGGCTCAAAGCCGAAGACAAGGCCGTGCAACAGAAGCTGATGCCTGCGGCCGTGGGGCTGGACGCCAGCGGCAATGCCACGCCCGCCCTGCTGAAGAAGCTGGCCGCGCTGGGGGCCGATGTGTCCGATCCCGTCGCCGCCGTGGCCACGCTCAAGCGCGAAGGCGAAGGCAAGGCCGCCGCGCTGTTTTACGACAGCCTCGTGACCGGCGCCACGCTGGACACCGGGCTGCAAAAAGCGCTGGACGAGGCGCTGGCCAAGCTGCCCATTCCGAAGGTGATGAGCTACCAGCTCGAGAGCGACTGCGAGCTGCCCGGCTGGAGCAGTGTGCACTTTGTGCGCCCCGCCCACGGCCTGGTGGCGCTGCACGGCAGCACCGTGGTGCCGGTGAAAGTGCTGGGGCTCACCGCCGGCAACACCACGCACGGCCACCGCTTTGAAGCCGCTGTGGACCCCGTGGTGCTGGCCGACGCCGACCATTACGCCGAAACCCTGCTGCGCGACGGCGCGGTGCTGGCCAGTTTCAACGACCGCCGCTTTGCCATCGTGCAGCAACTGGCCCAAGCCGCCGAGCGCCTGGGGCCGGGCTTTGAAGTGCTCATGGACGAAGCCCTGCTGGACGAAGTGACTGCCCTGGTGGAGCGGCCCAACGTGCTCACCTGCGGCTTTGATGCGCAGTTTCTGGACGTGCCGCAAGAGTGTCTGATCCTGACCATGAAGGCCAACCAGAAGTACTTCCCGCTGGTGGACAGGCAAGGCAAGCTGACCAACCAGTTTCTGGTGGTCAGCAACATCAGCCCCGACGACGCCAGCGCCGTGATCGGCGGCAACGAGCGCGTGGTGCGCCCGCGCCTGGCCGACGCCAAGTTTTTCTTTGACCAGGACCGCAAGAAGACCTTGGCTTCGCGTGTGGAAGGCCTGGGCAAGGTGGTCTATCACAACAAGCTGGGCACGCAGGGCGAACGGGTGGAGCGCGTGCGCGCCATTGCCCGCACCATTGGCCAGCAACTGGGCGGCGATGCCCTGGCCCACAGCGCCGATGTGGCAGCCAACCTCGCCAAGACCGACCTGCTGACCGACATGGTGGGCGAGTTCCCCGAGCTGCAAGGCATCATGGGCGGGTACTACGCCCGCCACGACGGCCTGGGTGAAGACATCGCCTTCGCCATTGAAGACCACTACAAGCCGCGCTTTTCGGGCGACGAACTGCCGCGCAACCGGACCGGCGTGGTGGTGGCGCTGGCCGACAAGCTGGAAACCCTGGTGGGCATGTTTGGCATTGGCAACCTGCCCACGGGGGACAAAGACCCGTTTGCGCTGCGCCGCCATGCGCTGGGTGTGATCCGGATGCTGGTCGAGAAAGACCTGCCGTTGAGCCTGGGCGCGCTGGTGGCCAGCGCTGTGCCTGCGTTCGGTGACAAGATCACCGACGCGACCTCTGCACTGACCGATTTCATCTACGACCGCCTCGCCGGCACCCTGCGCGAGCAGGGCTACAGCGCGCAGGAAGTGGACGCCGTGCTGGCGCTGCGCCCGCAGCGCCTCGGCGATGTGGGCCAGCGCCTCCAGGCCGTGCGCGCGTTCGCCGCGTTGCCGGCGGCGGCCGCGCTGGCCGCGGCCAACAAGCGCATCGGCAACATCCTGAAAAAATCCGAAGGCGAAGGCGCCGCGGTGCAGGAGAGCCTGCTGGTCGAGGCGGCCGAAAAGGAGCTGTTCGCCGCGATGCAGAAGACGGTGCCGGCGGCCGATGCCGAGTTCGCCAATGGCGACCACACCGCTTCACTGATGACCCTGGCCGCTTTGCGTGCGCCGGTGGACGCTTTCTTTGATGGTGTGATGGTCAACGCAGAAGACGCGGCACTCAAGGCCAACCGCCTGGGCTTGCTGAAGTCGTTGCATGAAGCCATGAACCGCGTGGCCGACTTGTCGCGCCTCGCAGCCTGACCAAAGCGCAGACCGTCACCGACCCACGAAGGCAACCCGCATGAAACTGCTGATCCTTGACCGTGACGGTACGCTCAACCGCAGCCGAGACGACTACGTGGCGTCGCCCGACGAGTGGGAGGCGTTGCCGGGTGCGCTGGAGGCGGTGGCGCGGCTCAACCAGGGCGGCTGGCGGGTGGTGCTGGTTACCAACCAGAGCGGCATCGGCCGGGGCTTGTTTGACATGGCTTCCCTCAACGCCATCCACGCCAAAATGCACCGCCAGTTGGCCGCCGCCGGTGCCCGGGTGGAAGCCGTTTTTTTCTGCCCACACGCGCCAGAAGATGCCTGCGCCTGTCGCAAGCCTGCGCCGGGGCTGTTTGTGCAGGTCGGGCAGCGTTTCGGCTTTGACCTGTCGCGCGTGCCCGCCGCAGGCAACGCGGTGCGCCACGTGCAGGCCGCCGCTGCCGCTGGGTGCCCCACCCACCTCTTGACCACCGGCCAGTCTGAAGCCCTGCGCGCACGCAGTGGCCAGCAGCCTGATGCCACGTCTCTGTCCACCCTCCCGCCCGGGACCCAGGTCCACGACGATCTGTCCGCCTTTGCCGACTGGCTGCTCGCACAGCCAACGGATTGACCCCTTGCACCGATGACCTCCCCATGATCGTGATCAACTTCCTGCGTTCTGTTTTGCACCTGCTCTTCATGGCCATCACGGTGGTGCCGTGGGCGCTGGCGGTGGTGGCGGCGGCGCCGTTCCTCACGTCCGACCAGATCTACTGGATGTGCGCCCGCTGGCTCAAGCTGGCGGTTGATGGCGGGACCGTCATTCTGGGCATCCGCAACCGCGTGATCGGCTATGAAAACTTGCCCGTGGGCAGCACCGCGCCTGCGGTGTTGCTGGTCAAGCACCAGTCCGCCTGGGAAACTTTTTGCATGCCCGCGCTCATGCCGCACCCGCTGGCCTACGTGTTCAAAAAAGAGCTGCTGCGCGTGCCCTTCTTTGGCTGGGCCATGGCCCGCATGGACATGATCCACATCGACCGCGCCGACGGCCCGCGCGCCTTCGTCAAGGTGGTTCAGCAAGGCCAGCGCCTGCTGGACCGGGGTACCTGGGTCATCATGTTTCCCGAGGGCACCCGCATTGACCGGGGCCAGCGGGGCACCTACAAGACCGGCGGCACGCGCCTCGCCATCCGCACGGGCGCCCCGGTGATTCCGATTGCGGTCACGTCGGCCAAATGCTGGCCGCGCAAGGCCTTCATCAAGAAGCCGGGCGTGGTGGAGTTTTCCATCGGCAAACCCATTCCCAGCGCCGGTCGACAGCCCGACGAACTGATGCAGGAGGTGGAAGCCTGGATCGAGGCCGAAATGCGTCGCCTCGACCCTTCGGCTTACCCCGCCGAGTCGATTGCGTCCGCTGAAACCGCAAAGGCCTGAGAGATCAGCACCCATGCAGCGCCTGATGCAGCTCGCACTGGACTTTCTGGGCGGTCCCGACCCTCTGCCCCCGCCCACCCGCGAGGTCGTGGCGGTCACGCCACCCGTGTTGCGTCCCAGGCTTGACCCCGCAGCGCCACCCGCTGAGCCGCTGAACCAGGTGTTTCAGCCCGGCACCTGGCACCACCCGCGGGCCAACCGCCTGTTGGTGCTGGGCAGTTGCGAAGTAGCCTACGAATTCAAACGCGGCAAGCGCCGCACCATTGGCCTGTCGGTCGGGCCCGATGGCTTGAGCGTGAGCGCGCCGCGCTGGACGCCGGTGGGCGAGGTGGACGCTCTGTTGCACACCAAATCTGCCTGGGTGCTGGAGAAGCTGCAACGCGCCCGCGAGCGTGCCGGCGAACTGGCGCAAGCCCGCACCGTGTGGGCCAACGGAGCCGAGCTGGACTTTCTGGGCCAGCGCGTGCGCCTGGTACTCGACCCCGCGCACGGCTTCACCCAGGTGGGTGCGGTGCTGGAAACGGTCAGCGCCGAGCAACCAGCTGCATTGGCCACGCTGCGCCTGGGGCTGGCCCACAGCGCCAGCGAAGCGCAGATACGCGACGCCGCCCAAGCCTGGCTCATGCGCCAGGCCAAACGCCTGTTTACCGAACGGCTGGACCACTTTGCGCCGCTGCTGGGTGTGCGCTACGAAAAGCTGCGCCTGTCCAGCGCCGGCACCCGCTGGGGCAGCGCCAGCGCAGACGGCACCATCCGTCTCAACTGGCGCCTCATCCACCTCAAGCTGGAGATGGTCGATTACGTGGTGGTGCACGAGCTCAGCCACCTGCGACACATGGACCACAGCCCGCAGTTCTGGAACGTGGTGGCCAGCATCCTGCCCGACCACCAGCAGCGCCGCCAGGCGCTCAAGCGATCGGCAGTGCCCTTGGGTGAGTGATCGAACGACGGATCAGATGGCGCTCAGGCCGTACTGAATCGAAAAACACCATCCACACCCCGGCTGCGCACCAGTTGCCCGCCGTGCCACAGCCGGTGCAAGTGCGCCACCGCCTCGCCCATAGCAAACGTGGTCTGGTGCAGGTCGAGCGGGCGCTTGAACATCACGGGCAAGATGTCGGCGGCGCTGCAGGGCTGGGCCTGGCAGGCCTCCAGCACCTCGGCCAGCCGGTCGGCGTGGTGGTCTTTCAGTTGCTGGATGCGTTCGTGCAGGCCGGTGAAGGGTTTGCCGTGGGACGGCAGCACCAGCGTGTGTGCGGGCAGGGGCGGGTACTTGTCCAGTGAGTCCAGAAACAAGGTCAGCGCGTCGGCCTCGGGTTCCTGGTCGTACACGCTCACGTTGGTGGAAATGCGGGGCAGCACCATGTCGCCGCTGATGAGCACACCCAGCTCGGGGCAGTGCAGCGCCATGTGTTCGGGCGCGTGCCCGTAGCCGCTGATGCAGTGCCAGGTGCGCCCGCCGATGGTCAGCTGTCCGCCGTCCATGAGGCGGCGGTACTGGCGGGG
>JAGXSV010000024.1 GCA_018333605.1 Hydrogenophaga sp. | reverse complement strand
CGGGAGAGGGCAGGGGTGAGGGCTCCCCGCCCCCGCCCCCGCTCCCACCCCCCCCTCCAGCGCCCCCCGCAACGCCAGGTGGTTGTAAATCTCGCCATTGAAGGCGATCACGTAGCGCCCGCCACGGGACACCATGGGCTGGTGACCGGCGGGCGAGAGGTCGATGATGCTCAGGCGCCGATGCCCGAACGCCACGCCCGCCTGCGCATCGGCCCAGGTGCCCGCGTCGTCCGGGCCGCGGTGCGCAATGGCATCGGCCATGCGCGCAGCGACAGCCTCAAAGCTACCTCCTACTGATACTTCAGTGGCCAGGAAACCTGCAAGTCCACACATCAGTTCACACTCCCCACGAGCAGCTCGGATTCACGATCAGAGATAACCATGAACATCTTTCATGCTGTTCAGCGACACCAGATCCGATTCGGTTGCAAGCGGTAGTGCTTCAACGCGCAAACCGCGCGCCGCCAGATGCCCGATCACGTAGAGAAATCCGTGCTCGCCCGTGGCGCGGCCCCTTTTTCCGTCCAGCTCTTCGCGCAATGCGTCCAGAACCACTTGCTTGCGAAAAAGGAAAAGGCCTATTTCCCGCTCTCCAGCCTGCGGCTCGGCAATGCCCAACTCACGCGTCTCGACAACCCCTGTCACAGCGCCGGCGGCATCCCGCGAAACGACGGTGTACGCAGCATCGACCAACCGGGTGGCAAAGGTGAAATCGTTCTCGTGCGCCACGTGAGCCGTGACGACGGCCGCAACCGTCTCGGGCTGAATGAACGGGATGTCCCCCCAGACCAGCAAGACATTTTCGGCCGACTTGAAGGCCGGGGATTGCTCAAACCGCAGCACCGCATCGCCCATGCCGCGCGGCGCAGGCTGCTCCACCAGATGCGCCTCGACGCCGGCCGCGTCGAGGCATTCCCGCACCGGCCCCGCCCCCTCGGGGCTGACGATGACGGTCGGGCTTTTGTCGTAAGGTGCCAGCAGTTCAGAGATGCGGATCAGGATGGGCTTATCCTGAATCGGGAACAGGGTTTTTGGGTACGGCAATCCGGACCGGCTGCCGCGGCCCGCTGCCGCCACCAAGGCGCGAATGTCAGCCATTGAAGTCCTTTCCGACCTTACCCTGCAGGCCACGAGCAATCGCCGAATAAAAAGCCGGCGCCATGGACCCAGCCACCAGCGAAAGCACCATGCCCATGCCATTTCGGCTGGCGGTCCGCCCCAACACAGCAGCGAGAGCCATGGTGTGCCGCAACCACACAGCGTTGAAGTAACGCTCGTTGAGGATCAACGTGTTCTTCAGGTAGTAATAAACCTTGGCGGCCGTGTAGGGCCGCTGACTCACGTCTGGGTGGTAGTGCAGCGCATCGAGCACCGACATGACCCGCCCCGCCTTGCGAAGCCGGAAAAAATAGTCCACTTCATCGCCAAACATGAAGTAACCCCGGTCCACATTGCCCACCTGCCGCACCGCCGCCAGCGACACCAGGGCCCCGTTGAAGAAATGTGCAAACGGGTATGTTCCCCTTGGGGCAATGGCCCGCAAGTCTGCCAAGGTAGCCATCTTGCGCGGGCGACCCCACAGCACAGGCAGCCCGGCTGCGTCCAGCACCGGAAACGGAAAAACGAACCGCGAAGGATCGTCTTCCCGCACCACCACCGCCGATACACAGGCCACGCCGTCCGTAAGTGCGCCCTGCAAAGTCGCCAAAGCACCCGCATTGGAATATCCGTCATCGTCCATGAGCCAGACGGCGTCGTACCCGTGTTCCAGCGCATGCCGAATGCCCCGATGCCAGCCACCCGCAGAACCGACGTTTTCCTGTGTCACATACGGGGTGCCTCGCTGATCCAGCATCTCCACCGTGCCGTCCGTACTCGCGTTGTTGATCACGAGGATGCCGTCGGGCAAGCGCCGTTGGGTTTGCAGATGATCCAGGCAACGGCCAAGTAGCCCGCAGCGGTTGTGCGTAACGATCGCGGCAAGGATTCTCATACCACGCTCCCGGTTCCGGCCAGTTGCAGCCAGAGGTTCTGGCGCGCATCCACAAACGACAAACCCGCGGCTCGCGCCGCTGCGAATCCCGCCGTAGAGTCTTCAAAGACCAGGGCATCAGCCGCCTTCGTTCCCGTGATCTGGAGCACGGTGAGAAAGCCTTCCGGGTCCGGCTTGGCCTGCACCACGTCGTCGGCGCAGACCAGCGGCTCGAACCACCCCAGGTAGCCCAGCTTTCCAAGTGCCAGTTCCACCGTCCCGCGCGATCCTGAGGTGGCCATGCTCAGGCGGTAACGTGGCCGCGCCCAATGCAGAAACTCGACCACGCCCGGCAATGCCGAAAGCTCTTTTGAAATCATCTGGCGCACGGCTTGCTGCTTGGCCGACACCAGCTCCCGCAAATCTTCGTCAGAACGCACATGACCGGCATCTGCGAGGCACTTTCGCATCGCGTCCAGCGTCTTCATGCCTGCAATGGCCGGGTAATTCACGGCAATACCCAATGGTGACAACACCTGCCCAAAAGCCTGGGCGTGAAGCGGTGTTGTGTCCGCCACGGTACCATCGAAGTCGAATATCAACAGGTGCTTGCCGGCAAGCAGAGATGTCAGCTGATTCATTGTTTGCTGCTTTCAGCGGCGGGCTATTTTTCGAAATGCAACCTTGGCAGCGTTATACAGACTCGGGTTCAATGCCAGCATCGAACGCGCCAGAAGTCCAGGATCTGTTGCCATTTTGAGCGGAAGCGCGGGACTGACCTTGTATGCCTGGCGCAGGAATCCAAACATCCCTCGGAAATCCTTGTTTCGAATATATCCAATACAAGAGCTTTTTGTTGAACGCTCAATCATCGTGCCCGTCCAGTTCGTGATGAATTCGGCACCCATGCCGCGTTTCAACGCAAAATCTGCAACGCCCTTGATCAAGGTGTAGTTGTTCAGGTATTTACCAAGATCGAGCCTGCGCGTTTCGTTTGAATCGTGCTGGACCCAAGCAGCGGAAATCAGATTCAAATAACCCACCTTGCGGCCCACAATCAGGCGCAGGAAAGACTCCCAGTCGTTTCGGGGGATCAAGTCATCCCAATAAAATCCGACTCGAATTGCATCATTCCGGCGATAGATGATGGAATTGTGGTTCCAGAGTATCTGGTTCGAGGCATAGGCACTGAAAAATGCTTGGTCGCTCATGACCTGTGGATGATCGCGGTTGACGATGTCCACCCTTCGACCATTCTTTTGATGGTATTCACAGTAATTCCCAAACAGCAAGACAATCGAAGGATCTTCAGCAGCGGCCGCCACAGCGCCTGATATAAACTCTGGATCGACAAAAAAATCATCCCCATCCAGATTGATGGCCCAATGGCCAGTCGCGTTTTCGTAAAGGTTTTTCCTGTAGTTGCGAAGTATTCCGATATTGTCTTCATTGCGGAAATACATGATCCGCGGATCACCGGATGACACCATGTAATCTTCAACGACCTTTCGGGTTTCATCGGTCGAGCAGTCATCGGAAATCAGAATTTCAATGTCGGCATACGACTGCGCCTGCGCGCTCTTGATTGCACGAACAATGTACTGAGCCTGATTGAATGTCGGTATCATGATCGATACCTTTTGTGGGGCCATGTTTTTCATCCTGATGAACGGTTTTAGCTACCACTTGCGTCAGGGCATCCGCGTCGTGGCACATTCATAGAGATCGACAATGGTTTGCACCACCTTGGCTCCGTCGTGCTTGCCGGGCGAGGTGATCGATTCAAACGAGTCAATGACCCGGCGCACATCAACACCATCAAAGCCAGATTCGTCGTAATCCACATAGGTCTCGTCGGCTTTCAATCGGCTCTGATTGACCAGCACCACATCAAACAACTCAGCCATCGAATAAGCACGCGCATCCGACAGATTGAGATAACGGTGTGCGCCGCGGATGTAGTCAGATGCGTTGTAGGTCGGGGTCTCGTAGTCGGCACCAATATTCGTGACGAACGCCTTGTAGGCCGATTTGTTGTCCGCTATGGCCTGCGCCAGACCGGCAGATAAATAGGTCGGGTACAAGGACGAATGCTGGGTGCCAGCCGAATAAATGATAATGTCGGCCTGCTGAAGCGCCAGCTGGACCCCCGGCGAAACGGCGACATAGCAGTGGTGCCGTTCAAGGTAGTAGCGTTTTTCTTCAATGCTCAATGCATCGAACCGCGCCTTGTCAAGTGGCTTTTCCAGCAGATAGATGCGGTCGATGCGCACATTGGACCGCAACTCGACAATCTCCGCCTCGCTGTAGAGCATTTCTCCATTTTCGCGCAGGGCAACGAGTTTCTTGTCTTCAATACTGGTGGGCAACACGGTGCCGCGCAGCTTGAACAAGCGGTCAATAAACAGTGTGGCCTGCTCAATGTTGCGATTGAAAGCCATGAATGCACCGGCGTAAATACAGTTCATGATCGAGCAATCTTCAAAAGAAAATTGCTCGCCGTTGACCTGCTCAATCGCGTGCAGCGCCATCAGAAACTCGTGCACGAATTCACGCAATGCCGAACCGACTTTTGCGCTACCGAAACGTGCGCCAATCAAGTCAGCGCTGGAGCCTTCCGCAAATGATCGCAGGTGGGTCAACACCTCATCGCGCGTGCAGCCAAGGGGAAACCGGTACTGAAATACCCGCAGATTTGCCTGATGGTCCGGGTCATCGGCTGGCAGCATCAGCTCTTGCACCTTGCGAATGTCGGACGGTCCCAACATGCCAAAGAAACGCCGGATCTCACCCGTGGACTTGCCATCGTCATAGGCATTGACCACCGAAGTCACATGCAAACCCTGGCGGTCCAGCAGCTCAGGGATGATGGCTGCGGCACCACGCCCACCGTTCAAAATCACAACATTCAACATGGTCTTCTCAATTCAATCCTGCAATCCTGCATACACGGCCTGGTAACGCACCGCCGCCACCTCAAGCCCCAAAACCTTCCTGGCCGCATCCCGCAGACGGCCACCGCCCATCGTGACGATGTCATCCAGGCCCGCCACCGCTGCCGACAGCTCTGCATCGGAGCTCGGGTCGACAACGCGACCCGCCCCCAGTAAGCGAACCTGCTCCGCCACATCGCCCACGCCGGCATTGCAGATCACTGGGATGCCGGCCGCAAAGCACTCCGCCAGCTTTGTGGGCGATGCGGCCATGCGGGCATACGAGGGCTGAATGAAGCTGACCAGCACATCCATGGCCGGAATGATGGTTGGCACCTGGGCCCGACCGGCGGAGCGCACATGCACGCGCCCGTGCAAGGCGGCAGGCAGCCATTCACGCATCAACTGGTTCAATGCCGCGATGTCTTGCGTCACGACCAGCAAATGCGAGTCGTTGCTGTCGGCGGCTGCCAGCTCAAACAGGCGAAACAAGCGGTCCAGCATGTACATGCGCCCCACCGAACCCAGATACCCGAGCACTCGCGCGTGCTGCGGAATGCCCAGGTCCTCCCGGGCCTGAGACCGGCTTTGACTGTTGGCCAGCGGAAAGTGCTCGAAGTCGGCACAGCAGGGTATGACGGTGACGCCTGCCGAGGGCGCCGCGCCGAGCCGACGAACTTCGGGCACCACCGCTTCGGTCAGCACCACCAGCTGGTCGGCGCTGGCCAGCAGCTTGCGTTCCGTTCGCTTGAAATGCCTGTATTGCCAGCGATGGTGAGCGCGCTTCAGGTCCCAACCACCTTTGTCCACACGTTCGTCCACCCACAGGCCGCGAAAGTCAAAGATCAACTGGGCGCCGGTGAGCCGTTTGATGAACACCCCGATCTGGGCGGCCGGGTGCCCACGGGTATGCACGACACGAACGCCATGCCGCACCGCCAGACGATAGCCCCAGAGATACATCTTGAGCAGGTCCCAGACCTTGCCAGCAACACCTTTACCCGCCGTGAATCGAAGCGGCTTCCACTGAATGTCATGGTGCTTCAGCGCCGCCGCCATCGCGGCGCCGTCTTTCGCCTGGCGTTCGTTCTTCTCGAAACTCAGCACCACGGCGCCCCTCTGGCCCGAGGCAATGCCCTTGAGATAAGGGAGTATCTGGCTCGCACCCAGCGGGTCCAGCAAACCGTCGTAGGTGATGTAGAGAACACCAGCCATCACGCTGCGCCCTCGCCCGCCGAACCGGGCAGGAGCAATTGCAAGTACTGGTCCACCGCCTTGTCGATGGTGAAGTCTTGGGCGCGGGCCTTGAGCGCGGCACGGTCATGCGGAGAGGCCAGCGACTCGGCCATGGCCGTGGCCAACGCCGGCACATCGCCCACCGGCACCAAGCGGCCGAACTGGCCATCCGCCAAGATCTCGCGTGGGCCAGACAGGCAATCGGTGCTGACCACCGGCGTTCCAGCCTCCAAGGCTTCAACGATCACGTTGCCAAAACCTTCCCCGGTGGACGACAGCACATGCAAGTCTGCCTGCTGGTAATACGGCGACGGATCTTTCACAAATCCCGGCATGAACACACTGCCCTCGATACCCAACTGCCGGGCCTGCGTTTCCAGCGCCGCACGGCACACCCCTTCGCCAAGAATCAGCAACCGCGCATCCACCTGCTCACGCAGGCACGCAAAAGCCGCAAGCAGCGTGGCGTAGTCCTTGATGGGCTTGAGAATGCCCACGGCCAGCACCTTGCGGTGCGGCCCAGACCACCAGCCCAACGGCGCCAATGGCACCTTGGCGGCGGGCTTGGGCTCACCACCCACCACGGGGTTGTAAATGACCGTGATGGCGCGGCGATCCAACCGGGCAAAGCGGGCCAGATCGTCCGCCGCGCCTTCAGACACGGCCACGATGCCGTCTGCTGCCGGAAAAAAGCGGTGCATGCTGGTGCGCACCTGCCAGCCCAGCGACCAGCGGCTCAGCAGCTCGGAACGCGACCAGGTGGTGTGCTCCGCCACCACCACGCGCGTGGGCACGCGGGCCAGCGTGCGCGCCCAGAGTGCTGCAACAGTCAGCGGCCACATATTGGCCAACACCACGGCTGGCCGGGCCTGTTGCAGGTAGCGCACCAGCGCCGGCAAGGCCCAGCGCATGCGTTTCACGCTCAAGTCCACAAGACGGATACCGGGCTGCAAGCCAGCCAGGAATTCGCCCGTTGCGGACAGCAAGACCATGTCCACCGCAAAGCCGCGTTGTGCCAAGCTATTGGCCAGATTGACTGCGACGCGCTCGGCTCCGCCACCATGTAAATGCGGAAGCAGAATGGCAACCTTATTCATGTCACTCGGTTTATCGTAAATAATACCGGAGACAACATAAAAACGAATTTATCATGACGACGAATATCGTGTTCACTTAGCAAAAGATAAGTCCTTGAGTTTTTCAAAAATCAGTTCTGCGAACAACGGGCCAAACAATGCATTAATGATCCGATAAGGATATCGGCCTGAAACATGATTCTTCGGTGAAAATCGTTTGGCGAGAGCAAAGCAGCCAAGAGCGATCTCCTTGAAGCCTTGGCGCAGGACATTTCGACCAGTGACCCAGGCTGAAATGGCCAATCCTTCTGCCAACAGGTGCTGCCTAGGCGAGTCGGTCAATGCACGCAGCAACTCAAATAGCTTTTCATACATTTGAAGCTGATTCAGCGCCTTACCCTCACCCACATTACGGCTGACTCGGCCTTGCGACAAGTGATTCCGGTAGACACCAACTGGCTCCGAGGTTAACACAGGGTTCGCCCCAGCAATCAGCACACGCACAAACAAATCGAAATCCTCGCGTATGGCGAGGGTTTCATCAAATCCCCCAACATTCAACAAGACATCACGCCTGTAAAGTGGCGCAGTGATCACCGGGACATCGATTAACAAATCCGTGATTGACTCGCCTCTGCGGACCGAATGATCGCGCTCGCCATGCGGCACTATGAGACCTATCGAATCTTCAAGTCGATACATTCGACCAACGGGGAACTCATTGCCGATGAGAGCACTGAGCGCCTTCACCTGACTGAATATACAACCCGGCAGCAGGAAATCGTCCGCATCAAGAAATTTTATGAATTCTCCAGTAGCAATTTGTATTCCATGATTTCTTGTTTTCCCGCAGCCTTGATTCGCTCTCGAACACCAGACAATGCGATCAGAAAATTGCTTAATTATCGCAAGACTTTGATCTGTTGAGCCATCGTCAATAACGATGACTTCCTTGTTGTCATAATTTTGTGCCAACGCACTGCTGATGGCATCCGCCACATAGGCCTCTGCGTTCCAGCAAGGAATGATGATGGAAACCCTGGGCGAAAAATCGCCTTGACTCTTGAGCAACACGGTTTGATTTTCAGTTTTTTAATGGTTGAGCGCTTGAACCACAGTTGGCGAAAACCGAGACAACTTCAACAAACCCATTCAACCCACATGTATTTTTCTTCTTTCGCTAAACTTCCTCATGGCGCGTAGCGGAAGCAGTATCAAAAAAGAGACTGCCCGAAAAATCCCGCTCTCAGAACGCTCGGCCAACCCATCAAGCTTTAACGCGAACGTTCGAATATCTACAACTCGCTTCAGGAGCACCGTGTAGGCCAATCCAGCAAGACCGGGTCGCGTCGCCCCTGTCAGCGCATTTTTCATTTCCGACCAATGCCCCTGGTCTTGATGCGACAAGCGTTTCGACTGAATCAATACCGAGGTCAGACTGCCTTCGGTCTTCCGATAATTCAATAACGGAATTTCAATTTTGCACACGCGCCCGAACAGTGCGGCCCGCAAGGGAAGAATTCGATCTTCCGAGAAAATATTGCCAGGTAACACATCGGGCCAGATAAAGCATTTTTTATGATAGGCGTATGTTGCGCCTATACCAACCCCACCAGCATTCATTAAAATCTCGATCAGCGGAGTTTGTGTAGCGACAAAATCTTTTGGGCAACGGGGCATCAATCGCTTCGAATCGCCAGAGAATTCAATGCATTCTGAGAAAACTGCCGTCACAGTTTTGTCCCTGCGGAGTACCTCTGCAATGCTTGACACACGCCAGGGCAGTGAAATGTCGTCGCCGGCAGCCATGACAATAAAATCTGAACTTACATGCTCGACAACTTTGTTGATGTGGTTGATCAAGCCCGCATTGGTTTCGCCTCGCAGTATCTTGACTGTATGCGGCCCCAAATAAGACGCGGCCATTTCCTCAATAATCCTGAATGTGCCATCCGTTGAGGCATCATCAGACAAGATAATTTCTAATGGTTGGTAATCTTGTGCAAAAGCGCCCTCGATCGCTTCACGAATGAATGCCTCTTGGTTGTAAGCAAACAGAGCGAACGTGATCAACGGCTTATCACTTGCCATGTTTAAAGACTCGCTGCCTGCTAAATTATTTTGCATATCTTGATCCAAGCTTCCCTCGCAACCATCCGCGCACATCAACCACCTTATCCAACCGCTTCAGGCTGTAGGCACCAACGCCAAGCGTCATCAACGCTCCCACCACATACCCCATGCGCGCAGACTGTCCGGCGAGATAAATGATGATTGTACCGACTGACAGCAGGAGCACGACCGCAATTGAGTTTTGTAGAAAAGGTCTTTGTCCGATTAACCGACCCGCAATCCAAGCCATTAGCAATAAATAAGTCAAGTAGGCAATGCAGAACCCCACGCCAGCGGTGATCAGACCCCATTCTTGAATGCCAAAAGCAATCATCGCCAGATACACGACGTTCCAGCTCAATTCCGTCAGGATGAACAGACCGCCACGACCTTTCGCCAGCAAAATGAACCCCATGGGCCAGCTGGCCACCTTGAGGATGTCGCCCAGCGCCTGCCAGCGCAGCACCTCGGTGGCGGGTGCGAAGCTTTCCGCGTACAGCAGGTGGATGGCCCAAGGGGCGAAGGTGATCATGGCCAGCAGGGCGGGGCCGGCCAGCAGCAGCGCCATTTCAGTTTGTTCGTTGACCAGTTGTCGTGCGCGGGCGTGGTCGTTGATGGCTTCGGTGAGGCGCGGGTAGTAGTCGGCGCCCATGGCGCCGAGCACGAAGCCGATGTAGGTCATGGAAATGGCCCAGGCGGCCTGGAAGTGGCCAGCAGCGTCTAGCCCGAGTTCGCGCAAGATGAGGGAGCGTGCCGCCAGCTGGGTGACCAGGGTGAGCAGGCCCGCTGCCATGAACGGAATGCCCAGCTTGAGCATGGCTTGCCACTGCTGCTGAATAGCCTGCCAGTCGCGCGGGGTGTGCGGGCGCGGTAGGCGGGCCGCGTAGTAGCCGGCCACCAGCGCGCTGATGGCGGGGGCCGCCAACACGAACCAGAGCACACCCGCTTGCCCCAGGCCATACACCAGCCCGATGCCCACGACGGCGCTGATGAAGGCGCTGGCAATGCTGATGCGCGCCAGATCGCCGATGCGGCGCAGGCCTTGCAGCAAAGCGGTTTGTGAGCCGCTGATGAGCGTGAGCAACACGCCCAGTCCCAGCCAGCCCACCTCGGCCACATGGGTGGCGCTGCCAAACACCCACAGGGCCACAGGTTCGCGCAGCAGCCACAGGATCACCCCGCCGGCCAGGCCCAGCACCAGATTGCCCAGCCACAGCGCGCGGCGCACGATGGCTAGGGTGGACGCTTCGCCCGCCGACGCGGCCAGCTGGCGCACCCCGCTGTTGCCCATGCCACAGCCGGCCAGGGTGGAAGCGATGCCCATGATGTTCTGGTACAGGCCCATCAGGCCCACACCGGCCGGCCCCAGCAACACCGCCAGCACCTTCACCTTGACGATGCCGATGACGATGTTGATGACCGAGGCGCCGCCAATGATGGCGCTGGACTTGAAGATCTGGCGGTGAGACGTCACACCGGGAACCCCAGCACGGCGTCAATAGCCTTGGCCTGCTGCTCGGCGCCCAGATGCGGCCCCATCGGCAGGCTCAGCACCTCATTCGCCATGGCCTCTGCAATAGGAAAAGCCCCCGGCTGGTAACCTTGGCCGGCGTACGCCTGCTGCAGGTGCGGCGGAATGGGGTAGTGGATCAGGGAGCCGACGCCGGCTTCGGTCAGGCGGGCTTGCAGTGCGTCGCGCTGCGGGGTGCGAACGACGTACAGGTGCCACGCGGGTTCGGCCCAGTCGGGCACATGCGGCAAGCCCAGGCCGCAACCTTGCAGCCCCTGCTGGTAGCGGGCCGCGATGGCGCTGCGGCGGGCGTTCCACGCGTCCAGGTGCGCCAGCTTCACGCGCAGGATGGCCGCCTGCAGCGGGTCGAGCCGGCTGTTGGTGCCCTGCACTTCGTTTACATACTTCACCCGCGAGCCGTAGTTGCGCAGCACGCGCAGGCGGTCGGCCAGTTGCGCGTCGTTGGTGGTCACGGCGCCGCCGTCGCCCATGGCGCCGAGGTTCTTGCCGGGGTAGAAGCTCCAGGCCACGGCGTCGCCGTGTGCGCCGATGCGCCGGCCCTTGTAGCGGGCGCCGTGGGCCTGGGCGCCGTCTTCCAGCACGCGCAGGCCGTGCCGGCGGGCGATGGCGAGGATGGGGTCCATGTCGGCCGGCTGTCCATACAGGTGCACCGGCAGGATGACCTTGGTTCGCGGGGTGATGGCCGCCTCGATCAGCGCCGGGTCAATGTTGCAGGTGCGTGCATCGGGCTCGACCGGCACTGGCGTGGCACCGCACTGGCTGACGGCCAGCCAGGTGGCGATGTAGGTGTTGCTGGGCACGATGACTTCGTCGCCCGGCCCCACGTCCATGGCGCGCAGGGCGAGGTGCAGGGCGTCGAGGCCGTTGGCCACGCCGATGGCGTGGGCGGCACCGCAGTAGCTGGCGTATTCGGCTTCAAACTGGTCGCACTCGCCACCGCCAATGAACCAGCCAGAGCTGACCACGCGGGCAATGGCTTCGTCCAGCTCCTGTTTCAGCTCCAGGTAGGGGCCTTTGAGGTCCAAAAACGGGATCATGCGGCGGCTCCCACGAGCTGGCGAAACTCGGCGTAGTTGCGGATGTAGTCGGCGCTGTCGTAGTGGTGCGAGGCAAACACGAGCAGCACGGCATCGGCCGAATATTTGTACTGGATGCCCCACACCATGGGCGGCAGGTGCACGCCCACGTCGGGCCGGTCGAGCAGGAATTCCTGCCGGTTCTTGCCGTCGTCAGCCACCACGGCGCAACTGCCGCGCACGCAGATGAGGAACTGGTGGCATTCGCGGTGGGCGTGCTCGCCACGCGTTTCCATGCTGGGCACGTCAAACACCATGAAGTAGCGCTTCACCGCGAATGGGATGCTGCGGTCAAACTCGCCCACCGTCAGGCTGCCGCGGATGTCCAGCACCCTGGGCATGCGGTGCAAGGCAACGCCGGACACCTGGGTAGGCTGTGCGCCCACTTCGGCACTGGCAGGGCCAGCAGATACGGTGTGGTTGCGGTCGGCATCGACATACCCCACGATGCGCGCCGGGTTGCCCACCACGATCGCGTTGGGGGGCACCGCCCGGGTGACCACGGCACCCGCTGCCACCATGGCCTGGCTACCAATGGTGACGCCGGGCAGGATGGTGGCACCGGCGCCAATGGACGCGCCGGCTTCCAGCACCGTCTGCAGAAACCTCGCGGGCGTCTGCTTGCTGCGGGGAAAACGGTCGTTGGCGAACGAGGCATTGGGACCGATGAACACGTCATCGGCCACACGCAGGCCGTCCCACAACTGCACGCCGCTCTTGACGGTGACACGGTCACCGATGACCACGTCGTTCTCGATCAGGCTGTGCGAGCAGATGTTGCAGTCCTGCCCAATCTGGGCGCCGGGCAGGATGACAACGTATTGCCACACGCGGGTGCCCGCGCCGATGGTGCTGGACTGCACGTCGGACATGGCGTGAATGAAGGGGGGTTGCGTCAATTTAGGTATCCCTGAAATTTGAAAATTCACTGCGCTGGATCGGCGTTAACAGCGGAGCGTTGGGCTTGTTCACAGGTCTTTGGGGTGGTAGCCACCGGTTTTGGGTGCGCCGCGAAACTCGATGCGCTGGCTGTCTTTGAGTTGCTTGAGCCAGCGTTCGATGGTGCGTCGTGGTTTGCCTGTCTGGCTCACAAGTTCAGCCGTTTTGAGCCCGGGCCTCGACTGGATCAGCTGCAGCAGATGCGATGCTTCGACGTTTACTCCGCCACCTACTCCGCCAGTTACTCCGCCATTTACTCCGCCACTTGCTCCCTCACGCGGGGACTCTGGCTGCGTGCGGCTGAACGTGGCCATGACGCCGCCGAACTTCTCTTCGATGTCGAACTGCACTTCCGGGTAGTCCTGGAGCGCGCGGCGGATGCGGATGAAGCCGCTGCCGTATTTTTCGATCGCGTTGACGAGGTAGAAGCCTTCGGCCACGAGTTTGTTGCGCAGGCTGGAGCGGTAATTGTCGGCCCGTATTTCGGCCACAGTGAGCCCGCCGTAGAAGGTGCCTGGGCTGAAGAGGGTGATCTTATCGTCGAAGATCTTGATCTGGATGTCGCTGGGGTCGGTGTAGCTGCGGTGCACCACGGCGTTGAGCAGTGCTTCGCGCAGGGCGGGCAGCGGGTAGGCGAAGCGCTCTTTGCGCTGGATGCTGCCGTCAAATTCAAACGCGACGCTGATGTGGGAGACGATGAATTTCATCGCCTGCTCCACCACCTCGAAGAGCGTGTCGGTGAACTGCCGGTCGTCAATAATCATGTCGGGCGTTTTGAAGCGCCCGATGTGAACGTTGTGCCGCAGGGGCTCCTGGGCAAACAGGAGCACCGCCGCCCAGGTGGGCTGGCCGTCTTTGAGGTAGTTGAGTTTTTCCAGCGCGGCGTGTGGATCGGTTTCGTCGAGCGCAAAACGGCCATGCTGGTTGACGAGGCGAATGAAGCGCTGGATTTTGGCTGCTGAGAGGTGGTTGACCGTGTAACCCCGCGCTTCGTAGGCGTCCCACGAGAGTTGCAGGGACTGCATGTAGAGGTTGGCGATTTCGCCGGTGTTCAGCGCATGGTTTGAACTGGCGATGCGCTTGTAGTAGCGGCCACGGGTGTGCACGGGTTTGACCGGAAATTCACGAATGTCGATTTCAACGATGGTTTTGCCGTCGATGCGGTGCGCGTTGATCTCCGGGATCAAGGCCGGGCTGGTGGCGGCCTTGATCTGACCCAGCCATTCATTGAGCGTTTCTTTGCCCAGGGTGACGCCCTGCACACGGCCCGCATCGCTCACGCCCACCAGCACCGTGCCGCCCTGCGTGTTGGCAAAGGCCACCAGGGATTCGATGCTGGCTTTGTCGAACGAGGCTTTGAGTTCCAGCGTTTGCGATTCGCCAGCGGCGATGCGGTTCGGAAGGTCGGCGGGCGTCATGGGCGAAATGCGTTCAGCGTTTGGATTGCTTCGGGCTTTTTCGAGATGGCGGTGCGCTCGACCAGCAGGGGGTTGATGCGCTCTTGCAGCTGGCGAACGCCCCAACGTTCGACGCGACAGATTGCGAGATAGAAGTCGCGTTTGAGCGGGTCTTCGATGTAGATCAGCGCCTTGAGGTGCGACCAGGACCATTCTCTCCGCACTGTGGAGAGAATTTGCTCGTCTGGAAAAGTGTCAACCAAACGCAGACAGTGGCGCAGCTGTTGCTCGCTCCACCCCTTGCCGAAATCGGCCGTGAGTTGCCGCGCCAGCTCGGCCACCTGCTGGCCGTAGGTGCCCCGCTGCCCCTGCAGCAGCTCGGCGCTGATGCGGCGGCCAATGTGCCAGTACAGCTGGGTGAGTTCGGCATTGACGGCGCTGGCCACCCGCTGGCGGGCCGCGTCAATGAGCTGGCGCACTTCGGCCAGCAGGGGGTTGGGCAGCCCTGCGGGTGGGGTGCCTGCACCCGCCCCGCTGGTGCTGCTAGCTGACGGCTGAGGGGCGCGGTTAGTGGGTTCCATGGGGCTCTGCGTGGGAAGGCTTCAAGAAGTTCATGGTTGCACCCCAGTCTTGCGGTATTTCTGTTGGCTGCTTTTGGGTTTGTCCGGCAGGGTCATTTCAATGACTCCCGCTGCAAGGGCTGGCTTGAGATAGGCGTTGGTGAAGTGATTGCGGTCTTTCAGCTCCAGCGCAGCCATCAGTTCCTGGCGTGCCATGTCCCCTTCAATGACCGCCAGCAACTGCTCAACTTGCGGGGTGACTTGCGGGGTAACTTGCTGGGTAGCCTTTTTTGAGGTAGGTCTCCATGGCGCGGTCAAAGGCCAGCTCGGGGGCGTCAGTTTCTTCAATGCCCTCGTAACCGACGCGGGCCAGCCACTGCTTGAAGGGCTCCGCCTTGGGGGATGGGATGGACTGGATCAGGCGCAGCAGTTGCTCGGTGTCGGCTACGTCGGTGAGGTAGTTTTTACCGTCCGCCGACTTCATTTTCAGTTGACTACAGTTTGTAGCCAACTCGCTGCCTTCTTTTTTGAGCCGGTTCTTGAGCACGCTCCAGTAGGTGCGGGGGTTGGGGCTGTCGGTGAGCACCGCGACCACATCCACGATGCTGAAGAACCAGGCTTCTTTCTCGTGGTCCCACAGGGAGCGGACTTCCCTGGTTTCAAACAGCTTGATGGTGCTCATGGGGGCGTCGATATCAATCAGTGTCTTGAGGTGCCACCAGGGCCATTCTCTCCGCACGGTGGAGAGCATTGGCCCGACTGGGAAGTATCGTTGAAATGGATGGGCCGTCTGACACCAGCACCGTGCCGCCCTGCGTGTTGGCAAAGGCCACCAGGGATTCGATGCTGGCTTTGTCAAACGAGGCTTTGAATTCCAGCGTTTGCGATTCGCCAGCGGCGATGCGGTTCGGAAGGTCGGCGGGCGTCATGGGCGAAATGCGTTGAGCGTTTGGATTGCTTCGGACTTTTTCGAGATGGCTGTGCGCTCGGCCAGCAGGAGGTTGGGCGCCGCGTCCACAGGGGCAGTGCTCGCCCGGGGCATGCGATTGTCGTTCATGTTTGTGACGATCCATGGGTTGGGCCGTCTGACAGCAGCCAGTCTGCGGCGCGGTGCAGGTGCACACCGGCGGGCCGTGGCAGGCCGGGCGACAGGTCCAGCGCAATCAGGTGCAGGCTGGCGTGTGGTGACGCGGTGGCGGCGTCTTGCAGCGCGCGCACTTCGCGTGCCAGGGTGGCGGGGTCGTCCAGCTCGGCGCAGACCTGGATCAGGGCTTCGTCCCCGGCGGGGCTTCGGGCGGAAAAGTCCACCTCGAAACCGGCCGCCGTTCGCACGTAGGCCGTCTCATGGCCACGGCGCTGCAGCTCGTGCCACACCACGGTTTCGAGCGCATGCCCGGTGTTGGCCTTGCCCGAGCGGTCAAAAACCGCCATCAGGCCGGTGTCCACCGGGTAGACCTTGCGGGGGTTGACCTGGCGGCGGCGCACCGAATCGCTGGCGACGGCGGCGCTGGACAGGAGGAAGGCGTCTTCCAGGTGGGCCAACAGGCTGTGCAGGGTGTCTTTGCTGACCGCCACGCCGCGTGACTTGAGGTCGCCGTGGAACTTGTTGATGCTGAAGGCCCCCGCTGCGTTGCCCAGCAGTTGCTGCACCATCCAGCGCAGCACCTGCGGCTGGCTGAGGTTGTGGCGCTCGATCACATCGCGCAGCAGCACCACGTCCACGTAGCCGCGCAGCAGCTCGGTGCGGTTGCGGCTGTCCAGGCCTTGTGCCTCCGGGAAGCCACCGCAGGCGAGGTAGTCGGTGAGGGCGCGGCCCAGCAGGGAGCGTTCGGCCTTGGTCAGCCGGTCCGCTGGCGTGGCGGGTTCATGGCCCGCGTGGCGCAGGGCTTCGCGGAAGCTGTACGGCGTGACCACCGCCTCCATGGCCCGACCGCGCATGCTGGTGGCCACTTCGCGCGAGAGCATGCGGGCGGAGGAGCCAGAAATCACGAGTTCGATGTTCTCGCTGTCGAGGATGCGCCGGGCAAACAGCTCCCAGCCGGGCACGAGCTGGATTTCATCCAGAAAAAAGCAGGCGCGGCGGGCGTCGCGCCAGCCGGGATGCAGGCTGTAGAAGGCTTCCACCAGCAGGTCGAGGTCGGCCAGTTGCATGCCGGCCAGGCGCTCGTCTTCAAAACTGAAGTAGAGCAAGCCGTCACGCGCCATGCCGGCGGCGTGGCGGTCGGCCAGCATCTGCCACAGCAGGCTGGTCTTGCCGGAGCGCCGCATGCCGATGACGGCGGTGGCCTTGCCTTTGCCCGCCGGCAGCCAGACATCGCGACGCGTCAAAACGGGCAGCGGTGCCGCTTGCGAGTCGATGATTTTCTGACGGATGACGGTTCTGAATTGGCTTTCCACGATGGCCTATTTTGTCTTTAATTGTCTTTTTAATAAAGACAAATTAGCGTGGCGTTCGCGGCAAAGGCGCCGCGAAACCGATGCTCTGGCTGCGAGCGGGCCCGACGGACGGATACCGCTTGTTGACTCATGCCGGCACCACAACCGCTTTTCTGGGTCGGCCGCCTTTGGTCCCGTTGGCTTTGGCCGCAGCGGCCTTGGCGGGCGTGCGGGCACTGCCTGCGCGGGCGGCGTGAGCACGCATCCAGCTGCGGCTGCCAAAAACGCCAGCCAACAAACCTTCGACGGTGAGGTCGGCATCCAGCCGGGGCCAATGCAGGCCTGTGCCCATGGGGGTGATTTCAATGTCAGACAGGTCGGCGGTGCTGGCGCCTTCGAGGCCCTGCGCCAGGCTGGGGGGAAATGCAAACGACGCGCCATTGGCCAGTTCGATCACCACCACCTTTTTGCGCGCGTCGTAACGCGCCGCAGTGGCCCGAGGCTGCGCGGCCAGTTCCAGCTTTCCACGGGCAACGGCCTCGTCGGCCTTGGCCAGTTCTCGTTCAACCCATTCGGGCATGTGTGACTTAGTCATGCAAGGTGCTCCAGAGGCTGCGCAGTTGAGCCAGGCGTTGCGACGTACCGATCAAGGCCTTGGCCATTTCAGCGGCTTTCGGCGTCCCCGCGACGGACAGCAATGAAGGGGGCTGCGTCAGTTCGATCCGGATTTCCCAGCCAGGCCCGATCACATGCGTGTGTGGCGGCGGATGGTCGTTTGGATAAACAACCCAGCGCAAGCTGCCGTCTCTGATGCTTGGCATAGGTAGAACTATATCCCAACACGTTGGGTTTTTTGATGACCAACCGACCCAGCTTGCCCCACATACCAGGGCATGGCCTCAGCCACGCCTTCGGCCAGCCGGTGGGTGGGCCGTGTGCGGTAACTGGCCAGGTTCGGGGTGCTCCCCATGACAGACAAGGGCGGCGCGGTAACGGTGCTTGGCATGGGGTCAGCGAAATTCGTAGGGTTTGGCCAGCCCGGCCTTGACCTCTTCACGCGACAGGATGCTGTCTTGAACGAGGCGCACGGGGAGTTCGGGGTTCTCGAGAACGGCTTTGCCAACGCGAGCCCAGTACTCGATTTGCTTGGGCACAGACCGATGCTCCGCCGCCGCGCAGGGCTTTGCATCTTCGACCAGATCGTCAGACAGCTTCAGGGCGACAGGCATGGTGTTTCTCTGGTCTTGCGCGGGGGAGGCACTCACGCCGCTTCGGCATGGAGCTTCAAACCCAAGGCGTTGATGACCTTGAGGATGGTGTCGAAGCTGGGGCTGCGTTCGCCAGAGAGGGCTTTGTACAGGCTTTCGCGGAAGAGGCCAGCGTCGCGAGCGACTTGCGTCATGCCTTGGGCTCGGGCGATGTCGCCGAGGGCTTTGGCAACGAAAGCAGCGTCGCCATGGGCTTCTTCAAGCACGGCTTCAAGGTACGCGGCCATTTCAGGCCGCAGCAAGCATCAAATGCCCCACTTCAGTCTTGGCCGGACGAATCTTGATTTCAATGTCGTAGCCAAGCCGCGTCAGGCAGTCCATCAGTTTGCGCTCGGACAGGTTGGTGAAGTCGCCACGCATCATGTCGGATACTTTGGGCTGGGTGATGCCCATGCGTTTGGCGGCTTCTAGCTGGGTCAGACCACGGCTTTTCATGGCTTTCCTGATTTCGATCACCAAGCCCGTTTTGATCTTGAGTTTGTCAGCATCAGCCAGTCCAAGGTCGGCAAACACATTGCCGGAACCACGATGCACTTCAACGCCGTCAACAAGTTGAGTTTTCATTTCCGCAACCCCTTTACATACGCTTCGGCAATTTTCAGCCTGGCGTGGATGATGTCCATGTCTTCCTTGGGCGTGGCGGTGCCGCGCTTGCTTTTCTTCTGGAAGCAGTGAAGGACAAACACGGCCTCAGCAAACTTGACGGTGTAAACGGCGCGGTAGGTGCCGCCAACATGGTCTTCCACCACCTCAAGCACCCCTGCACCACCAAAGCCCTTAAGTACCTTGGCTGCGTCGTGTTTGTCCCCGGACTGGGCCAGTGACAAAGCAAAGCCGAAAAGCCGCCGAACGTCGGTGGGCAAGGCCATCAAGTCTTTGTGGCTGCTACCTATCCATTCAATCGGTTTTTCGTTTGGGGACAGGGGTGAAATATACATTAACTGGTATAAAAATTCGACCGGCAAGCCTGCGCCGCTTTCGGTGCAGTCGGTTTCAAGTGCTCGTCACAGGCTCACACCACGGCCGGCCAGTGTTTTGTGCAGATTGCGCATGACGATCATGTTTTGCAGCAGCCGGGTGAATGCACAGTTACCGGTGCTGTACTGGTTGCCCCACATACCAGGGCATGGCCTCGGCCACGCCGTCGGCCAGGCGGTGGGTGGGGGCGTAGCCGAGCAGGCGCCGGGCTTTGCTGATGTCGGCCTGGCTGTGGCGCACGTCGCCGGCGCGGAAATCGCGGTACACGGGTTGCACGGCGGGGCTGACACCGTGGGCGGCGAGGTTGTCGCGCAACAGGCCAAACAGGGTGTTGAGGGTGGTGCGGTCGCCCACGGCGACGTTGTAGATTTGGTTGAGGGGGGATTCGGGGAGGCCCTCACCCCTGCCCTCTCCCGCAAGCGGGAGAGGGGGTAAAACCCCTGCGGTGGCGGCGAGCAGGTTGGCTTGCACGGCGTTGGCAACAAAGCAGAAGTCGCGGCTGGTTTCGCCGTCGCCGTTGATGTAGACGGTGTCGCCCTGCAGCAGGGCGGCGGTCCATTTGGGCACGACGGCGGCGTAGGCGCCGTTGGGGTCTTGCCGGGGGCCAAAGACGTTGAAGTAGCGCAGGCCAATGGTTTGAAAGCCGTAGCAGCGGGCAAACACGTCGGCATAGAGCTCGTTGACGTATTTGGTGACGGCGTAGGGGCTGAGGGGTTTGCCGATGACGGCTTCGACCTTGGGCAGGCCGGGGTGGTCGCCATAGGTGGAGCTGCTGGCGGCGTAGGTGAAGCTCTGCACCTTGGCGTCGCGCGCGGCCACGAGCATGTTCAGAAAGCCGGTGATGTTGGCAGCGTTGGTGGTGATGGGGTCTTCGATGCTGCGGGGCACGCTGCCCAGGGCAGCCTGGTGGAGGACATGGTCGACGGGGAAGCTGCTGGGCGGGTTCGGGGAGCCCCCACCCCTGCCCTCCCCCAAGGGGGGAGGGAGTGAAGCGGGAGCGGGGTCACTCCAGAGCATGGCGCGCTCGCAGTCGGCCAGGGTGCGGATGTCGCCTTCGATGAAGTGGAAGCGCGCCCACTGCTCGGGGGTGACGAGGGTTTGCACTTCGGCCAGGTTGCGGCGGTGGCCGGTGGCGAAGTTGTCGAGCCCGACCACGCGCTGGCCGAGCTTGAGCAGGGTTTCCAGCAGGTTGGAGCCGATGAAGCCGGCCACGCCGGTGACGAGCCAGGTGCGGGGCTGGGCTTGCAGGCGGGTTTGCAGGGATTGGTAGGCGGTCATGGGGTGCTCTTTTCTGCCTTGGGTTGGGATGCGGGCGTTTCGGACCTGAAGTCCCCGTTAGCGAGTTGCTGCTTGTCCGTGCACCCGAACTCAGGCTGGCTGGCGCGCTCAGGCAGAAAGTCCTCGGGCGCCGGTGTGCCATCGAGGAAGAAGCTGTCCCAGGTCTGGCCTAGGGGCGCAATGATGCGTTCGCAGCCGCGTGCACGCACGTCCACGCGCTTCACGCTGTCGGGCAGGCGCAACTCTGCCGGCAGGCGAATGAACTGGCCGCGCTTGTTTGTGAAAACGGTGGCCGAGGCTTCCTTGAGGATCATTCGGTGGCGTCCCTGCGGCGGGGAATCGGCTCCAGCTGGGTTTCGGTGCCACCGAGCGGGTGAGTGAGACCGCCGGTTTCTCCACGCAGCTCAGGCAGTGGCTCGGTCAGGCCGGCTCCGGCAAAGCGCGCCGCGATGCGCGAGCCCAGCCCGGCGCGCGGATGCCGCGGCTCGTCGACGGTCTGAGGCAGGATCTGGCGCCCTTCTTCTTTCGTGCTCACAGGGCCCACTCCTCCACCGCCAGCCCCGGCACACGGTGAAATTCCCGGGCGTTGTTGGTGATGACGACGCTGTCTTCGGCCAAGGCGTGGGCGGCGATCAGCAAGTCCATGGCGCCCACGGGCGTGCCGGCGCGCTCCAGGGCGGCGCGCATCTGGGCGTAGTGGTGCGTGGCCTCCAGCGGCCAGGGCCGCACGTCAAACCCGGCCAGCCAGGCTTCGACCGCGGCACTGAACCGGGGCGCCGCGAGCTTGACGGCGCCAAAGCGCAGTTCGGCGGCCACGATGGCCGACAGCCACAACTGGCCTGGCTCCAGCGTGGCAAAGCGCTCGATCATGCTGGCCGGGTGGCGGCGCAGGATGTAGCTGCAGATGTTGGTGTCGAGCGTGCGGCGCATGGGGAGCGGTCAGGTCCAGTCGCGTTCTTGCGGCGGGTTGTCGGTGCGGTCGGCCAGAAAGTCGGCGGGCAAGGCGTCGGTGCTGGCGTAGAACTGCGCCAGCCATTGGCCCATGTGGGTGCTGGGGCTGGTTTGCGGCTGCAGCCAGAGGGCGTCGCCGATTTGCTCGATGCGCACCTCCTGGGCTTGCAGGCGCAGTTTGGCGGGCAGGCGTATGGCCTGGCTGCGCCCGCTCATGAAGAGTTTGGCGGTCACGGTCATGCGGGACTCCATATGTAATATGACATTGGCATATTACACCTTGTTCGGCTTGCAGACTGGCTGGACATGCAGACTTACAGCCTCAGGTCGCTCTCGGCCGCGGTCAACACGTATTTCAGGTCGAACAGCACATGCTCGGGCTTGCCCAGGGCGCGGATGTCGGCGGCGCCCATGGCTTTGAACTGCTGGTGCGCCACGGCGATGACGATGGCGTCGTAGGCGCCGGGCTGGGGCTGGGCCACGGGGGTGATGCCGTATTCGTGCTGCGCCTCGGCGGGGCTGGCCCAGGGGTCGAACACGTCGGCCTGCACGTCGTAGTCGGCCAGCTCGCGCACGATGTCCACCACCCGGGTGTTGCGCAGGTCGGGGCAGTTTTCCTTGAAGGCCAGGCCCATCACCAGCACGCGCGCGCCCTGCACATGGATGCGGCGCTGCGTCATGGCCTTCACCAGCTGGGTGACCACATAGCTGCCCATGCTGTCGTTCAGGCGGCGCCCGGCCAGGATGATTTGCGGGTGGTAACCGATGGCTTCGGCCTTGTGGGTGAGGTAGTACGGGTCCACGCCGATGCAGTGGCCGCCCACCAGGCCGGGGCGAAACGGCAGAAAGTTCCACTTGGTGCCGGCGGCTTCCAGCACCGCTTCGGTGTCGATGCCCATGCGGTTGAAGATCAGGGCCAGCTCGTTGATGAGGGCAATGTTGACGTCGCGCTGGGTGTTTTCGATCACCTTGGCGGCCTCGGCCACGCGGATGCTGGCGGCCTTGTGGGTGCCGGCGGTGATGATTTCGGCGTAAAGCGCGTCCACCTCGTCGGCCACCTCGGGCGTGGAGCCACTGGTGACTTTGCGGATGCTGGGCAGGCGGTGTGCCTTGTCGCCGGGGTTGATGCGCTCGGGGCTGTAGCCGGCGAAAAAGTCGACGTTGAAGGTGAGGCCCGAGACGCGTTCGAGCACGGGCACGCAGTCTTCTTCGGTGGCGCCGGGGTAGACGGTGGATTCGTAAATGACGATGTCGCCCTTTTTCAGCACGCGGCCCACGGTTTCGCTGGCCTTGATGAGGGGCGTGAGGTCGGGGCGCTTGTGCTCGTCGATCGGGGTGGGCACGGTGACGATGAAGCGGGTGCAGCCGCGCAGGGCTTCGATGTCGGTGGTGAAGCTGAGGTGGCGCGCGGCCTGCAGCTCGGCGGGCTCGGTCTCCAGCGTGTGGTCTTGCCCGGCCTGCAGATCGGCGATGCGGCGGGCGTTGATGTCGAAGCCGACCACGGGGCGCAGCTTGCCAAATTCAACCGCCAGCGGCAGGCCAACATAGCCCAGGCCGATGACGGCGATGGTGTGAGGTGAGAGATCCATGGGAGGGGGTCGGCGATCCGGGCATGAAAGTCGTCAGCCCCAGCGGCCGTCGGCCGGACCACTCCCCTTCGCACCCCGATCAGTTCGGCTTGTTATATTCAGCGGCTGATTCTAGCGGCCACCCATGACGGCGCGGTTTCACGGCGGGCCATGGTGAAAACTTACGATGTACCGACCCGGCGGGCAACGCCGGGCACGGTGGGAAGCCCCATGGATCGCCGCTCACATCGCCGTTCGCTCACATCGCCCTTCTTCGAACCGGGTCAACGCCCAGCCAGCCGCCGCAGCGCCTGCTCCACTGATCCATGAACCTGACCCAATTGCTTTCTTATGCCCGGCCCTGGCGCGGCACGCTGGCGCTGTGTTCGCTGCTGATGCTGGTGGAAACCGGCGCGGCGCTGGCGGTGCCGTGGCTGGCGGGGCAGTTTGCCGCCGGCCTGCTGGCGGGCGCGCCGGGCGCGGTGCAGGCCAGCGGCGCGCTGCTGCTGGGCCTGCTGGCGCTGTTTGCGCTGCAGGCGGTGCTGAAGTTTGCCAACAGCTGGCTGCTGGGCCGCACGGCAGAGGCGATCTTGGCGGACCTGCGCACCCGGCTCTACGACCACCTGCAGGCGCTGCCGCTGGCGTATTTTCAGCAACGCAAGCGCGGCGAAATCCTGGCGCTGCTGACGAACGATGTGGAGCGCCTGGCCAGCTACCTCAGCGGCACGCTGCTGAGCGTGTTGCCGCTGCTGTTCACGGTGGGCGGCGCGGTGCTGCTGATGGCGCGGCTGGACGCGCGGCTGACGCTGCTGGTGGTGGGCATGATTCCGCTGTTTTACCTGCTGCTCAAGGTGCTGGGCCGGCGCCTGCGGCCGCTCTCCAGCGCGCTGCAGCAGGCGCAGGCCGAGGCGGTGGCCATTGCCGAAGAAAACCTGGGCATGCTGCCGGCCATCAAGACGTTTACGCGCGAGCCGCTGGAGTCGGCCCGCTACCGCCGGCAGATTGGCCGCACGGTGCAGCTGGGCAACCAGGAGCGGCTGATTTACGCCGCGCTGGGCCCGAGCGTGCAGTTTCTGGCGGCGGCGGGCATGGTGCTGGTGCTGTGGCTGCTGGGCAGCGCGTCCACCGCGCGCACGCCGGCCGAGATGGTGAGTTTTTTGCTGTACGCCGCACTGCTGACGCGCCCGGTGGGTTCGCTGGCCGACGTGTACGGCCAGACGCGCCAGGCGCGCGGGGCGCTGGAGCGCCTGGGCGAGGTGCTGCGCGAGCCGCCCGAGCCGCCGCCCGGCACCGGCCACGAGCTGCCCCCGCTGCGCGGCGACATCCAGCTGGAGCAGCTGAGCTTTGCCTACCCCGGGCGCGCCCCGGCGCTGCAGGGCGTGAACCTGCACATCAACGCCGGCGAAACGGTGGCGCTGACCGGCCCGAACGGCGCCGGCAAGAGCACGCTGGCGCACCTGCTGATGCGGCTGATGGAGCCCACGGGCGGACGCGTGCTGGTGGACGGACACGACATTGCCGGTGTGACGCTGGCCAGCCTGCGCCGCCAGATCGGCGTGGTGCCGCAGCATGTGTTGCTGTTCAATGGCTCGGTGTTGGACAACATTGCCTACGGCCTGCCCAGCGCCAGCGCTGAGGCGGTGCAAGCCGCCGCCCGCGCCGCCCAGGCGCACGATTTCATCAGCCACCTGCCGCAGGGCTACGACAGCGTGGTGGGCGACCAGGGCATCCGCCTCTCGGGCGGGCAGCGCCAGCGCATTGCCCTGGCGCGCGCGTTGCTGAAAGACCCGCCCATTCTGGTGCTGGACGAGGCCACGGCCATGTTCGACCCCGAGGGGGAAAAGAGCTTCATCGCCGAATGCCACGAAACGCTGTCGCGCCGCACCGTCATCCTCATCACCCACCGCCCGGCCAGCCTGGCGCTGGCGGATAGGGTGTTGCGGCTGGAGGGTGGCAAACTGGTGGATGTGGCGCAGAGCCGTGTTGGCTGCGTTTGAGGTAGGGGCGGGCTTCAACCCGCCAGGGTCAGCTACAGACCGTGCACCGCCCTGATGCCTTCTTCGACGGTGGCCATGTCTTGCGGACTCAAGGTGCCCAGGCATTTCCCGATGCGGGATTTGTCGATGGTGCGAATCTGGTGGCACAGCGCCATGGACTCTGCCTTGCCGGCCGAAGGCACCGACACGATGAGCGGTGGCAACGCGCGGGGAGATGACGTCAAAGGCACCACGCTGACGTTGCGCAGCTTGTTGGCAAAGGCTGTGATGGTCAGGATGACACAGGGGCGAGCGCCGCCACGCTGCTCGCTACCGATGGTGGGATCGAGGTTGACGCGGTAGATTTGTCCGCGCTCGATGTTCATGCCCGAATATCCGTCACGCCATCGGCCACGGTGTTGTCCCACAGCAGCGCGTCAGCACGGGCCTGCTCAAAGTCCGGGTGCGTGGAAAACTCGTGCGCCAGCGCTTCCAGTTGCGATTCTTTCTGGTTCAAGATGCTTTCCATCAGCAACTGCACCGTCTGGCTGCGTTTTCTGGCGGGCACCAAGGCGTTGAACCGAAGCAGAACGTCGGGGGCAATCGAGTAGGAGGCGCGCAATGCGGTCATGATGATCTCTCCGTATGCAGTATTACTGTGCACGATTATAAAGACGCACCGCCCTGGCGCGTGCGCTGCTGAAAGACCCGGCCAGCCTGGCGCTGGCAGGCCGGGTGCTGCGGCTGGAGGGTGGGGTGCTGGTGGATGTGGCGTTCGTGGCGGGTACGGCGCACCCCTGACCTTTGCCAATTTTTGCCACGGTCTATAAACTCCGGACATGGCCACCATGAATATTTCTTTGCCCAGCACCCTTAAATCTTTTGTTGACGAACGGGTCAGCCAGGGCGCCTATGGCACGAGCAGTGAATACCTGCGAGAACTGATTCGCCAGGACAAAGAGCGGCTGCAGTTGCGCAGCCTCTTGCTCGCGGGGGCCGCCTCTGAGCCGGCTGGCGTGGCCGACGCTGCTTACTTCGCAGGCCTGCGGCAGCGGGTTCAACAGGCCGCCAAGACAGGCACACGCGGGTGACGACCAAGCCCATCATTGCGCGCGCCCAGGCCAACGACGACATCGACGAGATCATTGCCTATTACGTAGGTGAATCGGCTGAGCAAGCGGCGCTGGGTTTCATTGATGCGCTCCAAGCAGCTTATGCCCACCTCGCACGCAACCCTGCCACCGGCTCCCTGCGTTATGCCTACGCGTTGAATCTGCCTGGTCTGCGCTTTTGGCCCCTGACGCACTATCCGCACCTTGTGTGTTACGTTGAGCAGCCGGATCACATCGACGTTTGGCGGGTGCTGCATGGCCAGCGGGATATCCCGGTCTGGATGGCGGCATGAATTCCGCCATCCGGCACACCCCATGAGCGCCATGCCCCAAACATCCCCACCCACCTCAACCCCGCCGGGCCGTCTGGCGCAGTTCCGCGCCCTGAGCGCCGCGCAGCAGCGCACGCTGCTGGCCGCCAGCCTGTATTTGCCGCTGTGCTGGCTGGGCCTGCGGTTTTGGGGGCTGCCGCGCCTGCAGGCCTGGCTGCAGCGCCGGCCTGTCGCCGCAGCCACGCCGGCGCAAGCCCTGGCCCTGGCCGACATTCAGGCGCTGGGTGAGGCGGTGAACATCGCCGCGCGCCACACCCCGTTTCACGCCACCTGCCTCACGCGCTCGCTGCTGCTGGGCTGGCTGCTGCGCCGCCGCGGCGTGGCGAGCGAGCTGCGCATTGGCGTGCGCCTGACCCAGGGCACGCTGGACGCCCACGCCTGGGTGGAGTGCGGCGGCGTGCCGGTGAACGACCGGCCCGACATCGCCACCCAGTTCGCCCCGTTCGGCGACCTGGTGCCTCTGGACGCCTTTCAGTCATGAGCGGTATCGCCGGCATCATCCATTTCGACGGCCGCCCGGTGGAACCGGGCCAGGTGGAAGCCATGACCGCGGCCATGCACTACCGCGGGCCGGACGGCATAAACCACTGGCGCCGGGGCCACGTGGCGCTGGGCCAGTGCATGCTGCGCACCACGCCCGAGTCGCTCGAAGAAACCCAGCCGCTGACCAACGAAGACCAAAGCCTGGTGCTGGTGATGGACGGCCGGGTGGACAACTGGGAAGAACTGCGCCGCGAGTTGCTGGGCAAAGGCGCGGTGCTGCGCACGCGGGCCGATGCCGAGCTGGTGCTGCGCGCGTATGAGGTGTGGGGCAGGGACTGCCTGAGTCACATTGAAGGCGACTTTGCGCTGGTGATCTGGGATGCGCGGCGGCAGGAGGCATTCTGCGCAAGGGACCGCGTGGGCAACAAGCCCGCGCTCAAAGTCCAAGTGCAACACCCTCCCTGGAGAATCTGTTGCATGCCCAAAACCTACACCCATCTGAGTCTGGAAGATCGCGCCTTGATGCAAGTCTGGCTTGAACACAACCTGAGCTTGAGGGCCATAGCCTGCAAGCTCAGGCGCGCGCCTTCGACCATCACCCGCGAGTTCGCGCGCAACCATGGTCGGCTTCCAGCGGCCGACTCGGCCCCCGCTGCGGGGCGCCCTCCCGTCGCTGGGGGCTACCGTTGTGCCATTGCCCATCATCGCG
>JAGXSV010000023.1 GCA_018333605.1 Hydrogenophaga sp. | reverse complement strand
ACGCTGAGCTGATCAAGCCGTTTTTGCTCTACCGCACCTACCACGGCGGCGCCATGAGCCCGGCCGTGCAAGCCGCCAGCGCGGCGGCCTGGAACGACGAAGCCCACGTGGTGGACAACCGCCGCCAGTACTGCGAAAAATTTGCCCAGGTGACGCCAGTGCTGGCGCAGGTGCTGGACGTTTCCTTGCCCGATGCCGCGTTTTACCTCTGGGCCGAGGTGCCCACGGTGTTTGCAGGCCGCCTGCCCGGGCTCACGGCCGACGAAGCCTTCGCCCGCGAATTGCTGGCTCAATACAATGTGACGGTTTTGCCGGGCAGTTACCTGGCCCGCGAAGTGGCCGGCATCAACCCGGGCAAGGCCCGCATCCGCATGGCGCTGGTGGCCGAACCCGCCGAGTGCCTGGAAGCCGCAGGGCGCATCAACGCATTTGTGTTCCACAACGACTGAAGCCGTTACGCCCTCCTTTTGACCCTTTCTTTTCCTTCACCGAGTTTGAAACCATGACCCAACAACTGCAAACCCTGATCGACACCGCCTGGGACAACCGCGCCGAACTCTCCCCCGCCTCTGCGCCCAAAGAGGTGCTGGACGCGGTGGAACACGTGATTGCCGAGCTGAACGTGGGCAAGCTGCGCGTGGCCACCCGCGAAGCCGTGGGCCAGTGGACGGTGCACCAGTGGATCAAAAAGGCCGTGCTGCTGTCGTTCCGACTGAAAGACAACGAAATGATGCGCAGCGGCGACCTCGCGTTTTACGACAAGGTACAGACCAAGTTTGCCCACCTGAGTGAAGCCGAGATGAAGGCGACCGGCGTACGCGTGGTGCCACCGGCCGTGGCCCGCCGCGGCAGCTTCATCGCCAAAGGCGCGATCCTCATGCCCAGCTACGTGAACATTGGCGCCTATGTGGGCGAAAACACCATGGTGGACACCTGGGCCACCGTGGGCTCATGCGCGCAGATCGGCAAAAACGTGCACCTCTCGGGCGGCGTCGGCATTGGCGGCGTGCTGGAGCCGCTGCAGGCCGGCCCCACCATCATTGAGGACAACTGCTTCATCGGCGCCCGCTCCGAGGTGGTTGAAGGCGTGGTGGTGGAAGAAAACTCGGTGATCTCGATGGGCGTGTACATTGGCCAGAGCACCCCGATTTACGACCGCACCACGGGTGAAGTGAGCTACGGACGCATCCCGTCGGGCTCGGTGGTCATCAGCGGCAGCCTGCCCAAAGACGGCGGAAAGTACAGCCTGTATGCGGCCATCATCGTCAAGCGCGTGGACGCCCAGACGCGCAGCAAAACCAGCTTGAACGACTTGTTGCGGGATTGATGGTCCCCCTGCGCCGTTTCGCGGCTTCCCCCCAGGTGGACAACACCTGCAGCCCGGCAAAGCCGGTTCTGCGGTGTTCTGGGTTTCTGGCATGGTCGCCGATCACGAATCTGTTTTTTCCTTGTAAGGACACGGCATGAGCAGCGGAACGATGGAGCGCATCCTGCGCCTGATGGCGGATAAAAAGGCTTCGGACGTGTACCTGTCGGCGAACGCTCCGGCCATGATCAAGATCAACGGCCAGACCCTGCCGATCAACAGCCAGATACTGCCGCCCGAAGCGCCGCGCAACCTGTTGAGCGAAATCGTGCCGGCAACGCGCATGGAAGAATTGCTGGATACCGGCGAGCTCAACATGGCCGTGCGGCTGGACAGCGCAGGCAACTTCCGGGTCAGTGCCTTTCGCCAGCGCGGCCACTACGCTGTCGTGATGCGTTTTGTGCCGGACGATGTGCCGCCACTGGACTCGCTCAACGTGCCACCCATCCTGGGTGATCTGGTGATGGAAAAGCGTGGCCTTGTGCTTATGGTGGGCGCCACGGGCGCCGGCAAGACCACCACGCTGGCGGCCATGATTGACCATCGTAACCAACGCGCCGCGGGCCACATTCTCACCATTGAGGACCCGATCGAGTATATGTACCGCAACAAGAAGTCGGTCGTCAACCAACGCGAGATCGGAACCGATACCGCCTCGCTGCAGGTTGGCCTGAAAAACGCCCTGCGCCAGGCGCCCGACGTGATCTTGATTGGAGAAATCCGCGACCGCGAAACCATGTCTGCTGCGATTGCATATGCCCAGTCCGGGCACCTGTGCCTAGCCACCATGCATGCCAACAACAGCTACCAGGCGCTCAACCGCATCCTGAGCTTCTACCCCGTCGAGGTGCGCCCCACCATGCTGGGCGACCTTTCCGCGGCCTTGCGGGCCATCATCTCTCAACGCCTTTTGCGCACGCACGCGGGCGGACGCGTTCCGGCCGTGGAGGTCATGCTCAACACCACGCTGATCTCCGACCTGATCCAGAAAGCCGATTTTTCGGGTGTCCGCGAGGCCATGGAGCAGTCGCTGGCCGAGGGCTCTCAGAGCTTTGAGCAGGATTTGGCGCGGCTCATCACCGACGGCCTGGTTTCTCGCGACGAAGGTCTGGCCCAGGCCGATTCACCCAACAACCTCATGTGGCGCCTCCAGAACGACTTCAACACGCCGAAATCAAAGCCGTCGCCGTCCCTTTCGGAAGATGAGCACAGCGACAACGCGACCTTCACCGAGTTCACGCTCGACGTCAAATTCTGAGCCGATGAACAACGCCACTCTGCGACTGACCGAAGAACTGATTGCCCGTCCCTCTGTCACCCCACGGGACGAAGGTTGCCAGGCGGTGATCGCCCGTCGCCTGTCAGCGCTGGGTTTCGTCTGCGAGACCATCGAAAGCGGCCCGACCGACTTCCGGGTCACCAACCTTTGGGCGCGTCTGGGCAGCGGCCAGCAACCGACCCTGATCTTTGCGGGCCACACGGACGTGGTTCCCACCGGTCCCGTCAGCGCTTGGGCCAGCGACCCGTTTGTGCCAACGCACCGCGACGGCAAGCTGTACGGCCGCGGCGCCAGCGACATGAAAGCCTCGCTCGCTGCCATGGTGGTGGCTTGCGAAGAATTCGTGGCAGCCCAGCCCTCCCCGGCGATCGACATCGCTTTCTTGCTCACCAGCGACGAAGAAGGCCCGGCGCTGGACGGCACCGTGGTGGTGTGCCGCGAGCTGCAGCGCCGCAACGAGCGCATGGACTGGTGCATTGTGGGCGAGCCCACATCGGTGGAGCGCACCGGCGACATGATCAAGAACGGCCGCCGCGGGACCATGAGCGGCAAGCTCACGGTGAAGGGCATTCAAGGCCACATTGCCTATCCCCACATGGCGAAGAACCCCATCCACATGGCGGCTCCGGCCCTGGCCGAGCTGGCCGCCACGACCTGGGACGCCGGCAATGCCTATTTCCCGCCCACCAGCTGGCAGATCAGCAACATCCACGGCGGCACGGGCGCGAGCAACGTCATACCGGGCACCGTGGTGGTTGACTTCAACTTCCGTTTTTCAACCGAATCCACCCCCGAGGGTTTGCAGCAGCGCGTGGCCGACATCCTTCAGCGCCACGGCCTGCACGCGGGTGCCGACTACGAACTGACCTGGACCCTTGGCGGCCTGCCATTCCTCACCGCGCCCGGCACCCTGGTGGACGCCGTACGGGCAGCGATTCACGCTGAAACCGGTCTGACCACCCAGCTGTCCACCACCGGCGGCACCAGCGACGGGCGCTTCATCGCGCAAGTCTGCCCGCAGGTGATCGAGCTGGGCCCGCCCAACGCCACCATCCACAAAATCGACGAATGCGTGGCGGTGGCCGACATCGAGCCCCTGAAAAACATCTACCGGCGCACCCTGGACAACCTGGCCCAAGCAGCCAGCGCCAGCCGCTGAACGCTCCATCGGACATCCGTTTGAAACTGCAAGAACTTCTGACCGAGGCCGCCCACAGCCTCGATGCGGCCCAGCTGGCCTACGGCCACGGCACCACCAACGCCCAGGACGAAGCCGCCTGGCTGGTGCTGTGGCAACTCGGCCTGCCGCTGGACAGCGACCTGGACACCCTGGCCGAGCAGCCTGTTTCGCCCGAACAACATGCTGCGGTGCGCTCGCTTGTGCAACGCCGCATCGACACCCGCGAACCCGCGGCCTACCTCACGCAGGAAGCCTGGCTGCAAGGCGTGCCGTTTTACGTGGACCGCCGCGCCATCGTGCCGCGCAGTTTCATTGCCGAGCTGATCGCTGAAGGCAGCATTGACCACTGGCTGGGCGCTCATACACGCACCGTGCTCGACCTGTGCACCGGCAACGGCAGCCTGGCGGTGCTGGCGGCCCTGGCCTGGCCCGACGTGCAGGTCACCGGCGCCGACATTTCTTCCGACGCCCTGGCCGTGGCCCGCATCAACGTGGACCAGCACGGCCTGCAAGAGCGCATCACCCTCACCGAGTCGGACGGCCTGGCGGCCTGCCCCGGTCCTTGGGACCTGGTGCTGTGCAACCCGCCGTATGTGAACGCCGCCAGCATGAGCGCCCTGCCCGCCGAATACCGCGCCGAGCCCGAACTGGCGCTGGCCGGTGGTGCCGATGGCATGGATTTCATCCGCACCCTGCTGCGCGACCTGCCCGCGCGGCTCAGCCCGCAGGGTGTGCTGGTTCTTGAAATTGGCAACGAGCGCGAACATTTCGAAGCGGCCTTCCCCCAACTGGAAACCGTCTGGCTGAGCACCAGCGCAGGCGACGACCAGGTCCTCCTTCTCACCTTTGACTCCCTTTCGGCGCTGGCAGCATCGCCCTCGCCCCATCCATGATCACGCTCAAAAACCTTGTCCTTCGTCGCGGCACGAAGATCCTGCTCGATGGCGCCTCGTGCACCATCAACCCCGGTGAAAAAGTAGGCTTGGTCGGCCGCAACGGCGCGGGCAAGTCCAGCCTGTTTGGTCTGCTCAACCACACCCTTCACGAAGACAAAGGCGACTTTTACGTGCCGGCCCAGTGGCGCATGGCCCAGGTGGCCCAGGACATGCCTGAAACCGACATGCCCGCCACGCAGTTCGTCATTGAAGGCGATGTGACGTTGCTGGCGGCCCAGTCCGAAGTGGCCGCCGCCGAAGAAAGTGGCGACGGTGAACGCATGGCCAACGCCTACATGGCGCTGCACGACGCCGGCGCGCACGACGCACCGGCGCGCGCGCAAGCGCTCATTCTGGGTCTGGGTTTTCGCACCGACGAACTGGAGCACCCGGTCAACAGCTTTTCCGGCGGCTGGCGCATGCGCCTGCAACTGGCCCGTGCCCTGATGTGCCCGAGCGACCTCCTGCTGCTCGACGAACCCACCAACCACCTGGACCTGGACGCCCTGGTCTGGCTGGAAGCCTGGCTCAAGCGCTACGAAGGCACCATGCTCGTGATCAGCCACGACCGCGAGTTTCTGGACGCCGTGACCGATGTCACCATCCATATTGAGCGCGCGCAGCTCACGCGCTATGGCGGCAACTACAGCCGCTTTGAAGACATGCGCGCCGAACAAATGGCGCTGCAGGCCACCGCCTATTCCAAGCAGCAGGACAAGATGGCGCACCTGCAAAAGTTCATTGACCGCTTCAAGGCCAAGGCCAGCAAGGCCAAGCAGGCACAAAGCCGCGTGAAAGCGCTGGAGCGCATGGAAAAAATTGGCCCGGTGCTGGCCGACGCCGAATTCACCTTCGAGTTCAGCGAACCACAAAACCTGCCCAACCCCATGCTGGCGATGCAGGACGTGAGCTTTGGCTACCCCCCGGCGGTGGAAGGCGGCGAGCCCACACTGATCGTGCGCAACGTCAGCAAATCGGTGCTGGCCGGGCAGCGCATCGGCATTCTGGGTGCCAACGGCCAGGGCAAGTCCACCGTGGTGAAGACCATTGCGCGCGACCTGCAGGCGCTGGCCGGCACCATCACCGAAGGCAAGGGCCTCAATATTGGCTACTTTGCGCAGCAAGAACTCGACGTGCTGCGCCCGGCCGACACGCCGCTGGAGCACATGATTCGCCTGGTGCGCGAGTGCACGGCCGAAGGCCGCCTGAGCGGCCAGGCCACGCGCGAGCAAGACCTGCGCGGCTTCCTCGGCAGCTTCAACTTCACGGGCGACCAGGTGAAACAGGCCGTGGGCAGCATGAGCGGCGGCGAGAAAGCCCGCCTGGTGCTGTGCATGATCGTGTGGCAGCGCCCCAACCTGCTGCTGCTGGACGAACCCACCAACCACCTGGATCTGGCCACGCGCGAAGCGCTGTCCATGGCGCTCAACGAGTTTGAAGGCACCGTCATGCTGGTCAGCCACGACCGCGCCTTGCTGCGCGCCGTGTGTGATGAGTTCTGGCTGGTCTCGCGCGGCGGCATCGAGCCGTTTGACGGCGATCTGGACGACTACCAGCGCTACCTGCTCGACATGGCAAAGCAGTCGCGTGAAACCCAGCGCCAGGAGCAACGAGACCAGCAGCGCAACAGCACACCGGTGGCCGCCGCACCCCAGGCAGCCAGCGGCAAGGCGTTTGTCGCAGTTGCAGGGCCAGCCCCAGTGTCTACCACGGTAGATCTTCAGTCACTCACCAGCCGCAGTCCGGAGCAGCGACGCCAGGATGCCCTGCACCGGCAGCAAGTCGCCGAAAAAACACGACCATTGAAGAAAGAACTGGAGCAGACCGAGAAACGCATGGCGGTGCTGGCGCTGGAAAAGACCAAGCTGGAAACGGCACTGAGCCAGCCATTGAACCCTGGCGATATCGCCGACGCGGGCCGCCGCCTGAAAGCCGTCAACGACGAAACCGACTTGCTGGAAGCCCGCTGGCTTGAACTGACGGAGGCCATTGACACAGCCAGCGCCTGAAGGGAGAAAATAGCCCGGCAATGACCAAGCATTGCAGTTCTCACAAGCCATCCGTTCAACAACCGAAAGCAGGTTTTCACCATGATGTCCATTCTCGGCACCCTTATCATTGGTCTTATCGCCGGTTTCGTCGCCCGAGCGCTCAAACCCGGCGATGACGGCATGGGGTGGATCATGACCGCCGTCCTGGGCGTCCTCGGTTCCTTTGTCGCCAGTTATCTGGGTGCAGCCCTGGGACTCTACGCCCCCGGGCAGGCGGCTGGCTTCATCGCGTCGGTGATCGGCGCGGTGGTGCTGCTGGTGATCTACGGTTTGATCAAAAAGAAGTGACCGGCTTCCACTGCGCCATCCGCGTGACCTGACCGCTGGGCACGGACATGCGCAAGCTTGTTTTTTGGTGTGCGTTGGCTACGGTCGTCGTGCTGTCACTGTTGCCCGTGCCCATGTTGCCCCCGGTGTTCAATTTTTGGGACAAAGCGCAACACGCTCTGGGTTTTTTCGGGTTAACCTTATTGGCGCTGCTGGCCTACCCCGACAAGTCGCTGCGCCAACTGGCCGTGGGTTTGCTACTGGCTGGCGGGTTCATTGAACTGGCCCAGTCGGCCTCCGGCTGGCGAAATGGTGACTGGCTGGATCTCGTCGCCGATGCGGTTGGTGTCGGTATGGCGGTCGCTTTGTGGCTGTGCTGGCCACCCAGGTCATCCACCTGAATCACCCATCGCGGTCGTTTCGTTGCTCACGTGATGTCACTCAAAAATCCGCTCTCACGCCATGTCCAGGCCTGCGCGGCACACTGCGATTGATTCATGTCACAGCGTCAGCCAACCCCCACCCTTCCCTGGCTCGAGCCGGGTCAGGCGTTTCCCCCGGTAGAGCAGGCATGGGGGTCGCAAGACCCTGCTCCAGGCTTGCTGGCAGCCGGCGGCGTGCTGGACGTGCCCACGTTGGTGCTCGCCTACTCGCAGGGCATTTTTCCCTGGTACAGCAAGGGTCAACCCATCTTGTGGTGGAGCACCGACCCGCGCATGGTGCTGCGGACCGATGCGTTTCGTCTGCACCGATCGTTGCGCAAGAGCATCCAGAACCTGCTGCGGGCCGGCCGTTTGGAGTTGCGTTTTGACGGCGACTTCGAACGGGTGATCCGCATGTGCGCGCACACGCCGCGTGCCGGCCAGCAAGGCACCTGGATTGTGCCGGCCATGGTCGAAGCCTATCTTCGGTTGCACCAGGCTGGCTTGGCGCACAGCGTGGAAACCTGGATCGACGGAGAACTTGTGGGCGGACTCTATGCCATCAACCTCGGTGTGATGGTGTTTGGCGAATCCATGTTCAGCCGGGAGAGCAATGCATCCAAAATCGCGCTGGCGGCACTGGTCGCGTTTTGTCGGGCTCAGCACATTCCCCTCATCGACTGCCAGCAAAACACACCACACCTCGCGTCGCTGGGTGGAGAACTCATGTCACGTCCGGTGTTTTTCCAGCACGTTCGAAAGGCCGTGCAACAGCCCGCACCCGACTGGAAATTTGAGCCGATATACTGGCAAAAAATTCTTGGCGACCACTGCCCACCCGCGTGACGCACCTCAAAGAACTCCCGCTGCAGGCGCTGCAGTTTTATGCCACGGCGCCCTACCCTTGCAGCTATCTGCCGGGCCGCCAGGCCCGTTCGCAGGTGGCCACGCCCAGTCACCTCATCCATAACGACGCCTATTCCGACCTTGTGGCCCGAGGGTTCCGGCGCAGCGGCATGTTCACCTACAGGCCTTACTGCGACGGGTGCAAGGCGTGCGTTCCCCTGAGGATTCCAGTTGCCGCGTTCAAACCCAGCCGGAGCCAACGCCGCAGCCTGGGTCAGCACGCGACCCTCCAAACCAGGGTGCTCAAGCTGTGCTACGTTCCTGAGCATTACCAGTTGTACCTGCGCTACCAGAACAGCCGGCACGCTGGCGGTGGCATGGACCACGACAGCATCGACCAGTACACACAGTTTCTCCTCCAGAGCCGTGTGAACTCTCGCCTGGTCGAGTTTCATGAATCTGCTCCAGATGGGACGCTGGGCCCGTTGAAGATGGTGTCCATTGTCGATGTGCTGAACGACGGATTGTCCGCGGTCTACACCTTCTACGAACCTGATGACCGAGCCAGCTACGGCACCTATGGCGTGCTGTGGCAGGTCGAGCAAGCCCGCACACTGGACTTGCCCTATGTGTACCTGGGTTACTGGATCGCTCAAAGCAACAAGATGAACTACAAGGCCGCCTACCGCCCACACGAACGGCTGGTGAACGGCGATTGGGTGCGCAGCAGCGATTAAAGCCCCGAGGGTTTCGCGATCGGTGTCTGATTCATGATCGGGGCCTTGCTCCGGAACATCGTCCGTCTGGCAGCATGTAATTTCATCTCGTAAAATAATAACAACCCTTGCTGAGCCCATGACCAAACGATCCGACAACCTGCCCACCACACCCACCGTTCAGGTGATTGAACGCATGTTCAATCTGCTGGAGGTGCTAGCCTCGCGAGCGGATCCGGTATCACTGAAAGAAATCAGTGAGAAGACGGGGTTGCACCCATCGACCGCACACCGCATCCTGAACGACCTGACTATTGGGCGTTTTGTGGACCGCCCTGAGGCCGGCAGCTACCGGTTGGGTATGCGCTTGCTCGAGTTGGGCAATCTGGTGAAGGCACGCCTGAGTGTGCGCGATGCCGCCCTGGTTCCCATGCGCGAGCTGCACAAGCTGATTCAACAGCCAGTGAACTTGAGCATGCGCCAAGGAGATGAGATTGTTTATGTCGAAAGGGCTTACAGCGAGCGCTCTGGCATGCAGGTGGTGCGAGCCATCGGCGGCCGTGCGCCGCTGCATCTCACCTCGGTGGGCAAGTTGTTTCTCGCCGCGGATGATCCTCAGCGCGTTCGTTCCTACGCCGCGCGTACGGGGCTGGTGGGCAATACGCGCAACAGCCTGACGCAACTAGCGACCCTGGAACGTGAGCTCAGCCAATGCCGCCAGGCCGGCGTGGCCCGAGACAACGAGGAGCTGGAGTTGGGCGTGCGCTGTATGGCGGCAGGGATTTACGACGATCAGTGCAAGCTGGTCGCAGGCTTGTCCATCTCAGCCCCTGCCGACCGCATTGACGAAAACTGGGTGCTCAAGCTTCGTGCCACAGCGGCCGAGATCTCTGCGGCGCTGGGTTGCCCCAAGGCCCATCTGGCTGCGACACGGCTCGAGCCCCGGTAAGCGTCCAGATGATCACGAAAAAACGGTCCCGAGGGACCGTTTTTCGCGGGTAGCGCGTTTTACAGCCGCTCAGCCTTGTGGCCGGATAAAAGCGGCCTTAATGGTCTGCGCCTCGACCCAGCGCCGCACGCGCTCAGCGTCCTGCACACGGTTGAGCTTGCCTGCAGAATCGAGAAACACCATGATGACCTTGCGCCCCGCCACCTTGGCCTGCATGACCAGGCAGCGGCCAGCTTCGGAGATGTAACCGGTTTTTTGCAACCCGATGTCCCATTCGGGGCTGCGAATCAGCCGGTTGGAATTGTTGTACTGCAGCGTGCGATGTCCGAGCGCCAGTTGATGACTGGGTGAAGTGGACAGGTCACGCAGAATCGGGCGCTCATAAGCAACCGACACCAGGGTCGCCAGATCCCGGGCACTTGACTGGTTCTGACTCATCAAACCCGTTGGTTCAACGTAGCGCGTGTCGTGCATGCCCAGTTCACGGGCTTTGCTGTTCATCAGCCCAACAAAGTGCCGCATGCCGCCCGGGAAGGTGCGCCCCAGTGCATGCGCCGCCCGGTTTTCGCTGGACATCAGCGCCAAATGCATCATTTCACCGCGGGTCAGGGTTGAGCCCACGGCGAGACGCGAGCTGCTGCCCTTGTAGGTGTCGACGTCGTCTTGTGTAATGGTGATGGGCTCGTCCATGGACAGGTTGGCGTCGGCAATCACCAGACCCGTCATCAATTTGGTCAACGACGCAATGGGCAAAACCGCAGAGTCGTTTTTGCTGAACAGAACTTCATTGGTGTCCTGATCAATCACCAGCGCCACGCTGGAGTTCAGGTCCAGGGCGTCGCCGCTGCCCCGCAGTCCCAGGCGCTCACCCGTGGACAACCTGGAAACGGCAGCGACCCGGGTCAGGGAAGCAGACGGCATGCTGCGTGAGGCAACCTTGTTTTCAATGTTTTTGCCCTTGGCAAGCGACGAATTTTCGCCAGTTTTTTTAGCTGCTGCCGCTCGTGCATGGCGACTGCCCGAATTGACTTGCTTGGACTCGATCTTGGCGAGCTTTTTGTTGTGCTGAACTTTGGCGAGCTTGGCTTTCGCCGGAGTCTTGGCTGCGACTGCCTTTTCCCGAGAAGGTTTTTTCTGGGCAACGCTCTTTGCCTGCACCGGTTTCTTCTTCGCGGCAACTTGGGCAGAAGGCGCCTTTTTGGCCTTCTGCACCTGATTTTTATCAGATGCTGCGGCGGCCGTGGCTGGCACCGCCAGTGCGGTTGTCAGCGCGAGCGCGCACGCAAAACGGATGGCTTTTTGAAAGCGGTTTACGCAAAAGTTCATTGTTCCACTCCAGCCAACGGAATTGTGCTGGAGTGAAGTATAGACAAAATGAAAAAAACTAGCAATATCAATTGCTTGTGTAACCTTGTTCAATAAAAGCGGGAGAAAGATACATGTTTGTTGCCTTCTCCGACTGGATTTAACAAGTTACACCTAAGTTGTTGATTTATAAGAGTTTCAACCTTGCGCCGAGACCTTTTCAGATTTGCTTTGCAACTTGTTGAGGGCGCTCAGATACGCTTTGGCAGACGCAACAACAATATCCGGGTCGGCTCCCACACCGTTAACGACCCGGCCGCCGTGCTGCAAACGCACCGTCACCTCACCCTGGCTCTCGGTCGAGCCACTGGTGATTGCGTTGACCGAGTAGAGAACCATTTCGGCACCACTCTTCAGCTGGCTCTCTATGGCCTTGAGTGAAGCATCCACAGGCCCGTTGCCGTCGGACTCACAGACCACTTCCTTGCCCCCGTTGGTGAACACAATGTGGGCATGAGGCCGTTCGCCCGTTTCACTGTGCTGCGACAGCGAAACCAGACCATACTGCTCCTTCTCGGCGGTCACGCTTTCGTCACTGCACAAAGCCAGGATGTCTTCGTCGAAAATTTCGCTCTTGCGGTCGGCCAGCTCTTTGAAGGCGGCAAAAGCGGTGTTGATTTCGCTCTCCGACTCCATCTCAATGCCCAGATCCTGCAAGCGCTGCTTGAAGGCATTGCGTCCGCTGAGCTTGCCCAGCACAATTTTATTGGCGGCCCAGCCCACATCTTCCGCACGCATGATTTCGTAGGTATCTCGTGCCTTCAGCACGCCATCCTGGTGAATGCCACTGGCATGGGCAAAAGCGTTCGCGCCCACCACGGCCTTGTTGGGCTGCACCACAAAGCCGGTCGTCTGGCTGACCATGCGGCTGGCTGGTACGATTTGAGTGGTGTCCACACCCACGTCGAGATTGAAATAATCACGCCGGGTGCGCACGGCCATCACCACTTCTTCCAAGGAACAGTTGCCGGCGCGCTCACCCAGGCCGTTGATGGTGCATTCCACCTGACGAGCACCACCGATCTTAACGCCAGCCAGCGAGTTGGCTACCGCCATGCCGAGGTCGTTGTGGCAATGAACCGACCAGATGGCCTTGTCTGAATTGGGAATGCGCTCACGCAAGGTACGAATAAATTCACCATAGAGTTCGGGAATCGCATAACCCACCGTGTCGGGGATATTCAGCGTGGTCGCACCTTCCTTGATCACGGCCTCCAGCACGCGACACAAGAAATCCATGTCGCTGCGGTAGCCGTCTTCGGGGCTGAACTCAATGTCATCCACGAGGTTGCGGGCAAAGCGCACCGATTGCTTGGCCTGCTCGAACACCTCGTCGGGTGTCATGCGCAGTTTTTTCTCCATGTGCAGGGAGCTGGTCGCAATGAAGGTGTGGATACGGGCACGCTGTGCGCCCTTCAGGGCCTCTGCAGCTCGGGAAATGTCGCGATCATTGGCCCGAGCCAGGGAGCACACCGTGGAGTCCTTGATGGTGTTGGCGATGGCTTGAACGCACTCGAAGTCGCCGTTGGAACTGGCGGCAAAACCGGCCTCAATCACGTCCACTCGGAGTCGCTCCAGTTGACGTGCGATACGCAACTTTTCATCCTTGGTCATGGAGGCGCCGGGTGACTGCTCGCCATCGCGCAAGGTGGTGTCAAAAATGATCAGTTTATCGCTCATCTAAAAACTCCGGTACGTGGAATGAACCACCACTTTTGAAAAAACCCGCAACCCAAAAACAAACGGCCCGTTGCAGGTGCAAACGGGCCGTTACTGGAAATCACTCGCGCGTTACCGTAACTGCCCGTGAAGGGCATCCAGTAGTCGAACGAAAGAAATTTTGGTCATCAGCATCAATGTATCACAAACCTTGGCCGTGCCCGCTGATGCATCTCACCAGCCGCTTGCGGACTGATCTTCCGCAGATCGACCCTGGAGATACCTTGCAGGCTTGACGAACAAAGGGGTCACGTCTCCACACCGAGGACCACATTCCGTGCATGCGACTGTCGACTTGCATCGGCGGGACCAAATTTTCTGGCGAGCCCCTCGGCACAATCTGTCAGACCACCGATGTGGCATCGTGCTGCTAAAGCAACTCTGGTGTTTGCACTGTGACAAGCACAGTTTGCGCAACGCCATCGCGTTCACGGTAGCGCAGCCACCAGATGGCTCCTTTTCGTACCGGGCAATCTGCTTCCGCCAGACCCAGCAGGTGTGCAACCACACGCCCCAAGGTGGGCTGGTGACCAACCACCACCACCGGCGACTTGCCGAAAGGCCACTGCACCAACTCCAGCAGGGCGTGTGGCTCACCCTGCGGGGCCAATTCTTCCCGCACCTTGTACTTGCGACCCAGCGCCAGTGCAGTCTGTTCGGCCCGTTGGGCCGGGCTGGTTAAAACCCGTGCTGCTGCGGGCAACTGCCGGTCGAGCCAAGTGGCCATGCGCGCGGCTTGCTTTTCGCCTCGAGGTGTCAGCCTGCGCGCCAGGTCCAAGGGATCACCCTGGCGCCCCAGCAAGGTGTCGGGGTGGTCATGGGCTTCAGCGTGACGCCACAGAATCAGGTCCATCAGCGTCCTTTGTTGAGGTTAGCCTTTGCTGCCGTAGCGCGCCATCAGGGTGGCTTGAGCCGAATGCAGCACAGCACGGGTCTTGCCGGTCCCGGTCAGGCCGGCGGGCACATACGATCCGTCGGGCTGCAGCAGCCAGGCATCCTTGGTGTCGTGCAGGTAGATGTTGATGCACTCTTCCATCACGCGGTGGCGCAGCGCCGGGTCGGTCACCGGCCACGCCAGTTCCACCCGGCGCAGCATGTTGCGGTTCATCCAGTCGGCGCTGGAAAGCCACAGTTCTTCGGCTGCGTCTATGCAGAAATAGCCCACACGGGAATGCTCAAGCAAGCGCCCGATCACCGAGCGGATACGCACGTTGTCGGTCACGCCCGGCACCTGCGCCGGCAAAATACATGCGCCGCGCACGATGAGATCGATTTTGACGCCCTGCTGTGAAGCGTGCGCCAGGGCGCGGGCCAGCGGCTCGTCGGTGAGCGCGTTCATTTTCAAGACGATCCGCGCGTCTTTGCCCTCGCGCGCAGCAGCGCCGGCCGCCTCCACCTTCTCCTGCATCGCTTTGTGCAGGTGAAACGGGGCAATGAGCGCCTTGTTGAGCTTGGGCAGGCGGTTCTGGCTGGCCAGATGCAAAAAGATCTGCTCCAGGTCGGCGGTGAGCGCGTCGTCGGCCGTCAGGTAACTGATGTCGGTGTAGAGCCGCGCGGTCCCGGGGTTGTAATTGCCGGTGGAGATGTGGCCGTAGCGGCGCAGCCGGCCTTCCTCGCGCCGCGTCACCAGCAGCATCTTGGCGTGTGTTTTCAGGCCCACCACGCCGTACACGACCTGGGCGCCCACCGACTCGAGACGTTCGGCGTAATTGATGTTGGCTTCTTCGTCAAAGCGCGCCTTGAGTTCCACGACCGCCGTCACCTCTTTACCCAGTCTTACCGCCTCGCGCAGCAGGTTCATCAGCTCGGATTTGGCGCCTGTGCGGTAGATGGTCTGCTTGATGGCCAGCACATTCGGATCTTCCACCGCTTCACGCAAGAACGCCAGCACAGCGTCAAAGCTCTCGTAGGGCTGATGAATCAGCACGTCGCCCTGCTGCAAGCGCTCAAAGTACGACTGCCCGGGTGTGAGTTGCGCAGGCCAGCCACCTTGAAACCTTTCAAACCGCAGCGCGGGCGCATCCACCTGATCAATCAACTGATTCAGCCGCACCAGGTTTACAGGACCGGGCACGCGGTACAGCGACTCAAGGGGCAACGCAAACTGGGCCTGCAAAAAACTGGAAAGAAATTCGGAGCAACCGGCCGACACTTCCAGCCGCAAGGCCTCGCCGTAGTGACGTTGCTGCAGGCCCTTGCGCAAGGCGGTGCGCAGGTTCTTGACCTCTTCCTCGTCCACCGCCAGATCGGAGTGACGGGTGACGCGGAACTGGGAGAACTCTGTGACCTGGCGACCGGGAAAAAGATCGGCCAAGTGCGAGCGGATCAGGCTGGAGATGGAGACAAAGTGTGTCTGCTTGGAGCCCTGGATGGGTGGCATGCGAAAGAAGCGCGGCAAGATGCGCGGCACCTTGACGATAGCGATTTCGTTTTCACGCCCAAACGCGTCTTTGCCGGTGAGACGCACGATGAAGTTGAGCGACTTGTTGGCCACCTGGGGGAACGGATGCGCAGGGTCCAGCCCCACCGGCATCAGCAGCGGCTGCACTTCGCGAACAAAAAATTCTTTCACCCAGCGCCGCTGGCGCGGATTGCGCTCGCCATGAGCCACCAGTTTGATCCCCTTTTTTTCCAGCAAGGGCAGCAGTTCGTCGTTGTAAATGGCGTATTGCTGGGCCACCAGCGCGTGAACCTTTGCTGCAATCCTGTCGTGCGTTTCTGCCGTGTACAGGCCTCGCTGCTCGTTGGCCTTGCGGGCTGCGAGGTGAGGTGCCATGCGCACCTCGAAAAACTCGTCCAGATTGCTCGACACGATGCTCAGGAAACGCAGGCGCTCCAGCAGTGGTACGTCGGCGCGGCGCGCCCAGTCCATGACCCGTTCGTTGAAGGCCAGGATGCTGTGGTCGCGATCCAGAAAATGCAGGCGATTGTTGTGGCTGGTGGCGCTCATGATTTCCGTCAGGCGATGCGCTCGCTACCCGCCCCTCTGACAGATAGCGCTACTACGTCATTTTGACAATTATTGAACGTAATGATGACATCAGCGTGACATTCTTGTCCGCTGCAGTGGCAACGCGTTCGAAGCGTCCGTGGTCGGGCGAAAACGCTGCGGCGTCTGAGGCTCGCGCGGCAGCACGGCCAGAAACGAGACAAACCGCTCGGCGGCGAGGCGCCAGCCAAACACCAAGGCGCGTGCCCGGGCCTGATCGCGGGGAATTTTGACAGCCTCCGACCAGGCTTCGTGAAGATCTTCCCGAAGGGCCCCTGCGCCACTGTCACCCACCACCTGCAAAGGCCCGTCCACCGGATGGGCGGCCACAGGCAAACCGCTTGCCATGGCTTCCAGCATCACCAGTCCAAACGTTTCGCTGCGACTGGGAAACACAAAAACGTCGGCAGCAGCGTAAACCTGTGCCAGTTCGTGACGTGGCAAGACGCCCAACCAGTGCACGTTAGGGTAACGAGCGCGCAACGCGGACTCCATGGGCCCAGCACCGCAAACCACCTTGCTGCCGGGCACATCGAGATTCAGAAAGGCCTCAATGTTTTTCTCAGCAGACATCCGTCCCACGCACAGACTGACTGGCCGTGCCAGGTGCCCAAGAGAGGGGTATTCAGATGCCTCGGTGGAAAAGGCGAACAGGCGTGTGTCCACGCCGTGGGTCCATTCGCGCAGGTTCTGGAAACCCTTGCCCTGCAGCATCTGCAGCACCCCAAGCGTCGGCACCATCACACCGGCACTGGGGCGGTGAAAGCAGCGCAACAGTGCGTAGCTCCACGAGCTGGGCAAACCCAGCGCAGCCCGCAGAATGTCTGGAAATTTGGTGTGAAAAGCCGTCGTGAAGGCCCGTTTGTGTCGCATGCAGTGACGTCGCGCAGCCCAACCCAAAGGGCCTTCTGTAGCGATGTGAACGGCATCGGGTTGCGCTGCATCCAGCATGCGACCGAGACGGCGACCAGGAAACAAGGCCAGATCCAGTCCGGCCGAGCCTGGGCACGACCACGTGCGAAATAGCCCAGGGTGAATCACCACGACCTCGTGTTGCTGAGTTTGCAGCTCCCGCACCAGCTCCACCAAGGTGGTGACCACGCCGTTGACTTGCGGCTTCCACGCATCGGTGATGAGCACAATTTTCATTTCTTGTCTCCTTCCTGGCCCAAGGGTGCGCTTTGCGCATGGAATCCTCAATCCTGACCCAGGGACTTGATCAGGCTCCCAGAAAGTGCTTGCGGTAACGGTTCGGCAGGTCCGAAATGCGCATGATCATGGGCAGATCGGCAGCATTGAAATCCGGGTCCCAGGCGGGAGGGCCCATCACCTTGGCACCCAGACGCAGATAGCCTTTGATGAGCGCGGGCGGGTCCACATCAAGCGTGTCGTCCAGCTGATCTATAGGCAAGGGCAGACGTGGGCGCACGTGAAAGTCGATCGGCGCGAGATGCGTGCCCTTGAGCTGACGCCAGATGCTTGCTGCGGCATGACCACCACCCACCAGCCCATGCGGACCTTCGTGCTGCATGGGAATGCTGGCGCACCCGATCATCGTATCGAGCTGGTTGCGCACCATGAAGCCCGCCAACGCACCCCACAGCGCCATGATCACGCCGCCATGGCGGTGGTCACGGTGCACACAACTGCGGCCCAGTTCCACCATGCGCTCGCGCACGCTCCGCAGTCGGGTGAGGTCAAACTCGGTGTCGCTGTAGGTGCTGCCCACGCGCTTGGCTTGGGCGGGTGTGAGCACACGGTAGGTGCCAATCACCTGGCGGGAAGCGGTGTCACGAACCAGCAGGTGCTCGCAGAAATCATCGAACAGATCCACATCGTGGCCCGGAACAGCGTTCGACAAAATCGCACCCATTTCACCGGCAAACACGCTATGTCGCAGTTTCTGGGCTTCTCGCACCTCGTCCAGATGCCGCGCCCAGGATACCTCTATGCCTGCCTCGCCCGGCCTTGCTGCGGTGGACGTGTTCACCAGGGGTTGGGGCTCAAAATCTGTGCGCGGCTGGCGCAACGCCCGCAAAGCGGACACGGGCGACAGGTCTGGCGTGGGTGTGGGTAATTCTTTCATCAGCAATGCTCCTCAGAACCGCCACCATGTGGTGACCAGCGCTATTTTCGAGAGGGTGCGTGACACCTATGTGGCATCGACATGACGAAGACATGACGATTTCAGATTCAGAAAAAGTCACACAGCCGTCACAAGGAGCTTTTAACGTTTGCGCCTTGATCACTGGAGTGCCTGCCATGAACGTCAACCCATCTGAAAGCCTTGTCCGCCGGATTGAACGCGACCTGATGGACAGCTACGACGAAGAGCTTGAGTTGGAAATGGAGGACCACTTTCTCGGGGAGGGCATGCCTGGCAGTGGCTCGGGCACACGCCAGACCGACGACGAAAAAGCACAACGGTTGCTCTATTTCCGCGAACTGTTCCGCCTGCAGGGTGAACTTGTCAAGCTTCAGGACTGGGTGGCCAGCAGCAAGGAGAAAGTGGTGATCCTCTTTGAAGGTCGCGATGCTGCGGGCAAAGGCGGCGTGATCAAGCGCATCACCCAACGTCTTAACCCGCGAGTGTGTCGGGTGGTCGCGCTGCCTGCGCCCAACGATCGCGAGCGCACGCAGTGGTACTTCCAGCGCTATGCGGCCCACCTGCCAGCGGCTGGCGAGATGGTGCTGTTTGACCGCAGCTGGTACAACCGCGCCGGCGTGGAAAAGGTCATGGGCTTTTGCACCGACGATGAATACGAAGAGTTCTTCCGTTCGGTCCCCGAGTTCGAGCGCATGTTGGTGCGCTCAGGCATTCGGGTCATCAAATACTGGTTTTCCATCACCGACGACGAACAGCATTTGCGCTTTCTGGGACGTATTCACGACCCGCTCAAGCAGTGGAAGCTCAGCCCGATGGATCTCGAATCGCGCCGGCGCTGGGAGGAATACACCAAGGCGAAGGAAACCATGATCGAGCGCACCCACATACCCGAAGCGCCCTGGTGGGTGGTGCAGGCGGTGGACAAGAAAAAGGCCCGCTTGAATTGCATCCATCATTTGCTGGAGCAGTTCGAATACACCGAAGTGCCACGGCCGGAGGTGGTGCTTCCTGGACGTGTGCGCAACCCGGACTATTTGCGGCAGCCGGTTCCCGAGTCCATGATGGTTCCCGAACGGTATTGAACCCGGCAGACTTGCCCTGATGCGACCAGGCCGTTGCCGGTGCCAGGCTGTGGGCACGTGTTGATCAATCGCTTCACCGTTTCTTGCGCAGCTAAAAATATGAAGACCACCGCCACCCTGAAAGACAGGGCCGGTAGCGCCTGTTCCGCGCTGGTGCAGAGACTGCGCCCCCGCGCCTACAGGGATCTCGTGGTGAGCGTGCCTGTGAATGCCTAACGCCGGGCGCCATCAACGAGCCGCGGGAGACTCATCCTCAGGTGTCGCGCCAACTTCGAGCGTGTGAACAACCAGCTGAGCTTTCTCATCGAGCACGGCCGGGCCGGTCCACCCGTAGAGGTTTCGCTCGCCTGCACTGGCCAAGCCTGGGGCGTCACGCCCCGGGCGCAGTTCCGGGCCACCCCGAGACCGACCGTACCTGACTCTGCGGGCAGACGGCACGGCCGCCAACACAGGAGCATCGACCAGCTGCAGCGTAACCGCGACCAGGTTTACCACCTGCGCAGCACGGACCGCACTGAGTTCACAGCGCCCGGCGCGCTGGCGATGGACTTCGTGTTCATGCTCTGGAACCAGGCCGCTGCCCAGGCCGACCCAGGCGGTCCTGTGCAACCCAATTCAGGACGCGGGGGTGTGGCCAACCCGGACACGGCGAACGGCGCCGACGAAAAAGCTCACCGAACGTCCAGTGAAGCGTCCAACGTGCTCTCGCGCCACATCTGCCGGCGGCTGCGTCTGCCAATCGAAACGCTCAACCGGATGTCGTTGCAGCACGAGATGGTCAAAATCCACCGCTTAGCCGATACTGTGGCGAGTGCCGCCACTGCCTGAATACCCATGACCGAACTGCAGCCTCTTCACATCCTATTCCTCTCCAACCACAACACGGTTCGCAGCCTGATGGCCGAAGCGGTGCTCAACCACATGGGTGGACAGCGCTTTTGCGCCCACTCGGCCGGTTGCCAACCAAGCCCGGACGGCGCGCCGCACCCACTGCTGCTGCAAACCCTGCAAAGTGCCAACATCCGCACCGATGGGCTGCGCAGCAAAAGCTGGGATGGCTTCGCGTTGGCCGAGGCGCCGCACATGGACTTGGTCATCACGCTGTGTGACGAAGCTGCAGCCGAAGTGTGCCCGGTCTGGCCGGGTCACCCCGCCACCGCGCACTGGAGTTACGAAGATCCAACCCGGCAGGTGAAATCACAGGTCGAACAGCTTTACGCATTCAAACAACTGCTGCATGCGTTGCACCTGCGGTTGGAACTGTTGAGCAGTCTGCCTGTGACCCAGCTGGATCACTTGGTGCTGGAAACCGAAGCCCGGCGCCTTGCTACCCCTTGAGTCCTTTCGATCACCGCATGACACCTTGTGAGCGCCACCTCACCTGCTGGTGGAGGTTCTGGTGATGCTGTCGCCGGTGGGTCGGACTAACCGCACGCGCCGGGAATTCGAGCCCGACGCGGCCTGAGAGAATACGGGGTTGTGACCGACACTGCGCTCATCCCTTCTGCCCTGCAATTGCCCGCCGCACCGCGGGCGCTGGTTTGCCACCCGGCAACACCGTGCGTGCTGCCGTTACAGATCCAGGTCACACTGGCCGGCGCAGGCAACGAGGCTGGCGCTGGCCTGCTGCTGCGCTATGAACTGCGGGGTGATATGGGCCGTCTTCGCCTGCCCGAACCCGCTTCGCCCGGCCCTGCCGACGGGCTCTGGCAACACACCTGCTTCGAGGCCTTTGTGGCCCGATCCGGTGAACCGGCGTACCGCGAATTCAACTTTTCCCCGTCGGGCCGCTGGGCGGCCTACCGCTTCAGTGCCGAACGCTTGCGTGACGAACCCGCCGAAGCGGCACAGCCACCCGTGGTGCCCGATCTGCATCTGGAGCGCGGCACCGACAGCCTGACCCTGCGAGCCTGGCTGCCTCACCACGCCCTGCCCGACAGCACCCAAGGCCAGCCCCTGGAGATTGGCCTCACCGCCGTCATCGAAACCACCGACGGCCAGCTCAGCTACTGGGCGCTGTGTCACCCCAACGAACGACCCGATTTCCATCACCGCGGCGGCTTCCAGCCTTCACCCGATCTGCCGCACTTCTTACCGAACTCCGCTCCCACATGAAATTCGGCATCGAACGCTTCATTCAAGACCCGGCCCTGCGTGCGCCACTCGCCGGTCGCCGCGTTGCCCTGCTGGCCCACCCGGCCTCGGTCACGCGCAAGCTCACGCATTCACTGGACGCACTCGCCGCCCTACCCGACGTCAGGCTCACCGCCGCCTTTGGCCCGCAGCACGGCCTGCGCGGCGACAAGCAGGACAACATGGTCGAGTCGCCCGATTACCTCGACCCTCGCCTTGGCGTGCCGGTGTTCAGCCTCTACGGCAAAGTGCGACGCCCCACCGACGCCATGATGGACAGCTTCGATGTGCTGCTGGTCGATCTGCAGGACCTGGGCTGCCGCATCTACACCTTCATCACCACGCTGCGCTACGTACTCGAAGCCGCCGCTCAGCATGGCAAGGCCGTTTGGGTGCTCGACCGCCCCAACCCTGCGGGCCGCCCGGTTGAAGGCATGACGCTGCGCGCAGGCTGGGAAAGCTTCGTGGGCGCCGGCCCCATGCCCATGCGCCACGGCATGACCATGGGCGAACTCGGACGTTGGTTCATTGCGCATCTTGGCCTGCAAGTGGACTACCGCGTCATCACCATGGAAGGCTGGGTGCCCGACGGCGGCCCGGGTTACGGCTGGCCGATCGAACGCACCTGGGTCAATCCCAGCCCCAACGCGGCCAATCTTTGGATGGCCCGCGCTTACGCCGGCACCGTGATGCTCGAAGGCACAACGCTCAGCGAAGGCCGCGGCACCACGCGCCCGCTGGAGCTGTTTGGCGCACCCGGCATCGACACCCGCCGACTGCTCACCGACATGCGCCGAATCGCCCCGCAGTGGCTGCGCGGCTGCGTGCTGCGTGAGTGCTTCTTCGAGCCCACCTTTCACAAACACGCCGGCGAGCTGTGTGCCGGCGTACAGATTCACGTGGAAGACCCGACGCACTACGACCACACCGCGTTCCAACCCTGGCGCCTGCAGGCCCTCGCCTTCAAGGCGCTGCGGTTGCAGACCCGCGACTACCCGCTCTGGCGTGACTTCGCCTACGAATACGAGCACGACCGCCTGGCGATCGACCTCATCAACGGCGGACCCGCGCTGCGTGAGTGGGTAGACAACCCGGGCGCGACACCCGCCGACCTGGATGCGATCACACGGGCTGACGAAACGGCCTGGGCAGTCGAACGCGAGCCGCATCTCCTTTATTGACAGGTCTGCCCGGCGCCCCGGCTGACCTCGCGAACCTACCGTTGAAGGCCTCGGCCTGCTCGGTGAGGAGGTCTCCTACCCCGCATCCACCCACTCCAGCAAGGGCTGCCAGTCCTCGCACTCGCGGATCGCGAGCGAAGGCGCAACGTCGAAAATGGTCGCTCCCATCGCAGCCACCCTGGCGTACAGCTGAGTGGGGCGAATCATCGCCAGGGTTTGAAACCCTTGCAGGGCGAGAAACTCGCGCAGCTGGGTGGCTGCCAGCGTGCGGGGATCCACCCGCATGCCCACCAGCGCCACTTCAGCCTTGCCCCGGGTCACCGCCTTGACTTCCGCCAGTTGTTCCAGAAACTGCTTGGTGGCCCACAAGTCAAACGGCGAGGCCTGCACGGGGACAATGATGCGGGACGACACCTTGACCACCTTTTCCAGGGCTTTGCCCGACAAACCCGCAGGCGTATCCAGAATGGCGTGTGTGATTCCTTTGGGTGGACGCGCCACATCGTCCGCCCCGACCAGCCAAGTCTCGATAGACGCCAGCTCCCTGGGCCGGCTCTGAAGCCAGCGCCGGCAAGACTGTTGCCGATCCACGTCGCCCAGCATGACGGCCGGACTGTGCTGCGCCAGGTAACCGGCCAGATTGGTCGACAAGGTCGACTTGCCGGCGCCGCCTTTCGGATTGATGACGCTGATCGCCTTCATGACCTTGCAACGCCTGTGCGCAGATCAGTGCTGCAGGGGCTCACTTCTTCGGGCGTCCGGTCTTCAGCTTCTCGATGCCTGCCACGGCCTTGAGCAGCTTCGGGTTGTCCAAGGCAGCCAGCATTTCAAGACCGGCACGAACCAGTTCTCCCTTTTTCACTTCCGTACCTAAGGCAATGAGCCGCTTCTTCATCTCGACCAGGCGCTTGTGCTCGGTTTCGGGGAAAGTGAAGCTGTCCCGCACCATCTTGACTTTCAGGGGTCGTGTTGGCGCGAGCTTGGCGGCCTTGGGCTCTGCCTTTTTGGGGGCCTCGGGCCTGGCCACCTCTGGCTTGGCCTGAACCACAACGGCTTTCTTGGCTGCGGCTGGAACAGCCCGCTTGGCCACGATCTTCTCGGGCGTCCTCACAGGGGCACGGGGGGGCTTTTGCGCAGGGCTTGAAGCCACAGCCTTGACTACGGCCTCGACCGGTTGAGCCGATGGCTCGATGGCGGCGTCTGTCGCCTGGATGGGTGCATTGCTGTTCATGGAGAGATCCTTTCGGTTAACGGTATAAACCGTTTATACCAAATTTCTCCCTACGCCAGGACACTGCCTCTCGACGTGCGAAAGGGACTTCCCTCTGCCGCTTTGATCTCAGGATCCAGAACCTGCAAGCGCCGTGGGATCCGCGCACTCCCCTGCCTTTTGAACCACCTGGGCAGATAAATCCAGCAAGACCGCCTTCTTGGTGTAGTACCGGTCCAACCGCCATTCGGCCAGCAACGCCAAAGCAAGGCCAAAGTCGTCGTAATCCAGCAGGTACAAATCGACCAACGGGTAAACATCTTCGGACTCCAGAGCCATCACCAAGGCCGCGAATGTCCGTGCTGCCTCGCTGTCGGGCCGACGCTCAATCAGCTTTCGGGCGTCTTTCAGAGCTTGCATCGTGCTTCCTTTTGACATCAAGTAAGTGGCGGACTTAACGGCACCAGCAGCTCAGCTGCTCAGCAGCGGTTCTCGAGCATACCGACCCGGCCAGGATTTTTTATGACAATTAAATGACATTTGAATGGCGGTGACGGCACCCATCCCGCATCAATCCTCAGGGTTTCTCAACATCTCGATACAGCGTTTGTCACCGTGTCGCCACATCTGGTCTTGATGATCATGGGTTATCAACTCACACGGGGGAATACGTGGAAAAAGAAAGTGCCGTGGCCTCGCTCGGCCAGTCAAGCTTGCTGCTGCCCGCCTGGATCAAGGCCGCCCTGCAGGCCAACGACCGCCTCAAGCTCTACCTGTCGGTACTGCAATCGGCGGCCCAGCGCGCTGCCAACCCTGCGGCCAATTCGCCCGATTGGGCGCGCGAAATCGCCCACCTGGGCCTGCGCGACGCCACCTGGCTCAAGGAGGTGGCCACGACAGCCTACCTTCAGGACCAGACGCTGATCGTGCCCGAGCTTTCGCTCTGGCTGGAAGCTCTCGCCGCCGACCTCAGCATCATGGCCCGGCCACTGTGTGACATCGCGGAGCACCGGAATGCCGCACTCGCCGCCCGGCGCGACCTCTGGCTACAGAGAATCGACGAACTCAACGATGAGGAAGGTCTGAGCCCTCAGGCACTGAACGACCTGACGCACGGTAACCGACATGGCAGCGACAGCTTTCACCTGCTGGTGATGGACCTGCACAAACAACTCAACACCGTGGCCGTGGCGGTGGCCACGGAAGACGTGGATGGCGCACACGTCTGGCAGGTGGAGGACGCTGACCGGCCACTGATTCGCGCCTTCATGCGGGGACTGTCGCGGACCGCTGCGCTGAAGTTCAACCACCCGGGCCTGGACACCGCTGTGACCCGGGATGGCCAGCGCCTGCTGATTCAAAACGACATTGGCACCAACGACGCGCATGTGCTGGTGATCGAAGTGGAGCGGCGCACGATCCACCTCACCTATTCGGACCTGCACGTCGCACGGTTCGGCTTCTTCCAGCAGATGCTGGAGGGCATCGGTTTCGAGTGGACGGTGTTCGATCCACGCACGACGGAGGGGATGAACCAAGGCAAGCCGTATCAGGTGGGCAATGCGGTTTATTCGGCCGCCGACGACGCAGCCTTGCAGGATGCGCTGGAGGCAGTGGCCTCGCGCATCGTCTTCGTGATCGACTGGAACCGCGCCCGCAAGCGGCTCCAGGCCTTTGTGCGCAAACCTGTGGCCGTGGCCGTGCTGCGTTTTGCGGCCGACCACGATCTGGGCCATATGGCCTGGCTACTGGCCGGCGGCGATCAGCTCATTTACGAAGCCATGCAGGCGGTGGACGGCGATGCCTTTCGCATCGGCGACCGGCTGGACCAGGTGCTGGGCGAAGCCGCAGCGCAAGCCTTTCTGCAGGACCTGCTGCGCGTGGCCAGCGTGAAACTGCGCGAACAGCAACCAATGGCGCTGATCGCCGACGAGGCCCGACTGTTGCTGGCGCGCGTGCTGCAGCGCCGCACGTTTGAGTTCGACCTGCTGGCCGAGCATGCGGCCTTTTGCCACGCGCTTGCACTTGCCTTGAGCGAGGCGCTGGAGTTCGCCACCACGACGGCCGACGGTGTGCAACGCGCAAAGAACTGGGAGCGCAAGGCAGACCATCTGCTCATCGAAGCGCGGCGCCGGGCCGAGCGCCAGCCTCGCTGGCTTCCGATGGTGCACCTGCTCGACAACATGGACGACATTGCCGATGCGCTGGAGGAAGCCACCTTCATCCACAGCATGATGCAGGCTCCGCCCCTGGCCGGTCTGCCACCGACCGTGAGTGCGGTGCTGGGTGAACTGGCCGACACCACGTTGGCCGCGATCCAGGATCAGATCAAGGCGATTGAAATCGCGCGCCACATGAGCGAGCACACCGAGCCCGCCGACAGCGAGGCCTTTCTGCAGGCACTCTGGCGCATGCTCCGCGCCGAGCGCATCTGTGACGACCTGTTGCGCACAGCGCGCGCCCGCATCGTGCAGACCTTGCACGCAACCCCGGTGGTTTTTTTACTCGCCACCGAGCTCGCCGCCACCATCGAGAACGCGACCGACAGTCTGCTCACGGCCGGCTATGCGCTGCGCAAGCTGGTCTTCAACAAATCGGGAATGTCCGCATGAAAGACACACACCACTGGCCCAAACATTTCTACCTGGTCGCGAGCGGCCAGACCCCGCCGCACCACAAGCCCACACGCGAGAACATGGGATCCAAGGCGCACAACCTGTTGCGCATGGCCGCCATCGGCCTGCCGGTGCCGCCCGCGCTGGTGATCGGCACGCACTTCACGCGCTCGCCCGAAGACTGCATGCTGCCACTGTTCAGTGTCGGTCTGCCGGCCCTGGAGTCGGCCACCGGCATGCAGTTTGGCGATCCGCGCCAGCCACTGATCGTCTCGGTGCGTTCAGGTGCACCGGTGTCCATGCCCGGCATGATGGAGACGCTGCTCAACGTGGGCCTGTGCGAGGCCACGCTGCCCGGCCTGTTGCGCCAGACCGGCAACCCGCGCCTGGTGTGGGATGCTTACCGGCGCCTGATCGCCACCTACGGCGAGGTCGTGGCGGGCCTGCCAGGTGCCTTGTTCGAAAACGAGATCAGCCGGTGTACGCAGGGGAAGGACGAACGGTTGCTGGACTTCAGCGAGCTGCGCGACCTGAGTCAGCGCTTTCTGGCCCTTTACCTGGAGCACGCCGGCGCACCATTTCCGCAGGATGTTCGCACCCAACTCGGCGGCGCGGTACAGGCGGTGTTTGAATCCTGGCAATTGCCCAAGGCCAGGACCTACCGCGAACTGCACGGGATCGACGAGGCCATGGGCACCGCAGTGACCATCCAGCGCATGGTGTTCGGCAACTCGGGCTGCCACTCGGGCGCGGGCGTGGGCTTCACGCGCGACCCCATCAGCGGCGGCAACGCGATCTGGGTCGACTTCCTGGCCAATGCCCAAGGTGAGGACGTGGTTGCGGGTCAGCGCAATGCGCACGGACATGAGGTGCTGGCCCAGACCGCGCCCGATGCGTGGAACGAACTGCAGGCCACCGCCCTTCAGCTGGAGCAGACGTTTCAGGACATGCAGGACTTCGAGTTCACGGTGCAGGACGGCGCGCTCTACATGCTGCAGACGCGCTCAGGCAAGCGCACCCCGCTGGCGACGGCCCGTATCGCGCTGGACCTGCTGGACGAAGGTTTGATCGATGCCGAAACCGCGCTGGAGCGCACCCGCGCGCTGCAGGACAGCGACCTGTCCACGTTGCGGCTGGTGACGCAAAACCCTCACAAGCCCGGCGCCGACACGGCCACGCCACTGGCGCAGGCCATGTCGGCCTGCAACGGCGTGGTCAGTGGCGAAATTGCACTGGACGCCCAGCGTGCGCTGGAACGCACCGCCGCCGGAGTGGCGGTGGTGCTGGTCCGCCAGGATGCCCAAACCAGCGACATTGCGGCCCTGGACGCCGCCGCCGGCTTGCTGACTCAGCGCGGCGCGCGCACCTCGCATGCAGCGGTGGTGGCGCGGCAGATGGACAAAGTCTGCCTTGTCGCATGCAGCGCCTTGCAGATCGACGAGGCCCGCCGAAGCGTGCGGATCGAAGACCGCACGTTCGCCGAGGGCGATCTGATCACGCTGGATGGCAACGAAGGCCTGGTGTACGCGGGTCAGGTGGACACCGTGAGCGTGACCGATGATGCCTTGCTGGCGCGGCTGCGCTCGCTGCGCACGGCGGCGAAGCGGTCGCATCACAAGCCGGAAAAACATCAACACCCAGCCTGAAACAACCGCAGCCTCGACCCGCAACCCAACCCCATTATCGAGATCGGTCGCCATGAACATTTTCGATGACTTTGTCGAGAACCACACCTTTGAGGAGTTGCAGATTGGCCAGAGCGCTCGTCTGCTGCGCACCCTGACACCGCAGGACATTCAGGCCTTCGCGGCGGTTTCCGGGGACACCAACCCGGCACACCTGAACGCCGAATACGCCAACGACACCTTGTTCCACGGCGTGATTGGCCACGGAATGTGGAGTGGCGCGCTGATTTCGGCGCTGCTGGGAACGCAATTCCCGGGCACCGGCACCATCTACCTGGACCAGGCCTTGCACTTTTCGCGCCCGGTTCGCATCGGCGACACGCTAACGGTATCCGCCACCGTCACCGCCAAGAACCATCGCCAACAAATCGTTGAACTGGCCTGTGAAGCGGTCAACCAGAATGGCGAACAGGTGGTGAGCGGCGTTGCTCGGGTGCTCGCGCCGCCGCACAAGGTCCGCATCCCCCGGAGTAGCGTGCCGCAGATACAGGTATTTGATCCCGAGGCCCGGTTCAACGACCTGCTCGCCATGGTCCGGACCCTGCCCGCGGTGCGCTGCGCCGTGGTGCACCCGTGTGACGAGGGTTCGCTCAGGGGTGCGCTGGACGCCGCTCACTATGGACTGCTGGTTCCGGTGCTGATCGGTCCCGAGGCGCGCATACGCGCACTCGCAGAAACATTCGACCTGGATCTGAGCGGCATGGAGATCGTGAACACGCCACACAGCCACGCAGCCGCCGAGCACGCCGCAGACATGGCGGCCGCAGGCCAGGTACAGAGCCTGATGAAGGGTAGCTTGCACACCAATGAGCTGATCCATGCGGTGTTGGCGCGCAAGGAGCTGCGAACCGGGCGGCAGATGTCGCACGTGTTCCGTTTTGATGTGCCGCTCTACAGCAAACCGCTGCTGATCACCGACGCCGCGCTCAACATCCGCCCGACGCTGGAGGCCAAGGCGGACATCGTGCAGAATGCCATCGATTTCGCACGCGTGCTGGGCGTGGATCTGCCGCGGGTAGCCCTGCTGTCGGCGGTCGAAAACGTGAGCAGCAACATGCCGTCCACACTGGACGCAGCGGCGCTGTGCAAGATGGCCGACCGCGGCCAGATCCGGGGTGGCCTGCTGGACGGCCCGCTGGCTTTTGACAACGCCATTTCCGCCGAGGCGGCACTGATCAAAAAAATCGAGTCGCCAGTGGCGGGCCAGGCCGACATACTGGCCGTACCCGATCTGGAGAGCGGCAACATGCTGGCCAAGCAACTCGAATACTTGGCCGGTGCGACCAGCTCGGGCATCGTGCTTGGTGCCCGCGTGCCGATCGCGCTGACAAGCCGCGCCGACGGCCCTCGGGCGCGCGCCTCGTCGGCCCTGCTGGCTCAGTTGGTGGCGCACCGCGCCTGTGCACAGTGAACCGGTGCCGCATCGGAGCACGAACCGCGCCCCCTGAAGCGGCCCCACCACGAGGGTAGGTCGAAACGCTGCAGGGGGAATTGAATTCAACCTGGAAACGGCCGTTGGACAGGTATCTCCAACGGATACAGCGCGGTCAACTGCCGTTGCTGGGTTCAAGCCATGTTGTGCAGGCCGGCGTCGACGTAGATCACATCGCCGGTCATGCCAGAGGCCCCACCCCCCACCAGAAAAGCCACCGCGCGACCCACCTCGCCAATGTCCACCAGGCGATGACCGGGTGACCGGGTGACCGCCATGTCGATCATCTCGTCGAAATGCGCAATACCCGAAGCGGCCCGTGTGCGCAGCGGACCCGGTGAGACGGCATAAACGCGGATGCCGCGCTCACCCAGTTCCTCGGCCATGTAGCGCACGGCCGATTGCAACGCGGCCTTGACCGGGCCCATCAGGTTGTAGTTGTGCACCACCTTGTCCGCGCCGTGGTAGCTCATGGTGATCAGCACACCACCCGGGTTCATGAGGCTTTCAGCGCAGTGGGCCATCTCGATGAAGGAGTGGCAGGACACCTGCATGGCCTGCAGGAATCCCGCCTTTGAGCAGTCCAGGATGCGGCCGTGCAAGTCGTCCTTGGGCGCGAACGCGATGGAGTGGATGACGAAATCGATACGGCCCCAGGCCACCTGGATCTGCTCGAACACGGCCTTCATCTGCCCGGGTTGCGTGACGTCCAGCGGCAGCACCAAGGTCGCATCGATCTGTCGTGCCAGGGGCTCGACATGGGGCCTGGCCTTGTCGTTGAGGTAGGTCAGCGCAATCTCGGCACCGAAGGCTCGCAGCTTGGCCGCGCAGCCAAAGGCAATGCTATCGGCATTGGCCACGCCCACCACGAGGCCCCGCTTGCCTTTGAGCATATCGCCGATACGGGTGTTTTCGTCCCAGACCTTGGGCAAGGGATCGAGGGAGCTCGGGTCGGTGAACATGGCGGGTCCTTGCGCATTGGTGGTCAAACTGGCGGGCAGCGGGACTTCACAGGCCCACCAACTCGGCGGCGTGTTCGGCGAGCATCCGCTCTTCGTCGGTCCGGAAGACCACGACGGTGACGCGTGACGCGGGAAGGCTGATGACGGTGGCATTGTGCTGATTCGCCTCGGGGTCGATCTGAATGCCCATCCAGTCCATGCCACCCAGCATCGCTGCGCGCACCGCTGCGGCGTTTTCCCCGATGCCACCGGTGAGCACCAGGGCATCGAGTCCGCCCAGGCTGGCGGCCAGCCCCCCGATCTCGCGCCGCCCGCGATACGCAAAATACGCCAGCGCATCCCGCGCGGCAGGGCTGTCCGAGCTCTGCAACTCACGAACGTCGTGCGACAGGCCGGACATGCCCTTGAGACCCGCCTGCTGGTACAGCAGTTGGGCGATAGCCGCCGCATCCATGCCTTTTTCCGTCATCAGGTACAGCACCACGCCCGGATCCAGCTGACCGCAACGCGTACCCATGGGCAGTCCATCGAGTGCCGAGAACCCCATGGTTGACGCCACCGAGCGGCCTTCGCGCATGGCGCACATGGACGCACCGTTGCCCAGGTGCGCGACGATGACGCGACCGTGGGCGAGTACCGGATCGTAGGCGCGCAGGCGACGCGCCATGAACTCGTAGGACAAGCCGTGAAAGCCGTAGCGCCGGACACCTTCGTCGTAGAAACTGCGCGGCAGTGCAAAGGTATCAGCCACAAAAGAATGGTTGCGGTGAAAAGAGGTGTCGAAGCAGGCGATCTGCGGCGCAACGGGGAACGCCATCCGGGCGGCCCGTATGCCCGCGAGGTTGTGCGGCTGGTGCAGGGGGGCAAGCGGCACGAGGCGCTCCAGATCGGCGACCAGTGCATCGTCGATCAGCACGGGAACCCGATGGTCGATACCGCCATGCACCACCCGGTGACTCACCACCGCCACACGGATGCCGGCGTGGGCCTGCTCCAGCCACCGCAGGATGACGTGAACCGCCTCCGCATGGCCTGCAACACCATGACCCAGCTGGACGCTGTGATCGGACCGACTCGCCCCGGCGGATGTGACCGAAAACGTGGTGCAGGTGCCCAGGCCTTCAACCTGTCCGGCGGCCAGCAGCGGCAGCCCATCGGTGGTCGCATAGACCGCGAACTTCACCGAGGACGAACCTGCGTTCAACGTGAGAAGCAGGGAGTGGGCGGCCACGGTGGAATCCGGCTCAGTCACCGTGCCGCAGCAGCACGCAGCGGCCTGGCGCCGCACCCAGCGCGGAATCGGCGGGCGGCTGACGCGCATCAACCCTCTCGCCGCTGCCGTGCTCTTGCATCCAGCCGCTCCAAGCGGTCCACCAACTGCCCTGGTGGTGCGCGGCCGTGGCCATCCATTCGTCGGGGGTGGGTTGTCTATCAGCCTGGGCGCTGGTCTTCATCTGGTAGTTTCGCCCGGGGTGGCCGGGTTCGGACACGATACCCGCGTTGTGCCCACCGTTGGTCAGCACGAAGGTCACGTCCGCGTCGACCAGCTGGTGAATCTTGAACACCGAGCGCCACGGCGACACATGGTCTTTGGCGGTACCCACCGCGAACAGGGGCCTGGTGATGTCTCGCAGCGAGACCGCTTGCCCCTCGAACGCGTAGCGCCCCACGGCCAGGTCGTTGCCCAAGTACATGTGGCGCAAATACTGACTGTGCATCACCGCTGGAAGGCGTGTCACATCGGCGTTCCAGACGATCAGGTCGCTGCTGTACGGCGGCTCTCCCAGCAGCACCGAGCGGGTGCGCTGTGACCACACCAGCTCGCGTGAATGCAGGAACTGGAACGAGCCGGCCATCTGCCGCCCGCTCAGGAAACCCTGCTCGGCCATCATGGCTTCGAGCATCTCCACCTGGGCTGTATCGATCAGCGCCCCCATTTCTCCCGGTTCGGAGAAATCGGTTTCGGCGGCCATCAGCGTCAGGCTGGCCACGGGAGACGGTAAGCTGACCGAGGCCTCGGGTGACGCGAGGGCTGCGGCCGCGATGGCGGTGAAGGTGCCTCCCAGGCAGTAGCCGGCCAAGTGCACCGGCTGTTGCGTGGTCGAACGCACATGGTCCAGGGCATCCAGCACGCCCAACCGCACGTAGTCGTCAAGCGACAGGCGGGCATCCTGCTCACCCGGATTGCGCCACGACACGATGTAGACGGTGTGCCCCTGTGCCACCAGCCAGCGCACCATGGAGTTGTGCTGCGACAAATCCAGGATGTAGTACTTCATGATGCAGGACGGAACAATCAGCACCGGCTCGGCAAACACCTGCGGAGTGGCCGGTTGGTACTGGATCAGTTCGATCAGGTGATTGCGGAACACCACCTGCCCCGGTGTCATGGCCAGGCCCTGCCCCGGAGCCAACGCCTCACTGCCCGATTGCAGCGGTGCGAGCCCATGGCGCTGGCGCCACGCATCCACCGCATGACCCATACCCGTTACCAGGCTCTGGCCCCGGGAGTCTGCCGCCTTGCGCAGTGCCTGAGGGTTGGACAGGAGGCAATTGCCCGGCGAGACCATGTCCAGCCATTGCCGGGCGAAGAACCGCACCTGTTCGCGAGCGTACGGCTCCATGCCGCGCAACTCGGCGGCGCTCTGCCACCAGCGATCCCAAGCCTGATTGCCCGAGGCCATGGCGCTCCAAGGCCAACAGCCCCAGGCTGGGTCGTCAAAGCGGGGATCTTGGGACAGCGGCACGTTGTGTGATCCACCGGCATCGGCATCGGCGTCGGCGTAGGGTCTATCGGCAGCCGAAACCCCGGGCAACAGGTTAGGCGCAGCAGCACGCAACGACTCGCTCACCCACTTCAACCCGAGTGTCTGCGCCTCCGTGGCCAGGCGGGCCTGGGTGCCTGGAGAAACAGCCAGATTGAGCACCCAGTCGGTCCAGGCGCGCGCCAGTGAGACGGGGGACAGTCCGACATTGACGCGGGCTAGCGCAGCATGGGCAAGCAGGTCCCATGCCTCAGCAGCCTCGCGGAGTTTTCTGGGGGGGCAATCGAATGACATGGAACAATCTTCTGCAGGGCCTGTGACACCCGTATGAATGCCCCAGCCAAAACGTTTGGCAGCCACACCACAATGCCATCAAGATGTCGTCTGATTGTGCTAAACACGGGGTCATAAAAAGCAACCCGATGCACCGACCCGGTGTTGTTTGTGGTGCAAGACCGCAGCCCCTGGGCGATCATTCGAAGCACCGTTGGCAGCACCGGAGACAGCTTGTCGACATCTGTCATGCTTCAGCCTTTGCATGCTTGAATCCGGGGACCGCCTCACATGAAGCCCATTGCACCCAGTTTCCAACCGATCCCGACAACACTCCGGCTGGCGCTGCCCACATCAGACCCAGCCAAGCTGGCCAGGCAGTTGGCCCGAACGCCACCGCTGGTGCGGCGAAAGCCCAAGTACGAGGTTGTGGAGTGGACATCGCCAAGCCCCACGCACAAGCCGGGACCGGACGCCACCCCATCAGAGACCCCGCCAAACATCGCCCCGGATGACACGGCTACGGGTAGCCTCGAACCTTGCTTCACCACCCGGGTGGAGCGCACAACCTGGCCGGTACGCCAGCGCGATGGCAGTCTGATTGATGTGGTGCTGAACATCGGAAACATCTCGGCAGGAGGCCAGAGCGCCCCTGTGTGCGAACTGGAACTGGTGTTGATGGCCGGCCATCCGGTGGCGTTGTTCGAAGTGGCCCAGAAGATCGCACCAACGCTGGCCGTGCTGCCGACCCCCTTGAGCCTGACCGAAAGGGGCGCGGCATTGTCGCGGGGAACCCTGGATGCGCCCGTGAAAGCGAAGCCCACCCCGCTCAAAAACAACGTGCCTGTGCCGGTGGCGGCCGGACACATGCTTAGAGAAATGCTGGGTCAATTCACCGTCAATCTGCAGGCCTTGCGCACCTCGGAAGACCCAGAAGTCGTGCATCAGGCCCGCGTTGGCTGGCGGCGTTTCAAAAGTGCCCAGCGTCTCTTCCGGTCAACGCTGCCGGTTGAACTGCAGCCATCATGGGAACCCCTCGAACCGCTGCTGGGTTTTCTGGGCACCTTGCGAGATCTGGACGTTGCACTGACCGAGACCCTCCCCCAGTGGTACGACGCCTACACGGCAGGCGACATCCGTCGCCAAGAAAACTGGGAAACGGTGACACAAGCCTTGCGGAAGACCGCCCATCTCCAGCGCAAGTCGGTGCGGTACGCACTTGAAGCACCCGAGGTGGGTGTGGCGTTGCTGGCTGCGCTGCGATGGATAGAAGGCTTGCTCGACACCAGAGCGACCGGTGAGCCGTCGGGCAACAAGCCGGTGACGCTGCGTCGCTGGGCCCGCCACCGCACGGACCGGCTTCACAAGCAATTGCAAGCCGCGACGAAGGACATCGGCCACATGGAAAGCCAGCACCGCATCCGCATTATGGCCAAGCGCCTGCGCTACGGCACCGAAGCGCTGCAAGCCGTTCTGCCCAAGCGGCGGGCGCAGCGCTGGATCCAGAAATCGACACGTCTGCAAACCGTACTGGGTTTCACACGCGACACCATCCGCGCCGCTGAGTTGGTCGCCGAGGCGAATACCGACCCCCGGTTGGTCGAGTTCCTGCGCGGCGTGGCGGCAGGTGATCAACTGCGGTTGTCCTCCACGCCACGCTGACGCACGATGGAATGGCCCATCCAACACGCCCATCACGGTCGGGTGATGTGCGCGAACCTGAGCGCCTGGTGGTGCCCGATCAACAGGACTGTGGCTGGGGCGGCAACAGTTTCTGCATGAATTGCGCCGTGCCCATCGCTGGATCGAGCTGATAGCCCACGAAGCCCATGCGCTCGTACAGCTTCCTCGCCGACGCATTGCCCGAAAGAACCTCCAGCGTCATCTTCACCGCACCGCACTCGCGGGCCATCGCTTCGGCCAACGCCAGCATCTGCTGGGCCACACCGCGGCCACGGTGACTGGCCAGCACCGCCACGTCGTGCACGTTCACCAAGGGCTTGCAAGCGAAGGTAGAAAAGCCCTCCATGCAGTTGACCAGGCCCACCGGGGCATCGCCGTCCCAAGCCAGCACACTGTAGGCCTGCGGTCTGCTGGCAAGTGCCGGGACCAGATTTCTCCTCGCGAAGTCCGACAAAGGCTCGCCACCGCCGGCGGGGTCGCGGGCATAGGCGTCGAGCAACATCACCATCGCATCGGCGTGTGCCGGATTGGCGTAGTCTGCGCGCACCACCCGGATCGGGGCAGGCGTGTAGGTCTGGCCAGGCGCACTCATGCGGGCACCTGGCATTGCACAGCATCGACGAGGCGCTCGGCGCAAGACTGTGCCTGCTGGGCGTCGCGTGCTTCCACCATCACCCGTAGCAGCGGTTCGGTGCCGCTGGCACGGATCAGCACCCGCCCGGCGTCACCCAGCTCGGCCTCCACGGCGCGGGTTTCGTCGGTCAGGCGCTGGTTGGTTTTCCAATCCTGGCCGGGCTGCAGACGCACATTGATGAGGGTTTGCGGGAACAGCGTGACATCGGCCAGCAATTGCGCCATCGTCTTGCCGCTGTCCACGCACGCGTGCAGCACCTGCAAGGCCGATACGAGGCCATCACCCGTGGTGTGGCGGTCCAGCACGAGAATATGCCCAGAGCCCTCGCCCCCCAGCACCCAGCCATGGCGTTCCAATTCTTCCAGCACATAGCGGTCTCCCACCCTGGCGCGCACGAACTTCACCCCTTTACGCTTGAAAGCCACCTCCACCGCCTTGTTCGTCATGAGTGTGCCGACCACACCGGGCACATCGATATCACGCGCAATCCGGTCTGAAGCAATCAGGTACAACAGCTCATCGCCATTGAACAAGCGACCGCTGGAGTCCACCATCTGGAGTCGATCCGCATCTCCGTCCAAGGCAATGCCATAGTCTGCGCCATGGGCCTTCACCGCCTCCACCAGGGCCTGTGGGTGGGTAGCGCCCACGGCCTGGTTGATGTTCAGGCCATCGGGCGCACAGCCAATCTTGATCATCTCCGCGCCGAGTTCATGGAACACGTCAGGGGCAATTTGGTACGCGGCACCATTGGCACCATCGACCACGATCTTCAGGCCTTTCAAAGAGAATGAGTGCGAACAGGTGCTTTTGCAAAACTCAATGTAGCGTCCAGAGGCGTCATCCATGCGCCGGGTCTTACCCAGACTGGCAGAGTCGACCCACACCGGTGCCTCTTCCAGAACAGATTCCACCGCAAGCTCCCAGTCATCCGGCAGCTTGGTGCCAAGGGCACTGAAGAACTTGATGCCGTTGTCTGCAAACGGGTTGTGGCTGGCCGAAATCACCACCCCCAGGCTGGCCCGCTGGGCTCGGGTCAGGTAGGCCACGGCGGGAGTGGGCACAGGCCCCAACAGCACCACGTCCACGCCCGCCGAGTTGAAACCGCTTTCGAGGGCACTTTCCAGCATGTAACCTGAAATACGGGTGTCTTTTCCAATCAGTACCGCAGGGCGCGCTTCCGTGCGCTTGAGCACACGGCCCACCGCATGAGCCAGTCTGAGTACAAAATCGGGCGTGATAGGCGCTTGGCCAACGGTACCGCGGATGCCGTCGGTACCGAAATATTTGCGAGTCATGCGATCGTCTTTCTCTTCTTGAAGTCCGTGGATCTTTGGTGAAATGTCGGTACCGGTGTCCGGTCCGCACCATCCCGCATTATCCGGGTGCCACTGCGGGGCTGAGCCTTACAGTGGCAAACTGGCCTGCCAGACCTTCAGTGCATCGACGGTTTCACGAACGTCGTGCACGCGCACCACACGTGCACCCCGCTCGACCGACAACAGGGCCGCAGCCACACTGGCTGACACGCGCTCTGCCGGCACCTCGCGCCCTGTCACCTGCCCCAGCGAGGACTTGCGGGACCAACCCGCCAGCAACGGATACCCCAACGCCAGCAAGGGTTTCTGGCGCGCCAGCAAGCTAAAGTTTTGCGCCACTGTTTTGCCAAAACCAATGCCGGGATCAAGAACGATGCGCTCAAAGGTTACACCCAGCGCCGTCAAGGCCTCTGCCCGTTCACGCAAGAAATCGCCAACCTGATTCACCACCTCGCCTTCCATGGGCGCCAACTGCATGGTTTGCGGGTCGCGGTGCATGTGCATCAGACACACGCCACATCGCGGGTGAGAAGCGATAACCGCCAGGGCATCACCCTGGCGCAAGGCCCATATGTCGTTCACCACATCAGCGCCTGCGTCGAGCACGGCGCGCATCACCTCGGGCTTGTACGTGTCCACGGACACGGGAACGCCCAGCGTCACCGCACCCTGCACCACGGGCAGCACGCGGGCCAATTCTTCCACCAGTCCTACCGCCGGGCTACCAGGCCGAGTCGACTCGCCGCCAATGTCGAGCATGTGAGCGCCGTCCTTCAACAGCTGCTCGCAGTAACGCAGGGCCGCTGCGGTGGTGGCGTGCCGGCCACCGTCCGAAAACGAATCGGGCGTCACGTTGACGATGCCCATCACCTGAGGGGTGGACAGATCCAAGTCAAAGCGGGAAGTGAGCCAGCGCATGACGTACCTTGCATCCAACACTGAAAGAGAAAACAACAGCGGGGCCCTAGGCCCCGCATATTGAAACTGGACGAACCGCTGGTTCAGGCGGCGGTCGGCGCCGGATCCGTGCTCACCGCAGGCGAGGCGCCATTTCCACCACCACCCACAGAGGGGTTGCGCGGCGTCCAGTCTTTGGGAGGACGCGGTGGCTTGCCCGCCATGATGTCATCGATCTGGTCTGCATCAATGGTCTCCCATTCCAGCAAGGCCTTGGCCATGGCGTGCATCTGGTCGGTGTGCTGTTCGATCAGATCACGGGCCAGTTTGTATTGCTGGTCAATGATGCGGCGCACTTCACTGTCGACCTTTTGCATGGTCTGCTCGCTCATGTTCGTGGTTTTCGTCACCGAACGGCCAAGGAACACTTCCCCTTCGTTTTCCGCGTACACCATCGGTCCCAGCGCATCGGTCATGCCGTAGCGCATGACCATGTCACGGGCAATTGTCGTCGCACGCTCAAAGTCGTTGCTGGCACCGGTGGTCATCTGGTGCATGAACACCTCTTCGGCAATGCGGCCACCGAACAGCATGCTGATCTGGTTCAGCATGTAGTCTTTGTCGTAGCTGTAGCGGTCTTGGGCCGGCAGGCTCATCGTCACACCCAGGGCACGGCCGCGGGGAATGATGGTGACCTTGTGCACCGGATCGCACTTGGGCAGGAGCTTACCGATGAGTGCGTGGCCGGATTCGTGGTACGCCGTGTTGCGGCGCTCTTCCTCGGGCATGACCATGCTCTTGCGCTCGGGACCCATGAAGATCTTGTCCTTGGCCTTCTCGAAGTCCTGCATTTCCACCACGCGAGCGTTGCGGCGTGCAGCCATCAGCGCGGCCTCGTTGCACAGGTTGGCCAGGTCGGCACCGCTCATGCCGGGCGTGCCGCGGGCGATCACGCTCGGGTTCACGTCGGTACCCAAGGGCACCTTGCGCATGTGAACGTTCAAAATTTGCTCACGGCCGCGGATATCGGGCAGCGTCACATACACCTGCCGGTCAAATCGGCCTGGGCGCAGCAAAGCAGCGTCCAGAATGTCGGGCCGGTTGGTGGCAGCCACCACGATCACGCCAGCGTTAGTGTCAAAGCCGTCCATCTCGACCAGCATCTGGTTCAGCGTCTGCTCACGCTCGTCGTTGCCGCCGCCAAGGCCCGCGCCCCGCTGGCGCCCGACAGCGTCGATCTCGTCGATGAAGATGATGCAGGGTGCGTTTTTCTTGGCGTTGTCGAACATGTCGCGCACGCGAGATGCACCCACACCGACAAACATTTCCACGAAATCAGAACCTGAAATGCTGAAAAACGGCACCTTGGCTTCGCCAGCAATGCCCTTGGCCAGCAAGGTTTTACCGGTGCCGGGAGGGCCGACCAGCAACAGACCGCGGGGAATGCGCCCACCCAGCTTTTGGAATTTGGCCGGATCTTTCAGGAAGTCCACCACCTCTTTGACTTCTTCCTTGGCTTCGTCGCAACCTGCCACGTCCGCAAACGTCACGGTGTTGCTGCTTTCGTCAAGCAGCCGCGCCTTGCTCTTGCCGAAGCTGAAAGCACCGCCTTTGCCGCCACCCTGCATCTGGCGCATGAAATAAATCCACACACCAATCAGCAGCAACATGGGACCCCAGCTGACCAGCAAGGTCATCAGCAGCGAGCCTTCTTCGCGGGGACGCACATCAAATTTGACGTTGTTGTTGATCAGGTCGCCGACCAGACCGCGGTCGAGGTAAGTGGCGGTGGTGCGCACGCGACGGTCATCGGTAGTAATGGCCACGATGTCGGTGCCGCCTGCGCCTTCCTGAATGGTGGCCGACTTGAGACCGCCAGATTTGACGAGATCAAGAAACTCGGAGTAGCCGACCGTACCGGCACTCGCGTTGGTGCGACCGTCAAACTGCTTGAAGACGGTGAAAAGCACCATGGCGATAACCATCCACACGGCGATTTTCGAAAACCACTGGTTGTTCAAGTGCTGCTCCTGGCGGGGATATTGATAGACATAAACATGTTGAGTCCATTTTAGGACTTTCAAGCGGGCGTGCCCTTGATAAATACTGAGGCAATATCAATCGAAGGGTTAGTCATTTTGGTGTGTCGACACCCGCGTCAGGCAAGCGCTTGTTTTTGAGACCCATGCCAACCAGAAAGGTTTCAGACGATTTTTCTCTCGAAGCCTTGGGTTTGATCGCTTTGACGGTGCGAAAAGTCTGCCGAAACAGCGCCACCATGGGGTCGTAGGCGCCACCATGAAAGAGCTTGACCACGAGCGCGCCGTCGGGTTTGAGGTGATTCACGGCAAAGTCCACCGCCAACTCGACCAGGTCGGCAATGCGGGCTGCATCGGTGGAGCCAATGCCCGAGAGATTGGGCGCCATGTCCGACAAAACCACATCCACGGCACTCACGCCGCGGTCCAGCAACGACTGTTCAAGCTGGGCCAGCACCACGGGCTCACCGAAATCGCCCAGAATGAAGTGCACGCCCTCAACCGGGTCCATGGGCAACATGTCCAGCGCGATGATGGTGCCGTGCAGCGCCCCCACGGCCGCACCCTGCGGGCTCAGACGGCGCCGGGCATACTGGCTCCAGGCACCGGGTGTGGAACCCAGGTCCACCACACACTGCCCCGGACGGATCAGCCCCAGCGTTTCGTCGAGCTCTTTGAGCTTGTAGGCAGCGCGCGCTCGGTACCCGTCCTTCTTGGCCAGAAGCACATAGGTATCGTTGACGTGTTGATTGAGCCAGGCCTTGTTGACCTTCTTGCTCTTGGTTTTGACTTTCATGCTGCGCACAGACCCTGACAGGCAGCCTGCACGAAAAACGCACAACGGCCGCCGTTAAACGATAATTGTCCCATGCCTCAGATCACACTCACCCCCGCCCAGCGCAAAGTCCACCGCGCCGAGGCCCACCACCTTGATCCTGTCGTCCATATTGGCGGCGACGGACTGAGCCCTGCCGTCAAAAAAGAAGCCGATGCGGCACTCAAAGCGCATGGGTTGATCAAGATTCGTGTTTTCAACGACGACCGTGCAGCCCGGGAAGCCATGCTGCAAACATTGGCCGATGAACTCGACGCCGCGCCGATCCAACACATTGGCAAGCTGCTGGTGCTCTGGCGTCCCATGCCCGAGAAAGAAAAAGCGGTTGACGAAGACCGCATGCCCGGTCCACGCGATGTCAAGGTGTTGAAATTCAGCAGCCGCGGCGGTCAGCGGCCTGAGGTGAAAGTGGTGCGCGTGCTGGGCAACCAGCGCCTGACCACCGGTGGCCAGGTCAAACGCGCCAAGCCGATGCAAAAAAGCGTCAAGAAAAGCGCTCAATCGCAATAAGCACGGGCCGGAACGCCTTCCGGACAGTACACAGGACAATCGGGCATGGCTAACATGCTTTGTTGTCCTTTTTTTTACCCGGTACTGCCTGCAACAGCCTCCCACCGACTTGAACTTCGCACCCAGCGCCACATCTGAACAGCCATGAACGACCGCACCGCCCCCGCCACACTCAATCCCTTGCTGGATTTTTCCGATCTGCCGCTGTTTGATGTCATCACGCCCACGTTGGTGGCGCCGGCCATTGACGCCCTGCTGGAGGCCACCAGCTCCGCGCTTGAAACGGTCACGGCAACGGAGTTTCCTGCGGAATGGTCAAAAATCTCCCGGACTCTGGACGTTCCCGCAGAACGCCTTTCACGCGCCTGGGGAGCGGTGAGCCACCTTAACAGCGTGGCCGACACGCCCGAGTTGCGTGCGGCCTACAACGAAGCCCTCCCCAAGGTCACCGAGTTCTGGACCCGCCTGGGCGCTGACGAGCGGCTCTACGCCAAATACAAGGCCATGGATCCGGCCAGCCTGACACCCGAGCAGGCCCAGGCCCACAAAAATGCCATGCGCGGTTTCGTGCTGGGTGGTGCCGACCTGCAAGGCGAGGCCAAACTCCGCTTTGCCTGGCTGCAAGAACGCCAGGCCGAACTGGGCCAGAAATTCAGTGAAAACGCACTGGATGCAACCGATGCGTTCGCCCTGTACGTTTCGACCGAAGACCTGAAGGGTGTGCCCGAAGACGTGCAACAGGCCACCGCCGCTGCGGCCAAGACCGATGACAAGACCGGTCACAAGCTCACGCTGAAAATGCCTTGCTATCTGCCCGTGATGCAGTTCGCCCACAGCAGTGCGCTGCGCGAAAAGCTCTACCGCGCCTACGCCACCCGAGCCAGCGACCAGGCCGAGGGCGATGCCGTGAAGTTCGACAACGCGGCGATCATGGGCGAGCTGCTGGCGCTGCGCCATGAAGAAGCGAAACTGTTGGGCCACCGCCACTTTGCGGACGTCTCGCTGGTGCCCAAGATGGCCGAAACACCGGAACAAGTGATTGCATTCCTGCGCGATCTGGGCCAGAAGGCCCGGCCGTATGCCGACAAAGACGTGGCCGATCTTCGTGCCTTCGCCGCCAGCGAACTGGGCCTGAACGATCCGCAGGCCTGGGACTGGCCCTACATCGGCGAAAAGCTCAAGGAAGCGCGCTACGCCTTCAGCGAGCAAGAAGTCAAACCGTATTTCACAGCCCCCAAGGTACTGGCGGGCTTGTTCCAGATCGTTGAAACGCTGTTCGAAGTGGCCATTCGACGCGACACTGCGCCCGTCTGGAATCCAGGCGTCGAGTTTTACCGCATTGAACGCAGCACGCCCGAAGGCACGCAGCTGGTGGGCCGGTTTTACCTGGACCCGGCCGCACGCACCGGCAAACGCGGTGGCGCCTGGATGGACGATGTCCGGGCCCGCTGGCTGCGCCCGGACACGGGGCTGCTGCAAACGCCGGTGGCCCACCTGGTCTGCAATTTTGCCGACAGCGTTGAGGTCGACGGCATCAAGAAGCCACCACTGCTCACCCACGACGATGTGATCACCCTCTTCCACGAATTCGGTCACGGCCTGCACCACATGCTGACCCAGGTGAACGAACGCGATGTATCGGGCATCAGCGGCGTGGAATGGGATGCTGTGGAGCTGCCCAGCCAGTTCATGGAAAATTTCTGCTGGGAATGGGACGTGCTCAAGCACATGACGGCCCATGTGGACACTGGGGAGCCGCTGCCACGCGCGCTGTTCGACAAGATGCTCGCCGCCAAAAACTACCAAAGCGGTCTGCAAACGCTGCGTCAGGTGGAGTTTTCGCTCTTTGACATGCTGTTGCACAGCCAGCCCGAGCCTGTCACGAGCGGCGAAGCCATTCTGGCGCTGCAACAGCAGGTGCGCGACGAGGTCGCGGTGCTGCAACCGCCCGCCTACAGCCGCACGCCCCACACCTTCAGCCACATCTTTGCCGGCGGCTATTCCGCGGGTTACTACAGCTACAAGTGGGCTGAAGTGCTGTCGGCTGACGCCTACGCCGCTTTTGAAGAAGCGGCCCAGGCCAATGGCCACAGCACGCTCGACGTGGCCACCGGGCGCCGCTACCGCCAGGCCATCCTGGAAGCTGGCGGAAGCCGCCCGGCCATGGAGTCGTTCAAGGCGTTTCGCGGGCGAGAGCCGAGCATCGATGCCTTGCTGCGCCACCAAGGCATGGCCTGAATTGATGTATCTCGCTCACTGCCAAGAGGACTCGCATGACACCCAGCGCCGACTTCACCGAGAACCCCTGCACCCAGCGCCAGACTGGCCCCCTTCGTTTAGCTGTTCTGGCTCTTGTCATGGGACTGGTTGCCGTGCCTGTGATGGCGCAAGGCGTTTACCGCATCGTGGGCCCGGATGGCCGCGTCACCTACTCCGACCAGCCGCCCCCTGCTCATGTGAACGCACGCCCCGTGGGCAGCGCCACGGCCAACACAGTCGCCAGTGCAAACGCGCAACTGCCATTTGCACTGCGCCAAGTGGCCAGCCGCTACCCCGTCACGCTGTACACCAGCACCGACTGCGCGCCGTGCAACAGCGGGCGCAACCTGCTGAACAGCCGCGGCATCCCCTATTCCGAAAAGACCATCACAACCGCCCAGGACAGTGAAGCGCTGAAACGGCTCAGTGGTGAGACATCTCTGCCGTTCCTGACCATCGGGTCTCAGCAGATCAAGGGCTACTCGGACGCCGAATGGACCCAGTTTCTGGATGCGGCGGGTTACCCCCAGCAGTCTGTCCTGCCGTCCCAATACCGGCGCCCGGCACCCAGCCCCCTGGTGGCGGTGGAAGCCGCACAGCGTGCGGCACCGGTCACCAACCGCCCTCAAACACCGGCAGAACCTGTGGTACCCGTAGCGCCCCCCGTGCTCAACCCATCGGGCATCAGGTTCTAAGCCGAGTCCGGTAGCGCGCCGGCTTTGCCCGGGTTTCGCCGGGCTTGCTCTCCGGCTCTGCTGACAACGTCAAGCGTCAGAAGGTCAGCGTTTTGACGCCGCTGGCGGTGCCCAGCAGGCACACATGGGCGCGCTGGTGGGCAAAAACGCCAACCGTCACCACACCCGGCCACTGGTTGACCATGCTCTCAAAGCCCAGCGGGTCGGTGATGTGCAAACCGGTCACATCCAGAATGTGCTGCCCGTTGTCGGTCACCAAGGGGACGCCGTCCTTGAGTCGAATCTGGGCTTTGCCGCCCAGGGCTTCAAATTGCCGCACCAGCCGTGCGGTGGACATCGGGATCACTTCCACCGGCAACGGAAATGCGCCCAGTGCCTTGACCATCTTGGTGTCGTCGGCAATGCATACAAAGCGGCGAGACTGTGCCGCCACGATTTTCTCGCGGGTGAGCGCGGCGCCCCCCCCTTTGATCATGAAGCCTTGGGCATCAATTTCGTCGGCACCATCGATGTAAACCGACAACTCGCCCACGGCATTGGCCTCGAACACCGGAATGCCCAGCGCCTGCAGGCGGGCCGTGGATGCCACGGAACTGGACACCGCGCCGGGTATCTGCGCCTTCATGGTGGCCAGCGCGTCAATGAACTTGTTGACCGTGGAGCCCGTGCCCACACCAACAATTTCGCCGGGGGTCACGTACTGCAGAGCGGCCTGTCCGACCAGGGTTTTGAGTTCGTCTTGGGTCATTTGAGACAATCGGTGTAAACAATAACCACTTGATTATCCAATGTCCCTTCTGCCCTACGCCTTCGCCCGTCCATTTCTGTTTGGGATGGACCCCGAAGCCGCCCATGAACTGACGCTGCATGCCCTTGCCCGGCTGCAACACTCGCCGCTGACATGTCTGTACAGCGAAGCAAGGGTGGACGATCCCGCGACATTGGCCGGCCTGAAGTTTCCCAACCGCGTGGGTCTGGCCGCGGGTCTTGACAAAAACGCACACTGCATCGACGGCCTGGCCGCAATGGGTTTCGGCTTTGTCGAAGTGGGCACCGTCACGCCCAAAGGCCAGCCGGGCAACCCCAAGCCGCGCATGTTCAGGCTCCCGAAAGCCAACGCCTTGATCAACCGCCTGGGCTTCAACAACGAGGGACTCGACGCTTTTGTGGCCAACGTGCAGCGCGCACGTTTTCGTACCGCCCGGTCGGCCGGCAAGCCAGCCATGTTGCTGGGCCTGAACATTGGCAAAAACGCCAGTACACCCATTGGGCAGGCCACCGGCGACTACCTCACCTGCCTGGATGGGGTTTATCCGCATGCCGACTACGTCACAGTCAACATCTCCAGCCCCAACACACAAAACCTGCGCAGCCTGCAAAGCGACGAAGCACTGGACGCACTGCTGGGCGCGGTGGCCGAGCGACGTGAGCAATTGGCCCAACAGTCAGGCCGGCGCATTCCCATCTTCCTGAAAATTGCACCCGACCTCGACGACACCCAGATCGACGTGATCGCGGCCACGCTGATGCGCTACGGCGCCGCCAGCGACGGTCAGGCCAACAACGCATTTGGCGTGATCGCCACCAACACCACACTGAGCCGCGAAGCCGTGGCCGGCATGCCCCACGCCCATGAAGCCGGCGGCCTGTCAGGCGCACCCGTGCTGCAAGCGAGCAACCAGGTGATCCGCCGCCTGCGCGCCAGCCTGGGCAAGGGTTTCCCCATCATCGGGGTGGGCGGCATCATGAGCGGCGAAGACGCTGTGAGCAAAATCCAGGCGGGTGCTGACGTGGTGCAAATCTACACCGGCCTGATCTACAAAGGCCCAGGTCTGGTCCGGGAATCGGCACAGGCCATCAAGGCGCACAGCATGCGCACCGGATAGCAAGACCCCTCGCAGCAGTCCGACCGGTCGCTCAGACCAGGCGAACCACGCGCTCAGCAAGGGCCAGGCAACTGGTGAGCCCTGGCGACTCAATCCCCAGCAGGTTCACCAGCCCCGACACCCCATGCGTCTGGGGCCCCTGAATTAAAAAATCGGCGGCTGGGTCGTGCGGACCACTGATTTTGGGCCGGATGCCCGCGTAGCCCGCCTGCAGAGCGCCGTCGGGCAGCGCGGGCCAGTACCGGCGCACCTCCGCATAGAAAGCCTCGCCCCGAGCCGGGTCCACCTGCAGATCGTCCGCCGAATCCACCCACTGCACATCCGGGCCAAACTTGGCTTGCCCACCGAGGTCGATGGTCAGGTGCACCCCCAGCCCCGCCAGGTGCCGGCCAGGCTCTGGTGCCGGGTAGATCAGGCGTGAAAAAGGCGAGCGCCCCGACAGCGTGAAATAGTTGCCCTTTGCAAACCAGGCCCTTGGCACATACTGGCGTGCCAGCCCCTCCGTGCGCAGCGCCACAGCACAGGCGCTCAGGCCAGCCGCATTCACCACCGTGCGCGCCAGCAAGCAGGTGCCCTCCTCCGTGAGCACCTTAATGCCGCCCGGCGCCACGCGCAGTTGTGCCACGCCGGTGTGCAGAGCGACCAGTCCACCCGCGTTCTCCAGATCACCTTGCAGAGAAAGCATCAGGGCGTGGCTGTCCACAATGCCGGTCGATGGTGAATGCACCGCACCCAGGCACGACAGGGCCGGCTCCATGGCCATCGCCTCCTCGGGGGTCAGCAGCCTCAAGTCCTCGACGCCATTCGCACGCGCCTTGCCCACAATGCCCGGCAATGCCGACAGCTGGCTCGGCGTGGTGGCCACAATCAGCTTGCCGCAGCGGCTGTGTCCAATGCCCCGCTCAGCGCAGTAGGCGTAAAGCAGCTCGCGGCCCTGCACACACAGGTCGGCTTTCAAAGATCCCGCGGGGTAGTAAATGCCCGCGTGAATCACCTCGCTGTTGCGCGAACTGGTCCCGCAGCCCGCGGCGTTTTCGCGCTCCAGCACCATCACCTCACGCCCGCGCTGCGCAAGCGCCCTCGCCACGGCCAAACCGATCACACCGGCGCCAATCACCACGGCGTCTACTTGTTCCATGGCGTGGACATATGCAGTTTTCCGGTTGACACATCAAGAATCCAGGTGGATGTCAACGCCCAGCGTCTGTGGCACGTCGGCCCGTTGCGCCCCAAATTGAGCGGCCTCAAAATCTGGGGTGCCGCTCATCATATAAACAGCCATGATCGCAAGGCAGGGGAAATTGACCGAACAGACAGAATCGCTGCTGAACATGGTCCAAACCCTGACAGCCGCTACCGACTGCCAGGCACTCACGGACAACAGACGGTTCCTGCAGCGGGGCAAGCCCAGAGGCTGGCTCAAGCCAGCCAGCCGCACCCGCCTGCAACAAGGCAAAACCGGTCGCCCGTATCGAAACAACCGGCTGAAACTGTGTCAATTTTGGCAAATTGTGCGGCGACGCACAAACCGCCCCGACAGCCTGATGGTAACATCTCGCTACAGTGTTAACACTTAGGAACTACTACCCATCTTGAACTGTCGTCAGCAAGCGTCCATGCCGCAGCCAAGCACCGCGAACCAACCCGTCAGTCGAACGGCTTGCCGCGAGCACGGTCACACCAAGCCTCTGACAAGCAGTCAAAATGTCTTGCCCTCAGGTTCAGCGAACACGTCCATCACCCCATCAAAAGTTGCAAAGCAGCAGACCATAAAGAGTGCTGGCCATGATAAAAAAATGCAGGGACTTGCTGGTCAACAGACTTCTTTTCAAGAAAATTCTTTCCAACAAAATGGAAACCAGGAATCTTGATTTGCTGGCCATTGCTTTTTTTTATGGATCAAACATCCCGGTAGAGTATTTTCCGCCAAATACCCGCCTGGTGATTGAAGCAGAAGCCGTTACGCAACTGTCCGATTTCAGTAAAAAGGGGATATTGCCATTTGCGTACGTCAGCATGGGAGAAGCTGAATCCTGGCGAGCCGCCACGCAAGCACTGCCTGACGAATGGTTTTTTGGAACCAATGACGCCTGGCAAAGCCGTATCGCCGATTTTACCCATCCTGATTGGCGCCGTTTCATTATTGAAGACCGTATCGATAAACTCTGGAAGTTGGGATTCAAAGGTATTTTTCTGGACACGCTGGACAGCTACAAATTAAAGATCAAAGAACCCGCCCTGCTCCTCCAGCAAAAGAATGCCCTGATCAGTCTTATAAAAACCATTCATAAACGATTTCCAAAACTTAAAATATTGGTCAATCGAGGTTTCGATTTGATGCCTGACATACACCCAATTGTCACAGGTGTGGTTGCAGAATCCTTGTTGCAAAGCTGGGATCCGATCAGCAAATGCTATACAAAAGTTGGCGAAAACGATCACCTGTGGCTGCTCAATCAACTGAGACAAATCAAAAGCCGATACCATCTTCCGGTCACCGTCATCGATTATGTTGATCCAGAACAAAAGGATCTGGCCCGACAGACGGCTCGTCGAATTGAAAGCCTGGGCTTTGGTGCCTGGATCAGCACGCCGAGCCTGGATTCACTTAACTTAGGGGTTGCTGCATGACCACAAAATTCCACACACCACAAACCCTCCTTGAGCGCAACAAAGGATGGCTGGTGCTCGTCACGGCCATGGGCTCCATGTTGACACCCCCCTTGGCCGCCCTTGCTCAATCCGCCCAACCAGCGCAGGCAACGCAACAACCGGAGGCTGCCGGAAATGAAGCCTTCTGGTTGAATGAAGCCAGCCTCGCCAACCAGGCAGGGGACAAAGCCCGGGCCAGAACGGCTTATGACCGCGCCTTGGCGCTGAATCCCTCAAACCTCTCGACCCGGCTACAAGTTATCGGGTTTGAGAGCGATGGTGGTGACAAACAGCGGTTGGCCGAGCACCTGAAACTGTGGCAAGCCGATGCAGAAAAAGAGCCAGCCTATTGGAGTGCCTACGCGCTCGCTCTGCTTCAACTGTCCCGGCATGACGACTCACTCATTTGGTACCAACGCCAGGTCCGTCACAACCCGGCCGATATTGCCTGGCAACTCAGCTTTGCTTACCTGGTCGCACAGGCCGGTCGGCCAGAAGAAGCGCGTGAATTGCGCCGCGAGATCTTGCCCCGCATGCGTCAACATGCGAGCGCCATCAAGGCACTGCCGGCGTCCGATCGCAAAGTCCTGATGCAAGCCCAGGCATCGCTGACGAGCGACTTCGAAGGAGCGCCCGCCAGTGAACCGATCTTGCTGGAGATGCTGGACCTGGGATACCGGGACGCAGGTGTCTATGAGCTGCTGGTGGCCGCCACGCTGGCGCAGGGCAAGCACAAGGAGGCACGCCAATGGCTGGATCGCGCCCAAGCTGAAGGCTTTCGTCTACCCGCCTACCAACAACTCGGCGTCGCTTTGGCCCAGAACGATCACCAGGCCATTGAAACGGCACTGGCCGAGCGCGGCCAGGAGTTGTCGGCGACAGATCGTGTGACCGCCCTGCGACGGCTTGGGCGCAACGACGAGGCGCTGGCGCTCATTGAGGCCAACCTGCCGCAGGCGCAAGGAACGGCACAACAAGGCCTGTTGCGCCAACGCGATGAAATTCGTTACGCGCAACGCCGGCAGTTTGACATCAGCCTGGAGTCCAAAAACCTCGGGTATCTGGACATCGACAGCACACTGGTGCAGGTCACGGTGCCGCAGTCCTGGGGGCGCTGGACGCTTCGCGGCGCCAGCAACCGGCTGCGTGCCGACATGGCCGAGGCCTATTTTTCCGTGGCCACCACCGAGACCGATGTGGCCGTGCTGGCCGATCTTCCATTGGGTGGCGACCCTGTGCGATTCACCCTGGGAACCAACCAGCGGAGCGACAAGTCGGTGGTGTACAGCCGGGCCGAGTGGACCCACGCCTTGGGTCCTGCACTCAGCACACGTGTGGACTTCATGAGCAATGCGATTGTGGAAGACTCAGCCGCCTTGAGAGCCGTCGGGATGAAGGACAAACTGGCCTTCACGCTCAGCGGCAAACTGGGGGAGCCGTCGTACGGCCGGATCGAACTGGCCGCACAGCGGTTCAGCACCCGTCAAGGCACGCCGCTGGGTCGGGGGGAGCGTGTTGAATTTGAACTGGGTACACGTCCGGCAGCAAGTTTGCCTGGGTGGAACATGCGGGTTTCGGGGAGCGCCGAGCGGAACCGTCTGGAGCCCGCACTGCCTGCGGCCCTGGTGGGCAGCGTTCTTTCCCCCATGCTGTCGGTGGACAGCATCGTTGCCAAACGATTCAGCACCCTGGGCGTCGGAACCACATTGCGCTGGGGTGAACATGACCCCATCAAACGCCAGATGCACGGTCTGCTGGACGCCTGGTTCGGGCGGCAATGGCCAGCCAGCGAGCAAGCCTACAACGCCCGCGCCGTGGTCAGCATTCCCCTTGCCCAAAAGGGCATGCTGGATCTGGAGGCCTACTACTCCACTGTCCAGAGCGACTTCTCCAGCAAAGCCAACAAGTCCGTTCGCGTGGGGTACCGACTGGCCTTTTGAGTGCCAGCCTCCAACGGACGACCATAAAAGAAACAGTCAGGGAATGTCATGAAATGGATTCGACGACTCAGGGCCCTCTATGGTGAACCGTGGTCACTGCAACAGCATGAAAACGTCAAAGACCTTCAGCGCAGAAGCCGGCCGGAATCAGGCGAAACCGATCGGGTTCAGGCGGTGGATAGGCCCATGGAGCGACCACCGGCCAAAAGTCTCCTGCCGCAGTCTCTGCGCCCGGCTGACGTCGAGACGCTCCTGATTGGAGGGCTGCTCCCTTTTTTGATCCTTTGGGTGCTCCCCGGTGAGGCAAGGTCGACGGTGATCCCGCTGCTGTTCCTGCCGCCGCTGATGCTGGGCTTGCGCTATGGCTCACGCGAAGGCTCTGTGGGCGCCATCTTGACGGCCGCAGCGCTGGCCTGGGTCAGCCACCTGCAACCGGGAGGTCTGGCGGCCCAGGTGGGCATACAGATCGTTGGGCTGGTTCTGACCGGCATGATTGCTGGCGAAGCGCGTGACATCTGGGCCAGACGACTGGCCCGGCTTTCACAGCAGGCACGGTACCACCAGGCTCGGCTGGAACAGTTCACGGCAGCCTACCAGTTGCTGAAGGTCTCCCACACCCAACTCGAACAGCGCCTGGTCGGGGCCGAGCCGAGTCTTCGGTCCGCACTGGAACTGCTGAAGCTGCGAGAAAAACGTTTTCTGCTGGATCAGCATCTTCCGCTGAGCGGTACTGCGCAAGAACTGATCACGATTCTCGCCGAGCAAGGAAACCTCTACACGGCGGCGATTTATGAAGTCAATGCCCGCGGTCTGGTGCAAACACCGGCCGCCGCCCGGGTGGGTGATCCCCCCGAACTGTCGGTGTTCAACCCCCTGCTGCGCGAAACCCTGAAGACCGGTCTGCTGACCAGTGCCAACATGGGCTATGAGGCCAGCCACGAACACGTCATTGCCGTGGTGCCCCTGGTGGACTCATCCGGCCGCATCCACGCCGTGGTCAGCATCAACGACATGCCCTTTGACCGGGTCAACAACGACACCTTCAGCCTCATGGCGGTGCTGGGCAAACACATGGGCGATATTCTCGCCCGGCTCACACGGAGCGCCGCCGATGCCCGTGACGGCATGGATCTGCAGACCAGCCTTCAGCGCCACTGGGTCGATGTCAATGCCTACGGGCTTCACGTGGCCGTGATCAGCTGCAAGGTCGTTGACACCGCCCGCCGTGAAGCCCTGCTGGCCCTGTGCAGCGCCAGCGGTCGTGGCCTGGACGAAAGCTGGCTTTGCGAAGACACCACCAATCGTCCGGTGGTGATCAAAGTGCTGCCCTTGACCGATCAGGAGGGGGCCACCGCCTACATCGCCCGGTTGCAAAAGGCGCGGGTGGATGGCGCCCCCGCCCGCAACGGACTTGTCACGAATCTGTGGCTGCTGGGTCAGCACAGCGATGCTGGCAAACTGCTGGCCGAGATTCAGTCCACCTGCGAGATCGCTTCGTTTTCGTCCACGGTTGAGCTCACGGCGCCCACCGCGCAGGAGGCTGTGCTTTGAGCAGCTTAGTGCGCTTTGCCCTGCTGGGCGTGGTCATGGCACTCGACGCCCTGGCGGTCACGATGCTGTTCCTTCAGCCAAGACCTGTCGACGTGCTGATGGCCCTGTTGCTGCATGTGTTGGCCGCTCTGATGTTTACCCGCCAGGCCACGGTGCAACTGCCCGCGCACTACCAGGACGCCAGGCAGGACGCCCTCATCCTCGTCTTCGCCTCGACCCTGCTGCTGCCCGTGCTCGGCATGATCGGCATTTTGATTGGCGTCGGCCCCGCCCTGCTGCGTCAGCGTGCCGACCCAGCGCGCCAGCCACTGCACCACTACGGTCAGATGGCACTGCCCGAGCAGGCCACCGACCACGACAGCGATCGGGGCGTCAAATGGGCCATGCGGTTGACCGGGGCGCTGCAACATGCAGACGATCCCAACCAACGCTCAGCGGCCCTGATCGCCACCCTGTCGCTGGAAGATGAGATGGCGTTGCCCCTGCTTCGGCACGCCATCAAGGACCCGGAGGACGAGGTGCGGCTCCTGGCCTATGCGCTGCTCAACCGCAAGGAAAAAGCCATTGAAAAGCGCATCCGGGAGCGCACCGCCGAACTCGAATCCCTGCCGATTGAAGACACCGCATGGCAGCAGAAAGCCCTGGCCAATGACTACTGGCAACTCGCGCGCATGGTGGCCCCACGCAGCAGCACGCAGGTGTCGTTGCTGGAGCGCGCCAAGGAACATGTGCAGGAAGCATTGAAGCTCGACGCCCACGACGGCGGTCTTCAGTTCCTGCTCGGCCGCATAGGGCTCGAAGAGCGCGACCTGCAAGCCGCCAGCGAAGCCTTTGCCCAGGCCAAAGCTTGCGGGGTCGACGACCGCCAGATTGCCCCCATGCTGGCGGAAATCGCTTTCCTGCGCGGGCATTACGGCACTGTGCGGCAGCACCTCAGGGCCGCAGGACCGGGTCTCAGCCAATCGGCCTGGAGCAATGCACTGGCGTTTTGGGAAGGAGACCAGCGTGTCCGATCCAGCCCTTGAACCCGACATCACCTTGCTGCTTGAAGGCACCTACCCCTTTGTTCGTGGGGGGGTATCCGGGTGGGTGCACCAGCTGATCGAAGGCATGCCCGACATCACGTTTGCGCTGGTGTACCTGGGCGCAGAGCGACCGGATGAAGAAGTCCTGCGCTACAGCATGCCTTCCAACGTGATCGATCTTCAGTGCCATTACCTGATGGAAGACCTGAATGTCGGCGAGCCCGAAGAACGGCAGGGCGATCCCGCGTTTTTCCGAGACAGCGAAAAACTGCACGACTGGTTCAGATGCCCGGTCGGCAAACCCGATCCCGGCTGGGTCGAGCGGGTGCTGCTCCAGGAAGGCTCGGTCGACAACGGCTACACCCGCAATTTCTTCTTCAGCCACGCCGCCTGGGAGCAAATCAAAAAGAGCTACAACCAGTTTTGTCCCGACGCCTCCTTTCAGGCCTACTTCTGGTCGGTTCGCAACATGCATGCCCCTTTGCTGAAGTTGTCGTCCATCGCACGAGGCATCAAACCCGGCAAGGCCATCCACACCGTGACCACCGGTTACGCCGGCCTGCTGGGCGTCATGTTGCGCCAGATCAACGTATGCCCGCTCATCCTGACCGAACACGGCATCTACACCAAGGAACGCAAGATCGAGTTGCAGTCCCGGTTTCTGCGGGAGACACCGCCCGGGCTGTCCAACGTGCCCGAAGCCGGCATGGAACACCATCACCAGTCGTGGGTGCGCATGTTTGAAGGCGTTGGCCGTCTCGTTTACCAGGCGTCCGACCCCATCATTTCGCTCTACGAACTGAACCGTCAGCGGCAAGTCCACGATGGCGCCGACCCCAGCCGCACCCGCATCATTCCCAACGGCGTGGACGTGACCCAGTTCGTGCACCTCCGCGGGCAACGGGCGGCCACCACGCCCCGGGTGCTGGGGCTCATCGGCCGCATCGTGCCCATCAAGGACATCAAGACCTTCATCCGCTGTGTGGGCGTGCTGGCCACCCGCATGCCCGACGTGGAAGGCTGGTTGATCGGCCCGGAAGAAGAAGACCCGCTGTATGTGGACGAGTGCCGGGACCTGGTGGAAAGCCTGAAGCTGGAAAAACACATCCGCTTCATGGGCTTTCAGAAAGTGCAAGACGTCCTGCCTCAACTGGGCCTGATGGTGCTCACCTCCATCAGCGAGGCCTTTCCCCTGGTCTTGCTGGAAGGTTTTGCCAGCGGACTCCCCGCCTTGACCACCGACGTGGGGGCCTGCCGCGACCTGATCTACGGCGCCGAACCTGAAGACCGGGCCCTCGGCAGTGCCGGTGTGGTGGTGCCCATGGTGGACCACGACGCCATGGCACAAGCCGCCTTTGCCCTGTTCAACGATCCGGCCCGATGGAAAGCCGCGCAACAGGCCGGCATTGCCCGTGTGGAACGCTACTACCAGCAATCCTTCGTGATCGACCACTACCGCAGCATCTACCGGGAAGCAGGGGTAAGCTGATGGCTGGCATTGGTTTCGAATTGCGGCGACTGCTCCAGAAAGAGTCCCTGAGCGGGAAGCTGCAAGCCTACGTGTTCTCCGCCGTCATCGGCAGTGGCCCGTGGGTGCTCTCCATCGTGGCGATCCTGGCCATTGCCGTGCTCAGCGCCAGCGGTCAGGGCGGGTCCGTTTTTGTCAGCACCTTCCAGGTGTCCCTGACCTACCTGATGGCGTTCTCGCTCATCCTGTCGGGCCTTCTGCAACTCATGTTCACCCGGTTCATTGCCGACCGGCTGTTCGACGGCCACACCGACGTGGTGCTGCCCAACCTGTTCGGCGCCTTGTTGCTCACCATTGCCGTGTCCGGGTCGCTGGCCCTGCTTGCGGTCACCTTCTGGCTTGGCGGCAGCCTGTTTTACCGGGCCACCATGTTCATGGCCTTCGTGATCCTCAACGCCATCTGGATCGTGGTCATCTTTGCCTCGGCCATCAAGGCCTACAAAAAAGTCCTGCTCGTTTTCCTGATCGGCTACAGCGTCACCGTGGCCATGGCCTACCTGCTGCGCGCCCTGGGTGTGGAAGGCCTGCTCATGGGCTTCGTCATCGGCCAGGCCGTGCTGCTCTTCTCCCTGCTCTCGATGGTGATCACCGCCTACCCGTCCAACGGGCTGCTGGCCTTCGGTTTCCTCCAAAAATCCCAGATCTACCCCAGCCTCATCGCCACCGGCCTGTTCTACAACCTGGGCGTCTGGATCGACAAATTCATCTTCTGGCTCCATCCGGACACGGGCATCCACATCACCACGTCGCTGCGCGCATCACCCCTGTACGACCTGCCCATTTTTCTGAGCTACCTGTCGCTCATTCCCGGCATGGCCGTGTTCCTGATCCGCATGGAAGCCGACTTCGCCGAACACTGCGAGCGCTTCTTCAGCACCATCAAAAACGGCGGCTCCCTGCGCGAGCTGCAGCAAGCCAAAGAAGCCCTGGTCGAAAGCGTGCAAGCCGGCCTCATGACCGTGATCAAGGTGCAAGGCGCCGTCACCCTGATTCTGCTGGTGATGGCGGGCGACATCCTGCCCGCCCTGGGCATCACCGACATGGACCACCGCATCCTGAACCTGCACCTGATCGGCGTCGCCCTGCAGTTGCTGTTCATGTCGGTACTCAACGTGTTCTATTACCTCGACAAACGCGGCGACGCCCTGAAGGTCTGCCTCATTTTCCTGCTCAGCAACGCCACCCTGACCGGGCTGTTGATGCCCCTGGGCCAGGCTTACTACGGCCTCGGCTTCACCCTGGCCATGGCCCTCACGGCAGCCGTGAGCCTGCTGATGCTGACCAGACGCCTGAAATTTCTGGAATACGATACTTTCATGCTACAAAAACTGGATTGACGAGCGGTCACCCCTCTTTCCATTTGACACCTACACTCAAACCTGTAATCTATTTAGCCTCATTCGGGTTTTTCCACCACAAGCACATGCCACCGGCACTTGCCGCCGTGTTCCCGCAGCCAGCCGAGGCCGTTTTTTTTGGGAGTTTTCACATGCAATCACCTCTGAAGGGCGTGCCCTTGGCACCCCGCCACCTCGTCATCGGCTTCCTGGCCAGCGTCGCCTTGGGGGGTGCCTTGGCCGCCCCAGCGCCGCCGCTAGCCGATCAGGCCGCACCCCAGGCGGCAGCCGGGCAAGACCGCCCTGCAGAAGTCACCGGCACCACCCCGGGTGTGGAGCGCAAGCCGCCAAACGCCCACAAGCATCGGGAAGTCCGGCGGGGACCGGTCAAGCCAGAGCGCGGCAACTACCAGCCGGTGATCCCGCCCAAGCACGTCATCATCCCGAAATAAGGGCGGCTTCCTCGCTCACCGTCACCGCTTACCGACTTTCACAGGATTGACCATGTCTGCCCTTAATTCTTTCACTCAGCTCCGTCGCGGCGGCAGTGTCCGCTGGGCTTCGTTACGCGCCACTGGGGCTTGGCTCCTCATGGCCTTCGGGCTGTCCATGTTGCTGGCCGCCTGTGGCGGTGGCGATGGTGCAACGCCCGCGGGCGGTAGCGAGGCACGCCTGTCCAAGGCCGCCATCACCGAAACCCGGCAGTCGGTGGACATGCGCATCCTGCTCCTCTCGGCGCAGGGCAATCCCGACCTGATCGACGCCCCCAAGGCCTTGCTGGAAAAGCTGGGCGTCCCCTTTGACGTCCTGATCACGAGCACAAACCCGACCGCGACAGCAGCCGCTCTGAACGCCTTGTCGGACGGCAACGGCAATGGAAAGTACCAGGGCTTCCTGCTGGAAACCGACACGCTGGACATCGGCGGGGTTTCCACCCTCGCGGCAGGACAGTGGGCGCAGTTGGCGCAGTACCAGATCAATTTCGGGGTACGTCAGGTGGTGATGTACCAAAATCCCTACGACCCCTTCTCATTCGGACAGACGCCCGTCGGCGGCGTCTCGATCGCCGAGACCCCCATGAAAGCCACCCTGACCGACGCGGGCAAGCAGGTATTTGACTACCTCAATCTGACGCGGCCGGTAGATTTCATCCGGACGTACTGGCTCCAGTCCACGCCAGCCACACTGAATGCAGGCGAAAAACTTGATGTCTTGCTGGAAAACAGCGGCTTCATTGTGGCTTCCGTTTTCACTGAGGCCGATGGGCGGCAGACCCTGGGCCTGAACCTGGCGTCAAACCCCAACCTGAACCATGTCTGGCTGCTGGGGCCGGGCATGGTCAACTGGCTCACCAAGGGCGTCTACATGGGCGAGCGCTCGTCCTATCTGCTCGCCCAGCCCGACGATGTGCTGAGTGGGAGTGACATCTGGAACCCCGACACCAACGCCAACGGCGGAACATACCGAACGTCTGCAGACGACTGGAACCGGCTGGTCGCATGGCAAAACGGTTTGCGCAGCAACCCGAATCAAGCGGCCATCCGCCTTGAAATGCCCTTCAACGGTGCCGGCCTGGGCGGCGAAACCCGACCCGAAAGCTATCTGTATCCCGCCAACGATCCGCTGACGGCTGCCGTCAAGCAAAGCATCGTGCGCAAAGATTTCCGCTGGATCAACCACGCCTACGCCCATGCCAACATGGACAGCCCAACAACGGCGGCAACGATCCTGAGCGAGCTCAATGAAAACCACCGTGTGGCCGGCCTGCTGGGTTTGACCGAAGGCGTCGATTATTTCAGGGACAGTTTCATCAACCCCGAGATTTCGGGCCTGGAAAACGCCGCCTTTTACAGCGCCGCCAACACCTACGGCCTGCGCCACATCGTCATGGACACTTCGAAGTGCTACCTGACGTTCCGCCCCACCCTCTCTGGCAGTACCCGGTTACCGCCCTGCGATCCGATCCCGACGTTCGGAGGGTATGTCGACAGCCGTTCGCCGCAGCTGTTCATCATGCCGCGTTACCCCACCAACCTCTTCTACAACGTGTCCACCCCGGCTGAATGGGTGGATGAGTACAACTATTTCTACGGGCCCGGCGGCACCTTGCCCCCGGAGCAACGCTTTCCGACCGACAGAACGTACGAGCAGATCCTGGACTTCGAATCGAACGTCTGGCTGAGCTACCTGCTGCGCTACGACCCCTACCCGCTGATGTTCCACCAGGCAAACCTGCGTGCCTACCAGTCGGGGAACACAGCCTTGCCCACAGTTGACCGCAACCGTTCGCTCCTGTCCGACCTGATCGACATGACGATCAGCAAGTACAACGCCCACCTGAACCTGCCAATCAAAAGCCCGAGCCTGCACGAACTGGGCCTGATCATCCAGCAACGCTTGGCCTATCAAACGGCTTTGTCCAGCGGCCTGAAGGGACGCATCCTGTTCACGGGCGTGCCAAACGTCACACTGGAATTCCGCAACCCAACGGCAAGCGCCATCACCGTCCCCTTGTCGGGATCGCTGTACAACGGTACGGCCTATGGCAACCAACTCGTGGCCAGCATTGTGGTGGCACCAGGGCAGACCGTCACGGCACCCGCTCCCGAATCCTGGGGCGCGAAGCTCGAAGCAGACCTGGCCATCAACCAGACCGCCAGCACCAGCACCCCGGCCCTCGGTGGCACGGTCAGCTTCACGTTGACCATGTCCAATGCAGGTCCGGCCCCAGTGACCAACGCCAGGTTCGCCAACACCTTGCCAGCCGGCCTGGGCACGATCACCCAGGTGGTCAGCGCCGTCAGTGGCGGCGCCACCACCGCCAGCTTCAACATTGGCAACGCGGCCATCAGCGGATTGGTCAGCCTGCCCGTGGGAGCCCAGGCCCAGGTGACTTTCCGTGCAAAAGTCAGCTCCACGGCCGCGTCGACCCTCACCAACCAGGCGACGCTCGCCGCACCAAGCGACCGTTTCGATCCGAACCCTGCCAACAACACCGCGGCGCGATCACTCAGCGTGGTCGTGCCCGACCTGACCGCCTCGCTGGCACTGCCTCCCAGTGCCGTGGCCGGCTCCACGGTCTCTGGCACCATGACGGTGAACAACATCGGTGCCGGCATCGCCACCGGCGTCAAGGGCACGGTGACACTGCCCGGCGGCACGACGCTCAGCCTGGATTTCGGTAACCTTGCAGCGACCACCGGAACCGCTCAGCGCAGCTTCAACGTGGCGGTCCCCACCAGTGGGCCGTCCCTCACGCTGGCGGCATCGGCTTCGACCACCGCCGTGGAGAGCAACACCACCAACAACGGTGCCACCTCCAATGCGCTGACGCTGCAGTACGCTGACGTGACGACCCAGATCACCCTGCCCACCTCCGCGCCCGCCAGCTCGGTGGTGCGTGGCACGGTCGTCTTCACCAACAGCGCTACGGGCCCGTCGGCCGCCATGGCCACCGCCGTCACGGGCAGCGTCACGTTCTCCAACGGGGCACCGGCACAGACCTTCAACATCGGCAACCTCGCACCGGGCGCCAGCTCCCCGCCGCAAGCCATCACCGTCACCCTGCCGGCCTCGGGCAGCCTGACCGCGACCAGCAAGGTGGCCACCACGGCGGTGGAAAGCAACACCGCCAACAACAGCGCCAGCGCCTCGATGAGCGTGGAGGCCGAAACGGTCGCCTCAAGTGGCGGCGGAGGGGGTTGCACCACCAACCCGGATGCCGCCTTCGATCCCTTGCTGCTCCTGTTGCTGCTCGGTGGCGGTCTGGCCTCGGTTCGTCGGCAGCGTCAGGCACGGCACTGACGCCCACACCACCGCTCTGGGCCGGGTGCCCAGGCGGTTGTTTTAGCGACACAAGCAGAAAGGCGGCCTTCGGGTCGCCTTTCTGCTTTCTGCTTTCTGCTTTCTGGCTGGTGCTTGCACGGCCTGAAGGGCTGGGCTTGTGGATTGGGATGGCGCCGATGCCGACCGCGTTGAGCCTGAAAGCGTGCGTGGTGTAGCGCCTGAACCGCCACGCGGACGGAGGCGCGCACCGGGTCAAGGACGCCGGGGCGGGCTTTGCTCAGGACCGCGGGGTGTTGCCTGACGACCGGGCTGCCGAAGCAGCGCGGGGATGGCAACGGGGCACGGGGGCGGTGACGGGGCTGAACGACGGGCCGATGGGTTCGGCAAAACCGCCAGCGAAGCATCTTGGCGAGAACGGGGGCGCTGCCCCACGCCCAGTCGCCCTGACCCGGTTGAACGTGATGCCACGCCGGGCGTGATCCGCCTGCAGCAGAACTTGTTGATCACTGGTGGGCGCAACCGGGGCCTTGCCCGGTGGCCGTACGACAAAAAGGCGGTCAGACCGTTGGGCCTGACCGCCTGTTTTGTGTAGTGCCAGACAGCACGCCCTGGGCAGGGAAGCCGCTGCCCTGCGCTACCGGATCGTGACCGTGGCCGTGGCCGTGTTGTTGGACAACACCGGGTCGGTGATGCCGGTGGGCACGGACACCGTGGCCGAATTGGTGAGCGATGCGCCCTTGACGCCGATCGCCGTCACCTCGAAACCGAGAACGAGCCTGCCGCCGGAAGGCAGGGTCAACAAGCCCGTGAGGCTGGTGCCGGAATTGACGAGGGAAGACACACTGGCGCCCGCCGTGGCGGAGGTGACAGTGACCTTGGTCAGTTTGCTCATGCCGGCTGGCAGCACATCCGAGAAGCGGGCGTTGGTCACAGCCAACGGGCCTGTGTTGGTCATGGTGAGGTTGAAGGTCAACCTTCCACCCGACCGCACCGACGTGACATTGGCCTGCTTGGTGATGCCCAGGTCCGCATCCGTTTCCACCACCACGGGCGGCGGTGTCAGCACCACCGTCGCGCCAGGTGCCAGAGGCAGGGTCACGAGTTGTTGGTTGCCATACATTTCGCCCTGGCCACCTTCCGGAACGAAACCCACACCGGTCAGGGGCACGGAAACGGTTTTGCTGCCTGGGTTGGTCAGTTCGATGGTGTTGCCCGTGGCACCCAGCACAATGCGGCCCTTGAGCCCGGCGGCAATCGCTTCGTTGTACGCCATGCGCGCCTGCATGAGTTGGCCGATCTCGACCTGGCTGGGGCTGAGGATGGGCAGGTTGTACATGGCCCGGTACTTGTTCGTGACCTGGTCCAGCAGGTCCGACATCAGGGACGCGTTGGTGTTGCCGTAGGCCCGCAGGTTGGACTGGTGGAACATCCAGGAGTTGGCGTTGAAGCGCAGCATGTAGCGCACCAGCGTGTCGGACTCGATGTCCAGCAACTCGGGATAGGTCAGGTTCTTGCCGAACCAGGAGCTTTGGCCGGGAGGCGGTGGGAAATAGGGGTTGGTGACCCCGTAGAGGTAGTTGAACTCCGACACCCATTCCGTGGGGGTGGTGACGTTGTAGAACAGGTTGGTGGGGTAGCGCGGGATGATGAAGATGCGCGGGTTGGCCGGCACGAAGACATCGCGTGGGCTGTAAAAACCGGTGTTGGTGGGGATCGGGGCCAGCGTGGGCCGGAAGTCGTAGGTGCGCGAGGTGTCCATCACGATGTGACGCAGACCGAACTGCTGCGCCGCGTTCCAGAACGTGTCGTTCTCCAGCCCGGAATACACCGGCGTCACCATGGCTTCCTTGTGGTACAGGCTGAAGCTCAGGCCGGGCTCGATCAGTCCTTTGGCCAGGTCGTCGTTGCGCTGGAACTGGCTCAGCATCTGATCGAGCGACAGAGGTACGTTGCTGTTGTACGGATCGGTCAGGTTTAGGGAACTGTGATCCCATGTGTGGTTGATCCAGCGAAAGGCACCGGGGTTGGCCTTGACGGCGGGCAGCAAGGTGTTGCGCAGGTCGCCGGTGTAGCTTTGGTTGTAGCCGTAGCCGTTGAAGGGCATCTCGATCCGGATGTCACCGGTCAGGGGCCGGCTGCGCAGATCGTTCTGCCAAGCCACAAGACGGTTGTAGTCGGTCGCATTCATCCGGTAAACCGGGCAAGGGTTGATCTCAATCTCACTCAAGCAAGCTGGATCGGGACTGCCAGCGTTCCAGACCGTGTCTTCGATGAAGAAGTCGTCGGGCTGGGCACTGAGGTAAACCTTGCGCTGGCCCATGAACAGGCCTTTGGTGACCCAGTTGACCACACCGTAGCCGGTGAGCAGGGCGTGGGTCAGGTTCTCGTTGCTGTCGGCGGTGATGGCCAGGTTCTGCCGACCGTCCGGCGCGGTGAAGACCGAGGCGATGGTGTAGGGCCCACCGGGCTCGGCGTTGGTCTGCAGCAGCGGCGTGACATGGGCGCCCACAGCCGGCGTGGCGAAATAGGTGTAGGCGTTGACGATGGAGACCGGGTTGGCGCTGTTGAGGTAATTGAAGACCTGGCTACCCTCGGCGGTGAACGCGGCCGTGACGGGGGGCGCGACGTTCGGCACCCAGGTGTCGGTGTAGTTGTTGGTGTTGCGCCCACCCAGCGGGGTGAGGCCGTAGGTCAGGTCGATGGCCACACCATCGTCCGTGAGGGTTTGCGCGGCACGGGTGTACAGCGTGGCGGTGCGCACGCCAAAGTCGCGCTGGTACTGCCACAGCATCTGCCATTGGGCGGCGGTCATGGCGCTGGGGTAGTAGCCTGGTGTCTTCTCATAGGGCAGATCGCCGGTTTCCAGGATGATGCCCTGGTATTTGCCATTGCCCAGGCCGTCCGAGAGGGCGAAGGGGGTCGTTGTCTTGTTGGGACCCTGCAGCACAAAGCGGTCGTGCGGAACGCCGATCTGGTCGAGGATGGCCGTGACAGCGTTGTAACTGGGCTGGGTGCCCGTGGCTGAGATGACCAACACTTTCATGTCGACAGCCTTGGCGGTCTCGACCGCCGCGGGGGCCAGGCGCACCGAGGTCTCGCCGGAGGTGGTGTCTGTGCCGCCACCGCAGGAGACCAGAACAGAAGTCGACAACAACAGGGCAAAACCGCCCAGCAATGCTGCGGGCTTTTGCACCCATCGACGCAAGAGCGTGAACACACGTGTGCTCACTGTGGCAGTTTCACCCCTGCCAGCGGTTTTAAGAGTTTGTGGGCCCATGATGCTTCACCGTAAAAACTGAAGGACGTGCCAAGCGAGATAAATTGACCAGCTTCAACGCTGGGGCGGCAACGGCGGCAACGGTCGCGACGGCGTCCTCTCGGGCATGATCGGTGTGCGGCTGGGGGCCCGGTGGGCGTGGGAGTTTTTGTGCTTGTGGGGTGTTGCCGCTGGCAAGGGTTTGCCTTCGGCGGCTGGCGGTGATGACCCCGGCTCCGTGGCCGGTGCGGTTGGTGCGGCCTGTGCCCAACCCAGCACCAAGGTCATCGACAGACCTGCCACCACATGACAGGCCCTGCGCCCTGTGAAAGTCGACACGGCATTCATTGCTTTTCTCCCCTACAGATTTCAAAAAATGACTCAGGAATGCGCCACATCGCGAGCCTGACCGAACAGACTTGCCTGGAAGTCTTTATTACTAAGTGTAATTGTGTGTACGAGAAACCGGCTATTGCAAGGGCCGTTGGTCCGGCCACGCCCACTCCTTCGTTCTCAAGCCTGCGCCTGCCCTTGCACCGCGCCCCCCCAAGCTGGCGCCACGCCGTGAACGCACGCGACTCGAGGCCATGGATGCCCCGCAGGCTTGGGTCCGTGCACAAAGCGCCCGGTAAAATGCGCGCTGTCTTTGACATCAACCCCCCAGGAAACCCAGCATGTCTCTTTTCTCAGCCGTTGAAATGGCTCCGCGCGACCCGATTCTGGGTCTGAATGAACAGTTTGCCGCCGACACCAACCCCAACAAAGTCAACCTTGGCGTGGGCGTGTATTTCGACGACAACGGCAAGCTGCCCCTGCTGCAATGCGTGCAAGCCGCCGAAAAAACCATGATGGCCACGCCCAGCGCACGCGGTTATTTGCCCATCGACGGCATTGCCGCCTATGACGCTGCCGTGAAGAGCCTGGTGTTTGGCGCCGACAGCGAGCCGGTGCAGTCCGGCCGTGTGGCCACGGTGCAGGCCATCGGCGGCACCGGCGGTCTGAAAATTGGTGCGGACTTCCTGAAGCGCCTGAGCCCCAATGCCAAGGTGCTGATCAGCGATCCCAGCTGGGAAAACCACCGCGCGCTGTTCACCAACGCGGGCTTTGTGGTGGACACCTATACCTATTACGACGCCGAGAAGCGCGGCGTGAACTTTGACGGCATGCTCGCCAGCCTGAATGCTGCCGAGCCCGGCACCATCGTGGTGCTGCACGCCTGCTGCCACAACCCGACCGGCTACGACATCACGCCCGAGCAATGGGACCAGGTGATTGCCGCCGTGAAGGCCCGTGGCCTCACGCCTTTCCTCGACATGGCCTACCAGGGCTTTGGCCACGGCATTGCCGAAGACGGCGCGGTCATTGGCAAGTTCGTGGCGGCGGGCCTCACGTTCTTGGTGTCGACCTCGTTCTCCAAGAGTTTCAGCCTGTACGGTGAGCGCGTGGGCGCGCTCTCGGTGCTGTGCGAAAACAAGGACGAAGCCTCGCGGGTGTTGTCCCAGCTCAAGATCGTGATCCGCACCAACTACTCAAACCCGCCCATTCACGGTGGCGCGGTGGTGGCGGCGGTGCTGAACAACCCCGAGCTGCGCGCCCTGTGGGAAAAAGAACTGGGCGACATGCGCGTGCGCATCAAGGCGATGCGCCAGAAGCTGGTGGATGGCCTGAAAGCCGCCGGGGTGAAGCAGGACATGAGCTTCATCACCAGCCAGATCGGCATGTTCAGCTACTCGGGGCTGAGCAAGGACCAGATGGTGCGCCTGCGCAGTGAGTTTGGCGTGTACGGCACCGACACCGGTCGCATGTGCGTGGCCGCCTTGAACAGCAAAAACATCGACTACGTCTGCCAGGCGATTGCCAAGGTGATCTGACGGGTCAAACGTTCAGCACGCTGACGAAACCAGACACAGGCCCCCATCGCATGGGGGCTTTTTTTTGGCTGAACCCAAGGGTGGCGCCCACCTGCGGGTGCAGGTTTGCGCCGCTGCCGGCGGCGATGCGTTGGGATACAAGGGTTTTCACCCATCGCCGCTCCGGGAAATATGCAATATATTGCAGCAAACGCCATGAACAAGATTCGAAAACTCAACATCCTGGTTGGCACCATGACCAACACCGCTGAATACGTGGCCCAGGCCATCGAGATGGATTGCACCGATCTGGTGGATACCATCGAGGTGCGGATGATGGACGGTCTGGATATCAGCGCCTTCCAAGAAGATGCACTATATGTCATCTGTACGTCCACCTATGGTGCGGGCGATGTACCGGACAACGCCAAGGCCTTGTACGAATCGCTGGCCCAGACGCCCCGCCCTCTGGGCTCGGTGCGTTATGGCGTGATCGCGCTGGGTGACAGCGCCTACCCCCAGACTTTCTGCAATGGCGGCCAACGCTTCGATGAACGCCTGGCCGACCTGGGTGCCGTGCGCGTGGGTGAGGTGTTCCGGCACGATGCCTCAGCGGGCACCGAACCGGAGACCGAGGGCGTGGCCTGGTGCCGCCAGTGGTTGCCACTGACGCTTGCCGCAAGCTGATGCGGTCCTGCATCAGCCCAACAGCATTTTTTTAGATCTGAATATTTCAGGCTTGAAGTTCGGGTAATTCACTATCCCCAAACCGGCCTGACACGCCTACATTGACCCGCTAACCGACACCCCCAACAGGAGACTAACCATGACCACCCGCCGACTTGTTCTCACCCGCAGCGCTGCCGTGATTGGCGCCGCATCCACCGGCTTGCTCCTACCTCAAATCGTGCGGGCCCAGGCCGACAAGGTGCGCGTGGGCTTCATGCTGCCCTACACCGGCACCTTTGCACAACTGGGCGTGGCCATTGAAAACGGCTTTCGCATGGCACTGAACGAACAAGGTGGCAAGCTGGGAGGCCGCGAGGTTGAGTTTTTCAAGGTGGACGACGAATCCAACCCCGCCAAGGGCATTGAAAACGCCACCCGCCTGGTACAGCGCGACAAGGTGGATGTGCTGGTGGGCACGGTGCATTCGGGCGTTCAAATGGGTATTCACAAGGTGGCGCGCGACACCGGTGTGCTCAGCCTGATCCCCAACGCCGGCGTGCATGCGGCCACGCGCGCCCAGTGCTCACCGAACGTGTTCCGCACCTCGTTCACCAACTCCCAGCCCACGCTGGCGCTGGGCAAGGCCATGGTGGACCGCGGTCACAAGAAGGCTGTCTGGATCACGTGGAACTACGCCGCTGGCGACGAGGCTTTTGAAGGCTTTGAGAAGAGCTACACCGAAGCCGGCGGCACGATCATCAAAAAGCTTGGCCTGCCGTTCCCGAACGTGGAGTTCCAGGCCCTGCTGACCGAAATTGCCTCCCTCAAACCCGACGCCGTGGCGTGTTTCTTTGCCGGCGGCGGCGCGGCCAAATTCATGCGCGACTTCCACGCCGCCGGCCTGAGCAAGAACATTCAGCTGTATGGCTCGGGCTTCCTGACCGAAGGCGTGCTGGAAGCCGCCGGCCCGGCCGCCGATGGTGTGTTGACCACCATGCACTACAGCGACTCGCTGGACACGCCACGCAACAAGCAGTTCCGCCTGGAATACGCCAAGGCGTTCCGCATGCAGCCCGACGTGTACGCGGTTCAGGGCTACGACACCGGCTTGCTGCTGATCAAGGGGGCCAACGCGGTCAAGGGCGATATGTCCAACAAAAAAGTGCTGTTTGCCGCCATGCAAGGTGCCGTGATTGACAGCCCACGGGGCAAGTGGACCATGAGCAAGGCACACAACCCGATTCAGGACATGTACCTGCGCCAGGTGGTCAACAAAGAAAACAAAGTGCTGGGCATTGCGGCCAAAGCCGTGGCCGATCCGGCCACCGGCTGCCGCATGGGCTGACCTTCAAACTCAATGCAGACGCCACCCACAAACCGGCCTCGCAAGGGCCGGTTTGGAGGGTCTCTTTTGCCCTTTTACCAGCCCATTGCGCCTTATGGATTTCGCCAATTTCCTGATTCAGTTGCTCAACAGCCTGCAATACGGCCTGTTGCTGTTCATGCTGGCGGCGGGCCTCACCCTGATCTTCGGCATCATGGGCGTGGTGAACCTGGCCCATGGCAGCTTCTACATGCTGGGCGCCTACATGGCCTGGTTTCTGGCCGCCCAGTTTGACAGCCTGGTGCTGGCGATTCTGGTGGGCACGGTGATTGCCGTGGCGCTGGGCTGGGTGCTGGAGTGGTTGCTGTTTCGCCATTTCTATCACCGCGACCACCTGGACCAGGTGCTGCTCACCTTTGGCCTGATCTACATCTTCGAAGAAGTGCGCTCCATTTTGTGGGGCGACGACGTGCACGCGGTTCAAGTGCCCGAGCTGGTGAACTGGTCCATTCCCCTGACCGAAAACCTCTCTTACCCGGTCTACCGGCTGGTGATTTCAGCCGTGTGCGTGGGGCTGGCGCTGGGTCTGTACCTGTTGATCTCCAAAACCCGCTTGGGCATGAAAATCCGCGCCGGCGCCTTCAACCGCGAAATGACCGAAGCCCTGGGCATCAATATCCGGCTGATCCACGGCGTGGTGTTTGCACTGGGCGTGGCGCTGGCGGCCATCGCCGGCATGATCGCCTCGCCCATCGCCAGCGTGTACCCCGGCATGGGCAGTTCGGTGCTGATCATGTGCTTTGTGGTGGTGGTGATTGGTGGCATTGGCTCGGTGCGCGGTGCCCTGGTGGCGGCCCTGCTGGTGGGCCTGGTCGATACCTTTGGCAAGGTGCTGGTGCCCCAAATTGCCGGCATGGCGGTGTACATGCTCATGGCCGGCGTGCTTCTCTACAAGCCCGAAGGCTTGTTCAAACAATGATAACGACCCTATGAGCTCCCCCAAAGCCACCCTCGAATTGCTGCCCAAGAGCATGCAAGTGCTACTGGGCACCGGCGCCCTGGCGCTGGCCGTCTTCCCGTTTGTGCCGGTGGAAGGCAGCGCCTTCTATTTGCAGATGCTCTCGCAAATGATGATCCTGGCCATCTTCGCCATGAGCCTCGATTTGCTGCAGGGCGTGACCGGCATGGTCTCGCTGGGCCACGCAGCCTACTTCGGGCTGGCCGGCTATGCCCTGGCGTTCCTGACCCCGGCCGACACGCCCATCAGCCTGTGGTGGGCGCTGCCCGCCTCGGCGCTCGGCGCTGGCCTGGCGGCACTCATCATTGGTTTCTTCGTGGTCCGCACCCACGGCATCTACTTCATCATGGTCACCATGGCGTTTGCGCAAATGGTGTTCTTCCTGTTCTTCGACAACAAAGCCCTGGGCGGGTCTGACGGTCTGTATGTGAACTTCCGGCCCGACGCGACGCTGTTCGGGTGGACCGGTATTGACCTGGAGAACAAGACCACGTTCTATTACTTCACGCTGGCCGTGCTGGTGCTGGTGTATGCGTTTTTGCGGCGCCTGCTGTTCTCGCCGTTTGGTCGGGTGCTCTCGGGCATTCGGGTGAACGAACACCGCATGCGCGCCGTGGGCTACGGCACCTTTGGCTACAAGCTGGCGGCGTTTACGCTGGCCGGCTCGCTGGCCGGCGTGGCCGGGTTTTTGTGGGCCGCACAAACGGGCTACGTGAACCCCGAACTCATGGGCTTTCACATGAGCGCACACGCCATCATGATGGTGATTCTGGGCGGCATGGGCAACTTTGCCGGGGCCATCGTGGGCGCCTTCGCGTTTGAATACGTGATGCACTTCTTCAAAGACCTGACCAAACACTGGCAGCTGCTCATGGGGGGCTTCATTGTGCTGGTGGTGGTGCTGGCGCCGCGTGGCTTGCTGGGTCTGGGCGAGCGCCTGCTGGGCAAGAAGGAACACTGAAGCCATGTCTGAACTGCTGCTCTCAGCCCAACACCTCACCAAGCGCTTCGGCGGTCTGGCCGCGGTCAACGACGTGTCGGTGGACCTGTTTCGCGACCGCATTCACGCGGTGATTGGCCCCAACGGCGCGGGGAAATCGACCCTGACCAACCTGCTCTCGGGCGACCTGCCGCCCACCTCGGGGCGCATCACGCTCAATGGCGTGGAAACCGCTGGCCAAAGCCCTGAGCGCATTTCGCGTCTGGGCCTGGGTCGCAGCTACCAAAAGACCAATATCTTTCTGCCTTTCACCGTGTGGGACAACGTGCGGTTGGCCGCTCAGTCCAGCGAGCGCCACTCGCCCTGGAACCCCCTGCGCTGGCTGGGCCGCGCCGACCAGCTGCGCGCGGTGAACCAGCGCTGCGAACGGGCCCTGGAGCTCGCCGGCCTCACCCACCGCGGCCCCACCGTGGCCGGCACCATCAGCCACGGCGAACAGCGCCAGCTGGAAATTGCCATGACCCTGGCCACCGAACCCACCGTGCTGCTGCTGGACGAACCCCTGGCCGGCATGGGTCAGGCCGAAGCCGAGAGCATGGTGGCGCTGTTGCTGAAACTGAAGAAAAACCACGCCATGATGCTGGTGGAGCACGACATGGACGCCGTCTTTGCGCTGGCGGACCAGCTCACCGTGATGGTCAACGGCCAGGTGATTGCCAGCGGTACGCCGGCGCAAGTGCGCGCAGACCCCGTTGTGCAGGCCGCCTATCTGGGCGAGGAGCACGCATGAACACCACTGCCTTGATTCAGGCGACCGGCCTGAACACCCACTACGGCGCCAGCCACATCCTGCGCGGCGTGGACTTCACCGTCGGCCAGGGCCAGACGATTGGACTGATGGGCCGCAACGGCATGGGCAAGACGACCCTGCTCAAGTCCATCATGGGCATCGTCAAGCCCAGCGGTGGCAGCGTGCACATCAAGGGCCAGGTCATGACGGGCGCATCCACCTATGAAATTGCCCGTCAGGGCCTGGCCTACGTGCCCGAAGGCCGTGGCATTTTTGGCAACCTGAGCGTGCGCGAAAACCTGGTGATGGCCGCCCGCGCCGGCACCCGGGGCCAGCGCGACTGGACCTACGAGCGGGTGCTCGACACCTTCCCGCGCCTGGCCGAGCGGCTGAACCATGGCGGCCAGCAACTCAGCGGCGGCGAACAGCAGATGCTCACCATTGGGCGGGCGCTGATGACCAACCCCGACGTGCTCATTCTGGACGAGGCCACCGAGGGCCTGGCGCCCCTGATCGCGCGGGAGATCTGGCGCATTTGCGGTGTGATCCGAGAGAGCGGCATCAGCAGCGTCATCGTGGACAAAAACTGGAAACACGTGACGCAAATCACCGACCGCAATGTGATTCTGGTGAAAGGCGAAGTGGCGTTTGAGGGCAGTTCGGACGAACTGCTGTCAAAACCCGAACTGCTGGAGCAGTACTTGGGCGTTTGACCCACCCAAGCCCCCTATCAAGAAATTAGCAACATGCGCCGAGTCCTTTCCCTGCTGATCCTGGCCGCCAGTGCCGCCGTCTCCCTGTCGGCGCGTGCCGCCGATGTGATCTTCGCGCAAGTCGCTTCTCACAGCAATCCCGCCTCGGCGGCCAACGCCAAAGGCATGAGCACAGGCATTCGCGTGTATTTCGACAAAGTCAACGCAGGCGGTGGCGTGGGTGGCAACCAACTCAGGCTCACCACCCTGGACGATGGCTTGCAGGGTCCCAAAATGGTGGCCCTGACCCAGGAGCTGATCGATGCCAAATCGGCCATCGGTTTTTTGGGCTTCCTCAACAGCGCTGGCCTGGCCGAAATCGCCAAACAGGACCTGTTGGGCAAAAGCGGCATGGCCCTGATTGCCCCACTGCAAGGGGACAAGCATGTGGTGGGTGCGCGCAACGTGTTTCCGCTGCGCAGTGGCTACGCCGACGAGATCGCTGCCTTGCTCAAGGAGGCCAAAACCTGGGGCAAGGACCGACTGGCGGTGGTGAACATGAACATCGCCTTCGGTCCATCGCTGGCCACCCTGACCCACGAACTCGTGGGCGAAGCCGGGATCCAGATCGTGACCCACCAGGTGCTGGACGCCACGCCCAACCAATTGGAAGCCAGCGTCAGGGCGGCTGTGAGCCAGGTCAGCAAGAGCCAGCCCAAAGCCATCCTGCTGCTGGCTGCGGGCAAACCGGCTTTTGAGTTCATTCGGGCCATGCGGGCAGCACCGGGGGGCAAAACGCAGTTCTACGGGCTGTCGGTGCTGCTGCACGATGTGCTGGGCCAGGAAGTCGGTATCGAGGCGGCGCGCGGTATCGTGCTCAGCCAGGCGGTGCCCTACCCGTTTGTCCCGTCCAAACCCGTGATCACCGAGTTCCAGGCCGACATGAAGAAATACGCCCCGGGCGAAGCCATCTCGTTCTCCAGCCTGGAAGGCTATCTCGGAGCCAAAATCGCAGCAGAAGCGGTGCGGCGCGCGGGCAACGCACCCAACCGGGCGAGTCTGCTCCGGGCACTGTCCGAGCTCGGCGAGTACAACCTCGGCGGTATTTATGTGAACTACACACCCAGCCGGCGCAAAGGCTGGGGCGGGGTGGATCTGTCGATCATCAACGCCAGCGGCGCACTGCAAAAGTAGACCCGGCAAGCGCCCTCACCGCGCACGCCGTGTGGGGTTGCGCACGGGCCGAAACAGCCCGCTACAGCAGCGGCCGCAACTCCCGCGCCGCATCCAGCAGCAACGGCAGCAAATCCTTGCGCATCATGGCCGGCGCCAGCCGCTCGGGCGAGGCCACCACGTTGAGCGCCGCCACGGCTTTGCCCTGCATGTTGCGCAGCGGCACAGCCAGCGCGTGCACGCCGAGTTCGTGCTCTTCACTCGCCACAGCAAAGTCATCTACCCGAACTTGCGTCACGATGGCCCGGAACGCCTTGTGGTCGACCGTGGTCAGCGGCGTCAGGCGAGGCAACTCGCGGCCCTTCAGCCAGGCGCTGAATTCGGTGCGCGGCAAGGCCGCCAGCAACACCCGCCCGGTGGACGTGGCATGCACCGGCAGGCGTGCGCCCAGGTGCAGGCCGTAGGCCATGAGCCGCTGGCCGCCAACGGAGGCGCTTCGCGCCACGATCACCACCTCGTCGCCATCCAGCACCACAGCAGAAAAGGACTCGCGGGTGAGTGCCGCCAGGCGGTTCAGGGTGGGTTGCAGCAGCCGCGGCAAACGCGCCGAGGCCAGGTAACTGCCCGAAAAACGCAACACCTTGGCCGATAACCAGTAGTGGCTGCCATCGGTGTCCAGGTAGCCCAGGTAGGCCAGCGTGAGCAGGTGCCGCCGGGCCGCCGCCCGGGTCAGGCCCGCACGTTCGGCGGCCTGCGTGGCGTTGAGGCGCTGGCGTTCGGTGTCAAAACTCTCCAGCACCGCCATGCCTTTGGCCATGCCTTCGATGAAGTCGGCCTTGGCGATCTGATGGGGTTCCTTGCTCATACCGCGCGATGATCGCACAAGACATCCAATCACCGCACACTCGTGTGCGTGGCGCCTTGCATTGCCAACTTGAATTTTTTAAGCTCAAGCGTGCATTTCAGCAAAGGCCTGCCGGTGGTCATGTACCCGCCACAAGCCGCGACCGCTCACCCCACAGGAGACATGCTTCATGCGTACCCAGGTTGCCATCATCGGTGCAGGCCCCTCCGGCCTGCTGCTCGGCCAGTTGCTTCACAAGGCCGGCATCGACGCCATCATCGTCGAGCGCCAGAGCCCCGATTACGTGCTCGGGCGCATCCGCGCGGGCGTGCTGGAACAGGTGGCCATTGACCTTCTGGACGAGGCGGGTGTGGGCCAGCGCATGCACACCGAGGGGCTGGTGCACAGCGGCTTTGACATGCTGTTCAACGGTGAACGCCACCGCATCGATCTGGAAAAACTCACGGGTGGCAAAAAGGTGATGGTGTATGGCCAGACCGAAGTGACCCGCGACCTGATGGACGCGCGCACCGCCGCCGGCCTGCCCACGGTGTACGAAGCCTCCAATGTGCAGGTGCATGATTTCGACACCACGTCGCCCAGCGTGACTTATGAAAAAGACGGCCAGACGCACACCGTTCAGTGCGACTTCATTGCTGGCTGCGATGGCTTTCACGGGGTGTGCCGCGCCAGCGCACCGCGCAACGCCATCAAGGAATACGAGAAGGTGTACCCGTTTGGCTGGCTCGGTTTGCTGTCCGACACGCCCCCGGTGCACCACGAACTGATTTATGTGAACCACCCGCGCGGCTTTGCCCTGTGTTCGCAGCGCAGCGCCACCCGCAGCCGTTATTACCTGCAGGTGCCACTGTCCGACAAGGTCGAGCAGTGGAGCGACGACGCGTTCTGGAACGAACTCAAACTGCGTCTGGACCCCGAGGCTGCCGAGAAGCTGGTGACGGGCCCGAGCATTGAAAAAAGCATTGCGCCGCTGCGCAGCTTCGTGACCGAACCGCTGCGCTTTGGCCGCATGTTCCTGGCGGGCGACGCTGGGCACATCGTGCCACCCACCGGTGCCAAGGGCCTGAACCTGGCGGCCACCGATGTGAAGTACCTGTCCAATGCTTTCGTCGAGTTCTACCAGGACCAAACGGAAGCCGGCATAGACAACTATTCCGAGCGCTGCTTGAAGCGCATCTGGCGCGCCGAGCGTTTCTCCTGGTGGTTCACATCCATCATGCACAACTTCCCTGATGAGGGCGCCATCAACGGCAAGCTGCAACAGGCCGAGCTGGATTACCTCATGCACTCCGAATCGGGCTTGCGCACCATTGCGGAAAACTACGTGGGATTGCCGCTGAACTTTGGGGAATGAGCGTCTGGGCGCCCGACCTGTCGCCTTCGTTCAAAAAATGGGGCGACCCGGCGTTACATTGACGCATACGTCAACCGGTACCGCCATGTCATCCCTTATCGAAGCCTCCAGCAAAACCCTGAAACCCCTGCGCGGCGTGCGCGTCCTCAGCCTGGCGCTGAACCTGCCCGGGCCGGCCGCGCTCATGCGGCTCAAAGCCATGGGCGCCACCTGCCTCAAAGCTGAGCCGCCGGGGCCCAAGGGCGCACCGGACGGCACCAGCGGCGACCCGATGGGGCAATACAACCCGCAGGCCTACGCCACGATGCACGGTGGTATCAAAGTCATCACCATCGACCTGAAGACCGACAAAGGGCAAGCGGCACTGGACAGGGAACTGGCCCGCACCGACCTCCTGATCACGTCGTTCCGCCCCTCGGCACTGGTCAAGCTCGGTCTGGGCTGGAAGTCGCTGCACAAGGCCTACCCGGCGCTTTCGGTGGTGGCCATCGTGGGTGCGCCGGGCGCCCGCGCGGAAGAGCCGGGCCACGACCTCACCTACCTCGCCGACGCCGGCCTGGTGACCGGGCTTGAACTGCCCGCCACACTGTTTGCCGACATGGGCGGCGCGTTGATGGCCAGCGAGGCCGCGCTCAAGGCCGTGCTCGCGCAAAAGACCAACGGCAAAGGCTCGTTTCAGGAAGTGGCACTGGCAGACGCCGCCGCCTGGCTCGCCCTGCCCCGACACTGGGGTCTCACGCAGCCCAAGGGTGCCGTGGGCGGTGCGCACGCAGGCTACCGCGTGTACCCCTGCAAAGACGGCCGCGTGGCTGTGGCCGCACTGGAACCGCACTTCGCAGCGGCACTGTGCAGTGCGGCCAGCATACCGATGACCGGTATGGCCACGTTGTTCCAACCCGCCACACACGCCGCCATCGCCGCGTTCCTGGCCGGCCAGACCCGGAAGCAACTCGACAAGCTGGCCGTCGCAAAAGACATTCCGCTGCACACGCTGGCGGGCTGAGGGCCGCGTCAGCGCTGGGTGGGCTCGGGTGACAGCACCCGCTGAGCCCAAGTCGGCAGGTGCTCAGCCTGCCAGACCACGCCACCCGCCCGCAAACGCGCCACTAGCCGAGGCGGCTGAAACGCATCGCCAGCGGGTTGGGATGTGTCGTACAGCAACGCCAGATCTGCCCGGCGCACCGCCACACCCAGGTGGCGCACAGTGCGCGGGTAGCGTGCCAAAATCCGCTCGGGCGGTACCGGGTGGCCGCCCTCCTCCACGCGCCGGCTCACGCGGCCCAGCAGTTGCTGCGGGTCATCAACACACACCACCAGCAGCACCACAGAGAAACCGGCTCGCCGGGCTGAGGCCATCAAGTCGAGCTTGGAGGTGTGCGAAAACACGGTTTCGCTGGCGAACGACAACCCCTTCGCCAGGCATTCGGACCGCCGGGCGTCAGCCCATGCACGGGCCTGCAACGAGCGCGCCTGCGAGTCTGCGACCTGCTGCAAATGGGCCGCCTCGTGAAGGTCGGCGTTCACAAACTCAGCGGAAGGGGGAATAAGCCCTTGTGCCACCGCCGCACGGTAGAGCGTGGATTTGCCAGCGCCGTTGGGCCCGGCCAGCAAGTAGAAAACCGGGGCTGGCACGCGTCAGGCGGCGCGGCGGGAATCGGGCAATGCGCGGCGGTTGGCCAGCACCGTTTCACGCACCGCCTGCGCCAGGCGGCCGCTTGTTTCGGCCGCCAAGAAGCGCGACTCAATGGCGTCCAGCGACTCGTCTGCGGTGCCAACCTCGCGCTGGCGCGCGTCGTACAGGGCGATCGCTTCGCGCGCCTCTTGCACCGTGAGCCCGGTTTCGTCGGCAATGCGCCCCAGCGTGGCCCAATATTCGATCTGACCAGCGACCGAACGGCGCTGTGGCTGGGCGGCTTCGCGGGCCTGCTGGACCAGGGAGGCGGACAGCTTCACGGAAGCAAACGGGCTGGATGACGCGGCCATGATGGACTCCTTTATGGCGCATTTTGCGCCACTCTGCCCATTTCTGCAACAACGGCATAATTCTCAACGAACAAGCCAGCAGCACAGAAAACAGCATGAGAAAACAGGGAACCGTGGTTCGGTGGAACGGCGCCAAAGCCTTCGGATTCATCAAAAGCGACCAGACGCCGGCCGACATCTTCTTTCACATCCGCGACTTTTCGGGTGCCCCGGTGCCCACAGAAGGGCTGCAGGTGGGCTTTGATGAGATTCATGTGGGCGGCAAAGGCCCGCGAGCCATGCAGGTCCGTCCGCTGAACGACGAACAAAACCCGAGCAACCAGCGGCCACCAGGCAGACCGCCCCGAGCAGACCAACCGAACAGGCGCGCGCCAGCACGGGCCGCCTCAGGCAGGCGCGCGTCAGAAACGGCAAGCCAGGCCCAGCCCAACAGCCTGGTGATGGCGCTCATGCTGGTGTGGCTGGTTCTGCTGGTGGCTGGCGCACTGACCGGCCGTTTCACCTGGTTTGTTTTGCCCGCGGCATTTGGGCTGAACCTGGTGACCTTTTACACCTACTGGCAAGACAAACACGCGGCCCGCCAAGGCGCCTGGCGCATCAAGGAAGACACCCTGCACCTGCTGGGACTGGCAGGCGGATGGCCAGGTGCCTGGTTTGCCCACCAGATTCTTCGGCACAAATCGAGCAAGCAGGCTTTTCGCGCGGTGTACTGGGCCACGGCCATCTTGAACACCGCCGCCTTGCTGGCTTGGGTGGCGCTGCCCTGGTTTCAGCGCTGAACCGCAAACGGACGGCGCCCGGGCCCTGCCCGCGAGCATGGACGGGCGGGGTCAGCCGGGTTTGCGTTTGGTGACACCACCGGTCTGCCGAGGTGGCAAGCCCGTGTGCTGGGTCAACATCTGGCCTTTGCGAGGTTGATCAGTTTTCGCACCAGGCTTGACCACCGCCGCCGCCCGCTCGCTGGCTTTGCCCAGCGGCGTGCTGTTCTTGCGGCGCGCACTCTGGTAGCTGCCGTCGGTGAGTGGCTGGAAGGTGGGAATCAGGTGGTGTTTGCCGTTGCCGATCAGGTCGGAGCGGCCCATGGCCTTGAGGGCTTCGCGCAGCAGCGGCCAGTTGTTGGCGTCGTGGTAGCGCAAAAACGCCTTGTGCAGGCGCCGGCGCTTGTCGCCACGCACAATGTCCACCCGCTCGGCGCGCTCGGGGTCGCGGCTGATGCCTTTGAGCGGGTTCATGCTGCTGTGGTACATGGCCGTGGCGGTGGCCATGGGGCTGGGGTAGAAGGTTTGCACCTGGTCGGCACGGAAACCATTTTTCTTCAGCCACACCGCCAAGTTCATCATGTCTTCGTCGCTGGTGCCCGGGTGGGCAGCAATGAAGTACGGAATGAGGAACTGCTTTTTGCCCGCTTCTTCGCTGTATTTGTCAAACAGCTGCTTGAACTTGTCGTAGCTGCCAATGCCGGGCTTCATCATCTTGGACAGCGGCCCGCCTTCGGTGTGCTCGGGCGCGATCTTCAGGTAGCCACCGACGTGGTGCTGCACCAGCTCTTTGACGTATTCCGGGCTTTTCACCGCCAGGTCGTAGCGCAGGCCGGAACCAATCAGGATTTTCTTGATGCCGCGCAACTCGCGCGCGCGGCGGTAGATCTTGATCAGCGGCCCATGGTCGGTGGTGAGGTTGGAGCAGATGCCGGGATACACGCAGCTGGGCTTGCGGCAGGCGGCTTCAATCTCGGGGCTCTTGCAGCCCAGGCGGTACATGTTGGCGGTGGGGCCGCCCAGGTCTGAAATGACACCGGTGAAGCCTGCAACCTTGTCGCGGATGTCTTCCACCTCTTTGATGATGGATTCTTCAGAGCGGCTCTGGATGATGCGGCCTTCGTGCTCGGTGATGGAGCAGAAGGTGCAGCCGCCGAAGCAGCCGCGCATGATGTTCACACTGAAACGGATCATTTCCCAGGCGGGAATTTTGGTCGCGCCGTCGTGCTTGCCGTGCTCGTCGGCGTAGTCGGGGTGCGGGCTGCGCGCGTAAGGCAGGTCAAACGCGTAATCCATTTCCGCCGTGGTCAGCGGAATGGGGGGCGGGTTGATCCAGACGTCGCGCGCCGTTGCGCCCTCGCCGTGCGCCTGAACCAGCGCGCGGGCGTTGCCAGGGTTGGTTTCCAGGTGCAGCACGCGGTTGGCGTGGGCGTACAGCACCGCGTCGCTCTTCACCTGCTCGTAGCTGGGCAGGCGGATCACGCTGCGGTCGCGCGCGGGTGGCTTGCGCTTGCTGTTCAGCGCCGGGTTGGGCACAAATTTCAACGGCTGGATCGCGGGGTTGACCTCGGGTGCCGGCGCGCCGCCCTCTTCCTTGCTGCATGTCTGGCCCTGCGCCTGGGCCTGCTCGCTGGTGGTCAGGTAGGGGTTGATGTGGTCTTCCACCCGACCCGGCAGGTCCACGTCGGTCGAATCGATTTCGATCCAGCCTTCGGCGGTCGGGTCGTTCGGGCGGCGTACAAACGCGGTGCCCCGCACGTCGGTGATCTGTGCGATGGGCTCGCGCGCCGCGATGCGGTGCGCCACTTCCACCAGTGCGCGTTCGGCGTTGCCATACAGCAGCAGGTCGCATTTTGCGTCCACCACGATGCTGCGGCGCACCTTGTCGCTCCAGTAGTCGTAGTGGGCAATGCGGCGCAAACTGCCCTCGATACCGCCCAGGATGATGGGCACGTCTTTGTAGGCTTCGCGGCAGCGTTGGCTGTAGACGATGGCGGCGCGGTCAGGGCGCTTGCCGCCCACGTCGCCGGGGGTGTAGGCATCGTCGCTGCGAATTTTGCGGTCCGCCGTGTAGCGGTTGATCATGGAGTCCATGTTGCCCGCCGTCACACCCCAAAACAGGTTGGGCTTGCCCAACGCCTTAAAGGGCTCGGCGCTTTGCCAGTCGGGCTGGGCAATGATGCCCACCCGAAAGCCCTGCGCTTCCAGCACCCGGCCGATCACGGCCATGCCGAAGCTGGGGTGGTCCACATAGGCGTCGCCGGTCACCAGAATGATGTCGCACGAATCCCAGCCCAGGCGCTCCATTTCAGTGCGGCTCATGGGCAAAAACGGCGCTACGCCGAACCGCTTGGCCCAGTAGGGGCGGTAGCTGGTGATCGGCTTGGCAGCGCGCGCGAAAAAGGAGACGTCGACGGGGGCGTTCATGGTGCAGGTGAAAAAGTGAGGTCAAAGTGTACGGTTTAAGCCCCCGCACAGGAAACGGGGGGTTAAGTGGCCCGGCGGTCCGGGAAGGGGCCCGGCGGAAAATCGCCGATCATCGTTCCAGGACCGAAGGGGGCCGTCGAAACTGAGACAGACCCGGGCGGCCCCACACAGCGACCGGATCAACCGTAGCCGGCCGCTGCGTTTCGTCATCAGAGTGTGTGGTTTGTTTTCTCGCAAGGCCTGCCGTTGCCCAGAGTCCGAACACGCCTTTGCCAGGACCAGACGCATGCAGCATCTCGTTACCCCTCTTACGGTAGCGACCAGAATGTAAGTCTCGTGACCATTAGCATGACCGCTCCACTTTTTGAAGGATCTGGCATGGCACTGCACTTTGGCAAACGAGAACCCGAAACCCTCAAACCCCTGAACGCCGGCATGGCGCCGCAGCGCTACGGCGGCCTGAACACCAGCGCAGACACACCCGTTCCGCCGCCCACGGCTGCCGAACCACCACCCGGGACGACACCGGACACATCCGCCAGCGGTGCCATGCCCGAAGGCGGCAGCAAGCTCACGGTCGGCCCCAACATCAAGCTCAAGGGCGTTGAAATCACCGACTGCGACACACTGGTGGTGGAAGGTCTGGTCGAGGCGACGATGGACTCGCGGGTGATCCAGATCGCCCAACAAGGCGAGTTCAAGGGCTCAGCGGAAATCGACATTGCGGAAATCCGGGGTGTGTTCGACGGCAACCTCACCGTGCGTCAGAAACTGGTGATTTATGCCACCGGCAAGGTCACCGGCAAGATCCGCTATGGCAAGGTGGTGATTGAAGAAGGTGGCCAGCTCTCCGGCGACATTGAGTGCACGGTGAACGCGGCTGCAAAGAGCGCCAGCAAGCCGGCTGTGGCACTGGCGGCCTGACGCACCGCAGGGCGGCTGACCGCACCACGCAGAAGCTGCCCTGCCGGTTTCGCGGCGCGGCCCATGTGCGCCGGCAGGTGGTTTGACCCGCATTTGCCCAGGCCCGGCGGCGCCGTTATCCTCAACGGCATGTACACCGGCTATTTTGGTCTCAAGCAGGCCCCATTTTCCATTGCCCCCGACCCGCACTACCTCTTCATGAGCGAGCGCCACCGGGAAGCGCTGGCACACCTGCTGTACGGCATTGAAGGCGGTGGCGGCTTTGTCCTGCTCAGTGGCGAGATCGGGGCTGGAAAAACCACCATTTGCCGCTGCTTTCTGGAGCAACTCCCCAAGCACTGCAACGTCGCCTACATCTTCAACCCGAAACTTACCGTGGGGGACCTGCTCAAGACCATCTGCCATGAGTTTCAGGTCTTGGTGAAGCACGACGGCCAGAGCCCACCCACCGTCAAGGACTACCTTGATCCCCTGAACGACCATCTGCTGCGCAGCCACGCCAGCGGGCAGCGCAACATTCTGATCATCGACGAGGCGCAAAACCTCTCCCCCCATGTGCTGGAGCAATTGCGCCTGCTGACCAACCTGGAAACCAGCGAGCGCAAGCTGCTGCAGATCATCCTGATTGGCCAGCCCGAACTGCGCCAGATGCTGGCTCGCCCCGAGCTGGAGCAGCTTGCCCAACGGGTGATTGCCCGTTATCACTTGGGTGCACTCACCGAAATGGAGTCGCGCCAATACATCCAGCACCGCATGAGCGTGGCCGGCCTGCAAGGCCCGCTGCCCTTTTCGGACGACGCCCTGCGCCAGATCCATGCGCTCACACGCGGCGTGCCCCGCCGTATCAACCTGTTGTGTGACCGCGCCCTGCTGGGCGCCTATGCCACAGGGCTCCCGCGGGTGGAGCGCTCGGTGGTGGACAAAGCCGCAAGCGAGGTGTTTGAGTCAGAAGCGCTCGCGCCCATGCCCGCCCCGGCAACCGGCCCGGGAAGGGGGCAGCGCCTGGGCACCCTGGCACTGGGTGCCGTGGGCGGCGCCGTCTCTGCGGCGGCCCTGTTCTGGCTTTGGGCGGGTGGCGGCGTGGCACCAGCGCCTACCCCGCTGGACATCAGCCAGCGGCCCACCGCCACCGCACCCGTGCGCGCCCCGCCACAGCGGGCAGAAGTGTCCCTGGCTGCGCCCGCTTCAGCGCCAGAACCAGCCACCGAGGCCAAAACCGGGCAGCCGGTGGCCGCCGACCCGGTGCGGCCTGAGCCCATGCCGGGGCCACCGCCTGCGGAAGCGCTGTGGCGCAGCGAGGCCGCTGCCCTGCGCGAACTGGGTCCCCTGTGGGGCACCGCGCTGAGTGACGCTGCGCCCTGTGCAGATGCTCAGCGGCAGCAACTGCAATGCTTTCGCATCAGCCGCATGACGCTGCACGGCCTGCGACAGATGGATCGCCCCGCCGTGCTCTTGCTGCGATTGCCCGGGCAAGGCAGCGGTTGGGTGGTGCTGAGCGCGATCACGAGCGAAACCGCCACCTTGCGCACCGCAAACGGCCATTGGCTGATGCCACTCACTGCCCTGGCTGACATCTGGCGCGGTGACTACGCCACCCTGTGGCGCACGCCACCAGGCCAGCAAGGCCGCTTGAACAACGGCAACAGCGGCCCGGCAGCCGATTGGCTGGTTCAGCAACTGAAGCAACTTCAGACCAGTGGTCGGCTGGCTGCCGATGCGGACGATTTTTCGTCACGCATTCGGACTTTTCAGCGCAGTCAGGGGATTGATGGCGATGGCCTGGCCGGCCCCATGACCTTCATGTTGATCAACCGGGCCATCGATGTGGATGAACCCCGCCTGGGCCCGGATTGAACGCCGCCCCACCCTGAACCCATCTGTCCCGACAACAAATACCTGCCGATGTCCTACATCCTTGATGCCTTGAAACGCGCCGACGCCGAACGCGCGCGGGGCCACGTGCCGGGCCTGCACACGCCCAACATGCCACCCGGTTCAGTTTCGTATGGCCACAAAGGCTGGCCTGTCACCGCCTGGGTTTCCGCCGTGGTGGCCGCCGCAATCGCCGTGGCCTTCACCACGTGGTGGATGCAGTCGGACACCCGGGCGCCAGCCCCCAGCACAGCAAGCGCCACGGATGTGCGGGCAGCCGCGCAGCCGACTCCCGCCGGTATCGCTGCTGCCAGCGCCAGCCCAGAGCCTATGGTCAAGCCACCGGTCAGCGAAGCGCCCCCCGAAGCCGTGCTGCCACTGCTAGTGTAGTGTTTGATTCTTGATGGAACTTATATTACGAGTGCATTTCCAATGCTCTACTACGAGCAAATGGAGAGAGCCAGTGCGAGTTGCCCCCGAGATTGTGTTGACCGACGAAGAGCGAGCCGAGTTGACCCGGCTGGCTCGCTCCAAGCTCACCAGCGTGAGACTGGTGCAGCGTGCACGCATCGTGCTGCTGGCCGCTG
>JAGXSV010000022.1 GCA_018333605.1 Hydrogenophaga sp. | reverse complement strand
CAGCGCATCTTGCAGGCGTATGAGGCCTCGGGTCTGCCCCGTGACGAGTACGCTCAGCGCGTGCATGGCCGCGACGAAGAAGTGAACCAGCTCACCCAGGACGCACTGACCGAAGCCGCCAACCGCGCCGCGCGCGAAGAGGCGCTGCTGCGTGCCTTCGATGCCAGCGGCAAGACCGTGGAAGCCTTTGCCGACATGTACGGCATGCATGTGCTGGACGCCAACCGAACCCTGGAGCGGGCGCGCACAAGGCTGGCACGGCACGCTGCAACACCCGCCCAAGACACGGTGACCACCAACAGCGAAGCCACCGACGCTGCACCCGAGACGGCAACACCCGCACCATGACCCCGAGCCCGCCCGCCGCCACGGCCGAATCGGCTGACGCGTGGTTTCGGCTGGTGGTGTCGCAGGCGCTCGTGACGCTGGGTGGCGTGGTCATGTCTTCGGTCACGGTGGTGCTGCCGCCCCTACCGGCCGACTGCGATGTCGCGCGCGGTGACGCCTCACGACCCTACATGCCCACGAGGGTGGGCTTTGGCCTGGGCGGCATCCTCAAGGGCCGGCTGTCAGACCACTTTGGCGTGATGGTGCCGGTGCTTGCGGCGCGTTGGGGCTGGGCCTCGGTCTCATCGCCGCAGGAGCGGCCCAGAACCTGTGGCAGTTCAGCCTGGCGCAAGGCATCCTGATCGGACTGCTCGTCACCTCGGCCACCTTTGCCCCGCTGGTGGCCGACACCTCGCGCTGGTTTACGCAGCGCTGGAGCATCGCGCTGGCGATCGGCATGAGCGGCAACTGCCTGCCGAGGCCCGAGCTGGCCACGCCCAACCACCCCTGCGCCAGCCGGCCCGAAGCACGACCGCTCGGCCTCCCGCCCGGCACGCTGCAGGTGCTGCTGCGTGTGGCGGGCGTGTCGTGCTGCGTGACCATGTCGATGCCGCACGGACCGGTGGAAAACGACCTGGGCTTTGGCACAACGCGTGGCGCCGCAATGCTGTCGGTCATGCGGGGCATGGGCATCGCCAGCCGCCCCATCTCGGGCTGGATCTCGGACCAGCTTGGTGGCCTTCGCACCCTGCTGCCGGGCGCGGTGGTGCAAGGCGCGGCGCTGCTGAAGTTCTTGCCCTTCGACGGGCTGGTGCCGCGGCACCTCATTTCGGGCATGGTCGGCCTGTTCCGGGACGGCATCGTGCCAAGCTACGCACTGATCGTGCGCGAGCATTTCCCACCCGCCCAAGCCGGGGCGCGAGGGCACGGTGCTCATGGCCACGCTGTTCGGCATGGCACTGGGCGGGTGGATGCGGGGCGCCATCTTCGACCTGACCGGCTCTTGCCAGGCCCCGCTTTCATCACCGGCATCGGCTTCAACCTGCTCAACATCGGCAGCGTGCGGTTCCTGCTGAAGCGGGCACGCGCCAGCGGACGCGGACTGGGCCGACCAGCGCCCACACCCCAGCGTTTGGCCTGAAGCCGCAGCGCCTGAAACGGTCCCACCCAGGGCGTCGCCGGACCGGCTTTACCGGAACGACAGCTCCGCCCCCTTGAGGCGTGGGTAGCGCAAAGCGCTGCGGGAGCGATTCGTCCTAGACCGGCATCGTGAACACGGTGAGCACGCCGGTGTAACCGTAGAGCCGGTGGTGTGCAATTTCGCCACCGGCAAAAAACCCCACCAACGGCACATCGCCCAGGGCACGGCGCACGATATGCAACTCGGCGCTGGGGCTGCCAAAGTGCGGGCCTCCGCGCCCGGAACAACTCACATACACCGCCCCGGCAATGCGCCGGGCCGGGTGCGGTGCAGCATCGGGTTCTGAGGCGACCAAAGCCGTGGCCATGGACATGCTCAGCTCCTGTGGTTCCAGCTCTTCGCGCACCTCTGCACACACGCGCGTGAGGTCGGCCCGGGCAGCTTGCACGTTGCGCTCGCAAAACGCCAGCCGGGTGCCCACAGGCACCACGTCGGCAATGGCCACGCCGCGGCGGCCAGGATCAAGCCCAATCAGGTGGCGCACAATGACCTCCGGGCCAAACTGGCCACGCCGAGGCGCCGCCACGCCATCCGCCGTCGAGCCATTGGGCAACGTGAGGCCCACCAAGGTGGCGCGCAGGCGGGGCATGGCCAGCTCGGGCTGGTCCAGCGAAATCGCCAGCTCGCGCAGCAACACATCCAGAGCAGGCTCGCCATCGAGCTGGAGCACCAGGTTGGCGTCGGCTTCGGTCACGGTGCGCTCATGGTCCACCGGCTGCGCGCCCTGGGTCACGCGCGACACCATGCCCACCGCCGGCCCAAACGCCACGCCGCTCAGCCCGCCATGAAACACACCGCTGGCCGCGCCCTGGCCGCTCAGGTTGCCGGCGCTGCTGAAGGCGAATTGCACCGTGTTGCTGCGGCTGGCCGAGAGGCCGCCAAACACATAACCGCTGGCGGTGCGATCGGCCACTTCGGCAATCAGTTCGGCCAGTTCGGGCGTGTTGCCGTCGGCATGGACCAGCGCGGTGTGGGCCACAAAGCCGTCGGGGCCCACCACGCGGCCACTGGCCGCCAGCGGCGCCACGCCGCTGAACACGCGGTACTGGTCGGGGCTGAGGTCACACAGCATCACGGCCATGGCGGGCTCGTCGAAGTACTCCACATTGTTGGCGGCCACACCCACACCCACGGTGCCCGCCCAGTCGGTCACCTCGGGGAGTTCAGCACTCAGGTGGGCCAGGATCGCCTCGGCCTCGGTGGCGTAATGGTCGGTGATGTAGAGGAGCGCCAGCGAGGGCGCCTGGGCGTGGTCGGGCCGCGCCATCTGGGCGCGCAACTGTGCCAGCACCAGCGCAGCAGCCATGCGCCATTGGGGGTGGGTGGCGTGGGCGTAGGGAAAAAGTTTCATGGGTGATCGACCGCGCCACGGCCCGGTGGTTCCGTGGTGTCAGCGACGCCCGCTGGGCGGTGCCGATTTTTTAGCCGTGGCTTTTTTCGCAGCAGGTTTGCGGGTTGGTGAAGTCGCCGCTTTTTTCGTCGGACGGGCCTTTTTCGGTGCCGCAGCACCGCCCAGCGAAAATCCGGGCACCTGAAAAAAGGCGTTTGGCATGGTCCAGTCGCCCGGGGCCATGGGCTGGGCTGCAGCGCGCGCCTGGGGCGCAGCAGCGGGCTTGCGCACGGGAGCCTTCTTGGCTGGCGACTTGGCCGCGGCCCGGGCGGCTGGCTTTGCAGTTGGTTTCGGGGTGGCCTTGCCGGGCGCCACGGCACGTGCAGCCGCCTTGCCCACGCCGGTGGCCATACCCACGTTGCGCGCCACCGTGTCAGTGAGCCCCCGTGTCACTTTGCCAGCCATGCCCGTGGCCGTTTTCACGGCTTGTTCGGTCAGTCCGCTGGCGACTTCGCGGGTGGTATCGAGCGCGGTCTGTTTAGCCACATCTTTCATGGCATTGGCGGCGATGTGCTGAAACTGCTGAGACAGGGCGCCCCACCACTGCATCGGGTCCACCACACCACCGGCCGGGGCCTCTGCTGGCGCGCTGGCGCCTGACTTGCGCAAGGACGGTTTGCTCGTTGGAGGCGCTGGCTCGTCTTCAGGTTCGTCGTTCGGCTCATCTTCGTAAGCCTCGTCGTCGGCCTCATCGCCGGCGTCGGCTTCAGGCTGCACGGGCGCGGGGGTGCCATAGGTGCGCGGCGGGATCTCGAGGCCGGCAAACTGGGTGGGGGCCGGCGCCGGGGGGTGGCTGGAGCCGGCAAATCCCGCAAAGGTTTCGGCCGCCTTGACCTTCAGCGCGTTGGCCACATCACCCATGCTGAAGTTCATGTTTTGCAGCGTGGCCAGGGTCATTTTTTGCACCTCCAGCGCCTGGATGGTGGCCGCCAGCGCCTTGGAATTCTGGTCGAGCCAGAAATGCACGGCCTTGAGCTCTTCAATGCGCTTTTCCAAGTCTTCCACACTGAAGGTGGGCGCCACCCAGTTGCCCAGGTTGGGCAGCTGCGGAATGCTCTGTCCGAGCCCCTGCGCCACCCCGCCAGCCGCCTGGCCCGCCAGGTTTTGCAGAAACTCAAAACCCGGCACAAATTTGCCGAATCCACTGCCCGATGCGTCGCTCATGACTTGTCTCCTGGAAGTTGTCTTGAAGGCCGGCCCCCATATTCAGTGGCTCAACCAGCGCTGGCGTCGCTGTCCACGCCGTAACGGGGCGCCCGACGCTCACGCAAGGATGCCACACCTTCGTGCACATCGGGGCCGGCAAAACCCATGAATTCCAGCGCCAGCGAGGTGTCAAACGCTGGCCCCGCCTGGCGCAGCCAGTTGTTGAGCGCGTACTTGGTCCATCGGATCGCGGTCTGGCTGCCGCTGGCCAGGCGGTCCGCCACCTCAAAGGCTTTGTCGATCAGGGCGTCGTCCTCCACCGCCAGCGAAACCAGGCCAATGCGCTCGGCCTCCTCGCCGCTGATGGGGTCGCACAGCATGAGGTAGTACTTGGCCTTGGCCAGGCCGCACAGCAGCGGCCAGACGATGGCGGCATGGTCCCCGGCGGCCACGCCCAGGCGGGTGTGCCCGTCCACAATCTTGGCGCTTTTGGCGGCAATGGAAATGTCGGCCAGCAAGCCCGCCACCAGCCCGGCGCCCACGGCTGGGCCGTGCATGGCACTGACGATGGGCTTGTCGCAGTTGATGACGTTGTAAACCAGGTCGCGCGCTTCTTTCCACACCCGGGTGCGCACATCAAAGTCGGTGGCCATGTCGTGCACCAGCGCCAGGTCGCCGCCACCCGAAAAGCCCAGGCCACTGCCGCGCAGCACGGCGCAGCGCACGCTGTCGTCACGCCCCACGTCGCGCCAGATCTCGCTCAATTCCCAATGCCCTTCGTGCCCGGCCGTGGGCAGCTTGCCGTTGCCACCGGGGCCGTCGGCGCGCATCTGGATGTCGAGCACCGACGGGACACCGCCCACCAAGGGGCCGCGGCGGTTGATGGCAAGGGTCTGGTAGCGGCTGTAGTCCACGGTCTGCATGGGGTCTCCTGTTGGTGGGAAAAAGGGAATGGCGTCTTGGGTCTGACGCACCGAGCCCGACAGGCTCAGCGAACGTCTGCAATCAACCGTTAATTTTCGTCTCTTTCGGGGGTCGCAACGTGAAACGCCGCATCAGGACATTCCCGGCGCTTGTGCGCCGTTTCATGCGGACAGATCCAACGCCAATTGACATGCATCAAACCCCAAAGGGCCAGATGAATAGACCATGTCACTGAGGTTTTCAGACCTTTGATGCACATTACTTGACACCCGAGGACACCACCATGAGCCAGCAGATTTCTGACAGTTTTGCCGAGCAATTGAAGCAGATGCGCGCCGAAACATTGGCCCAGTTGCGCGCTCAGCGCGGCGGTGCGGTGGGCCGGGCCGAGGCAGCAGCCAACCTGCGCTCGACCGAAAGCGACGACTGGGCACAAGCCGGCTCCGAGCGCGACCTGGCCTTTGCGATGGACGAGCGCGAGTCTGCCGAACTCGTGGCCATCGACGCCGCCCTGAAACGCATTGCCGATGGCAGCTATGGCCTGTGCCTGGACTGCGGCGTGAACATTGCCACCGCGCGCCTGCACGCCAACCCCACAGCCATGCGGTGTGTGGGCTGTCAGGAAAAAGTCGAAAAAACCGGGGGTGGCATGGCCATGCCCAGCCTCTAAACACCGTCCCCAAACTGCACCACCAGACCGCCCGTTGTTGGCCGGTATCAATACCTGACAAGCTGCGCACCCGGCTTGTTGACCACGCCCACCTTTGTTTTTTAACTCACTTCAGGAGCCCCCCACATGACCACTTTTCACGCCGTTGTCTGGATGGACCACAGCGAAGCGCACGTGCTGATGTTTGATCGCGAGCACGTTGAAGCCCAGCGCATCAAAGCCCGCAGCCACCACACCCCCAAGCACGGGCACGTGGGTCCCGACAAGGATTTCTTCCAGCACATCGCCCGGTCACTGGAGGGTGTGAGCGAAATCTTGCTGACGGGCCCCGCCAGCGCCAAGATCGAATTCCGCGATTTCTGCAAACACCATGCCCACGCGGTGGACAAGTGCATCATCGATGTGATCAGCAGCGACCACCCCACCGACGCGCAGGTGGTGTCCATGGCGCGCCAGTACTTTCTGAAGTACGACCAGACCGCGGCAGACCCTTCACAGCGCTGAACCAACCGGACAACGGCCCACCCATGCCCTGGCGAAAGATAGGCGAGCGGGTGGTGCCGTCCTGGCGCGGGGGGCCCTTTGATATGCTGCGCGCATGAGTCCCAACTCGCCCGAGACCCTGCCCGCCCGCAGCCTGTTTCACTTCGCGTTTCATGTGACCGACCTCGACGAGGCGCGGCGCTTTTACGGCGGCGTGCTGGGTTGCCGTGAAGGTCGCAGCACCGACACCTGGGTGGATTTCGACTTCTTCAGCCACCAGATTTCGCTGCACCTGGGCGAGCCCTTCAAAACCACCCGCACGGGCCGGGTGGGCGATCACTGGGTGCCCATGCCGCATTTCGGCCTGGTGATGTTGCTGCCGGCCTGGCAGGCGCTGGCCGAGCGGCTGCAAGCTGCCTGCGTGGACTTTGTGCTGCCCCCGCAACTGCGCTTTGCCGGGCAGCCGGGAGAGCAATGGACCATGTTCTTCTGCGATCCGTTTGGCAACCCCATCGAAGTCAAGGGTTTTGCGTCGCTGGACGGAATGTACGCCACCTGAACACGCGGTGAAACTGGCCTCGGATGAGGCTGGATCGGCAGCGCCGGGGAGTCCCGCCGGGCGCCAAGTCCACCAAACCGGCTTCCTGCGCTACGAACGGTCGCATCCGCAAACCAAACGGCGCCCATGCGACCGGAGCGTGCACCAGAATCATGACGCAAAGACACATTCACAACCCAGCGGTCCCGCCGCCTTTTGCGACCCAACATGCCAAGTTCGCCCCCACCCTCTTCTCTGCACGCACCCGCCAGCGGTCTTTCGCGCCGTCGATTCACCTCCTTTATCGCAGGTGCCGCAGCGTTGGGCGCACCGGCCCTGAAGGCGCAGCCGGCCAACCGCCTGGTGCTGGGGCAGTCGGCCGCTTTCAGCGGGCCGGCGGCGCAATTGGGTATTCAGTTCCACGCCGGCGCGAAGCTGTTCTTTGACCAACTCAATGCCCGGGGTGGTGCGAACCAGACGCAGGTTGACATCAGCCTGCTCGACGACGGCTACGAACCCGATCGCTGTGCGGCCAACACCCGCAAGCTGCTGGACAACGACGTGTTTGCGCTCTTTGGCTACATCGGCACCCCCACCAGCCTGGCCGCGCTGCCGCTGGCCACCCAGGCGCAAACCCCGTTTTTTGCACCCTTCACCGGGGCCATGGCATTGCGCCAGCCATTCAACCGCCTGGCCTTTCACATGCGCGCTTCGTACAACGACGAGACCGCCCTGATCGTCAAGCAGCTGACCAACCTGGGGCTGAAGAAAATCGCGGTGTTTCACCAGAACGACGCTTACGGCAAGGCCGGCCTGGACGGCGTCACACTGGCGCTGAATGCGATGCAACTCAAACCTGTGGCCGTGGCCACGGTGGAACGCAATTCGGTGGACGTGGCGCAGGCGGTGAGCATCCTCAACGCAGCGCAACCCGATGCCGTGGTGCAAATCAGCGCTTACACCTCGTGCGCAGCCTACATCCGTGCGGCTCGAGCAGCGGGCTACGGTGGGACGTTCTACAACGTGTCGTTTGTCGGCACGCAAGCCTTGGCCGACGCTTTGGGCAAAGACGGTGCCGGCGTGGCCGTTTCACAGGTGGTACCCACGCCCTACAGCACCTCGCGACCTATCACGCGCGAGTTTTTGGCGGCCATTGCACAAGGCGGCAACAAGGTGCAGCCCAACTTTTCCAGCATGGAAGGCTTTATGGCAGCGCGGCTGTTCGCCGAAGGCATGCGCCGAGCCAGCGGCCGCCTGACGCGCGACAGCCTGATTGGCGGTCTGGAAAGCATCCGCGACTATTCCATCGGTGGCTTCAACGTGTCGTTCAGCCCCGGCAACCACGTCGCATCCAGGTTTGTGGAGCTGTCCATGCTGACGGGCGACGGCCGCGTGCGCACCTGATCCCGCCGCCCTGGGGGCCGTCCGATTCAGGCGCCCAGCAGCGCGATGGTCTGGTCAATCGCACCAAAGATGCTCTGACCGTCTTTGCCCTTCATTTCAATGCGAATGGTGTCGCCGAACTTCATGAAAGCGGTGGACGGTTGGCCGTCCAGGATGGCTTCAATGGCGCGCTTTTCAGCAATGCAGCTGTAGCCCTTGGGCCACTCTTTGCGGCCGTCCACCTCAATCGCCTTGTTGCTTACCGTGCCACTGCCCACGATGGAGCCGGCGCGCACGTTGCGCGTCTTGGTGATGTGGGCAATGAGCTGGCCGAAATGGAAGGTCATTTCAGGACCGGCTTCGCACATGCCCACCTTGCGGCCATTCCAGGTGCTTTGCAGCGTGAGGTGCACGCGCCCGCCCTGCCAGGCGTCACCCAGTTCGTCGGGCGTGACCGCCACCGGGCTGAACGCGCTGGCCGGCTTGCTCTGGAAGAAGCCAAAGCCTTTGGCCAGCTCGGCTGGAATCAGGTTGCGCAACGACACATCGTTCACCAGCATCAGCAGGCGAATGCCGTCCAGCGCCTGGGCGGGCGTGGCGCCCATCGGCACGTCGCCCGTCACCACCGCAATTTCGGCTTCAAAGTCGATGCCAAAGTCTTCGCTGGGCACCACCACATCGTCGCACGGGCCAATGAAATCGTCGCTGCCGCCCTGGTACATCAGCGGGTCGGCGTAAAACGACGCGGGCACCTCGCTGTTGCGGGCCGCCCGCACCAGCTCCACATGGTTGATGTAGGCCGAACCGTCGGCCCACTGGTAGGCGCGGGGCAGCGGCGCCATGCACAGGGCCGGGTCAAACGGGAACGCGTGGCGCGCCTTGCCCTGGTTGAGCGTCAGGTACAGGTCGTGCAACTGCGGGCTGATGAAATTCCAGTCGTCCAGCGCCTGCTGGAGCTTGTGGGCGATGCCGGTCGCATAATGCGCGGTCGAAAGGTCGCGGGAAACCACCACCAGTTGTCCGTCGCGCGAGCCGTCTTTGTAAGTGGCGAGCTTCATGCATGTCTCCTGCTGCAGTGTCAATGGATGGCCGTGATGGCACCCCCAGGCGACCGCACACGCCCTGGGGCCTGTGCAGCGAACTTCAGCAACGCCATCAAGCACTAAAAAATTACGAATAGTGAAATAGGTTAACCTATTCGTAAAGTTCAGAATTCTAGACCATAGCCCTGTCCACCGTTGACCGATCTTCCAGCACCATGCCCATAGCCCCGCCCTCCAACGCTGTTACCCACCAGAAGGCGCCCGTAGCCGACAGCCCGGACGGCGGCGAGAACCTGCGGGCCGGCATCCAGTCGGTGGAGGTGGGGTTTGAACTGCTGAACGCGCTGTCCAACGCACCCGGCGCACTGATGCTGCGCGACCTGGCCGCCGCCGCCGGCATGAGCGCGGCCAAAGCGCACCGCTACCTGGTGAGCTTTCAGCGCCTGGGCCTGGTGATGCAAGACCCGGTGAGCACCCGCTACGACCTGGGGCCGGCCGCGCTGCGCCTGGGCCTGGCCAGCCTGAGCCGCATTGACGCCGTGAAGCTGGCGCGCGAGCGCGTGCCCGCGCTGCTGCTGGAAACCGGCCACACGCTGGCCATTGCGGTGTGGGGCAACCAGGGGCCCACCATGGTGCATTGGGCCGAAGCGCCGCAAACTGTGCCCGTGACGCTGCGCCTGGGCGATGTGATGCCGCTGCTGACATCGGCCACCGGCCGCTGTTTTGCCGCCTTCATGGGCACCGAGGGGCGCGACGCCGAGCGCATTGCGCCCATGATCCGCGACGAACTGGTCCGCCTGAAGAAGCTGCCCAATAACGCCATGCCGCTGCTGGACGTGCCGCAATCGCAGCAAGCCGTAGAGGTCATGCTGAACGAGACCCGCCAGCACGGGCTGGCGCGCGTGGTACACAGCCTGGTGCCCGGCGTGGGTGGCTTTTGCGCCCCGGTCTACGACGCGCAGGGGCGGCTGGCGCTGGGCGTGGTGGTGCTGGGCTCGGTGGCCACGCTCGACACCCGGTGGGACGGCGCGCCGGCCAAGGCTTTGTTGCGCTGCGCCCGCCAGCTCAGCGCCGACCTGGGGCACCCGCCCCGGACCTGACACCCCGTGAGCCCGCACCCCCCACGCGCCACCGCCACACCGCGCTGGACCACCCTGGCCCTGCTGGGCACTGCGGTGCTGGGGCTGCACCTGCTGCTGCTGGGTGGCTGGACGCCACTGGTCGACGCCTTGCCCACCGGCACACCTGCGGCGCTGGGCGCTCCCGAGGTGCGCGACACCACGCACGCTGCACCAACGCCATCGCCATCCCCTGCGGCTGCGGCAGCACCGAGCGCCCCCGTCAGCACGGTGCGCTGGATCGTTGCCTCCACCGCGACGGCAGCACCAGGCGCCCGGCCCCCGCCCGCAGAAAAGCCAAAACCCGCCGCAAAGTCGCCCCCGCCCGCGTTGCGGCCCCTACCGCAGCGCCAAGCGGACGCAGCGGTCGCCAACGCCCCTCTTGATGAAACGGCGGACGCCACACAGGCCGTGCGGGTTAAAGAATCCGACACCGGCAGCGCACCGCAGACCGAGCCACCGAAGCGGGCTGAGGCGGCACCCACAGCGGTACCCGAAACCGATTCAGCACCGCAAGCCCTGCCCGCGCCCGCAGACGTCACCGCCCCTCCTGTGCCACCCGAGGCCGCGGTGGCGCGCGGCGAAAGCCGCCCACCGGCGAGCCTGCCCGCCAGCACGCAGCTCGCGTACGACGTGACGGGGACCATCAGAGGCCTGAACTACAGCGCCAGCGGCACGCTGGCCTGGACCCAGGCTGACGGCCACTACGGTGCCCGCATGGAATTGCGCCTGCCCTTGCTTGGCAGCCGGGTGCAAACCAGCACCGGGCGTGTGGAGGTCAGTGGTGTGCTGCCCACCCGCTTTTCAGACCAGAGCCGCAGCGAGCGTGCCGCCCATTTTGACCACGCCCAGCAAACCATCCGTTTCAGCAACAACCGGCCCGAAGCCACCCTGCAGCCGGGCGCCCAGGACCGGCTCAGCCTGTTCATGCAACTGGCGGGCCTGCTCAACGCCCAGCCAGCCGCTTACCCTGCAGGGCAGCTGATCAGCCTGCAGGTGGCCGGTGCCAGCGACGCTGAAATTTGGCGCTTTCGGGTCGGCGATGAGGAAACCCTGGCGCTGCCGGCCGGCATCCTGCAAGCCCGCCGGCTGGTGCGCGAACCGCGCGAGCCCCGCGACAGCCGCATCGACATCTGGCTGGCGCCCACACTGGCTTACCTGCCGGTGCGCATCCGCATCACACAGGACAGCGGCGACCGCGTGGACCAGCAGCTCCGTCAGATGCCCTGAAACAGCACCCGACTGTGCCAAAAATGTCACGCATCTTGAAACCACCCGGAACGTATCCACTTAAAAGGCAGTCTGAGCTCCATATCGGCGACCAATTGCCGATATAAGGTCATCAGGAACACAGGTTTCTCTCTTGGAAGGATATTTCAGTCATGCACATGCTTTACGACTCGGATGCCTTTGCCGTGGTCCACATCCTGGCCAATGCCCCCGCCGACGGTGACAACGTCATCTCTGACGGTCCCCAGATCCCCCGCCACGGCTTTGAAATCGTGGACAAACGCTCGGGCAAAGAGGTGTACCTCGACGGCTCCTGGGCCGAAATGTTCCAGATCCAGATCACCGCCTGGCAGCAAAGCACCCCTTCGCAAGAAGAGGTGGAGGACACACTGGAAGGCTACGCTTCGCTGGCGCAGATGCCGGTGATCATGCACTGAGCGGTGTTCACATTTCTGCACACCCCAAGGCCTACAGGTTTTGCCGCGACCTGTAGGCTTTTTCACGCGCCCCCTCGCTCTCTCGAATTGCACCGCCGCGACCAACTGTCGAGACCTGCAAACTCTTGCCTTGAAAGGTAGGACTTATGAGCCATCGAGCATTCATCACCCGCTGGCTGATACCCGTGGCCATGGCAACACTGCTGCTCGGCACCAGCGTCCATGCGCAAGACGGTGTCTCACCCCGACAAATCCTGATTGGCCAGACCCTCACCCTGCAAGGGGGCAAAAATGAATACGGCGTCGCCGTGCTTGAGGGGGTCAAGACCTACCTGGATCAGGTGAACCGCCAAGGAGGCGTGCTGGGCCGCGAGGTGGTGGTCACAGTGCTTGATGACGACAACAAATCAAGCCAGGCAGAGACCAACGCTCACCAACTGGTCTCGCAAGGAAAGGCCTTTTTGCTGTTTGGATCCATTGAGGGCGGCCCATCAACGGCCGTGATGAAAGCCGCTCTCGAACTGAATGTGCCGTTCTTCGGCCCCATGGCCGGATCGCCCACGCTGCGCACGCCCCACCAGCCTTCGGTGTTCCCCGTCCGGGCCGAGCACAAGGCCGAATTCCGTGCGCTGCTCGCCCACGCCCGAAGCCTGGGCGTGCAGCGGGTGGCTTTTTTCCGTTCCGACTCCGAAACCGGTCAGCAGCATCTGGACAATGTCACCCGCCTGTCGCAAGAGCTGGGCCTGAATCTGGTTGCCGACCTGCCGTTCAAGTCCGACGTGAGCGATGCCGGCATCGATGCCCTGGTGGCTCAGATGGCTCGAAGCCAGGCGCAAATGGTGTTCAACCACGGCGGCATTGGCGTGTACGAAAAGTTGATTCAAAAAGCGCGAGCCCAAGGCCTGAAAACCAGCTTTTATGGCGTCAACTCCGGTTCCACCCAGCTGGCCAACCGCTTGAAAGACCTGGCCCACGGCATGATCTTTGCGCAGGTGATGCCCAGCCCGTGGGAACGCAAGACCGCCGTGACCCGCGCCTACCAGGATGCGTTTTCCAAAGCCTATCCGGGCAAACCCTTTTCCTACGGCAGCCTGGAAGGCTATGTGACCGCGAGAGCGCTTGTGGAGGCTCTGAAGCTGGCCGGACCGAAGCCAACGCGTGCCAGCTTTGTGGCCGGATTGCGCAACGCCAGTCTGAACATCGAGGGCCTGCGCGTGAGCTACAGCGACAAGGCACACACCGGTCTTTCACTTGTGGATCTGGCGATCGTCACCCGCGAGGGCACCTTCCGACATTGACGCTGATTGCGAAACGCAAACCCTGAGCGACGTCAGACGGGTCGCAGGCGCATCCAGAGCCGGTACACCGGCTCGGCCAGCACCAGCACCGCCACCAGCCGGCACACCTGAAAAGCGGTGACCATGGGAACGCCCAGTTGCAGGACCTTGGCGGTGATGGCCATTTCAGCAATGCCGCCGGGCGATGTGCCCAGTACCAGGGTGGCCGGGTGCAAACCGGTCAGGGCCGCGAGCACCCAGGCAAAGGCCGCACACAAACCCATCATCACCCCGCTGGCCAGCGCCACCGAAGCCATCCAGCGCGGCGCGGTGTGCACAAAAGCCGGCGTGAAACGAACCCCGAGGCTCACACCGATCACCAGTTGGGCGGCATTGGTCAAGCCGACGGGGATGGCCGTTAGCACCACCCCCGACAAGGTGATGCCCACCGTGACCAGCAAAGCTCCCATGAACCAGGGATTGGCACGGCCCAGGTGCCGCATCAGCAACGCACCCCCCAGCGTCAGGCCGGCCAGCCAGAGCAAGCCCTGTGCGTGCACCTCACGCAGCGCATCCGGCAAGCGGTCAAGGCCCTGCACATCCCAGAATTGCAAGACGAACGGAATCGCCAGCGTGACCATCAGCACCCGCAAGCTGTGGGCGGCGGCCACCAGGTCGGTGCGGGCACCGTGGCGCTCGGCAATCAGCGTCATTTCAGACGCACCGCCAATGGCGCCCGCAAAGTAGGTGGTGCTGCGCAACTGGGCCGGGCCGAGCGACGACAGGTGCGCGCCGTGTTGGTGGCGCAGCCAGGCACCAAAACCCAGCCCCAGCGCCAGCGCCCAGACAACGCCCAGCGCAATCGCCCACCACAGGCCCGCCACCAGTGCGCCCACGGCAGGCGTGAAATACAGGCCCAAGGCGGCCCCAATAACCCACTGCCCCGCGTTGCGAAACGGCACCCAGCTCTCGGTGGGGGCGCCCAGCACCGAGGCCAGCGACGTGGCCACCAGCGGGCCGATCATCCAGGGAATGGGGGTTTGCAGCCAGACGCACAGGCGCGCAGACGCGTAAGCCAGCAGCAGGGTCAGGGCCACGCGGCGCCAGGCGGTGGGCGGCAAGGGAAGAAAGGAAAGCACTCGGGGTTCTGGATGGGGCACCCGCGACGCAGCGGCGAGCCGCGTAGTATCCCTGCATGAACTGTCGACGCGCTGTCACCCGGGTCTGCCAGAAGATGGCCATTGGCGTTCTGTTCGGCGCTGCGCTGGCTGCCTGTGGCAGCACAGCGCCTGCTGCGTCGGCACAAGTCAATCAGCTGCCGGTTGTGCCCTTACTCCTGCTGGGTGAACAGCACGATGCGCCCGAACACCAGGCGCTGCAGCGTGAAACCGTGGCGCTGCTCAGCCAGCGCGGTCAGTTGGCCGCCGTGGTGATGGAGATGCTGGAGCAAGGCCGCTCGACGACCGGCCTGCCACGCAGCGCCAGCGAAGCCGAGGTGCGCCAAGCCTTGCAATGGAGCGGCGATGCCAACGCCGGCTGGCCTTGGGCGGTGTACGGCCCGGTGGTGATGGCGGCCGTGGCGGCGGGTGTGCCGGTGCTGGGTGGCAACCTGCCGCGTGCCAACATGCACACCGCCATGGGCGACAGCACCCTGGACGAACGGCTGACGCCCGATGCCCTGGCGCAGCAGCAAAGCAACATCCGGGAAGGGCACTGCAACCTGCTGCCCGAGCACCAGATTGCACCCTTGACCCGCATCCAGATCGCCCGCGACCGCAGCCTGGCCCAGGTGGCGGTGGTTGCCCTGAAACCGGGCCAAACGGTGCTGCTGGTGGCCGGCAATGGCCATGTGCGGCGCGACCTCGGCGTGCCCCGGCACCTGCCCGCGGGTGTGAGCCACCATGTGGTGATGGCGCAGGCCGTGACCGCCAACGGCGTCAAACCTGCGGCGCAGTGGGCTGGCCAGGCCGACACGGTGTGGGCCACGCCCCCGCGCCCACCCACCGACCACTGCACCGAGATGAAGAAGCACATGGGGCGCTGAAAGTGCCGCTGTCAGCGCCCGATCAGCCGGTCAAACCACGCGTTTGATGGCGTCGGTCAGCACGCCGACCATGGTCTCAATGTGCGACTTTTCCACAATGAAGGGCGGCGCAAACACCAGGTTGTCACCCGCGTTGCGCACCAGCACGCCCCGGTGGTAGCAGTCCATGAACACATCAAACGCGCGTTTGCCGGGCAAGCCTGGCAGCGGCGCCAGTTCCACCGCCGCGGCCAGCCCCAGGCTGCGGATGCCGATGACGTGAGGTAGGCCTTTGAGTGCGCTGTGCATGGCGTTGCCCAGCACTGGGCCCATGGCGCCGGCGCGCTCAAACAGCTGCTCTTCGCGGAACAGGTCCAGCGTGGCAATCGCCGCCGCGCAGGCCACGGGGTGACCCGAGTAGGTGTAGCCGTGAAAGAACTCGATGGCATGCTCGGGCGCGCTGCCGTGGGCGCCCATCATGGCGTTGTAAATACGGTCGGTGCAGACCACGCCGCCCAGCGGAAACACGCCGTTGGTGACCGCCTTGGCGAAGTTCAGCATGTCGGGCTGCACACCGTAATAGTCGGACGCGAAAGCGGTGCCCAGGCGGCCAAAGCCGGTGATGACTTCGTCAAAAATCAACAAAATGCCGTGCTTGTCGCAGATCTCGCGCAGACGCTTCAGGTAGCCCTGCGGCGGCACATACCAGCCCGCGCTGCCCGCCACCGGCTCCACGATCACGGCGGCAATGTTGCTCGGGTCGTGCAGCGGCAAGATGCGGTTTTCCAGCTCCAGCAGCAGGTCTTCGTTCCAGACCGGTTCGGCGTTGTGGATGTAGGCGTGGTTCAGCGGGTCGTGGATGAAGCGCATGTGGTCCACCCGCGGCAGCAGGCTGGTGCCGTACACCTTGCGGTTGGCCGGAATGCCGCCCACGCTCATGCCGCCAAAGCCCACGCCGTGGTAGCCGCGTTCGCGGCCAATGAAGATGTTGCGGTGGCCTTCGCCGCGCGCACGGTGGTAGGCCAGTGCCACTTTCAAGGAGGTGTCGGCCGCTTCCGAACCCGAGTTGCAAAACAGCACCTTGTTCAGGTCGCCCGGCGCCATCGCGGCAATCATCTCGGCGGCGCGAAACGCTTTGTCGTTGCTCACGCTGAAAGCGGTGGCGTAGTCCAGCGTGTCCAGCTGCTTCTTGATGGCTTCGTTGATGGGCTTGCGGTTGTGCCCGGCGCCCACGCACCACAGGCTGGAAATGCCGTCGATCACCTGGCGTCCATCGTGGGTGGTGAAGTGCATGCCGTCGGCGGCCACAAACACCCGGGGGTCTTTCTGGAAACTGCGGTTGGGGGTAAAGGGCAACCACTGGTTGTCCATGCATAGTGCGGTGTTGTCCATGACGTTGGCTCCTGTGCGGCCCGGTAAAACGTGGGCGGTGCGCGATTTTGGCACCACACGCCCCTGCCAGCGGCTCCACTGCTCACGGCGCCGGCAGGCCCACCGGCGGCCATGCTGCGACAATCGCACCGCCATGCACCACACCTACGTTCTCACCCTTTCCTGCCAGGACCGCCCTGGCATCGTGCACGCCGTCTCTGGTTTTCTGCTGGAAAACGGCGGCAACATCGAAGAAGCAGCCCAGTACAACGACCCGGCCACCGGCCTGTTTTTCATGCGGGTGCAGTTCGCCTGCGACCAGCTCACCCAGGACGACCTGCGCTTGCGCCTGAAGCTGTTTGCCGAGCCGTTTGCCATGCAATGGACCCTGCACCCCATGGCCGAGCCGGTGCGCACGGTGATTTTTGTCAGCAAGGAAGGCCACTGCCTGAACGACCTGATGTTCCGCTGGAAGAGCGGCCTGCTGCCGCTGGACATCCGCGCCATCGTCAGCAACCACCGCGACTTCTACCAGCTCGCCGCCAGCTACAACGTGCCGTTTCACCACATCCCGGTGACCGCTGCCACCAAGGCCCCGGCCGAGGCCAAGCAGCTCGACATCATCCGCAGCGAAGGCGCCGAGCTGGTGGTGCTGGCGCGCTACATGCAGATTCTGAGCAACGACCTGTGCCGCGAACTCTCGGGCAAGGCCATCAACATCCACCACAGCTTTCTGCCCAGCTTCAAGGGCGCCAAGCCTTATTACCAGGCGCACGACCGGGGCGTGAAACTGATCGGCGCCACCGCCCATTACGTGACGGCCGACCTGGACGAAGGCCCGATCATCGAGCAGGACGTGGCCCGTGTCGACCACACCGACACCGTGGAAGACCTGACCGCCCTGGGCCGCGACACCGAAAGCCAGGTGCTGGCCCGCGCCGTGAAATGGCACAGCGAACACCGGGTGCTGCTCAACGGTCACAAGACCGTGGTGTTTAAATGACGCCCCCCCGATGCAACCCTTCGGGCTGCTTCCCGCCGCTGGGGGGCGCACGTCCGCTTCGGGGCGGCCGTGCGCATCGTGCCTGGACCGCGTCCTCTCAACCGCAGCGTTTAAGGTGACGCCATGACGATTCGCATCCCGCCGATTCAATGCCTCCTGACCTTTGAGGCGCTGGCGAGGCTGCGCAGCGTCACCCAGACCAGCGAAGAGCTGTGTGTCACGCCCAGCGCGGTGAGCCACCGCATCAAGCAACTGGAACAAATTCTGGGCACCAAGCTGTTTGGCCGTACCGACTTCTCGCTCACCACCGAAGGCAGCGAGTACCTGGCCCATGTGCGCGAAGGCCTGGCCACACTGCAGAAATTCCCCAGCCAGGCGGCCACACCGGGGCGGCGCAAGCTCAAGCTGGCGGTCACGCCCACGTTTGCACGCTCCATCCTGTTGCCACGTCTGAAGCAGTTCAGCGAAACCTACCCCGAGATCGACCTCACGCTGCAGGTGAGCATTCCGCTGCTGGACGTGGTGGCGGAGGACGCCGACCTGACCATCCGTTTCGGCACCGGCCGCTACGCCGACGTGGAACACGTCTGCCTGATGAAAGACGAGGTAACACCCATGGCCTCGCCAGCCTTTGCACGCGAGCATGGCCCGTTTGACGCGCCCGAAGACCTGGAAGGCGTGCCGCTGCTGCGCAGCCCGCTGGAGCCTTGGCGCACCTGGTTTGCCGCCCACAACCTGGACTGGCCCGAGCCCGTGGACGGCTCGCAGTTCAACGACATCGGCCTCATGTGCGACGGCGCCGCCGCCGGCATGGGCGTGGGGCTGGTGCGGCTCAAACTGGCCGCCCCCTGGCTGGAGCATGGCACGCTGGTGCCGCTGTACGAACGCCATGTGCCCAGCCCGCACGCCCACTACCTGTGCTGGCGCACCGGCACCATGGACCGCTGGGAATGTACGGCCTTTGCCGAGTGGCTGAAAAAGGCCGTGGGTTGAAGACTCAGCGCACCCGACTGCGCGGCAGGCTCATGGATTCGGCCCGGTGGTGTCCTCACGCCCTCTCCCGCTTGCGGGAAAGGGTTGGGGCGAGGAACAGCTGAATGCTCAGGGCCGGATCAACAGCGATCACTCAATCGCCAGACGCTGACCACCGCTGGCGCTCTTTTTCGGCAGCGTCAAACTGAGCACACCATGCTCGTAACGGGCCTTGGCGTTGGCCTGGTCAATATCAACCGGCAGCTGGAAGCTGCGAGACACTGCACCAAAATAGCGCTCGCTGCGCAGCAACTTCTCGTCGCGGTGCTGTGCATCCTGCTGCTTGACCTCGGCCCGCAGCGTCACCACGTTGCCCTCCACGGTGACCTGAATATCGTCCTTGGGCACGCCGGGCACTTCGGCCTGCACCAGGTAAGCGTCAGGGGTTTCCTTCACGTCCACCTTGATCTGGGCGGGCAAAGGATCGCCGTGCAGGGGCTTCACATAAAAGCCAGGCGCCACATCCTTGAAAAAATCGTCAAACAAGCTGCCGCGGGTCATCAGTCCATTCATGGTCGCACTCCTTCGATTTCATCAGTTGATACAGGTTGACGGTGGCCGGCGAGCCGAAAACCCGCCAGCACGAAACCAAAATGGTGTTCGGGTCCGAAAATTTCAAGGGTGCGCCTGTGACCACCACCAGTCACCTCACACAACGCTGCAAGTTTCTTCAACCCTGGCCGACGGCTTTGGCCTAAACTGGTTTTCAGCCCAGTCACCGCACCAACCGAGCCGCCATGAACGCACCCACCGCCTCCGCTGAAGTTGCCCAGTTCAACCGTTCCAGCCGCCAGGCCGAGGTGGTTCGCGCCCTGAGCACGGTGGTGCCCGCGCACGCCCTGCTGTGGCAGGCCGAAGACACGGTGCCCTACGAATGCGACGGCCTCACCGCCTACCGCGAACGCCCGCTGGTCGTGGTGTTGCCCGAAACCGAAGCGCAGGTGGCCGGCGTGCTCAAGGCCTGCCATGCGCTGGACGTGCCGGTGGTGGCGCGCGGGGCCGGCACCGGCCTCTCGGGAGGCGCCATGCCCCACGCCCTGGGGGTCACGCTGTCGCTGGCCAAGTTCAACCGCATCCTTGATATCGACCCCCGTTCGCGCACGGCGCGGGTGCAAGGTGGCGTGCGCAACCTCGCCATCTCTGAAGCGGCCGCACCGCATGGTCTGTATTACGCACCCGACCCCAGCAGCCAGATCGCCTGCACCATCGGTGGCAACGTGGCCGAAAACTCGGGCGGCGTGCATTGCCTGAAGTACGGACTGACGGTGCACAACGTGCTGACCGTGCGCGGCTACACCATCGAAGGCGAGCCGGTCACGTTTGGCGGCGAGGCTCTGGACACGCCGGGACTCGACCTGCTCTCGCTGGTGATCGGTAGCGAGGGCATGCTGGCCGTCACCACCGAAGTCACCGTGAAGCTGGTGCCGAAGCCCCAGCTGGCGCGATGCATCATGGCCAGCTTTGACGACATCCGAAAAGCCGGCGACGCCGTCGCCTCGGTGATCGCTGCCGGCATCATTCCGGCGGGTCTGGAGATGATGGACAAACCCATGACCGCAGCGGTGGAAGACTTTGTGCACGCCGGCTACGACCTGTCGGCCGAGGCCATTCTGCTGTGCGAAAGTGATGGCACGCCCGAGGAAGTGGAGGAGGAAATTGGCCGCATGAGCGCTGTGCTTCGCCAGTGCGGTGCCACCGCCATCGCCGTGAGCAAGGACGAAGCCGAGCGCCTGCGTTTCTGGAGCGGACGCAAAAACGCCTTTCCGGCCAGCGGACGCATCAGCCCCGACTACATGTGCATGGACTCCACCATTCCGCGCAAGCGCCTGGCCGACATCCTGCTGGCCATCGCCGAGATGGAAAAGAAATACCGGTTGCGTTGCGCCAACGTGTTCCACGCCGGGGACGGCAACCTGCACCCGCTGATTTTGTTTGATGCCAACGACCCCGACCAGCTGCGCCGCTGCGAGCTGTTTGGCGCCGACATTCTGGAAACCAGCGTGGCCATGGGCGGCACCGTGACCGGCGAACACGGTGTGGGGGTAGAAAAACTCAACAGCATGTGCGTGCAGTTCAGCGCGGCAGAAAACGAACAAATGTTTGGCGTGAAGCGGGCCTTTGACACCAAAGAGCTGCTCAACCCCGGCAAGGTCATTCCCACACTGCAACGCTGTGCCGAATACGGGAAGATGCTGGTGCGCGGGGGGCGTCTGGCGCATCCGGAATTGCCCCGGTTCTGACGACGAAGCCCCACCGCCGACGTCCAGGGCCACGCGAGATTCGCCGCTGCGGCTTTGGCACCTTGCACGCCAGTGCCATGGGGCTGTTTCTCGCTGGGTGTCACCGTAGTGGCATGGCCTGAACCCGGCGCGACCGAAAACAGGTTCTCTTGTTTCGGTCCGGTATTGTCTTTACGCCCTCTCCCGCTTGCGGGAGGGGTTGGGGTGAGGGCTTCTGCGTTCTCAGGGCCGGATCCAGCCGGCGCCGGTCAATCGTACATATTGGAATCGGCCCATTGCGACGAAGGACCAGCGTCTTCGCTGGCCGCAGGGACGTTGAGATTCAGCACAAACACGACTTCACCGCCAAACCGGCCCACGCCCAAGGTTTTCATGAGTTGCTGCTCCTGCTCAGGCCGCTCCATGCGCAGGAAACAAATAGCCTGCTTGGTGCCTTCATGCATGGCCGTGAGAATATCCAGACGGGTGACACGACCGAACTCACTGCACAGTTGATGCAGTGCCGATTTCAGGCTGGCCACATTGCTGTGCTGCCGAAGTTCTGTCATTGCGCTCACATCAACTCCCGAAAAATTTTGGCACACGATCCCCGCGACAAAATCCGCACCCAACGGTCTTGCGCTGACAATGCTAGTACAAAAGCTACAAATAATAACAATTTTGCTACAAATAACCCGACGAAAGACCGCTGGCCTGGGGTGAAGTTCACAATCAAGGCGCTGCGCCAGCGGGACCGATCTTCCTGCGAAATTGTTGCCCCTGACTCTGTATGCATCAACCCCTCACCGACCCAGGCGTATCCCCCATGCCTCACGCACACGACGCCGGGCATCCCCACAGGGCCTCACCCTTGAAAGACCAGACCTTCGCAGACCCGCTTTCAACAGAATGGTGCCGCGTGACCCAACTGGCCGCCCTGCTCGGCCATGCGCCGGCTGCGTTGCTGGTGCGGGCATCGTCCGGAGCCCCGGAAGTTCTGGGCACCTGCGGCATGCCGGCGGAGGCGGTGGCGTCTGCCGCTGCGCTGTGCGTGCAGATCGCCACCGAGATCGGCAACGATCTGCGGGACACCGGCGCACACCCTTCGCTGTTGAACTACCCCACCGTGGCTGCGCAGCCAGCGGTCCGCTTCTGCCAGATGCTGCCGCTGCCCTTGAAACCCAACCAGCCCACCACCTGGCTGGCCCTGCTGGACAGCAGGCTGCACGATCACACCGATCTGGACACGGCCATGCCCGGTCTGCGGGCACTGGCAGCGCACGCAGCCAGCCTGTTCGACTCCGTCCACCAGCATGAAGAGCTGGCGCAACGCAACCAACAACGGGAAGACCGGCTGGAGCAAGCCCTGCACGAGAGTGAACGTCGTTTGAACTTGACCGAGCACACGGCCGGGGTGGGCAGCTGGTCGGTCGACTGCGCCACTGGGCAGGTGCGGCACTCGGACGAATACGCCCGCATCCTCGCACTGAAACCGGGTGAAACCATCACCGATCCGGCGTCCATGGTGCAGCACTACACGCCTGAATGGCGCACCCGCCTTCAACAGTGGTTGAAGCGCTGCGCCGAGACCGGTGAAGCCTTCGACGAAGAGACCCAGGTGCTGGTGCCGGGAACCAGCCCCAAGTGGGTGCGCACGGTAGGCAAAGCGCTGCGCAACACCGAGGGACGCATCTTGTACATCCAGGGTGCCTTGCACGATATCTCGGCACAAAAGCACGCCCAGCAGGCAACCCTGCGCCTGGCGATGCGCCTGACCACCACGCTGGCCAGCATCACCGAGGCCTTTGTCACGCTCGACCGGCAGTGCTGCTTCACCTACCTGAACCAGGAAAGTGAGCGGCTGCTGCAAAAAACCACGGGTGACCTGCTGGGTCTGGAACTCTGGCACGACTTCGCGGACGGCCTGGCTCAGCGGCTGCGCGAGCAACTGGGCCAGGCGCTCAAGACCAACCGCCGCGTCGAACTGGAAGACTTTTTCCCATCCCTGGGCAAATGGCTGGAGGTGCGGGCCTATCCGTTTGCAGAGGGACTGGCGGTGTACTTCCGTGACGTGACCGAACGTCGACGTTCACAGGAGCAGCTGATGCTTCTGGAAACCAGTGTGGCCCGACTCAACGACATCGTGGTGATTGCCGAGGCAGACACGAACGGCGACGGAGAGCCCCGCATCGTCTTCGTCAATGACGCCTTCGAGAAACAGACCGGCTACAGCCGCGCCGAGGTGCTGGGGCAAACGCCGCGCTTGCTGCTGGAACTCAACCCGGCCATCGCCACACTGCGCGAGATGACCAAGGGCCTGGAGCAAACCCGGCAGGCCCGCACCGAACTGATGGTGAACCGCAAAGACGGGGTGTCTTTCTGGATCGAGCTGGAAGTGGTGTCGGTGCAGGCCACGGCCGAGGCGGTGACGCACTGGGTGGCCGTGGGTCGTGACATCACGCAGCGCAAAAGTGCGGAGGACATGATTCGCCACCTTGCGTTCTACGACCCACTGACCGATCTGCCCAACCGCCAGTTGCTGCTGGAGCGCCTGCACAAGGCACTGGCGCAAAGCGCCCGCAGCGGTCAACACGGCGCACTGATGTTCATTGACCTGGACAACTTCAAGATTCTCAACGACACGCTGGGCCATCACATGGGTGACCAGCTGCTGCAGCAGGTGGCCCGGCGACTGACCCGAAGCGTGCGCAATACCGACACCGTGGCCCGGTTCGGCGGTGACGAATTCGTGATCATGGTGGATGACCTCAGCACCGACCCGGAGGCCGCCAACCACAAGGCGCGGGTCCTGGCCGAAAAGGTGCTTCACATGCTGCGCGAACCGTTTCAGGTGGGCAGTCACCAGCACTTTGCGACGCCCAGCATTGGCGTCGCCGCGTTCAACGGTGATGAAAGCGATGTCAGCGAGTTGCTCAAACAGGCCGACCTGGCCATGTACCACGCCAAGGGTTTGGGCCGCAACACGCTGTGTTTTTTCGACCCGGCCATGCAGGCCACGGTGAGCGCCAATGCCGCCGTGGGCGTTGCCCTGCGGGTGGGGTTGCGCGAAAAGCAGTTTGTGGTGCACTACCAGCCGCAGGTGGACCGCCAGGGCGTGGTCATGGGTGTGGAAGCACTGGTGCGCTGGCACCATCCCGACAAGGGGCTGATCAGGCCCGCCGACTTCATACCGGTCGCCGAGGACACCGGCCTGATCCTGCCACTGGGCCAGTGGGTATTGGAAACCGCTTGCGAGCAACTGGCCGCCTGGGCCGACTCGCCACAAACCGCGGGGCTGAGCATTGCCGTGAACGTGAGCGCCTACCAGTTCCGGCACCCGAACTTTGTGGACATGGTCATGGCCTCGATCGTGCGCACCGGCATCCGCCCCCACAAACTCAAGCTCGAACTCACCGAAAGCTTGCTGGCCGACCGAATGGAGATCACCATTCAAAAAATGGGCATGCTCAAAGATTTGGGGGTCACCCTGTCACTGGACGACTTCGGTGTGGGCTATTCCTCGCTGTCTTGCCTGAAACGCCTGCCGCTGGACCAGTTGAAAATTGACAAGGGCTTTGTCGCCGATGTGCTGACCGACCCCAATGACGCGGCCATCTCCCGCGCCATCATCGCGCTGGCCCAGAGCCTGAGTTTGCAGGTGGTGGCTGAGGGCGTGGAAACCCAGGAGCAGAGGGACTTTCTGGCTCTCCAGGGCTGCGACCAGTTCCAGGGTCATCTGTTCGCGCCGGCCCTGCCCATCGAAACGCTGGACGCTTTTTTGCGCAACCCGTCTGCGGACATGGTGGAACTGACCGGAACCCTCCGGGCACCCGTGCCGGACACCGCCAGATCAACCTGAAGCCGGCGGCTGGACGGCGCTCACCCGATGACGCCACGGACGCTGTGCCGGGCAAACGCTCGTGGATCGGTTCCGGTAGGCAGCACCAGTCCTGTCGGGTTTCAGGATCCCTGTGCCGATCCGGCGAACAGCGCCACGTTGCCGCCCGCAGCGGTGGTGTTGATGGTCAGCGTCTGCTCGGCGCAAAAGCGCAACAGGTAGTGCGGACCACCGGCCTTCGGGCCGGTGCCGCTCAGGCCTTCGCCGCCAAAGGGCTGCACGCCCACCACCGCGCCAATCATGTTGCGGTTCACATATACGTTGCCGACCCGTGCGGCCGTGGCCAGGGCCTGGGCACGGCTGTCGATGCGCGTCTGGATGCCCAGCGTGAGGCCATAACCCAACGCGTTGATCTGCTGGATCACGGCCATCGGGTCGCCGCCCCAGCGCACCACCTGCAGCACGGGGCCGAAGATTTCGGTTTTCACGTCGGCGATGGTCTTCACCTCGAACATCTGCGGCGGGATCAGGTTGGGCAGCGCCGTGGCTGGCGCTGCGGCAGGCAGCAGCGCCGTGGCCTCGGCGTGCAGGCGCTGCAGGTGACGACCGATGCCCTCAAACGCTTCGGCGTCGATCACCGGGCCGAGGTCGGTCGACAGCTCAGCCGGGAGGCCCGCCACCAACTCTTTCGCCGCGCCCTGAATCATCTCGATCACGTGGTCGGCGATGCCTTCGTGCAGGCACAGCAGCCGCAGGGCCGAGCAACGCTGACCGGCGCTGCGGAAGGCGCTCTGCACCACCGCGTCGGCCACTTGTTCGGGCAGGGCCGTGCTGTCGACCAGCATGGCGTTGATGCCCCCGGTTTCGGCGATCAGCGGCACGATGGCTCCGTCCTTGGCGGCCAGCGCGCGCTGGATGGTCTTGGCCACTTGTGTGGACCCGGTGAACACCACGCCCGCGATGCCCGCCTGCGCCACCAGCGACGCGCCCACGGTCTCGCCCGGGCCGTGCAGCAGTTGCAACGCGTTCACCGGCACACCGGCGGCGTGCAGCAGCGCCACCGCTGCGCGCGCGACCGCCGGCGTCTGTTCGGCGGGCTTGGCCAGTACCGTGTTGCCGGTGCCCAAGGCCGCCGCCACCTGGCCCATGAAAATGGCCAGCGGGAAATTCCAGGGGCTGATGCAAACCCAGGCGCCGCGGCCTTCCAGCCGCAGGGTGTTGCTCTCGCCGGTGGGACCGGGCAGGGTTTGCGGCGCCATCACGCGCTCAGCGTCACAGGCATAGAAGCGCAAAAAGTCTACCGCTTCGCGCACCTCGGAAACGGCATCGCCCCAGGTCTTGTGCGCCTCTTTCACCAGCAGGGCGCAGAAGCGCGGCAGCTGTTGTTGCAGGGCATCGGCCGCGCGGCGCAAGATGGCTGCGCGCTCGACCACCGGTGTGTGGTTCCATCCCGCGAAGGCGGCCAGGGCTGCGGCAGACGCCACGTCCACCTCGGCGACACTCGACTCGGCCACGGCCGGCACCGGCGGGCTGGCCAGCGCGGCCAGCAGCGGCTCGCGCATTGAGGCCACCGCCAGATCCAGTCCCTGGCTGTTGGCCCGCGTCGCGCCGTACAGATCGGCCGGCAACGGCAGCGCGGGTTGGGGTTCGAGACGCAGCGGCGAGATGAGCAGCTCGTCCATGCCCACAGACGCGTCGGCGAGTTGGTGCACAAACGACGAGTTGGCACCGTTTTCCAGCAGGCGTCGCACCAGGTAGGCCAGCAGGTCGCGGTGCGCGCCCACCGGAGCGTACACGCGACAGGTCACCAGCGGGTTCTTCAGCACCTCCCGGTAAATGCCCTCGCCCATGCCGTGCAGGCGCTGCAACTCGAATGGCACGCCGTGGCGGGAAGCCATCTGCAGGATGGCGGAAATGGTGCCGGCGTTGTGTGTGGCGAACTGCGGAAAAATCGCGTCGGGCGCGTCGAGCAGCGCGCGCGCGCAGGCCAGGTAGCTCACGTCGGTGTGGTGCTTGTGGGTGAATACCGGGTAGGTGGGCAGACCCAGCTCTTGCGCGCGCTTGATCTCGGCATCCCAATAGGCGCCCTTGACCAGACGGCACATGAACTTGATCTTGTACTGGCGGGCCAGCGCAGCCACGTGTTCAATCAGCTCCACCGCACGGCTCTGGTAGGCCTGCATCGCCAGGCCCAGGCCGGCCCATTGCGGGCAGTGCTCGGTCACCCGTTGCGCAAGTGCCTCGAACACGGCGAGCGACAGCTCCAGCCGGTCCACCTCTTCAGCGTCGATGGTGAGGTTCAGGTTGGCGATCGCTGCGGCGCGGCACAGCGTCCATACGCGCGGCACCAGCTCCTCCATCACGCGTTCGTATTGCACGTCTTCATAGCGCGGGTGCAGCGCGCTGAGCTTGATGGAGATGCCGTCGTTGTGCGCGGGTGAGCGTGCCGGGTCAGCCGTGCGTGCGATCGCGGCAATGGCATTTTCGTAACTGGCGAGGTACCGCAGCGCGTCGGCGTCGGTGCGTGCGCCCTCGCCCAGCATGTCAAAGCTGAAGCTCAGGTTGCCCTGTTTTTTGCGGGCCGAAGCGGCCTCCTTCATACCTTCTTCGATCGTCTGGCCCAGCACAAACTGCCGGCCCAGCAACTGCACCGCGCGCAGCGTGGCGGCCACCACGGTCTTGGCGCCGAGCTTGGCCATCAGGCCCGCCTCGCCGCCCGACTCGGGTAAAAACTTCTTCGACATCGCAATCGCCGTGGACGACAGGCGCGCCAGCGTGGAGTCGGCGGCACCGTCGAAATCGGCCCGACCCAGTTGATCGGCCGTCAAGGCAATCGCCGTCTCGGCATCGGGCACGCGCAGCAGGGCTTCAGCCAGCCGCATGAGGGCCAGGCCTTCGGCACTGGAGATGGGGTATTCCTTCAGCAGGCTTTCCATGGCCCAGAACGGCGGCGGGTTCTCGCGCACGGCACGCACCCAGGGCGCGGCCACGGCAGCGGCAGCGGCCCAGTCCAGCGCGCCTTGCAGCGCAGCCAGACGCTGGGAAACAGTGGCATTTTCGGACCGGTAGGGGAAGGGCAGGCGATCGGTCGGGCGGGGCATGGCGGTCTCCGGACATTGGCTGGTGTTGGTGAATGGCGTGATGGTGATCGCCACACTGGCGAATTTTTCTCTGTATTTTTTTCATCTGACCGGATAATTCACTACCCATGACCGAAACCAGCCACGAACTCGACCGCATTGACCTGCGCATTTTGAAGGTACTTCAGACCGACGGCCGCATCGCCAACCTGAAGCTGGCCGAGGCCGTGGCGCTCTCGCCCACCGCCGTGCTCGCGCGCACCCAGCGGCTGCTGCGCGACGGCTACATTTTGGGCTTCGAAGCCCGGCTGAACCCGCTCAAGCTGGGCCGGGGCATGATGGTTTTTGTGGAAGTGTCGCTGGACCGCACCACACACACCGTGTTTGATGAGTTCAAAGCCGCCGTGCAGGCGCACGACACGATCATGGAATGCCACATGGTGGCCGGCGGATTCGACTACCTGCTCAAAACCCGCATGGCCGACATGGCCGCCTACCGCGACTTTGCCGGCCGTGTGCTCTGGCAGCTGCCCGGGGTGCGCGAAACGCGCACCTATGCGGTGATGGAAGAGGTGAAAAACAGCACGCGGCTGCCGCTTTGAAAAGCCGGCAAGCGGGACGACAATGAATCCAGATCACTGGAGTTCCGCCATGCTCAAAACCGCCACCCTGTGTACCGCCCTGCTGGTCTGCGCCACGGCGGCCAGCGCCCAAAGCATCAAACCCGGCTTGTGGGAAATCCACCAGAAGATGGGCGGCAGCCCGCCAATGGATCAGGCCATGACCGAGATGCACAAACAGATGGCCCAGCTACCGCCCGCGCAGCGCAAGCACATGGAAGCCATGCTGGGCCAGCAGGGCATGACCCTGCCGCAAGCGGGCGCAGGAGGTGGCATGGTCATGAAGGTCTGCATCACCCCCGAGATGGCGGCACGCAGCGACCTGCCCAGCCCGACCGAAGGGGAGTGCACGAACTCGGTGGCTTCGCGCTCCGGCAACACCTTGAACATGCGCTTTGTGTGCAAGAACCCACCGTCCAATGGCGAAGGCACCTACACCTTCAGCGGCGACACCGCCTACAGCATGAAAATGGTGATGAACACCACCCGCCAGGGCAAGGCAGAGACAGTGACCCTGGACGGTCAAGGCAAATGGTTGTCCGGCGACTGCCGTGCGGTCAAGCCGGGCAAGGTACCGGGCCAATAAGCCGGCTCAAGCCCGCGGGGCCCGGCTGCCAAAAATCGCCCGTCCCACCCGCACCATGGTAGACCCTGCAGCCACCGCCGCATCCAGATCGTCGCTCATGCCCATGGACAGGGTGTCCAGCGCAAGGCCGCGCGCCTTCAGGTCATCGAACAAGGCTTTGGCCTGCAAAAACACCGCCTGCTCGGCTTCAAAAGTGTCCGCGGGCTCGGGAATGCACATCAGCCCCCGCAGCGTCAGACGGGGCAGCGCAGCCACGGCCATGGCCAGCGCCGGCAGTTCGGCCGGCGCCACGCCCGATTTGGTGGGCCCACCGTCCACGTTCACCTGCAGACACACCTGCAGCGGCGGCATCTCCACCGGTCGCTGCTCACTCAGGCGCTGGGCAATCTTGAGCCGGTCGACCGACTGCACCCAGTCGAAATGGCCGGCCACGAGCCTGGTCTTGTTGCTCTGCACCGGTCCGATGCAATGCCACTCCAGCGCCGCAGCGGGGTGCGAGGCACGCAGGGACAGGATTTTTTCCACCCCTTCCTGAATGTAGTTTTCACCGAACGCGTGCTGGCCCGCAGCCAAGGCTTCGGTCACTGCGGCGGGGGCAAAGGTCTTGGAAACCGCCAGCAACTTCACGTCGGTTGCATCGCGTCCTGCTCGTGCGCAGGCTTGCGTGATCCGCGTGCGGACCCCTAGGAGATTGCCTTCAATCGTCGTCATAATCACCCGTCATACCAACACCGTACGGAACCCCGGGATGGACATTACCCAACTGCTCGCCTTCAGCGTCAAGAACAAAGCTTCCGACTTGCACCTTTCGGCGGGACTGCCACCGATGATACGGGTGCACGGGGACGTCCGCCGCATCAACGTCGAACCACTGGAGCACAAGCAGGTCCACAGCATGGTGTACGACATCATGAACGACAACCAGCGCAAGCATTACGAGGAATTCCTGGAGGTGGATTTTTCGTTCGAGATTGATGGCCTGGCCCGCTTCCGGGTGAACGCGTTCAACCACAACCGTGGTGCGGGTGCCGTGTTCCGGACCATCCCGAGCAAGATTCTCACGCTGGAACAACTCAATGCCCCGAAGATTTTCGGCGAACTGGCCCTGCGCCCACGTGGCCTCGTGCTTGTGACCGGGCCCACCGGCTCGGGCAAATCAACCACGCTGGCGGGCATGGTGAATCACCTCAACGAAACCGAGTATGGCCACATCCTGACCGTCGAAGACCCGGTGGAATTTGTGCACGAGTCGAAAAAATGCCTGGTGAACCAGCGCGAGGTGGGGCCCCACACCCTGAGCTTTTCCAACGCCTTGCGCTCCGCCCTGCGCGAAGACCCGGACGCGATTCTGGTCGGTGAGATGCGCGATCTGGAAACCATCAGACTGGCCATGACGGCGGCCGAAACCGGCCACCTGGTGTTCGGCACGCTGCACACCTCCAGTGCGGCCAAGACCATTGACCGGATCATTGACGTGTTCCCGGCCGAGGAAAAGGACATGGTCCGCGCCATGCTGTCAGAGTCGCTGGTGGCCGTGATCTCGCAAACGCTGTGCAAAGTCAAGGACGGCAGCGGCCGTGTTGCGGCGCACGAGATCATGCTGGGTACCAGCGCCATTCGCAACCTGATCCGTGAAGCCAAGGTGGCGCAGATGTATTCGGCCATCCAGACCGGCAACAACGTGGGCATGCAGACGCTGGACCAGAACCTTTCCGAACTGGTCAAGCGCAACGTGATCAGCCCGGCCGAAGCGCGCAGCAAAGCAAAGATCCCGGAGAATTTTCCTGGCTAGACAGACACCCCGTCAATGGCGCGATGCGCCTGGTCGCCGGCCGCACGGGGGCACGCCAGTTCTGCGCTCCCGCGCCGCCCTCACTTCAGAATGCAGACACTGAGAACGAAAAGGTAATTCCTCATGGAACGCGACCAGGCATCCAAGTTCATCAACGACTTGCTCAAGCTCATGGTGAGCCGCACGGGCAGCGACCTGTTCATCACGGCCGACTTCCCGCCCGCGATCAAGGTCGATGGCAAGGTGGTCAAAGTGTCACCGCAGCCGCTGAATGCCACGCACACGCTGGCGCTGGCCCGCGCGATCATGAACGACAAGCAGGCGGCGGAGTTTGAGCGCACCAAAGAATGCAACTTCGCCATCTCGCCGCCGTCCATCGGCCGCTTCCGGGTCAGCGCATTCATCCAGCAAGGCAAGGTCGGCATGGTGCTGCGAACCATTCCGGCCGTGCTGCCCACCATCGACAAGCTGGGTCTGCCGCAGGTGCTGAAGGATGTGGTGCTCTCAAAACGCGGCCTGTGCATCATCGTGGGCGCCACCGGTTCGGGCAAATCCACCTCACTGGCGGCCATGGTCGACTGGCGCAACGAACACACCCAGGGGCATATCATCACCATTGAAGACCCGGTGGAATTCGTGCACCCGCACAAGAACTGCGTGGTGACGCAACGCGAGGTGGGCCTGGACACCGACAGCTGGGAGGCGGCGCTGAAGAACACGCTGCGCCAGGCGCCCGACGTGATCCTGATGGGCGAGATCCGCGACCGTGAAACCATGGAACATGCGATCCAGTTCTCTGAAACCGGGCACCTGTGTCTGGCCACGCTGCACGCCAACAGCGCCAACCAGGCGCTGGACCGCATCATCAACTTCTTCCCCGAAGACCGCCGCGCGCAGTTGCTGATGGACCTGTCGCTCAACCTGCGCGCCCTGGTGTCACAGCGTCTGATCCCGCGCCAGGACAACAAGGGGCGTCACGCGGCCGTGGAGATCATGCTCAACTCACCGCTGGTCGCCGACCTGATCTTCAAGGGCGATGTCGCTGAAATCAAGGAGATCATGAAAAAGAGCACCCAGATGGGCATGCAGACCTTCGACCAGGCCTTGTTCCACGCCTTCGAAGCCAATCTCATCACGTTTGAAGACGCACTGCGCAACGCCGACTCGTTGAACGATCTGCGCCTTCAGATCAAGCTCAACAGTCAGCGCGCCAAGACACTGGATCTCGCCGCAGGCACCGAACACCTCACGATCGTCTAGAGAAACACCCCCGCGCCGCGCCGAAGGGCGCCTCACCCCCTCAAGGGGGCCACGCGAGTGGTCCGGCAAAGCCGGTTCCACCGCGTTCCGGAACAACGCCCCCTCTCTCCTGCAGGATATCCACCATGAGCAGCATCGCCACCAAAACCTACGAATCCGTTGCGCCGAAAAAGGTCGCGTTCCTGGGTCTGGGTGTCATGGGTTTTCCGATGGCCGGGCATCTGGCGAAGGCCGGGCACGCGGTGACGGTCTACAACCGCTCACCGGCCAAGGCCCAGGCCTGGGTCACCGAGTTTGGTGGCGCCGCCAGGAGCACGCCGCGCGAGGCGGCAATGGGCGCGGACATCGTGTTTGCCTGTGTCGGCAACGACGACGACCTGCGCGCCATCACGCTGGGCGCCCAGGGCGCTTTCGCCGGCATGCAGCCGGGTGCCGTGCTCGTGGACCACACCACAGCGTCGGCCAACGTGGCGCGCGAGTTGTACGGTGCGGCCAAAAACCTGGGCCTGTCGTTCATCGACGCACCCGTCTCGGGCGGTCAGGCCGGTGCGCAAAACGGCGCCCTGACCGTGATGTGCGGTGGCGACGAGCAGGTGTTTGAATCCGTTACACCGGTGGCGCTGGCGTTTGCGCGCGCCTTCACCCTCATGGGATCCAGCGGCGCCGGTCAGCTGACCAAAATGGTCAACCAGATCTGCATTGCCGGACTGGTACAAGGCCTGTCAGAAGCGATCGCCTTCGGTCAGAAGGCCGGGCTGGACATGAACCAGGTGCTGGACGTGATCGGCAAAGGCGCCGCACAAAGCTGGCAGCTCGACAACCGAGGGAAGACCATGGTGGCTGACCAGTTTGATTTCGGTTTCGCCGTGGACTGGATGCGCAAAGACCTGGGTCTGGTGCTGGAAGAGGCCCGGCGCAACGGCGCCCGCCTGCCGGTGACGGCACTGGTGGACCAGTTTTACGCCGACGTGCAAGCCATGGGCGGCCAGCGGCTGGACACGTCCAGCCTGATCAAAAGACTGAGGTAAATCCCCCGGTTGTGCGCGCTGGGCGCCGGCTCACGCCGGTGCTGCCGGGACCTGCGCTGCGAGGCCCTTGGGCTTACTTGGCGGGCGCCGCTTTTTCGTTTTGAGACGGCTTGGGCAGCAGGCGGGCCAACTCTTCTTCACTGATGATTTCCAGCACCCGCACCACGCGCTGAACGCCCTGGGTGTTGCGGGTGATTTCGGTGGCGCGGTCGGCTTCGCGCTGGGTCAGGCGGCCCATCAGGTACACCGTGCCGCGGCTGGTGACCACTTTCACGGCAGACGCCGACAGGTCGCGGGCATCGATCATGGCGGCCTTCACCCGACCAGTCACCAAGGTGTCTGACGAGCGCTGGGTAAGCGAAGAGGCGCCCAAAACACCCAGCTCGTTGACGATGCTGCGCACGTTTTCAACGCCCGCCACAATGGTTTCGGCCAGCGCCTTGTCTTGCTCGCTGGCCACCTCGCCGGTCAACAGCACCTGGCGGTTGTAGCTGGTGACCGACACATTGCCGCGCTGGCCGATTCGCTCGCGCAGGCGGTTGGCCGCACGCAACTCAATGCCCTTGTCTTCCAGTTGGGCGCCCGAGGTGCGACGGTCGGTGGCCACCAAAGCGCCGGTCATGGCGCCACCCACAATCAGGGGGGCGCAGGCCGACACCGCAGCACCAAGCAGCACCGCGGTCAGGGTGGTGGCCGCAACGCGGCTCCAGCGGTTTGGCTTCAAAGACATCATGCAGGACTCTCCTGTTCGTTGCTCAACACGTCGGGCAGGCCCAGCAGTTGGGCATCCACACCGTCGCAAATACAGTGCAACACCATGTGATGCACCTCCAGAATCCGGGCGGGCACGTCGTGGGGCACACACACCAGCACATCGGTATCGCGCAGCATTTGCGCCAGCCGGCCACCGCGCCCGCCGGTGAGGGCCACCACAGTCATGTCGCGCTCGTGCGCCGCTTCCACTGCGGCCAGCAGGTTGCCTGAATTGCCGCTGGTGGACAACACCAGCAACACGTCACCCGCCTGGCCCAGCGCGCGCACCTGTCGGGCGTACACGGCACGGGCATCAAAGTCGTTGGCAATGCCGGTGAGCACGGCGGCGTCGGCCGAGAGCGAAAACGCGGCCAGTTCGGGGCGTTCGCGGTCGTAGCGGCCCATGAAGCTGGCCGCAAAGTGCTGCGCCGCAGCAGCCGATGCACCGTTGCCGCAGGCCAGCACCTTGCCGCCGCCCGTGACACTGACCAAGACCGCCATGGTGCCCGCCTCGACCACCGGGGCAAGTGACTGCGCACACTGGTACTTCAGGTCGGCACTGTCGATGAATTGTTGTTGTATTCGTTGCAAAAGCATGGGGTGATCATAGCGGTCAGGGGGTGGATCAAAAGCTTGCGGACGCATCGAAAGCTGCACGCAGCCAGTCGATGTGCAGAAGCCCTGCCGCCCCGGCTGGCGGCGCCAGCTGCCCCTGTATCAGCACCACATCAAACCGGCATGGGGGTTCTGATCCGAGCCGCAGCAAAAAGTGCCGTGCCGCCAGCACAATGCGGCGCTGTTTGGTGGCGGTGATACTGGCACCCGCCCCGCCTTGGCGGGTGCTGCCGCGTTGGCGCACTTCGACGAACACCAGCGTGCCGTCGGGCTCGCGCATAATCAAATCGACCTCGCCGCCGCCCCGGCCCGAGGTTTTGAAATTGCGCTGCACCAGCGCCAGACCGTGGCGTTGCAAATGCGCCAACGCCATGTCTTCTGCGGCGTCACCCATGCCCTTGGTGGTGGGCCGCGCGGGCCGGTTGGGCTGCGACTCTGGCGCCCCCTGTTTTCTGGAAAACCACATTGTCTGCAAGTACCCCATCCCTGTTGGCCGCCGCACGCGAGGCAGCCGCTCACCAGCATTATCCGCAGGGCGCGCTCTACATGGTCGCCACCCCCATCGGCAACCTGGCCGACATCGGACTGCGTGCTGTGCAGGTGCTGTCGCTGGCCGACACCGTGGCCTGCGAGGACACGCGCCACACCGCCGGTCTGCTGCAGGGCTACGGGCTGCACAAGCCGCTGCTGGCGCTGCACGAACACAACGAGGCCGAGGCTGCGCAAACCGTGGTGCAACGCCTGCAGGCAGGCCAGCGCGTGGCCTATGTGAGCGACGCCGGCACCCCCGGCGTGAGCGACCCCGGGGCACGCCTGGTGTCGGCCGTGACGGCGGCGGGCCTGCGCTGCGTGCCCATTCCGGGCGCGAGCAGCATCACCGCGCTGTTGAGCGTGGCGGGCTCGCCCCGCACCGGCGGCTGGGATGGCCGGTTTGTGTTCGCCGGTTTTTTGTCGCCCAAAGCAGCCGAGCGCCAGCGCGAGGTGCAGCACATCGCCGACGACACGCGGGCCTGCGTGCTGCTGGAAGCGCCGCACCGCATCGAAGCCCTGGCCAAAGACCTGGCCGCCCTGGGCGAACGCATGCTGACCGTGGGGCGCGAGCTGACCAAGCAGTTTGAAGAGGTGGCGCACCTGAGCGCCGAGTCGTTCCCGGCCTGGCTGCAGGCCAACACCCACCGCACGCGCGGCGAATTTGTGCTGCTGGTGCACCCGCAAGCGGCCGACAAGGCCGGCCCGGGCACGCTGGACACCGCCACCCAGCGCACCCTGGACGTGTTGCTGGCCGAGTTGCCGTTGAAAACCGCCGTGAAACTGTGTGCCGAGATCACCGGCCAGCCGCGCAACACCTTGTACGAAACGGCACTGACCCAGCGAAAAAACCGACAGGCTGAAGAAGACTGAACGGTCGTCATTATCTGCAGGCATAAAAGCGCCACAGATGCCGCCGTTTCAAGGCAACGTGCGCACCACCGGGTCGTGCACCGAACGCGGTGCACCGCCGACACTACCGGAGGCTGCAGGCTCAGGCACTTCATGGGCCTGAACGTCCACCACGTCGCCCAGATCGGCCCCTCGCCCAGCGCGATGGCCGGCTCCGGGACGCCCGGACCAGACGCCACCGGCGTAACGCTGCGAAGTCTGGCGGAAATGGTTGAACATGACCACCGGCGCGGGCTTGCGACCGGTCAGCAGCGACCACACCGAAGCCACCAGCACCACGGCCAGCACCGCCAGGAGCAGGCTCAGCACAAAGATGGCAAGCGCCAGACCAAACACCAGTTTGACAATGCCGCTGACCACACGGCCCAGAAAATCAGAAAAACCATTCATGGTAGAAAGAGCCCGACGGGCCAGTGGAGTTCCACAATGATCGACACAAGGCGAGCCGATTTGTCCAACAACGGACCGTTCAGAAGCCCAAACCCGTATTACATGGGGACAAGCCCCCCGGTTGCAAGCATTTTCTGGAGCCTGCCATGGCCCTTGCCCACCCCGATCGACTGTATCGCCCGCTGTTGCTGTTGGTTTTCGCCCTGCCCCTGGCGGCGCAGGCGCTGGAACTGTCCGACGTGGCGCCGGCGGGCGAGTTGCGCTTTTTGAGCGAACGCCCCGACCCCGGCGCTTACCACTGCGCTTCGCGGGTGGCGATCAGCGGCGACAGCCTGAGCAGCGGCGTGGTGCGGCTGAGCACCTGCCACCACCAGCTGGACCCGAACGACAAGATCGTGATCGCCTTCAACCCCCAGCGGATGCAGCGCATTGAAATTGCGTCCACCGAGGGCGTGGAGCGCGCCCAGGTGCAGGGCCACCTGGTGGAACTGACCCAGGTCAAGCGCGGCGGCAGCGCCTGCATCAACCTCACTTCCAAGCCCTGGAACGGGTAGACGAACACACCTGGCGCCTGCACGCCGGGCCGCTGATGCGCCGCTACCTCGACGGCTACCTGCCCATGCAGGCCCGTCTGGCCTTTCAGTGGCCCGACGGCCTGCTGCGCCTGAAAGGCACCCAACCAGCCGGACAACCCGGCGTCACGGTGAACAACAGCCGCACCGGCGCACAGCTCGACCTGGTGTTTGCCGGTCGCATGACCGCCACGCTCGACCTGGTGCGCGGCACGCCCTGAAATCGGGCTCGGCGCCGCTGCGGCACAGCCTGTCATGCGGCAACAGCAGTCGGCTGCTATGCTGAGAAACCGCTGCGCGCGTTCGACGCGCCGCTTTTTTACAGCTTCCCATGAAACCGATTTACCAATACTTCTTTCGCGGTCTGATCACGTTCTTGCCCCTGGCTTTGACGGTCTACGTCTTGTACCTGTTCGTCAGCTGGACCGAGGGCCTGGCCATGGCCCTGATCCGGCCCGTCATTGGTGACTTCTACCTGCCCGGACTGGGCATCGTGCTGGGCGCCGGGCTGATTGTGGGGCTGGGCTTCTTCATTTCACAGCCGGCCACCGCGCGCCTGCTGTCCTGGGTGGAACTGCCGTTCACCAACCTGCCCGTGGTGAAGAGCATTTACTCGTCGTTGAAAAACTTTGCCGACTACTTCGCCCCGCACGAAAAAGACACCCAGCAGGTGGTGTTGCTGCGCATGCCCGGAGGCGAACTGTCCACCGTGGGCCTGGTCACCCGCCAGTCCATGAAAGGCCTGGCCCGGGGGCTGGGCGAGCTGGAAGACCACGTGGCCGTGTACCTGCCCATGGGCTACATGATCGGCGGTTACACCGTGTTTGTGCCACGCAGCTGGACCAGCCCCATCGACATGACGGTGGAGGAAGCCATGCGCTCGGCGCTGATCGCCTTCATGTCGGCCAGCCGCAGTGAAAAAATCGGCCCAACGGCCAGCACCCCAGAAAGCGCCGAGCCATGAGCATCCGAAACCTGGACGCCCTGTTTGCCCCCGCCTCGGTGGCGGTTTTTGGCGCCTCAGAACGCCCAGGCAGCGTGGGCGGCACGGTATGGCGCAACCTGCTGGGTGACGGCAGCAGCGGCTACCGTGGCCGTCTTTACCCCGTCAACCCCAAGCACCGCAGCCTGGGCGGCGCCACCGCCTACCGCAACGTCGAGGCCCTGCCCGAGGCGCCTGACCTGGCCGTGATCTGCACACCAGCCCACACCGTGGCGCCACTCATTGCCGCGCTCGGCGAGCGCGGCACGCGGGCGGCCATCGTCGTCACGGCCGGGCTCAACAAAGCGCAGAAACAGGCCATGCTGGACGCCGCCCGGGTGCACACGCTGCGCATTCTCGGCCCCAACTGCATCGGCATGCTGGTGCCGCACATGGGCCTGAACGCGAGCTTTGCCCACATCGGTGCGCTGCCGGGCGACCTGGCTTTTGTGTCGCAGTCGGGCGCGCTGGTCACGGCCATGCTCGACTGGGCCGGCTCGCGCGGCATCGGGTTTTCGCATTTCGTCTCGCTCGGCGAACGCGCCGATGTCGACTTTGGCGACATGCTCGACTTTCTGGGCAGCGACCCCAAAACCCGCTCCATCCTGCTCTACATCGAAAGCATCGACGCCTCGCCCAAGTTCATGTCGGCCGCGCGCGCCGCCGCCCGCAACAAGCCGGTGATCGTGGTCAAGGCCGGGCGCTCGGCTGCGGGTCAGCAGGCCGCCGCCTCGCACACGGGCGCACTCGCTGGCTCTGACGCGGTATTTGATGCAGCCATCGCCCGCGCCGGCATGCTGCGTGTCGACACGCTGCACGAGCTGTTTCTGGCGGCCGAGACGCTCTCGCGCTTTCGCGATGGCCCCTCCGGCCAGCTCATCGTGCTCACCAACGGCGGCGGTGCCGGGGTGATGGCGGCCGACGCCGCTGCCACGGAGGGCGTGCCGCTGGCACCGCTGAGCGAAGACCTGCTGGCCCGGCTGGATGCGGTGTTGCCCGCCAACTGGTCTCGCGCCAACCCGGTGGACATCATTGGCGACGCGCCGGCCGCGCGCTACCAGGCGGCGCTGCAAGCGCTCTCGCACGAGACCGACAGCGCCGTACTCTTCATCCATGCGCCCACCGCCATCGTGCCCAGCGCCGAGATCGCGCAGGCGCTGCTGCCGCAAGTCACCGCGCAGCCCCGGCGCGTGCTGGGCTGCTGGCTCGGCGACGCTGCCGTGGCCCAGGCCCGTCAGACCTTTCGCCAGGCCGGCGTGCCCGACTTCAACACCCCCGAAGAAGCGGTGCGCGCATTTTCTTTTCTGCGCACCTACCGCCTGAACCAGGAGGCGCTGCTGGAAACCCCACCCGCACACAGCGCCGCCCAGCCGGTCGACCTGCCGCGTCTGCGCGCCATCGTGGACGCCGTGCTCAGCAGCGGCCGCGAACTGCTGACCGAGCCCGAAGCCAAAGACTTTCTGGCCGCCGCCGGCCTGCCGGTGGTGCCCACCCGAACCGTCGGCACCGACCCCACTGACGCCGTGGCCGCCGCCGCAACCATGGGCTACCCCGTGGTGGTCAAAATTTTGTCGCACACCATCAGCCACAAGAGCGACGTGGGCGGCGTGCGCCTGAACATTGGCAGCGCCAGCGAGCTGCGCGAGGTGTGCACCGCCATGCTGGATCGTGTGCGCGAACTGCGGCCCGACGCCGACGTGCAAGGCTTCACCGTGCAGCCCATGGTGCGCAAAAAGCACGCCCACGAACTCATCATCGGTGCCAGCGTAGACCCCATTTTTGGCCCGGTCATCTTGTTTGGCGCCGGCGGCACGGCGGTGGAAGTGCTGGCCGACCGCGCGCTGGCCTTGCCCCCGCTGAACACCCCGCTGGCGCTGGCGCAAGTCCACCGCACCCGTATCGCCAAGCTGCTCAAAGGCTACCGCGACGAACCCGCAGCCGACATCGACGCCATCGCCCAGGTGCTGGTGGCCGTGTCGCAACTGCTGGCCGACGTGCCCGAACTGGCTGAACTGGACATCAACCCCCTGCTGGCCAACCACGAAGGCGCAGTGGCGCTGGACGCGCGGGTGCGCGTGTCGGCCGCGCGCCCGGCGGGTGCAGCCCACTTCGCCATCCAGCCCTACCCCCAAGAGCTGGTGGAAAGCTGGGCGTGGCAGGGTGAGACGCTCACCCTGCGGCCCATTCGCCCGGAAGACGAAGCGCAACACCGCACCTTCCTGGAGCGGCTGGACCCGGAAGACATTCGGCTGCGCGTGTTTTACAGCCGCCGCAGCATTGAACACAGCGAGCTGGCGCGGCTCACGCAGATCGACTACGCCCGAGAAATGGCCTTCGTCGCCACCCGGGCACTGCCCAACGGTGGCGAGGAAACCCTGGGCACGGTGCGTGCCTCGGTCGATCCGGACAATGAAATGGCCGAGTTCGGCGTCATCGTGCGCTCCGACCTGAAGGGCGGTGGCCTGGGCCACCGGCTCATGCGCAAAATGATCGAGCACCTGCGCGCCCGCGGCACGCAGCGCCTGGTGGGCACGGTGCTGCGTGTCAACACCGGCATGCTGGAACTTGCCAAGTCGCTGGGCTTCCAAGAACGCAGCGCCCCGGACGACCACCAGGTCCGCCACGTGTCGCTGGAACTGCAAACCAACACCGAAGCCCGCGCTGTTTGAACCCGAACGGCAGCGGTGAAATCTATTGAAGGAACCCGCCATGCCGACTGTGCCCAGCCCCTCACGCCGCCACCTGCTCATGGGCGGAGCCTCGGTGATCGCCGCCACCGCCGCGCCCGCCTGGCTTACGCCCGCGCTGGCACAGCGCAGCTTGCGGCCCACTCCCAGCCAGTCCGAAGGCCCGTTCTACCCCGTGGCCCTGCCCGCCGACAACGACTTTGACCTGCTGCGCAACGGCCTCGCCACCTACGGCAAAGGCCAGCCGGCGTGGGTCGAAGGCGTGCTGACCGATACGCGCGGCGTGCCGGTGTCGGGCGCCGTGGTGCAAATCTGGCAGTGCGACCAGGCCGGCCACTACCACCACCCCGGCGACGGCGGCAAAGCCGACCCCGCCTTCCAAGGCTTTGGCCAGGTCACCGTGGGGCGCGACGGCCGCTACCGGTTTCGCACCCTGCGCCCCGCGCCCTACAGCGGGCGAACGCCCCACATCCACGTCAAGGTGCAACTGGACGGCCAGGACCTGCTCACCACCCAGCTCTACGTGGCCGGCGACCCCGGCAACGAGCGCGACTTTTTGTGGCGCCGCCTCAACGCTGAGGGCCGTGCCGCGCTCACCGTGCCGTTTGTGCCCGGCGCTGACGGCGCGAGAGCCACTTTTCCCATCGTGGTCCTGGCATAGGCATTCCCCCCGCGCCGCCTGCGGCGTGACTCCCCAGGGGCAATGCCGGCGGCCCGGCAGAGCCGGCTCCGCGGCGTCCTGGGTGAAGACACTGCGCGCCGGAGGTGTCACAGTGCCCCCGCAACCCATGCAGTTTGTCTGCTGCCGCTAAGCTCCCGTCATGGATTCCTTGACCCAAATCGCCCTCGGATCGGCCGTCAGCGTGGCCGTGATGGGCCGGCGCACCGCTGTGTGGAAAGCCGCCCTGTGGGGTGCTGTGGCGGGCACCTTGCCCGACCTCGATGCGTTCATTGACCACGGCAACGCCGTGCTCAACATGGTGCGCCACCGGGCCGAGAGCCATTCGCTGTTCTTCCTCACGCTGGGGGCGCCGGTGCTGGCGTGGGTCGTGTCGCGACTGCACGGCGAAACGGCCTTGTTCCGGCGCTGGTGGCTCGCGCTGTGGCTGGTGCTGTTCACCCACCCGCTGCTCGACACCATGACCGTCTATGGCACCCAGCTGCTGCAGCCGTTCACCGACCATCCGTTTGGCGTCGGCAGCATCTTCATCATCGACCCGCTCTACACCGTGCCGTTGATCGTGGGCGTGGTGGCCGCGCTGCGGCTCCAAAAAAGCGCCCGCGGTCTGCCCTGGAACCTGGCCGGCCTGACCCTGAGCACCCTGTACCTGGGCTGGAGCTTCGGCGCCCAGCAACACGCCACCCAGGTGGCCCGCGCCTCACTCGCCGTCCAGGGCATCGAAACCCAAGGCCTGCTCGTCACGCCGGCGCCATTCAACACGGTGCTCTGGCGCCTGGTGGCCACCACGCCCACGCAGTACTTTGAAGGCTATTATTCGCTGCTGGACAACGGCCAGCGCATCACCTGGACGGCCCACGACCGCGGCGCAGCGCTGATCGAGCAACACCGCCACGAACCGTCGGTGGCCCGCATGGCCGCTTTCACGCACGGGTTTTACAGCCTGGCCGAAACCGACGGCCGGCTGTTTGTGACCGATCTGCGCATGGGTCAGGAACCCGCCTACACCTTCCGTTTTGATCTGGGCAGCGCACCCGCCCGCGTCAGCGGCCAGCACCTGCCGGTGCAGCAAAGCAGGCGCCCGGATTTGGGCACCGCCCTGCCCTGGCTGTGGCAGCGCATGTGGGGCAACGACGTGGCACTGCCCCGGTTGTAGGGGCTTGGGCGCTGTGGCGACGGCCACCGGCATCAGGCTTCCAGCGCCTTCCCCCGCTGGGGGAAGGTTGGGATGGGGGCAGGCGCGAAACAGCGGCGTTATTCAGCCACGCTGCAACACCGCCTCACGCCATCCAGAACGTGACCGCGATGATCACCACACCCAGCGCCAGGTTGATACCCACCGCCATGCGGATGCTCGCCAATGCGGCGCCGCCGGCGGGCCAGTCACTGGCGGCCACGGCGGTGCTCAGGCGCTTGAACAGGGCAAAGCGGATGTGGCCAAAGATCAGCATCATGATGATGCCGAGCGCGGCCATGATGGTCCAGTTCAACGGCATGGCAAAGCCCAGGCCGGCTTGCACCGACTCTTTGGCCACGCGCCCGATCATCCACAAGCCGCTGACCAGCACCACCCCAATGGCCACCAGCACGGCGGCAAAAAAGCGCTGCAGCGTGTCGTGCATCAGGCGCACGCGCACCGGGGCTTCCAGCTGCACGGCGGCCGGGCGCAAGAAGAAATGGGAAAACACCATGCCGCCGATCCACACCACAATGGCCAGGACGTGAAGCAGCTTGAGGGTGGCGTAAATCATGAAGAGTCTCCGGTTCGGTGGATGGAAAAACAGGGGTAAAAGGATTCAGCGTCAGAAGTAGGCGATGGTCTGGCCATCCCGGGGTTTCACGGCCATCAGCCGACCCGCCAGCCGTGCCTGCAGCATCACCGGCAGAGACACGAAGCCCGTCCCTTTGACCAGCGCGTCGCCCTGCATGAAAGCCCAGTACAGGAAACGCAGGGCGGGCTGGGCGTCGGCGGCGCGCGCGGGTTCGGCGTCCACCAGCACAAAGGTGATGACGGAGATCGGCCAGCTGCCGGGTGCGGGCAGGTTGATGGTGGATGCACTGTCGTCACCCAGGCGGTGCACGTCGCTGGCCATGATGGCCCTGCGCACGCTCTCCTCGCTGGCCGTCACCCATTGCCCCGCCGTGTTTTTCAGCTGGATCGCCGACAGCCGCTCCTTGAGCACACGGTCGTAGCCCACATAGGCCAGGCCACCCTCGGTGCTCTGCAGCAGCTTGACCACACCGCCGTTGCCCTCGGCTGCGAGGGGCTCGCCCGGCCACTGGGGCTTTTGCCCTGCGCCGATGCTGCTTCGAAAGGACGCATTCACCTGCGACAGGTAGCGCGTGAAGGCGTCGGTGGTGCCAGAGGCGTCAGCGCGCACGATGCGGCGCACCGGCAGGTCGGGCAGGGCCAGACCGGGGTTCAGAGCGGCGATCTGCGGATCGTTCCAGCGCGTGATCTTGCCGGCGAACAGATCTGCCAGCACGTCCCCGGTCAGCTGCACGCTGCGGCCGCCGAGACTGCGCAGGTTGAACACCGGCACCACAGCGCCGGCCACGGTGGGCAGTTGCAACAGCTGGCGCTGGACGAGATCGGCAGGCTTGAGCGGCGAATCGGTGCCGCCGAACGCCACCTTGCGCGCAACCATCTGACGCGTGCCGTCGCCCGACCCGGTCGGCTGGTACTGCACGCTCACGCCCGTCACCGATTTGTAACGATCCGACCACAGGCGGTAGATCTCGGCAGGGAAGGTGGCGCCCGCACCCATCACGGTGGCAGACGGGGTGGACTGGGCCCACGCCAGGGGACTGGACAACACGCTGCTCAAGCCCAACAGACACAGGGCGCGGCGCTTCGAACACTCAACGAGATTCATTTTCAGGCAAGGGAATGAAATTAAAAAAAGCTGCCCGCTGCAGGCGATCACACGTCCGTCAGCACGCCGTTCTGGCGGCGCTGCAGCCGGTACGGCGGCAGGCCCTTGAGCATGCGCCGCCCGTACGACTGGCGCAGCAACCGTGCATCGTAGCAAACGACCACCGCCTCGTCGGTCTCGGCGCGGATGGCCCTACCCGTCCACTGCAGCAGGCGTGCGCCAGTAGCAGGCACCACCAACTCGCTGAACGGGTCGCGGCCCTGACTTTTGAGCCAGTCGGCGCGGGCCTGGCCCACCGGGTCGCTGGGCGAAGCAAAGGGCAGCTTGGTGATGAACACCCATTCGCACAGTTCGCCGGGCAAGTCGAGCCCTTCGCCAAACGACTGCAGGCCAAACAAGATGGACGGGCTGCCCGCCGCCACGCGCTCGCCGTGTTTGCGCAGCAACTGGGTGCGCGAGGCATCGCCCTGCACCAGCACCTGGTCGCGCAGGTCGCTGTGCAGGCCGCGTTCCAGCAGCGCTTGCGCGCGCCGCATTTGCGCCCTGGACGTGAACAGCACCAGCGCCCCGCGCCGCACCTCGGCCAGGTCGGTCATCAGCGCGTCGAGCATTTCGCGGGTGTAGGCCTCCACGTCTTTCGGGTCGGCCTGGGTTTGCACCACCACCAGGCGGCCCTGGCGGGCGTGGTCAAACGGACTTTGCACTTCGCGCGCCACCACCGCGTCGTCGTCAGCCAGGCCTGACTCGTGCAGAAAATGCTCGAAACCGCCGCAGGTGACGAGCGAGGCCGAGGTGACCACCGCCGCGCGCACCTTGCTCCAGAGCTGGTTGCGCAGCAGGCTGCCAGGCTCCAGCGGGCAGGCGTGCGCGGTGAGCGTGACCAACCCGTGGCTCAGGCCGGCTTGCAGCCACTTCGCCAGCGGGGCCTGTCGGGGTTGGTCGGTATCGTTGAAACCCGGCTCTTGCAGCCACAGCGTGGCCGTTTCCTGTGCGCTTTGCAGGCGCGGCGCCAGCACGCCCAGGCGGCTGTACAGCTTGGCGCAACGGGCCGCGTCACCGGGGTTGTCGCGCGCGGTGGCCTTGAGCTGGGTGGCCAGCGCTTCAAACACCTTCAGCAGCGCGCTGGCGTTGGCCTGCAGCCGGGCCACGGTTTCCAGCCAGTCGGGCGGCAGCGCGCCGCCTTCAAAGCGGTCCATCACCGAGGCCACGCCGTCGCCCCAGCCGCCCTGAGCGGATGGACCAATGACGCTGCCTTTCGAGGCTGCGCCGGCCCAGCCGCCGCGCGCCGGAGCGCGGCCGGTCAGCGCCAGCCAGTCGGGGTTGTCGCCCAGGCGCGCCATGGCCATGCGCGCGAGCTCACCCTGCGCGGCCTTCAGCTCGCGCGCCAGCGTGGCCACGTCGGCGTTGGGCGTGTGCTGCAGCGCGCCGGCCACCTCATCCACCGCGCGCGGCAGGCGGTCGAGCCACTGGGTGCGCATCAGGTCCATCGACGCGGTGAACTGCCCTTGCGCCACCGCGCCCAGGTGGTGCGCTTCGTCAAACACCAGGTAGCAGTCTTCCGGCGCCGGCAGCGCGTGCAGGCCCAGCGTGGCCAGCAGCAGGTCGTGGTTGACCACAATCACCTGCGACTGCGCCAGCCTGGCTCGCGCCTGGTAGTAGCTGCAGCTGTTGTAGCTGGGACAGTGACGCGCGGTGCAGCTGTGGCGCTCGGCCGCCACGGGGCTCCACACATCGCCCTCGGGCGGCTCGTCCAGGCGGTCGCGGTCGCCGTCCCAGGCACCGCTGTCGAGCTGGTGCGTCCACTGCAGGTATTGCTTGGCGCGCTCGCCCCAGCGCTCGGCCATGCGCGCGCTGGCCGCGGCTGTTGCCACCGTGTGCGCCGCCACGCCAGCGGCCGATTCGTCGGCCGCCGCCGGCGCGTCGTCGCTCTCAAACAGGTCGGCGCTGGCCGCGTCACCGCCGCTGAGCTGGTCCAGCTTGAGGCGGCACACATAACGCCCGCGCCCCTTGGCCAGCGAAAAGGTGAACGGCTCGGGCAGCACCGCCGCCAGCGCCGGCAGGTCTTTGGCGATCAGCTGCTCTTGCAGCGCCACCGTGGCGGTGGAGATGATCACCCGCTTTTGTTGCGCCAGCGCCAGCGGAATCACGGTGGAGGCATACGCCGCCGACTTGCCCACGCCCGTGCCGGCCTGCACCACCGCAATGCCGCGCTCGGGCAAACCGGCATCACCGCTCACCGAGCCGTCGCCCAGGCTCACACCGCTGAGCGTGTGGGCAATGAGTGCCGCCATGTCGCGCTGGCCGGGCCGCGCCCGAAAGCCGCTGGCGTGTGACACCACGTGGTCAAACGCGGCCAGCGCCAGTGCCTCGCGCGCCAGCGGGCCGCTGGGCAGCGCGTCGGGCGAGGCGGATTCAGCGGCGGTAGGTTCAGGGGCTTGAGGCATGCGGGGCTGACAACAGGGCGAAAGGGAGAACGGGGGCGAGCGCGCATTGTCCCAGACCCATGCCAGCGCTGCTCCCGGGAACGCCAGGTCAGCCCAAGGCTTCCAAACGCTGCGCGGTCAAATGAGCACCGTCAAGGTATTGGGCCAACACGGCCAGGTCCGCCGCGCGCACACCGAAGCCCTGAAACACCGTTTTCCATTGCGCCACTTGCTGGCCAATGTTGGCGGCCATGCTGCGCGCATCGGCGGCGCTGAGCCCAAACGCATGGGCTTCGGACAAGGCGTTGGCCAGGCTGGCCTCATGGCCTCGCTGGCCCACGCGCATCTGCTGGTAGCCCAGACCTTGCGCGGCGGGCAGCACGTCGAAGGCCGCAGACAAGGCATAAAAACCATCTGTACCGCGCACCAATGCATGGTTTTTTTCGTGGTCGTCCGTGTTGTCGATCAAGATATTGAACACCATGCGCCTGAACAGCTCCTGCTGCTGTGCACGCACCTGCTCCGGGCGCCCCAGGCGCCGCAGCAACTGCGCCAGCTCGGGGTACCCCATGGGCTCACCCGCTGCACGCAGCGCCACAAAGGCCGACTGCACATGCAGGCGGCGAGCGCCCTCTCGGTCAAACCGGCGCACGGCCACTGCGTGCCCTTGCGGCAAAGGCAGCGCCCGGGTCTCGGCCGTTTGAATGCCGCACAGCTGGGCCAGTTGCATGCTGGCGTGCTCAATCAGCGGCGCGTCCAGCTCACCGCCGTCTGAAAACTTGACCACCCAGGCGTGTCCGTCCATGTGCATCAACGACTTGGGTCGCGCCCCGCCCATGCTCACACCCGGCTGCAACAGGCGGCGCTGTTGTTCGTTGAGGGCATCCCCCGCCATCACGCGCTGCACGGTGCGGTGCAAGTCGCTCAGCGCATCAAAGCTCGCCATCACCGCCGTGGGCGCGGGTTCATACACCCCGTCCTGCAACGAAACGCCCAAGGCCCCAAACCGGTCATCGCCCGCGAAATACAAATACTCAAGCAACGACAAGCGGGCGGGCCGCTCCAGCAGCCGAATGACGCGCTCGCCCCATTGGTCTGGCCGGGCGTCGTCCACCGCACCGGCCGCGGTGTCGCGCTCTGCGGGCAGGTGCAAACCGGGCTGCAACGGCAGGTCTTCGCTCAAGGCAAAATCCTGCGGTCCCGCCAACCAGCCCGGTGCGTAGCTCAGGCCCACCTTGCGGCGGTTGTCCTGCAAACTTAACGTGCCGATGCGCTGCGGGGCCGCCGGGTTGGCCAGGCACCACAGGGTCATGCTGTCTTGGGCTTGGTACGGCATGCTTACACCACCTCTGCCGGTTTGCGCGACATGCGCCGCCCCCGCTGGCGCACGGCTTCAAGGTCTTGCTCCAGGGCATTCAGATCGTGCGCAGGCGCAGCCACTTCGGGCAAGGCGGCGTGGCGGCCCATGAGCCACAACGCCGTGGCGTACACCCCCATGCCCACCGAAGGGTCGCCTTTTTCCATGCGGATCAATGTGGGCACCGACACCGCCATGCGGCTGGCCCAGGCGCGCAGGCTTTCCCTGCGGCGCTGGCGGGCCAGCGCCAGGTTTTCACCCAGGTCGCGCAGCGCCTTGGCGGCCGACGCGGGCAGCTGTTCGGCCGCAGCAGATGGTTTTGGCATAACGCAAACTTTAACAGAAAGCGTATTTTGTGTCGTTTTGATTTTTCAGAAAAACCATAGGGCTGAACCCTGCGTATTCATAATGCACACATCCGCAGCCCCCTCCCGCATGACGATCAACTCCCTCTACCTGTCACTCGCCTTGGCCGGCGTCGCCCTGCTGGGCGGGCGCCAGTTGCTGCGCTGGGGCCTGGCTCCCACCGCCACCGTGGCCGGCACCCAGCCCGGCGAACTGGGGCTGCAAGCCCGCAGCGTGCACCTGAGCGGGCCCAACGGCCTGCGCCTGTTTGCCTGGTACGTGCCGCCGCTGGCGCAGGCCGGCGCGGCGCCCGCCGTGGCGCTCATGCACGGCTGGGGCGGCAACGCCAGCACCCTGCTGCCCGCCGCACAAGCCCTGCACACCGCCGGCTACGCCGTGCTGCTGCCCGAGTCGCGCAACCACGGCCGCAGCAGCCGCGACGACCACAGCTCCCTGCCCCGCTTTGCCGACGACCTCGACCGCGCCCTCGACTGGCTGGCCGAGCAACCCGAAGTGAACGCGCAGCGCCTGGCCGCGCTGGGCCACTCGGTGGGCGCTGCGGCGGTGTTGCTGGTGGCATCACGCCGCCCCGGGCTTGCCGCCGCCCTGAGCGTGGGCGCGTTTGCCCACCCCGAACAAGTCATGCGGCGCTGGCTCGCGGCCTACCGCGTGCCCTACTGGCCGCTGGGCTGGGTGATCAACCGGTATGTGGAATGGGTGATTGGCACCCGTTTTGACCGCATCGCCCCGCTGGCCACCCTGGCGCAAGCGCGCTGCCCGGTGTTGTTGCTGCACGGCGCACAAGACACCACCGTGCCCCTCGCCGACGCGCAAACCCTCATTGCCCAGCACGGCGCAGCCAACGCGCGCTTGCTCACCCTGGACGGCACCCACGAAGCCTTTGCAGACCCGGCTGTGGCTGAACGGGCGGTGCTGGAGTTTCTGGCTGAACAGATGGCGGCACAACCCGCCAGTTAAGCCAAGCCGTCAACCGATTCTCGGCCCACGGCTTGGCTGGACAGCACCGCCCTGGCGCGCCAGCCCCCATCCCAACCTTCTCCCAGCGGGGGAAGGGGCCAAAAACAGCACCACGCACTGTCCGCCGAAGCGCCGGGCCAGGCTCCCTCCCCCGCTGGGGGAGGCTGGGGTGGGGGCACTCCCCGGTTGCTGGCTTCAGCGCTCCAGCACCGCGCCTGGGTCATCCAGACTCAACGCCAGCTCGGCCAGGGTGGCTACCGCCTTTCGAACCGGCAAGTCAGCGCGGCACGCGGTGCAGCGCGCAAAGCTTGTTGCCATCGGGATCGCGCAGATAGGCCAGGTACATCTGCACGCCGGGGCTGCCGCGCAACCCCGGCGGGTCTTCGCAAGGGCTACCACCATGGGCCACGCCCGCGGCGTGGAAGGCGTCGGCCTGTGCGGGGGAGTTCGCGTGAAGGGCAATGGTGCTGCCGTTGCCATGGCATGCACTTTCGCCGTTGATGGGCTTGGTGATGCCAAAAGTGCCGGTGGGGCTGCGGTAAAAAAAGCGGTTGGCGTTGACCACCCCGGGGCCAATGCCCAGCGTGCCCAACACCGCGTCGTAAAACTGGCGGGACTTTTCGAGGACGGACGTGCCGACCATCACATGGCTGAACACGGGTCTGTCTCCTGTTGTTGGCCCGCAGCGGGGCGGTGTGAAAACCGGCCTGGTGTTACCCGGCGACCCCACGCACCCCCCAGCCAGCGCCGTGTCCCCAGAGCCCGGCGGCCCTGGCAGCCTCACTGTCCCTGGCCGAGGGCGAAGCCTTTCACCCCGTCGAAGGTGCACAGGTTTTCGGTCTTGATCACGTCCACGCCAGCGTCGGTCAGCGCACCCAGCAGGGCGACGATGTCCCGCTGCGACACCTCGCCGTTGTCGCTGGACGCCACGAAGCGGCAGCGCCAGTGGTCGGTGCAGAAGGTCTCGGGAAAACCGCCGGGCCAGACCTTCACGCCGCGGTTGGTGATCATCTGCAGCTGCAGCGCCGCGGTGTTGCTGGCCTGCAACTGCACGGCCAGGTCGTCGGCGCTCAAGGCCGACTGGTGCACGAACACGTCCACCCCCACCACCGCTTTGCGAGCCGCAGGCGCCCGCACATACAGCGGTTTGGCCGTGGTGCCCTGGGGCAAAGCGGGCGCCTGCTGGTAACGCACCGGCTTGAACTTCTCGGGCAAACGCCCCAGGCGCTCGATGATGGCGTCGGCAAAGTCCATGCTGCCGAACGGCAGGGGCACCCCGGTCCTGGCCGCACCCGCCCCGCCGCCCTGCAGGTCGGCGGTGAACACACCGTCTTCCAGCGTGCTCAGCCAGGCGTTGTGGATCTTGGCCGCCACCTCGGGCTGGCCAATGTGCACCAGCATCATCACCGCGCCCAGCAGCAGGCCGCTGGGGTTGGCGATGCCCTGGCCGGCGATGTCGGGCGCGCTGCCATGAATGGCCTCGAACATCGCCACATGCTCGCCAATGTTGGCGCTGCCTGCCAGGCCCACGCCGCCGGTCATCTCGGCCGCAATGTCGCTGATGATGTCGCCATACAGGTTGGGCGTGACGATCACGTCGAACAGCTCGGGCCGCGTGGCCAGCCGCGCCGCGCCGATGTCGATGATCATGTGGTCGGTGGCGATCTCCGGGTACTCCACGCGGATCTCGTCGAACACCTGGTGGAACAGGCCATCGGTCATCTTCATGATGTTGTCCTTGCTCATGCAAGTGACCTTTTTCCGGCCATTGGCGCGCGCGTATTCAAACGCGTAGCGCACGATCTTTTCGCAGCCCGGGCGCGTGATCAGCTTCAGGCACTGAAACACCTCGTCGGTCTGGCGGTGCTCGATCCCGGCGTACAAGTCCTCCTCGTTTTCCCGCACGATCACCAGGTCCAGCTTGGGGTGCTTGGTGGCCACAAACGGGGCGTAGCTCACGCACGGCCGCACGTTGGCGTACAGCCCCAGCGTCTTGCGAATGGTCACGTTCAGGCTTTTGTAGCCGCCGCCGCTGGGCGTGGTGATGGGCGCCTTCAGCAACACCTTGGTGCGACGCAGACTGTCCCACGACTCGGGCGCAATGCCGCTGCTGTGACCTGCGTGGTAGAGCTTCTCACCGATCTCGATGGTTTCGGGCGCAATGCGCGCGCCAGCCGCCGTCAGCACCTTCAGCGTGGCGGCCATGATCTCGGGGCCAATGCCGTCGCCGTGTGCCACGGTGATCGGCACCAGCGTGTCGGCCGGTGCCTGAGCGGTGGCCACGGTGACGTTCAGCAGGTCCTGGGGGGTGTCGTTTTTCATGGTGTGTCCTTGGTTGCGCCGTGTGGCTGTTGGGGGGTGAAGGCACTGTAGGCAAGAACACACATTAATAAAAATACTTTGTTTTCATTGAATGCATAGACCAAAATCTATGCATCAAGCCGTCGACCACCCCATGCCCACCGCCATCAAACGCCTGCTGCGCACCTCGCCCCAGCAACTGCGCGCCTTCGAGGCCACCGCGCGCCTCATGTCTGTGACCCAGGCCGCGCGCGAACTGCATGTGAGCCAGCCCACCGTGAGCGTGCAGCTGCGCGAGCTGGCCGAGCTGGTGGGTGAACCACTGTTCGAGCCGCTGGGCCGGGGCATCCGCCTCACGTCAGCGGGCGAAGCGCTGCAAGCCACGGTGGCCGACATCGCCGCCTGCTGGCAGCGCTTTGAAGACCGCCTGGGCGACCTGCACGGCCTGCTGCGCGGGCGCCTGCGCATCGCCGCGGTGACCACCGCCGAATACTTCGTGCCCGACCTGCTGGGCCCGTTTGCCGCGCTGCACCCCGGCGTCGAAATCGACCTGGCGGTGGAAAACCGCGACCGCGTCATTGCCCGCCTGCACCGCCAGGCCGACGACCTGGCCGTGATGATGCTGCCGCCCGCCGAACTGCCGCTGCAAAGCCTGCCGTTTCTGGACAACCCGCTGATCGTCATTGCGCCCAGCAACCACCCGCTGGCCCACAGCCCGCAACCCCTGCCCCTGAGCGCGCTGAGCCAGGAACGCTGGCTCATGCGCGAAGCCGGCAGCGGCACCCGGCTGGTGGCCGAGCGCCACTTTGCCGACCACGGCTTCGCGCCTCGCATCGCCATGAGCCTGGGCAGCAACGAAGCCATCAAGCACGCGGTGGGCGCCGGCCTGGGGCTGGCCGTGGTGTCGGCCCTGGCGGTGGCCGCAGACGGCGCGACTTCGGCGACCGCCGCCGAAGCACCCTGGGTGCGCCTGCCGGTCGAAGGCTTTCCCATCGCGCGCCAGTGGTCGCTGGTCTGGCGCAGCGACGCACCGCTGGCCGCGCCCGCGCAGCGCTTCGTGTCGTACCTGCAAGCCAACGCAGCACCCGGTGCGCTGCCTGGGCATGGAGACACGCCGTTGGGCAGCGCCTGAGCCCGGCGCCGCGAGCGCCGGGCTCAGGACCCCCTGAATACCCAGCGCGGCAACACCCACAGGCACACCACCATACCCAGCAGCTCCACCAGTGACTGCAGCACGATCAGCACCGCTGCGGCCTCCCAGCCCGGCGGCAGCGCCAGTGCAAACGGCAACACCACAAACGAGTTTCGCGTGCCCAGGCTGAACGCCAGCGTGCGCCCCTGGTCGGGCGGCAGCTTCAGCCACACGGCCAGCGCCTTGGCCACCAGCACCGCAACAAGCAGGAAACCCGCAAACAGCGGCAGCGCCCACGGCAACAGGTGCAGCGCCGCGCGCACCGCACCCACCTGCGCCCCCGCAATCAGCAGCATCACCAGCGCCAGCAACGGCACCGGCCACCAGGCCAGACGCTCGCGCCACACCTCACGCCCGCGCCCAAGCTCAACCCAGCGCTCCGACGCCACCGCCGCCAGCAGCGGAAAGCCCACCACCGCCAGCGCCGGCAACACATCGCGCGGCCCCAGCGCGGTCGTCAGCACGTCGCCCAGCATCAACCACAAATACAGCGGCAACAACAGCAACTGCAGCAACAGGTTCAACGGCGTCACCGCCACCGCACGCGGCACATGCCCGCCACCCAGCGCGCTGAAGGTGATGAACCAGTCGGTGCAGGGCACCAGCAGCACCAGCAACACGCCCAGGCGCAGCACCGGGTCGGCCGGCAGCCAGGGCAGCAGCGCCCACACACCCAGCGGCAGCAACACAAAATTGCCCAGCAGCACCGCACCCATGAAACGCCGGTCGCGCAGCGCGTTGGCCAGGTGCAGCAGCGGCACCTGCACAAAGGTGGCGTACAGCAGCAACACCAGTGCCGGCCACAGCAGCGCTTCAAACGTGGACGCCAGCCCCGGCCAGTGGCTGCCCAGCAACCAGCCCGAGGCAATGGCCAGCAGGTAAATGAACACCTGCTGGCGTTCGAGCGTGAAGCGGGTCATGCGGGTGGACACGGTGGGGCCGTTGTGGGGTCGTCGCCTGTGCGGTCCGTCGGCCCGTTCAGCCCCGCCAGCCCGCGCCCCCGGCACCGCTCACGCGCTGGGCGCGGCCCAGGGCTTCCAGCGTGTCCAAAATGCGGGGCAAGCCTTTCTTCCACGGGCCTTTGCCTTTGAAGCTGGCTTCGATGGCCGCCAGCGGCAGCGGGGCCGGGCTGGCGCCCAGCAACTGCGCCACCGCGCGCACCTGCTCGGGTAGCGTGGGCGGCCAGGGCTGGGTAATTGTGGTGGTGGCGGCTGCGGGCGGGAGCGCTGCGGCGGGCTGGGCGCTGTCGTCAGCGCTCTCGCGGGTGTCTGCGCGGGTAGCTTCGGCGCGGGATTGTGCTTCGGCCTCGCTCTCCACACCGTCAATGCCCGCCTGCTCGCCGCCCCGTTCGGGCTGAGCCTGGATCCCCGATCGCCCTGAGCCTGTCGAAGGGAGCCCTTGCGCCGTCTCGGCGGCCGCGCGCCGGGCCGGGTCTTGAAACGCAGGCCGCAGCCAGCGCACCATGCCGGCCGCTTCTTCCGCCGCGCGCTTCGCGTTCAGCGCCACCAGCCGCTCCAGCAGGGTCTCGGTCCACGCGGCTCGCGCCGCTTCGTCGCTCCACGGCACGGCGCCCAGGTCGCTCCAGCCGTAGGCCATCAACACGGCGGCGTCCAGCTCGTCGTGCAGGCTTTGCAACACGCTCACCAGGCCCTGCTCGTGCAGGGTTTTGTCTTTGGCGGTCAGCGGCTCGTGGCGGCGCAGCTTGTCCAGCACGTTGTACATCCCCGTGAGCGTGACGGATTCAAACGCCGCCTGGCGCGCCTTGCGGTGCGCGTCCAGCTGCTCGGCGAGCTGGCGGATGCGCTCGGTGAGCGCGGGCGTGAGGCCGGTGTCGTCGCTGGGGAAAGGGAAGGTTTCGAAGCAGCGGGTTTTGTTGTAGCGCGGCCGATCCTCCAGCGTTCCGCCGGAAGCCAGCGCCCATTCAACATGCACTTGGCTCGACAGCACGCCCAGCCACGCCGCGTCGTCTGACGCAATGGCAATCAACATGTTGTCGGGCAGCACGCTGGCGTCGAGAAACTGGAACGTGCGGTGCTTGGCTGTTTCGACGGTGGCGACGTAGCGCGGCAGACCAATAAGCGCCGGACGCAGGTCTTTACGCGGTTCGCCAAAGATCCACCAGTTGTCGCGGTAGATCGCTCGGTTGTTCTGATCGCGCTCCGGCTTTACCCGCTCCACCAGCCACTGAAACACCTCCGGGAAGCGCTCGCGCAGCTGCTCGGCGCTCAGGCCAAAGGCGTCGATCACCAGCACATCGCGCGAGGTGGCCATGAGGTCGCGGCCGTTGCGGTATTCGCGGATGAGCGGCGTTGCCGCTCGCGTACCCTCACCCCCGCCCTCTCCCGCCAGCGGGAGAGGGAGCAAGGCAGCGGCTTCCTCGCGCGTGACGATGAAGCCCGCGCCGTGCAGCTTCACGCCGGGCGAGGACACGCCCGCGTTGGCCCGCAGCGGCTTGGCGCTCGCCACGTTGGCACCCAAGCGCAGGTCGGCGTGCAGCAGGCCGCGTTGTTCGTCCAGTGTCACCGCCACCTCGCCGTCGCCGGTGGCGTGCTCTTCGCGCACGCTGAGCAAGCGCCCAGGCTCGGCTTCAGCAGGCTCGGCCCGCGCGGCGGGGCATTCGCCCACGCTCATGGCAATGCGCACATTGGCGTCGCCCGCGCCGTCCACCCACGGGTGGTCGGGCACGGCAAAGGCAAGCGTGAGCGGGTTCTTGGGCGCGCTCAGGTGCGCTTCGATCACGCGGCGGTTGAACGTCTGGCGCAGGCTGTTGGTGGTGATGAAACCAAAGCGCCGGGCGCTGCCCGCGCGCACCTGGGCGGCAGCGTGGTGCCACCAATACATCACAAAGTCCGCGCTCTCGGGCACCTCGGGCCAGGCGGCGCGCAGCGTTTGCGCATACCCGTCGCCCAGCGCGGCGCGCATGGCGCCCGCGCCAATGAACGGCGGGTTGCCCACGATGAAATCCGCCGCCGGCCACTCCGCCGGGCGCGGGTTCACATAGGCCCACTGCACCACCTGCGCGGCTTCATCGGGCACGGGCTCGGCGGTGACGGGGTGGGTTTTGAACGTGGTGCCGTCCCAGCGGGTGATGGTGTTGCCCGCAGCGTCCAGCGCAGGTTCGGCCCGGTCGTAGGCCAGCACGGCGTCGCGGTGCTCAATGTTGCCGTAGTCGTGCACCACGGGCTCGGCCACGCTGGCCAGGCCGCGCGTGCGCACATGCCACTGCAGCCAGCCAATCCACAGCACCAGCTCGGCCAGGGCGGCGGCGCGCTGGTTCAGCTCGATGCCGCGCAGCTGTTGCAGGGTGACGGTTTCGCCTTCCAGGCCCAGCTTGTCTTGCGTTTCGCCAAAGGCTTCGAGCTGGTTCATCACCTCGCCTTCCAGGCGCTTCAGGTGTTCCAGCGTCACATACAAAAAGTTGCCGCTGCCGCAGGCCGGGTCGAGCACGCGGGTGGTGCAGAGCTGGTGGTGAAAGCGGCGCAGCTCGGCGCGGGCTTCTTCCAGTTTGGCTTCGCGCTTTTTGCCGTCCAGCTCATCCGCCTCACGCGCAAGCACCACGGCGGCAGCCTGGGCGTTGGCCCAGTCGGCGCGCAGGGGCTCCACCACGGTGGGCAACACCAGCCGCTCCACATAGGCGCGCGGCGTGTAGTGGGCGCCCAGGGCGTGGCGTTCGGTGGGGTCGAGCGCGCGTTCCAGCAGGGTGCCAAAAATGGCCGGCTCCACTTCTTTCCAGTTGGCGCTGGCGGCGCGCAGCAGGCCGTCAATTTGCGTGGTGTTGAGCGGCAACACGTAGCCGTCCACCCCGGCGCCTTTGAAAAGCTTGCCGTTGAAGCGCAACACGTCTTGCGCAATGGCCGCGTTGAAGCCGCCCACGTCCATGCCTTGCCAAAACACCTTGAGCATTTGCGCCAGGGTGGCGGGCTGTTCGCGGTAGGTTTTGAGCAGGTGGGCAAAGCTGCCGGTGTCCGTGGCGCCGGGCTGCTGGTTGTCGGGGAGCAGACCCACGTCTTCGGCAAACATGCTGAAGAGGCAGCGTGTGAGAAAGGCGGCCACGGTCTCGGGGCGGTGGCCGGCGGCTTCCAGGCTTTTGGCCAGGTTGGCCAGCTCGGCGGCCACGGCGCGCGTCACCTTGGCGCTGACGCGCGAGGGGTCGAGGCTGAGCGGGTCGGTCCACAGGGCTTTGAGCCGCGCGCGGATGGCGGAGTCGGCCAGCTGCGCCAGGCGAATGCGGTGGCTGCGCGGGTCGGGGTACGGCGTGTAGGTGGCGCCGCTGCGGGTGAATTCGGCGTAAAGCTCAATGACGTGGCCCACGTCGACCACCACCACAAAGGGCGGCCGGCCTTCGGCAGCCGGCAAGGCGCGCGCGTAGTTTTCGGCCTGGGTGCGGGCTTTGAGCAGCGCGTCGTCAAAGGCTTTGGTGGGCGCGGCGCCGGCTTGCTGGGCGGTGATGCCGGCCTTGAGTTTTTTGCTCTCCCACACAAAGTGGCCACGCTTGTAGCAGTCCACCCGCCCGGCGCTGGTGGAGCCGTCGCCATGCTGGAAGGTGATGGGCCGCTCAAACTGGTAATGGGGTTCGTGAGCGGGAGGCGCCACGCCCAGCAGCGCGCACAGCTCCATGACAAAGCTCTGCGAAGTAGCCAGCTCAGAAGCGGCCACGCCGTGCCAGCGCTGGATGAAGCCTGCAGCGGCAGCGGTGACAGCGCTGTCGTCGGTGGTGGGGGTCCCTGGGGGGTTTGTGTGGTGCATGGGCTCCGATGATAGAAGCCGGGCCCTACCGCCCACCCTTGTCGGGGGCTGCGTTCAGCGGGTGAACACTTTCAGCGCGTCCATCCACAGCGCCAGCGCACCCAGCGCAAAACCCAAAACGCCCAGCACCAGACCCAAGCCGGTGGCACCGCCACCCAAAGCCATCACGGCCAAACACAGTGCAAAGAGCGTCAGTTTGTACATAAGACCCCTGGTATGCGATGACCATGAAAGGCGGAACGGAGCGGAGGTATGGGCGCGGCCCCCATCCCAGCCCTCCCCCAGCGGGGGAAGGGGCAAGACGGGCGGTTCTCAGAGCTGGTCAAAATCGACCTTTACCGCGAGCGACTTGTCGGCCAGGCGGGCGGCAGCTTTGCGGTAGACGTCGTGTTCGGCGGGCTCTCTTTGTGCATCGCACGGGGCCAACTCGGCCGGGATGGCCAAGGACTTGGGTTCGCCATGGTCAAAGGCGGTCTGTGTTTCGGCTTCGTAGGCGCCGGGCTCAGGCATGGGCATGGGTTCGTCCTGTTGCAAAACAGTTCGCTGTGCGATCCGGTGCGAATCAGGGTAATCGACCCGGTTTGTGTGTCACCGGTCTTCAAATAAATCAACAGCCAGTCGGGTGCCACATGGCATTCGCGGGTGCCCACATAGTCGCCCGTCAGGGCATGGTCGCGGTCGCGGTTGCGCTCGGGCAGGGGCTGGTCTTGCATCAGCACCCCACCACCTTGCGCATCTTTTCCCAGTCGTGGCGGCCTGAACGCTGGATGCGTTTCTTATCCGACTTGAACTGGCTGGTTTCTTTCAGATCCCTGGGCATCTGCGGCTACGGTCAGAGATCGTCCAGCGAGACTTTGGTTGCCTTGCCGGCCTTGGCCGCTTTGATCGCGGCGAGCGTCTTGGCATTGGCACGCGGCAAGGCCATGGGCAAGCCGCCCGTCTCGACCACGCTGCGCAAAAACAAGCGAATCGCCGTACTCACATCGAGACCTGAGGCCGCCAGCACCGCCGCTGCGTCCCGCTTGAGTTCGGGTTCCACACGGGCACGAACGTCGACAGTCATCATGATTTTCTCCAGTTGAATCAGCGACTAATTGTAGCTACATAAGAGCTACAATGGTGGTCGCATTTTGCGGCCGCCTCAAACGAAATTCGTGTGAGAACTCAACGCCCCAGCGTGGGCGAGGCCCATTGCTTTTGCTGGCGCTCGTCGCTGGCGGCTTCGGCTTCGATGCTGTCTTGGGGCAGTTGCTTCAGGCATTCGGCGTAGGCGGCGGGGTCCAGCGGTTGTGCTGGCGCTTCGGCGGCAGCGGTGGTTTGGGGGGAACGGCCATCCCACACGAAGCGGTTGCCGTGCTGCACCGGGTCGGGCTCGCAGTCGTCCTTGTAAAGCGGTGGGGCCTCGGCGGTGTAGGCGTCAAACACGATGGTTTTTTCAAACACCAGGGGCTTGCCGTTGGGCGTGGGCGGCAGCGGCGGCATGCGCTGCACGGCCTGGCGGGCGCGTTGTTCCACAGCGGGCGAGGTGGTCCACAGGGTGTCGAGCCGGGCGAGCTGGCCGCTGGGCGCGATTTCGATGCGAAAGCGCACGGCGCCTTGCTCGGGACCTTCGCGTGCGGCGCCCATCAGGCTGCGCACGTGCTGGCCCCAGTGGTGGCGGTAGCGCTTGCCGTTTTTGAGCGTGTAGGTGGCGGCCATGGCCCATTCCTGGGCGGTGGGCGCGGGCGGCGCGTCCATGAAGGCCTGGCCGGGTAGCCGGGTGGCCGCAGGCGCGGTGTCGGGCGGTGGTGCAGCGGGCTGGCGGGCTTTGGCCGTGGCCAGGTCTTGCCTGGGCACGGGCACCGGGAACAGGCCTTTTGCGGGTGGTGGCCCGGCGAGCGGCTGCACGGGGGCCGGTATCACCACCAGGGTGAGCACGGTGTCTTCATGGGGCGGTGTGGGCTCAGGCAGGCGGGGGCTGAAGCCCGCAACGAGCAACGCCGCTGCAGCGAGGTGCAGCGAGGTGCAGCGCCACCGACAAGGCTATCGCCCACAGCTGGCGACGGTCAAACATGCCGCGCGGGGTGGGCGACCGCACCACGCAGCGGGGCGTCGGGGCCGTCATGCAAATACAGATACGCCCTTTTCTTGCTTGGTGTTCTCGTCCAGTGCTGGTGCGTGTGGTGCGCGTCGGGCACATGCGGGCGGCTGTGCGCCCCGGTGGCACAGGGCGGGCGAGACCGTGGCGCTCATGGCGATGAATGGCGTGCGGCGCGAAGGCTTGTCATGGCGATGGCATTTTGGGGTGCCGGATGTGGCCATCACTTGTCGGCATGGGGCCAGCGTGAGTGGTGGTCATCGACCACAAACGGGTGCGCATGACGTGTCCCATTTCGGATGGCGAGCGCACCTTGGGTATGGGCGTTCCCGATGGGCAATTTCGGATGGTCGTGCTCGATGACCTCCGGATCTTGGGAAGGCCAGACCCTGGACGTGACCCAGAGGCTCACGACGCCCGCGCAGCCCAGGACCACAAAGGTCGCCGGCATGCCGTAGCGCGAGCCGAGCCAGCCCGCCAGGGGATAGAACAGCAACCAGCAGGCGTGCGACAGGGCGAACTGCGCAGCGAACAGCGCCGGGCGGTCCTCTGGATGCGCAGAGCGCCGCAGCAAACGCCCGGAGGGTGTCTGGGCGGCCGAGTAGCCCAGACCAAGGGCAAACCACAGCACCATCAGCGACACCGGGCCCACCACCCAGATGCCCGCGAACAGCCCCGCCACCATCAGCCCGATGCCGCCGAGCATCACGCTTCGATCGACCAGTTTCTCCAGCAGACGGGGCAGCACCAGTGCCGAGACCATGGAGCCGGCACCAAAACTGGCCAGTGCCTGAGCCACCGCGATCTGGGTGAGGCCCAACCCGGCCTGGACGATGACCACCGTGTTGACAAACACCATGGAGCCGGCCGCGGCCACGGCCACATTGACGGCCAGCAGCCCGCGCAACCGGGGGGTGGCCAGGTAGATGCGCAGCCCGCGCGTGGTGCGGTCGTAGACGCCGCGGCGCTGGGGCGCCAGATGCACCGGCAGCACCACCGACACCACCAGTGCAGCAGACGCCAGGAAACCCACCACTGTGCCGGCAAACAGATCGTGAAAGCTGATCACGGTGAGCAACGCCGCCGCCAGCATGGGGCTGACCAGGCTCTCCATGTCGTAGGCCAGGCGTGAGAGCGACAAGGCTTTGGTGTAGTCCTTTTCGTCCGGCAGCACGTCGGGAATGGTGGCCTGAAAAGTGGGCGTGAAGGCGGCCGACGCCGCCTGCAACGCAAAGATCAGCACATACACCTCCCAGATCTGGGTGACAAACGGCAGCAGCAGGGCCACAGCGGCGCGCACCAGGTCCAGCGTGACGAGCATGGAGCGCCGGGGCAGGTGCTCGGCAAAGGCCGCCGCAACCGGCGCCACGCCGACGTAAGCAATCATCTTGATGGCCAGCGCCGTGCCCAGCACCATACCGGCGTTGTCGCCCGCCAGGTCAAAGGCGAGCAAGCCCAGTGCCACCGTGGCCAGCCCGGTCCCGATCAGGGCAATCACCTGCGCGGCGAACAGATGGCGGTAGGTGCGGTGGGAAAGGATGTCCAGCATGTCGGGGCTCGGGGTTGAGGCTTTCGGAGGCAGCGGGAGCCCAGGCTCAGAGGTACCGGGTGATTTCCCTGAATTCGTCGAGGGAATCGCGCTGACCGGGGCCCAATGGACCCACGAGGTCTTCGAGACAGTGATCCAGATGGTCCCTGATCAGGGCCTTCTTGGCTTGCTGAATCGCCTTCTCCACCGCCTGCAGTTGCTGCGCAACCTCCAGGCAGGTGCGCCCGTGCCCGAGCATGTCGATGGTGCTGCTCAGGTGCCCGCTGGCCCGGCGCAGGCGTTTGATGATGGCCGGGTGGGAGGCATGTGTGTGCGGTTGTGTCATGGCTGTTCGTATCCCCTCGGGGAGGTTACTATAGTCGCAGTCTTTGCCCTTGAAACGAACACACCCCCATGACCCGCCCCCGCCCATCCTTCTTGCGCCCCAACGGGGCCGTGCTGGGCGTGCGGTGGCTGGTGCTGGTGGTGATCCTGTTCGGCACCATCTTGTCGTCCATCGGGGGCACAAGCTCCCACGGCCTTGCGGCCATCGCAGCACCGTTCCACGGTGCTGCGCTTTCCCTCGAGGGTTCGAGCGGTCATGCGCATGGACATGCACACGATGATGAAGAGGATGGCGGATTGGCGGTGGTGAATCCGAGCGCTGCGGCCGAACATGCCCACCATGGGGCGGATCACTCGCACGACAAGGCGCACGCGCTGCCCGCCGCCTGGCGCTCGGCAGCACCGCAGCTCTCCGTGTGGCTCGGACACGTGCGGCCGTGGACCGAAATGGTGCGGGCCTCCCGGCTGGAACGCCCGCCCATGGGCTGAGACGCTTTCAGTCTTCGCGCTGCGCCACGCAGCGCTCCCCCATCTTTCAGACCACCGGAGTCTTTATGCACAGCCTTGTTCACGACAGGCTGCCAGGTTCGCCATGGGCGAATTGGCAATCCCGTCTGCTTTTACTTTCTGCCTTTTTCATCTGCCTGCTCCTGAGCAGCGCAGAGGTCTTTGCCCACGCCGTCACCGAGGGCGACAAGGGCTACATCCAGGAAATCTCGGGTGTCAATCTGCTGCCCTTCATGTACTTGGGGGCCAAGCACATGATGACGGGTTACGACCACATCCTGTTTCTGTTCGGCGTGATCTTCTTCCTCTACCGGCTCCAGCACATTGCAATCTATGTGAGCCTGTTTGCGCTGGGACACTCCACCACCATGATCCTGGGCGTGTACTTCAACGTCGGGATCAACAGCTACCTGATCGACGCGATCATCGGTTTGTCCGTCGTCTACAAGGCGCTGGACAACATTGGTGCTTACCAGCGCTGGCTGGGGTTCCAGCCCAACACCAAGGTCGCCACCCTGGTGTTTGGCCTGTTCCACGGCTTCGGCCTCGCGACCAAGATCATTGAGTACGAGATCTCGCCGGACGGACTGGTGCCCAACCTGCTGGCCTTCAACGTGGGCGTGGAAATCGGCCAGTTGATGGCCCTGGCGGTCATCCTGATCGGCATGAGTTACTGGCGCCGCACACCGAGCTTCTTTCGCCACGCCTACACAGCCAACGTCGCCATGATGAGCGCAGGCTTCATTCTGGTGGGCATGCAGCTCACCGGCTATTTCGTGTCTTGAACACCCAAGGAATATTCAACATGTACAACAGCGATACCCCCGTGCGCGCCGAACTGCCCTCCTCCAGGCAGCTGGTGCGTTCCACCATTCTGGCCGCCGTTTCGGCGGCCGTTCTTCTGGTTGCCGTCGTGCTGCCGGCTGAATACGGCATCGATCCCACCGGGATCGGCCGCGTCTTGCGCATGACCGAAATGGGCGACATCAAACAACAGCTGGCGGCAGAGGCGGCTGCCGATGCGGCCGCTGCAGCGACAGCGGCACCCGCACCGGCATCGGCCTCGGCCAAGGCTGCCGGCCCGACGCTGGGCATGGCGTCTGCCAATGCTTCGCAGCCAACAGCGTCTGCCGCATCCAAGGTGCAGTGGCGCGACGAGACCCCCTTCACGCTGACCCCGGGTGAGGGTATCGAAATCAAACTCAAGATGGCCGCAGGCGGCAAGGTGCCGTATTCGTGGGCCGTTGAGGGTGGCTCGGTCAATTTCGACACCCACGGTGATGCGCCGGGCAAGTCGGTCAGCTACGAAAAGGGTCGCGGGGTTTCCTCGGACGAGGGCGTTCTGACGGCCGAGTTCACCGGTAATCACGGCTGGTTCTGGCGCAACCGGGGCCAGGCTGACGTCAAGGTCATTCTGCGCACGCGCGGTGACTACACCGACATCACGAAGGTGAAGTAAAGCAAAAGCGCCACGACTTCTGTCGTGGCGCCCTTCTCTGAAACCCGCCACAAGCCACGACCACAATGAAAATAGTTGAACCTGGAAACGGTTGTCGGTGCATTTTTCAGGGTCTTTTTGGTGACGTCGACCCGGCCCCCACGGAACGGGCGATCGGAGCGGTCACGGCCACAGCCACGAGTGATGCCATCTGGGCCGAAGACGGCTTGTCTGCGGCAGATTCGCATCCAACCACACCAGACCGCGCCTGAGACGACCCCCTGCCCACCGGGCTACGCACTGGGGCGCCCGCAGTGCCTCTTGGCCTTGCGCTACAGCCTTGAAAATCGCCGCCACTGAAAAACCCGGGACTGGGGTGTGGGGCTATCGGTGGGGATGCAGACCCCTGGGTGGCTGACGGCATCACCTGCGTGCAGCCATTTCTATAATGAAGGGATGAAGCGTCGGTTCCTCATGGCCTTGTTTGCTCTGCACTTTTTGCTGAGCCTGGGTGGCTTCACGCTTTACATGCCCTCACCCAGCCTTGCCGAATCGGCGCTGACGGCTGACGTGGACGGCCTGGGTTCCACCGTCCAGCACGGCCTGACAGACGATGCACCCGACCTGCCCGATGGCCCGGTGCAGCCAGCGCTGGTGATGGCGGTGCCCCACACGACATGGCCGGCGACGCCATGGTTGTTCAGGAGCCGGGAAGACCCGATCCCGTGGGTTCGAGACCGCCCCCCGCAGCACACGACACGAGCCTGACCGTCTCTGCAGCGCCCACGCGCCTGCCGGCCCCCCGTTTTTTTCACCTGCCCTCCTGTGCTGCGGGCGCTTCTCTTTTTCACCACCTGTCCATCATGGAAATCGCCTTACTTTTCGCGCTCATTTTGCTCAATGGCTTGTTTGCCATGTCTGAGCTGGCGCTGGTTACAGCACGCAAAGTGCGACTGCAAAAACTCGTGGACGAAGGTGACCGCGCTGCGGCTGCAGCCATCAAGCTGGGCGAAGACCCTACGCGCTTCCTGTCGACCATCCAAATTGGCATCACATCCATTGGCGTACTCAACGGCATCGTGGGTGAAGCGGCTCTGGCCGCACCTCTGGCCATCTGGCTGAGCACCGCGGGCATGTCAGAGGCCTCCAGCCAGCTGGTCGCCACGGGCCTGGTGGTGGTGCTGATCACCTACTTTTCTATCGTGGTGGGCGAGCTCGTGCCCAAGCGCATCGGGCAGTCCAACCCGGAGCTGCTGGCGCGGCTGGTGGCCCGCCCCATCAACTGGCTGGCTATTGCAACGAAACCGTTTGTGGTGCTGCTGTCCATCTCCACCAAAGGCCTGCTGCGCCTGCTGGGCATCAAACAGGGCAACGCCAACGCGGTGACCGAGGAGGAGATTCACGCCATGCTGGCCGAGGGCACCAGCGCCGGGGTGATTGAATCGCACGAACACGCGATGGTGCGCAATGTGTTTCGGCTGGATGACCGGCAAATTGGCTCGCTCATGGTGCCGCGCAGCGACGTGGTGACACTGGACCTGGAGCAGAGCTTTGAGGAGAACATGGCGCGAGTGGAAGCCTCTGACCATGCGCGATTCCCCGTGGTTCGCGGCGGTCTGAATGACGTGTCGGGCGTGGTGAACGCGCGCAAGTGGCTGTCCCAGGCGCTGCGCGGGGGTGATCGCGAACTGGCCAACCAGCCGCTGCAAGATCCGCTGTATGTCCCCGAAACCATCACGGGCATGGAGCTGCTGGACAACTTTCGTCAGTCGGGCGGGCAGATGGCGTTTGTGATCGACGAATACGGCGAGGTACAGGGCATCGTCACGCTGCAGGATCTGATTGAGGCCATTACGGGCGAGTTCAGCCCGCGCGACCCCGAAACCTCCTGGGCGGTGCAGCGCGACGACGGTTCATGGCTGCTGGACGGCCACATTCCTGTGCCCGAACTGAAAGACCGGCTGGCACTGGACACGGTGCCGGACGAAGAACGCGGTCGCTACCACACGCTCAGCGGCCTCATGATGCTGCTGACCGGTCGCCTGCCCAAAGAAGGTGACAAGGTGGAGTGGGAACAGTGGCGCTTTGAAATTGTTGACATGGACGGCCGAACCATCGACAAAGTGCTGGCCACCCGCATGGACCCCAGTGCGCCGGAGAGCACCGACGAATCGGCCAACCCATGACCTGGACGCGGTCCTGGGCGCTGGCCACCGCCGCAGCCGCCTGCCTGGCGCTGACCGGCTGCTCAGAAGGCTATTCCGGCAAAGGCGATACGCTGCATCTGGCCTACGGCATGAGCCAACAGGCATCCCTGGATGCGATGAACCAGATTGGGCAGGCCAAGCACCTTTCCCATGAGACCCGCTTCGTGTTGCTGAATGCCTGCGTTCTCGAAATCCAGACGCTCGATGGATCCAAGCACAACAATACACAGAGGACGCCGCTGCGTGAGGCCGAATCCACCGTCGAGAAAAGCACCGGCAGCGAAAGCTACCGCGTGCACATAGCGCCGAAGAATGTGGATGGCCCAGGCCACACGTTGCTGGAAGGTGCATCCTGGACCGAGGCCACCCAGATGCGTTGGTTGCTGGACTACGTACAAACAGTTTGCTGACCCACCACCAACACAACCCGTGAACGACTTTATTGCACGACGGTGGCACGGCCACATCAATTGGCCCACCCTGTTCTGGCGTGATCTGCTGCTGATTGGTACGGGCTTGAATGTGCTGATGACCGGCACGGCTTTGGTACTTCTTTCACAAAACGTGTCCACGCCCTGGGTGTTGCTGGCGCACCTGTCGCCGCTGCCTTACAACCTGCTCATCGTGAGAGCCATCTGGCGGGCGCCCCAGCGGCCAGCGCCGGTGCTCATCGTGAGCGTTTCCTGGGTGCTGCTCTTCGTCGCGATCTGATGCTTCGCTACGGACATTTGCCCCGGCGCCGGCGGCCCACCGCAGCCCGGCCACAGTGATCGGGCGCGGGCCAGAGCACGCTGCCGAAATGCCTGGGCGCCATCATCGCCCCCCGGGGGGCAAGAAGGCGCTGGGCCACCGTGTCATTGACGGCACCGGCTGGATCGCGCGCGGCCTGCGCGAACTGCGGCGCGACCGCATCGGTTTTGTGTTCCGGCGCCCTGCGCCGCTCCATTCCCGGACGTGACCGACAACGTGGCCCTGCGGCCGATGCTGGCCGGCATGCCGAACGCGAAAGCCCACGAACGCGCGCTGGAACTGCTGACCGCGCTGGACGTGTTGCACCGCACCCAGGCTAAGCCGTCGCCGCTTTCGGGCGGCGAGCAGCAGGGCGTGTCGATTGCGCGCGTGCACTGGGCGTGGCGCGCATCCTGAACCAGATGGCGCAACACGCGCCAAGGGCCCTCAGCGTGTGACGCACGACGAGAAGATCATCGCCACCGCCAAGCCGTCTGACCACCTGAGCGACGGCCAGACGGTGGCAGAAGCCGGCGGAGGCCGCAGCCCCTGAGCGACCACCGCGCTGGGTCCCCTCCCCCACGCGGGAAGATCGGGATGGGGACCTGCGTGGCCCAGCGGGGCGCACCCCTTGCCCCACAATATGCTGCAGTGCACAATAGAACTTACCCACCACTTCCGCAGGACCACCGCCCATGAAACGCCCGACCCGCACACGCACACCAACCGCCCCAGCCCGCGCGGCTGGCGCCAAACTGCAGCTGGATCTGGCCCTGCAAGGCGGCGGCTCGCACGGCGCCTTCACCTGGGGCGTGCTCGACCGGCTGCTGGAAGAGGAGTGGCTGGAGATCGCGGCTGTGAGCGGCACCAGCGCAGGCGCCATGAACGCGGTGGCACTGGCGGCGGGCCTGATGGACGGTGGTCGCGAGGGCGCACGCGCCACGCTGCGGCGGTTTTGGCAGCGGGTGGCCGAGCTTTCACCGTTTCACCACATGCAAAGCAGCCCGCTGGGCGGCCTGATGGGGTCGGCCGCAGCCTGGATGGCGCCCTGGATGGGACCGTGGCAACAAGTCGCCAGCGCAATGGGCAGCCAGCTCTCACCCTACCAGCTCAACCCGCTCAACCTGAACCCGCTGCGCCAGATTCTGCTGGATACAGTCGACTTCGAACGGGTCTGCCGCTGCGACAAGACGCAGCTGTTCATTGCCGCCACGCAGGTGCGCACCGGTGCGCTGAAAGTGTTTGACCAGCACGGCCTCACGCCCGACATGGTGCTGGCATCGGCCTGCCTGCCACTGCTCTTTCAGGCGGTGGAAATTGATGGCGAAGCCTACTGGGACGGTGGCTACGCGGGCAACCCGTCGCTCATGCCACTGATCACGCAAAGCGCCGCGGACGACCTGCTGCTGGTGCAGATCAACCCGATCGAGCGCGCCGACCTGCCCACCCGCGCCAGCGACATTCTGGAGCGCATCAGCGAGGTGACGTTCAACGCCAGCCTGCTGAAAGAGATGCGCACGATTGCGCTGCTCAAACAGCTGATTGAAGACGAAGGCCGACCGGGGCATCAGTACCGCAACCCGCTGTTTCAACGCTTGGAGGCGCTGCGCGTGCACCTGATCGACGGCGGCGCCTCGCTGAGGGACCTGGGCGCGGCGAGCAAGAGCAACACGCAATGGAGCTTTTTGCTCGAACTGCACGGGCTGGGCCGCGCCGCAGCCGGGCAGTGGCTGGAACAGCACGGTGCCAACATAGACCAGGCCAGCAGCTACGACCTGGCACAGGTGCTCGCACCATGACCAGCATCGCAGGCATTGTGTTGGCGCTGGTGCTGCTGATGGCACTGGCCTACCGCGGCGTGAGCGTGCTGCTGCTGGCGCCGCTCATGGCGTTACTGGCCACCCTGTTCAGCCCTCAGGCACCGCTGCTGGCCAGCTATACGCAGGTGTTCATGCCGGCGCTGGGCGGTTTTGTGATCGCGTTCTTTCCGCTGTTTTTGCTCGGCGCCGTGTTTGGCAAACTCATGGAGGCCTCGGGTGCGGCGCGCGTCGTTGCGAACGCCATCGTGGCCTGGCTGGGCGCGCAGCGCGCCATTCTGGCCATTGTGCTGGCCTGTGCGGTGCTCACGTATGGCGGGGTTTCCCTGTTCGTGGTGGCGTTTGCGGTGTACCCCATTGCGGCAGCGCTGTTTCGCCAGGCCGACCTGCCCAAGCGGCTGATCCCCGGCACCATTGCGCTGGGCGCCTTCACCTTCACCATGACGGCGCTGCCCGGCACGCCAGCGATTCAAAACGCCATCCCCATGCCCTTCTTCGGCACCACGCCGTTTGCCGCACCTGGGCTGGGCCTGATCGGGGGTGCCGTGATGCTGGTACTGGGTACGCTGTGGCTGGTGCGCCGCGCGGCCACCGCCACCGCCCGGGGCGAAGGCTACGGTGAACACGACGAGCCCGCAGCGCCCAGCGACCCGGGTTCGGCCGCACCCACGGCGGCAACCCAAGCGGCACCTGCAGCGCCACCCGCCGCCGCTCCAGTGGCTCGCTTCAACGGCCGCGCGTTTGCCCGCGCCATTGCGCCGGTGGTGCTGGTGATTGCCTTGAACTACCTGCTGGCCACCTGGCTGCTGCCCGCACTGGACACCGCCTACCTGGCCGAGCCGCGCTTTGGCGCCACGGCCATTGGCAACGTGCGCGGCATCTGGGCCGTCATCGCCGCGCTGACGGCGGCCATTGTGCTGCTGGTGGTGCTGCAGCGCCCACACCTGCCCCGCTTGAGCCACACGCTGGAGCAAGGCGCCAGCAGCTCGGTGCTGCCGCTGCTGAACACTGCGTCGCAGGTGGGCTTTGGGGCGGTCATCGCGTCACTGGCGGGGTTTGCCATCATCCGCGACGCTGTGCTGGCCATTGCACCGGGCAACCCGCTGGTGTCGGTGTCGATCGCGGTCAACATCTTGGCGGGCATCACCGGCTCGGCGTCGGGCGGCATGAGCATTGCCCTGCAAACCCTGGGCGAGACCTGGCTGGCCATGGGCCAGGCCGCCGGCATTGCGCCCGATCTGCTGCACCGCGTGACCGCCATCGCCACCGGCGGGCTGGATTCGCTGCCGCACAACGGCGCGGTCATCACGCTGCTGGGCATTTGCGGCCTGAGCCACCGCCAGGCCTACGCCGATATTTTTGTAGTGGCCGTGGCCATTCCGGTGCTGGCGCTGGTGGTGGTGGTGGTGCTGGGCAGCACCCTGGGTTCCTTCTGAGCACCCGCAGGCGTACCGCCCTGGCAGGCAGCTGAAATGCCAAAGCCGCCCGAGGGCGGCTTTGGCAACACCACACGAGGTGGCTGGGGCATTTGAGCTTAAATTTTCACGCCAGCAATGTAGTTGTCGTAACGCCACTCAGAGAACCGGCTCCACAGAATCTGATCGCGCTGGAAGGCACGCATGTCCTGGTGGATCTTCTTGAACTCGGGCGACTTGGCCTCGTGCTCGGCGAACACCGACATCGCCGTCTTGAAGCCAGCGTCCATCAGGTCTTTGGAGAAGGGCTTGAGCTTGGTGCCCGCAGCCACCAGGCGCTTGAGCGCCGCCGGATTCAGCGCATCGTACTTGGCGGTCATGTCGCGCGCGGCCACGGCACCCGCGGCCCGCACGATGGCCTTGTTCTCGGACGACAGGGCGTCGAAAGCCTTCTTGTTGATGAAGAATTCCAGCTCGGCACCGCCTTCCCACCAGCCAGGGTAGTAGTAAAAGGGCGCGACCTTGTTGAAGCCCAGCTTCTCGTCATCGGCCGGACCAACGAATTCGGTGGCATCCAGCGTGCCTTTTTCAAGGGCCTGGTACACCTCGCCAGCCGGCAGGTTTTGCGCCACCACGCCCAGCTTGGCCATGGTTTCACCAAACAGGCCGCCGCCCAGACGCATCTTCAGGCCCTTCAGGTCGGCCACGGTCTTGATCTCCTTGCGGTACCAGCCGCCCATCTGGGTGCCGGTGTTGCCGCTGCTCATGGAGGCGATGTTGTACTTCGCGTAGAACGCATCCATCAGCTTGCGGCCATTGCCGTGCTCCATCCAGGCGTCCATGTGGCGTGCGGTCAGACCAAAGGGCACCGCGCAACCAAAGGCGAAGATGGGGTCTTTGCCGGTGAAATAGTAGGGCGCGGTCTGCGCCATTTCGATGGTGTCCCCCTGGATGGCATCCACCACACCGAAGGCGGGCACCAACTCGCCGGCCGCATGCACGGATACCTCGAACCGCCCACCCGACAGGGCCTTGACGGTTTCAGAAAATTTCTCGGCGGAGCCGAAGATGGTCGGCAGCGACTTGGGAAAGCTGGAAGCCAGGCGCCAGCGGACGGCGGCTTGCGCATGCACAGCCGGCGCAATGCCAGCTGCCAGAACGCCCGCAATGCCGGTATTTTTGATCAGGGAACGACGATCCATGGAAACTGCACTCCTGTTGAATGGGGTCGGTGGGCGAGGGGCGTGAGCCACTGGCACACCCCTGCGACAAGAAGGGTATATACGATAACCGATCACACAAAACCCTGGCCGCACCAGCGCGACATGGGGAGCACCGGAGGGCGCCGCTTCGGGGTTCGTGATGCGTCCTGGATGGCACGCAAAACATGCCGGCCCGCGTCCTCGGTGGCGGGTCGGCACTCAAAAAATTTGGCATCAAGCCCACCGGATGCCGCTTCGATTTGCTCATCGCCTGTACGAGCAGACCTCGGCCGAATGGGCCCAGGATTCCCGGACCTCAGTGCCCCCGGGTTCCGTGGCTGTGCCTGCCGCTCAGGCGCCGCCACGCTCCCAAACATCCAGGCGGATCCACCTCGCACGGCAATCCGTCCATCTACGCACCCACGCCGCCCGGCTGCCATTTCGAACTGGGCGCCTGTCGGGCTCGGAAATCGCCGGCTACAGATCGACCTCAGCGGTCCATTTTTCACCCGTTTCTTGACCCTTGGCGGGGCTATGGGCCTGCGAATCGGGCGAAAGCCGTCCGCGCAGGAGCCGGTTTTCGCCTCTCGGCGCTCCAAGTCCGAAACACTCCCAGCACTCAGGCACCGCGAGCAAGCCGGAACTTGTCGCTGTCCATGTTCAATTTGCCCGTCGCCTCGCTCGGCGCGCGGCTGAGTTCGTTGTTTTGGGTCACAAGCACCTGCAACAACGCCATGAAGGTGGTGCGCTGGCTTTCGCTCAGGGGCGCCAGTATTTGCTCCTGGGCGCGCAGCATCACCGGCACCGCCTCGCGCAAGGCCTGCTCGCCTGACAGCGTGAGCGCCAACTGACGGGCACGCCGGTCTTCGGTGGATGTCTTGCGCTCCAGCCAGCCACGGGCTTCCAGTCGGTCGACCACGCCGCCGGTGGTGGATGCGTCCAGCGCAATGTTGCGGGCCAGGGTGCGCTGGTCAATCCCGGGCTGGTTGCCGACCGTCTGCAAAGCGGCGTACTGTACGGGTGTGATGCCCAGATCGCCCGCTTCCTGCAGAAAGACGCCGACCGAAATCTGGTGCAACCGTCGAATGGCGTGGCCGGGCTGCAAGTCGATGTCGACGCGGGAGGCTGGGTCTTTTTTCATGACAAACAAAATAAGGGTAAACCCGCACTTTTCAAAATTCCATACTAACACTACACTTATAGTGAGTGTACTGATGATATGTGCACAAAGTTTTAACTGGAGAACCCCATGAGCAACGTGCAGTCCGATCTTCCCGTGTTGGTAGCCGGTGGTGGCATTGGCGGCTTGGCCGCTGCCCTCGCTTTGGTGCGCCAGGGTTTCAAAGTGCAGGTATTCGAGCAGGCGCCCGAGATTGGGGAAATCGGTGCCGGCATCCAACTCGGCCCGAATGCTTTCCATGCGTTCGACGCACTGGGTATCGGCGACAAGGCGCGTGGCCGTGCCGTCTACACCGACTACATGGTGATGCACGACGCCATCGACGAGTACCAGGTCGGCAAGATCGAGACCGGCGAAGCGTTCCGCCAGCGCTTTGGCAACCCTTACGCCGTGATTCACCGCGCCGACATCCATGGCTCGCTGCTTGAAGGCGCGGTCGAAACCGGCCGGATCGAGTTCTTCACCAACACCCGCATCGATAAAATCGAGCAGGACGCAGCGACCCAGACCGTGACCGCCATCGACCAGAACGGTAAGCGCTGGACGGGTCAGGCGCTCATCGGCGCCGACGGTGGCAAGTCGGTGGTTCGTGCGCAGTACGTGAACGACCCACCCCGCGTGACCGGCCACGTGGTGTACCGTGCGGTGGTCGAAAAGGCCGACTTCCCGGAAAATCTGCGCTGGAACGCAGCCAGTCTGTGGGCTGGCCCCAAGTGCCACCTGGTGCACTACCCCCTGCGTGGCGGCGAGCAATACAACGTGGTCGTGACCTTCCACAGCCGGCAGCAGGAAACGTGGGGCGTGACCGACGGCAGCAAGGAAGAAGTGGAGAGCTACTTCCAGGGCATCAGCCCCAAGGCGCGCCAGTTGATCGAACTGCCCAAGACCTGGAAGCGCTGGGCCACCGCCGACCGCGAGCCGATCGACACCTGGGTCTTCGGCCGAGCCACCATCCTGGGCGACGCTGCCCACCCCACCACGCAGTACATGGCGCAGGGCGCCTGCATGGCGATGGAAGACGCGGTCACGCTGGGCGAAGCCCTGCGCGTGACGAACAAGGACTGGGACGCTGCACTGCAGCTCTACCAGAAAAACCGCGTGACCCGCACCGCGCGCATTGTGCTCAGCGGCCGCGAAATGGGCCGCCTGTACCACGCTGCCGGCGTGGAGCGGCTGATCCGCAACAGCCTGTGGAAAGGCCGTTCGCAAGATCGCTTTTATGACGCCATCGAATGGCTCTACAGCTGGAACGTGACGAATTGCCTCCAGCAAGGCTAACCACAAGGAGAAACCCCATGAGCCAAGAACTCGGAAGACTCGAAGACCTGCCGCAAGACTACCGCGACGACCTCAAGGCGCTGAACCTGGTACCGCTGTGGCCCAGCCTGCGTGCCGTGCTGCCGCCCAGGGTGCCGACACGCGCCACCCTGGCCACGCACTGGCCTTACGCCTCGCTGAAGCCACTGCTGCTGAAGGCCGGCGAGCTCACGCCCATTGAAAAAGCCGAGCGCAGGGTGCTGGTGCTCGCCAACCCCGGCCACGGCCTGGAAAACATGAAGGCCAGCCCGGCCATGTACCTGGGCATGCAGTTGCTGCTGCCCGGCGAGTGGGCGCCCAGCCACCGACACACGCCCAACGCGGTGCGCATGATTGTGGAAGGCGAAGGTGCCTACACCACGGTGGACGGCGAGAAGTGCCCGATGAGCCGCGGCGATCTGATCCTGACGCCCACCGGCCTGTGGCACGAGCATGGCCACGACGGCAAAGACCCGGTGGTCTGGCTCGACGTGCTGGACCTGCCACTGGTGTATTACATGGAGGCCAGCTACCACGTCGATGGCGCACGCCAGACCGTGAAGCAAGGCAGCGGCGACCGCGCCTGGACCCGCGCTGGCGTGGTGCCCACCACCATGTTCCACCGCAGCGACAAGCGCTACCCCATGCTGCGCTACCCCTGGGTGGATACGCGCGCCGCGCTCGTGGCCATGGCGGCGAACGAGCCTGACCTGGACTGCGTGCAGGTGACCTACGTGAACCCGGAAACCGGCGACGACGCCGAGAACATCCTCGGCTTCTACGCACTGATGCTCAAGCCCGGCCAGACCCTCTCGTTACCGGCGCGCTCACCCTCGCAGGTGTTCCACCTGATTGAAGGTGCTGTGGACGTGGCGGTGCTGGACAAAACCTTCCCGCTGGTGGAGGCCGACACCTGCTGCACCCCGGGTTACGAAGCTGTGACGCTGAAGAACCGTTCGGCTGAAGAGCCTGCGTTTGTCTTCATCGCCGATGAGTCACCGCTGCACCGCAAGCTGGGCGTGTACGAGACGAGATAACCCAACCCCGCACCTGGCGCACCACCCCCCAGGGGGCCACTCCAGCGGCCCGGCAAAGCCGGTTCCGCGGTGCTCCCGGTTCAAGACATTTCACTTCGACCCCTCTCCTTCTTTGACCATGACCCAATACCTCTTCACCCCACCCGCCGTGCAGTCCGTCGCCATCCGTGGCAAGGACGAGCAGTTCCCCATCAACCGCCTGTTCTTCGTCGGCCGCAACTACCACGCGCACGCGGTGGAAATGGGCAAGCCGGTGGACAAATCGGTCGAGCGCCCGTTCTACTTCACCAAGGCGCCGCAAACGCTCACGCCCTCGGGCGCAACCGTGGCCTACCCGCCCGAGACCAAAAACTACCACTTCGAAATGGAGTTGGTGGTGGCCATCGGCAAGGCCGGTTTCCGCGTGAAGGCCGAAGACGCGCACACCGTGATCTACGGCTACGCCGCTGGCCTGGACATGACACGCCGCGATCTGCAACTGGTCGCGCGCGACAAGGGCCGCCCCTGGGATCTGGGCAAAGACGTGGAGCAGTCGTCGGTGTGTTCCGAGATCGTGCCCATGGAAGGCCGGATCATCGAACACGGCGCGATTGCGCTGGAAGTCAACGGCACCACCAGGCAATCGTCCGACGTGAACAAGCTGATCTGGAACATCCGCGAAATCATTGCCGACCTGTCGCTGTTCTATCACCTGCAACCCGGCGACCTGATCTACACCGGCACCCCCGAGGGCGTGGGCGCGGTGGTGGCGGGTGACAAGATCACCGGCCGTGTGGAAGGCGTGGCCGAGGTTGCGCTGACGGTGGGCCCTGCCGAATGAAGCTCTACAACTTCTGGCGCAGCGGCACATCGCATCGCCTTCGCATTGCGCTCAACCTCAAGGACCTGAGCGCCGAGTACCTGGCGGTGCACCTGGGCAAGGAAGAGCATCTGAAAGACGCCTTCAAAGCGGTCAACCCGCAGATGCTGGTGCCGGCGCTGGAGCTGGACAACGGCGAGGTGCTGATCCAGTCGCCCGCCATCATCGAGTGGCTGGAAGAAACGCACCCTGCGCCCGCGCTGCTGCCCGCCGGCGCCAGCGAGCGGGCGCGCGTGCGGGCGCTCGCGGCCATCGTGGGTTGCGACATCCACCCCATCAACAACCGCCGCATTCTGGAAGCGCTGCGCAAGCAGTTCAACGCCGACGAAGTCACGGTGAACGCCTGGTGCGCCACCTGGATCAGCGCCGGTTTTGACGCCTACGAGGCACTGCTGGGAGCCGACCCGGCGCGTGGCGCGTTCAGCTTTGGCCACGCGCCCACCGTGGCCGACGTGTACCTGATTCCCCAGGTGGAAAGCGCACGCCGCTTCAAGGTGGACCTGGCGCGCTGGCCGCTCATCAGTGCCATTGATCGGGCTTGCAGCGAGCTCGACGCGTTCAAACGCGCAGCCCCGGCCGCGCAACCCGACGCGGCCTGAACCCCTTCCAGCCATCCTTTTTTAACCCGCAGCAGGCTTTGGCGCCACGCGCGCCGAGGCCGCTGCTTTGTCCCGCCCGTTCCCATGAAACCCATGACATTTACCCAGACCCTGCGCGGCCTCGCAGCCGCCCTTACGCTCACCGCCGTGGCCAGCGGCGCCAGTGCCCAGACCCTGAAGCTCGGCCACATCACACCGCCCACGCATGTGTGGCACCAGGTGTCTGAAAAGATCGCCACCGACCTGGAAAAAGCCTCGGGCGGCAAGATGAAAGTGGCGGTGAGCCCGCTGCAAAAGCTGGGCAACGAAGCCCAGATGATCAACCTGATGCAGGCCGGGGCGCAGCAGTTCGGCGTGTTCACCGTGGGCGGCCTGTCCAACCGCGAAGAGTCCTTCCTGGCGTGGTCGCTGCCCTATGTCTTCAAGGACGTGGCCCACGCCACCCGCGCCGCCAGCACGCCGGCCGCCAAAGAAATGCTCAAGCGCCTGGACCAGCACGGTCTGGTGGGCCTGGGCTACACCTTCGCCGGCATGCGCCATGTGTTGTCGCTGCAGCCCGTGGCATCGGCCAAAGACCTGGCCAACAAAAAGATACGCTCCTTCCCCAGCCCCATTTACAACGACTGGTGGCAAGCCAACGGCGCTGCCCCTACCGCCATGCCGCTGTCGGAAGTGGCGCCGTCGCTGACCACCAAACTGCTGGACGCCGTGGACGTGGATCTGGACGCGCTGGTGGGCCTGAAGTTTCACCAGCAGGCGCCCAACCTGACGCTGACCAACCACATGGCCTTCCCGGCCGTGATCGTGGTGTCCAAAAAATGGCTGGCCACGCGCAGCGACGCCGAGCGCGCCATGATCATCAAGGTGGTGACCGACGCCGAGCAGTGGGGCTTCAAGACCGCCATTGACGCCGACGCCAGCAACCTGGTGAAGGCCAAGGCCGACGGCGCCAAGGTGGTCAACGCCGACATCGCCTCGTTCCAGAAAGTGGCCGGCCCGATCCGCGACAAGTACACCAGCAAGAACCCGCTGATTGCGGCCTTCTACAAGCAGTCCAAAGACCTGTAAACAGGCCCTCTTCGGCCACCGAACTGCAGACAGCGCCCGCCAAGGGCCTGTCTGCTTTTGATCATCTCAACCTGAGAGCGACCATGCCCCTGTACGCCCCCATACAAACCCTGGACCGCTGGCTGATGCAGCTGGAACGCGGCGCCGTGATCGCGCTGACCGCGGGCATTGCCGGCATCATGATGACCCAGGTGGTGATGCGCTATTTCTTCAGTGCACCGATTTTCTGGGCCGAAGAAATTTCGGTCCAGCTGCTCGTTTTCGTGACCCTTTTTGGCCTGTCGCTGCTGGTGCAGGGCGGCCAACTGGTGAGCATTGACTTTTTGCCCGCCGCCTTGCCCGAGCGTGCCCGCCACGCCCTGATGACCGTGCTGGGTGCGGTGCTGCTGGCGCTGCTGCTGTTCCTGGCGGTGCTGGGTTGGGAATGGGTCAACCGGCCCGAGGTGCGCATGGAACTGGGTGCCACCACCCAGCTGCCGCGCTGGTACAACTATGCGGCCCTGCCGCTGGCCATGGCCTGCATGGCCTTTCACCAGTTCGCCGCCATCTTGCGCCACGCGCGCGCTCTGCTCAAAGGAGCCGCCGCATGATCACCCTGATCGTTTTCTTTGGCCTGCTGTTTGCCGGCCTGCCCATTGTGGGCGCCATCCTGGCGGGCGCGCTGGCCTTCATGGCCACCAACGACCTGGCGGTGTTGTACGACTCGGTGCCGATCCAGTTTTACGGCGCGCTGGAAATCAACAGTCTGCTGGCGATCCCGCTGTTTTTGCTGGTGGGTGAGATCATGAACAAGGCCGGCCTGACGCAGCGCCTGATTGCCGTGGCCGAAGTGCTGGTGGGCAACCTCAAGGGCGGCCTGGCCTACGCCAACCTGTTCACCAACGCCATGGCCGCGTCCATTCTGGGCTCCGCGGTGGCGCAAATCGGCGTCATGAGCAAGGTCATGATTCCGGCCATGGAGCGCATGGGCTACAACCGCGCGTTCTCGGGCGCGGTCACGGTCACCTCCGGGCTGCTGGGGCCCATCATCCCGCCGTCCATGCTGATGATCATTTACGGCGTGGTGGCGGTGCAGCCCATCGCTCCGCTGTTCATCGCCGGCATCGTGCCCGGTCTGCTGATCGTGGCGGCGCTGGCGCTGGTGATCTTTCTGCACAGCGTGTTCGGCCCCGGCTTGCCGGCAGGCGCCAAGAGTGAGCGCTCCAAGTCGGTCAAGGTGCTGCTCGAAGGCCTGGTGCCGGCCGTGATTCCGGTGGTGGTCATCGCCGGCATCATGCTGGGCGTGATGACGCCCACCGAATCGGGTGCGGTGGCGGCCATCATTTCGCTGGCGCTGGGTTTTGTGTACCGCGAGATCAAGGTTCGCGACCTCGGCGGCATCTTGCTGGGCGTGGCCACCAACACCGCCACCATCACCGGCCTGATCGCCGCAGCCTCGGTGCTGAGCTGGGTGCTCGCCTTTCAGGGCGTGCCCGACCTGGTGGTGGAGTACATGCAGGGCCTCACGCAATCGCCCTTCGTGTTCCTGCTGCTGGTGATCGCGATGCTGCTGGTGCTGGGCATGTTTCTGGAAAGCATCAGCGTGCTGATCGTGGTGGTGCCGCTGTTGATGCCGGTGGTGAACACCTTGGGCATCGACCCGATCCACTTCGGCGTGGTGTGCACGGTGGCCACAGTGATCGGTCTGGTCACGCCGCCGGTGGGCCCGGGCCTCTACATCGCCATGGTGCAGGCCAACATCCGCATGGGCCCACTGTTCAAGGCCACGGTGCCGTTCCTGGTGGCGGTGATGCTCACGCTGGTGCTGATTGCGGCCGTGCCCGAACTCTCCACCTGGCTGCCATCGGTGACGGCCGGGCAGTAAGCCTTGGCGGGGCTACACGCCCCGTCTGCGCATCATGTCTGCACCCATGGCCTGAAGCGCTTGCGCAGAGAGCTGGGCCTGAGCAACGGGGTAGACGATGCCGTCTTCGTCGTCGATATGGCGCTGGTACAGGCCCGCAAAGTGGTTGAGCAGCGCCGTTTGCTCTGGCGTGAAATCGCGCCAACCCGCCGGTGGCGGCTGGGTCACGAAAGCCAGCACCTCGCGCACCTGCGCCCAGGTCGCCTCCATGTCGCGGTGGTCTTGCTGGAGCCGCTGCACCATGGTGTGCAGCACCGGGTCGGAGCCGGCCAGCAGCGGTGGGAACACGTGCCGCTCTTCGTCGTCGTGGTGGTGCGGCGCGGCCTGGTCAAAGTAGCGCATCACGTCCACCGCCGCCTGGCCAATCTGCTCGCTCCAGCCATGCACCCCTGCGTGTTGCTGCAGCCTGGCCAGCAGGGCCAGCATGCGGTGCACGCGCTCGTGGCAAGCGTCGAGCATCTCGAACGGCGCCTCAAAACCCGCACCCGGCGCGCGGTGGCCGGGCAGCGTGATCTGGCTCAGCGGGATGGATGTGGCCATGGTTGGCTGTCCCCTGAAAATTCAGCCGAGCTGCACCGCTTCGCCCTGCGGGTTGAAGGGAATGAAGGCCTGCAGCTGGCCCATGCGGATGGCTTCCACCATGTCCTGCAAGGGTTTTTCGGCGTCCTCGCTGCTGGGTGCACGGCCCGCCTTGCCCGACAGGGCGGCGGCAAACACCATGCCCCAGGCGGGGCCCATCTGGCTGGCTTCCTGCTTGAGCTGGTCAAACGAGGTGAGCTCTTCGGGCGTTTTGTCCACGCACATCTGCGGCACCAGCGCACCGCCCTCGCCGCGTTCAAAACCGGCGCGCTCGGCGGGGGTGGCGTCGTCGGGCAGCTCGATGCCGGCAAACACCAACAGCAGACGCTGCGGCAGGGGCTGGGCGCGTGCGGCGCTCAGCAGGTCGTCAAAGGTGGCAATGTTCATGGGTGGCTGTGTCAAAAAGAAGGAAGGTTCAACGCGGGGCGGGCGGATCGCCCAGGGTGCTCAGGAACTCGGCCACGGCGGGCCGCACCCGGGCGGGCTTGCGCGCGCGCACCGTGCCGACGCTGACAAAGCACAGCGCGTGCTCGCCGTCGTGCAGGCCAAACAGGGTCCGCAAGCTGGTCGATTTCAAAGCTTTGCCGCTGGTCAGGGCCGAGCCAAAACCCAGCGCGGTGGCCATCAGCAGTGCGTTTTGCACCGCGCAGCCGGCCGACAACATGCGCTCGGCCAAGTCCACGGCGGGGTCGCCGCGCAGGCCGTCCACCACCACCAGCATCAGCCAGGGCGCGCGGTGGGCTTTTTCGCGCGCTTGCGCCACCTGCTCGGGCGTGGCGCCGGCGTCGCGCTCCAGCAGGGCTTGGCCAAACACCTCGGCCAGGCGCTCGCGCTGCGCATCGGGCACGGCAATGAAGCGCCAGGGCAGCAGCTGGCCATGGTCGGGAGCAGCCGCAGCCGCAGCCAATATGGTGTGCTGCTGCGCGGCGTCGGGGCCAGGGCCGATCAGGCGCTTGGGCAGCACGGTCTGGCGGGCCTGGATCAGCTCGCCGGCCACCGCAGGCCAGTCGTTGGCGGGCTGTTCCAGCGCGGGGAAGTTGCATTCGGTTATGAACATGGGACGCTCGTTGGGGTTCAACCGGGACGGCCATCGGCTCGCTGGCGGCCATACCAGCCCAGCAGGCGCACACCCCACACCGCCATGACACCGGCCCACAGCAGGGCCGCCATCATGATCAGCCAGGTCGGCGCCTGGTTCAGCGCGGCGCCAATGCGCAGCAGCACCGCGAGTTGCAACAGCCAGAACAGTGCCCACACCAGGTTGTCCGCCACCAGGGTGCGGCCGCTGTGGCCGCACGACACCCGCGTGACCATGGCCAGCATGAGCGACCCGAGGCAACCCATGGTGAGCGCGTGCAGCGCGCCCAGGCCCAGCACCGGTGTGCCCAGCCGCAGGCCCAGCAGCTGCGAAGCGCCGGCCAGCACAAACGACACACCCAGCCACAAAAAACCCAGGTGCAGCATGGCCAGCAGCCGGATGCTCAGGCTCTGCACCAGACCCCACACAAAGGCCAGCCACAAAATGACACTGCCCGCGGCCAGCTGCAGCAAGCCCAGGCCCAGCATCCAGGCGCGGCCACCCCGCCCGGCGGGCTCGTCCATCCAGGACAGGACCAGCGGCACCCAGATGGCGGCCATTTCCAGCGCCACCGCACCCAGCAGCATCCACAGCACCCAGAACGGGCGCCACACATCGATCATGGGCACGGCGCTGGAGGTGAAGAACGGGATCATGCGATGCGCCACCACCAGGTAGGTGACCACCACAAAGCCCCACAGGCCGGTGAGCACCGCGGCATGGGCCACGTCGTACGCACCGGCAACCAGCGCCACCAGCAGCAGCGCCAGACTGGCCACGCCCACACCGCCCGCCACCGCCACGGTGCGCGCGTGCAGGCGGTCATCCAGCGTGCTGCGGCCCACCAGCTGGGCAAACAAGGCCACCACCCAGGCCAGCCCCAGCAGGGCAGCGGCGGCACCGGCCAGGCTCAGCCACAAGGCCGTGTGAATGCCCAGCAGCCACACCAGCCAGCCCGCAGCCTGCAGCAGCAAGGGTGCCAGCAGCCTGCGGGCTTCAGGCCCGTCCACACCCAGCCACTTGGGCCCGGCGGTGAACAGAAAACCCGTGAAAAAGAGGGGAATGAACCCAAACGTCATGACCGCAGCATGGCCCAGCGAGGGCGACACCGCGTAGGCCAGGCCCAGGGCGCCGGTTGCCCGGTCCACCTGCACCAGCGCCCACCAGACGCCCGAGACCAGCAACAGCAACACCGCCAAGGCGAAGCCCAGCCGGTGCGGCGCCAGCAGCAGGTGCGCCGGGCGCCAGGGCTGCGAAGCGAGCGGCTCAGGACGAAGCGCCCGCGCCGGCCTCGACGCTCGCGTCAGCTGATCGGCCTGAACGGCTTGGGCGGACGAACCCGCACAGGCCGTGTGGGGGCGCGCATCGGTTGCAAGTTTCATCCATGAAAACTCAAAGGGTTGACAAAGGCACCGGCGCCCGAAGCTGCACGTTGTTTCCAACCTGCAAAAGCGCATGCGGGACATCGAAACACGGCTCGCGAAATGCGCCGCATAGGCGCCGCCGAGGCATTTTTATTAGACGACAAAAAGCCCCCTGGCGAAAACGCAAAGGGGCTACTACCAATGAACGATGGCGTGCGCGCGCCCGAAGCAAGGCGGGCGCCCGCAGATGCGTGCGCCATGCTGGGCGCACATGAAAAAGGCCGCTGCAGCAGGCGCTGTAGCGGCCTTCAATGCCGTTTTACCGCTGCCGGTTGCTGGCCACCCATGCGGTCAGAACGTGCGCTTGTGCGCACGCCCATCACGCCAGGCGTGCGGACGGGTTATCCACACGTGCCGAGGTGGCCGCACTGGGTGCAGTAGTCGCAGCCGTCCTTGCGGATCATGGCGTGCGCACCGCACTCGGGGCATTTTTTGCCGGCCATCACGCCCGCAAACGTGCCCACCGACGCAGCAACCGGCTCGGGCATCACCGCCGCCACACCCTGCTGGGCGCGCCGCGCAATGATGTTTTGCAGCGCAAACGCGATAGCCGCCACTTCGGAGTCGTGCCACATCGGCACGTGCGTGCCGTCGGCCTTTTGGTAGGTGCCCAGGCGCACCGGGCCGCGGTCCCAGGCCACTTTGCGCATGTCGCCCAGGGCGCGCTCCAGGAAGCCGCCGCGCGCGGCCAGCGACAGCATGCGCATGGTGGAGGTGATCCACTGCTGCGACTCGCCACTCTGGCCCACCGGCATGAAGAACTCGATGGCGCGCTCGACCGTGCCCACGCCGTCGGCCGCAGGCACCGGCAGGAACGACACCACGATGTACAGCGTTTTGTGGCCCTCTTGCGTCCAGTATTCCACCTTGTCGGCCACGGCCGAGAGCGCGCCTTTGGGGCGGCTTTCGATCACGGTGCGCATCGGGTCCACCGGTGCCGGTGCGGCCAACGCGGCGGCTGCAGCCGCATCGCTGGCGGCGCTGCCGGTGTCGAGCACCGAGCCCAGAATGCTGTTGGGGCGGTAGGTCGCCAGGCCCTTGAGGTGGGCGCGCCAAGCTTGCTGGTACAGCCCTTTGAAGTCTTCGTAGGGGTAGTCGGCCTCGACGTTCACCGTCTTGGAAATGGCGGTATCCACAAACGGCTGCACCGCTTGCATCATGGCAATGTGGTCGCCGGCCGACATGGCCAGGGCGTTCACAAAATACTCGGGCAGCTGGTTCACATCGCCACCGAGTTCGCGGTACAGGCGCCAGGCGTGGTCTTCCACCGCGTACTCGCTGGTGGAGCCGTCGGCCTCGCGCTTTTTGCGGCGGTACATCCAGGAAAACGGCGGCTCGATGCCGTTCGATGCGTTGTCGGCAAAGGCCAGGCTCACGGTGCCGGTGGGCGCGATGGACAGCAGGTGGCTGTTGCGGATGCCGTGTTTGCGGATCTGCTTTTGCAGCGCGGCGGGCAGGCGGCTGGCGAAGGTGCCGGCGGCCAGGTAGTCGTCTACCACCAGTTTGGGGAAGGCGCCTTTTTCTTGCGCCAGGGCCACCGAAGCGGCGTAAGCCGCATCGCGCATGCGCTCGGCAATCTGCGCGGCCATGGCACGCCCTTCGTCGCGGTCGTAGCGCACGCACAGCATGGCCAGCGTGTTGCCCATGCCGGTGAAGCCCACCCCAATGCGGCGCTTGGCGGCCGACTCTTCGCGCTGCTGGGGCAGCGGCCAGAAGGTCACGTCGAGCACGTTGTCGAGCGCGCGCACCTGGGTGGTCACGGCTTGTTCGAAGGCGTCAAAGTCGAACGCTGGCAGGCCACCAAAGCCAAACGGGTTGCGCACAAAGCGCGTGAGGATGACCGGGCCGAGGTCGCAACAGCCGTAGGGCGGAAGAGGTTGCTCACCGCAGTTGTGCACCACCAGGCCGTTGGCGTCGAAGGCGTGCACGTCTGCCACGGTCACGTCGAACACCATTTCCTCGCCATCGGGCACCAACGATTCCACGGTGGCGGTGAAGCGCTCGCGGTTCAGGCTGCGCTTGTAGCTTCCCAGCGCTTGCGCCAGGCGCTCGGCCTTGTCGCTGTCTTCAAAGCCGATGCGCTCGGCGTACACACGCAGGTTGTCGCCACTGACGACGAGTTCGTGCTGTGCCTGGGTGGCGTAGTCGGCACGGCCACCCCTGCCATCGGGCAAAGACGCGACCGCTGCCGGGCGGCGCTCGGTGTACAGCGTGGACACAATGCCCAGACGCAGCAGCATGCGCTGGACGGTCGCCAGCAGACTGGCGTCGCTTTGCGACAGGCGCACGCTGACACCCTTGTCTTGCGAGCCCTGCACGGAACCATCGGCGTCAAACAGGCCGCAGAGCAGGCCTTCGGTGAAGTCGGAAGACTGCTGCTCCATTGCGGGCGTGATCGTCTTGTGACCCGGCGCCATGCCGAGCGCGAAGGCCAGATCGCGCAAGGCGGTGCTGGCCAGACGCGCCTCGCCACGGGCTTGCATGGGACGCTGGAAGCCTTTGAAATCGGCACGGTGCGACAAGGTGGCCGCCGCAGCTTCGGCCGCCTGCACGATGCCGGCGGCACCGGTGCGGGCGTAGGCCACGGTGTCGCTGCCCACAGCGCGCAGCTCGGGCGCCCAGACCGACAGCACGGCCTTGTCGGCCTTCAGCGTGCCGTCACCGATCAACAGACCCAACAGATAGCCCTCGGCCTGCGACCCTTCACCGCCCCAGCCCTGCAGGTTGTGGTGGTTGTTCAGAACGATCTCGTCGCCCGGCTGCAGACGTTCGGCGGGTGTCCAGTCCAGCTCCAGGCTGTAGCGGGTCTTGCGCGCCACGCGGCGCACGCGGTGGTCTCCCGTCAGGCGCAGGCTGTGGCCTTCGCGGGTGCGCAAACGCAGCACGGGCTTGACCCCGGTCGCGAAAAAGCCCTCGCTCTCCAATGCATAGCTGCGGCCATCCACCACGGCTTTGAAGTCGCACCCGATCAGGTCGGACACCTGGCGCGCACCGTCTTCGGTCATGACCCAGGTGTCGGCCGTGACGCAGGGATTGGTCGCCTCGATGCTCTCGCAGTAGCGCAGGTTGTTGTCGTTGCGGATCTGGTCCAGGAACAGGATGCCGGGCTCGGCGAAGTCGTAGGCCGACTTCATGACCGTATCCCACAGCTCGCGGGCGGCGATCGTCTGGTAAACCCACTGGCCGTCAGCGCGCTGGTAAGCACCCTTGGCGATCAGCGGGGCGCCCGGGCGGGCCTTGTGCACCAGTTCCCAGGGCTGGTCGTTGCCCAGGGCTTCCATGAACGCGTCGGACACGCCCACCGACACGTTGAAGTTGTTCCAGCGGCCAGGGGTGCGCTTGGCGGTGATGAATTCGAGCACATCGGGGTGGTCGATGCGCAGCACGCCCATCTGGGCACCACGGCGCGCGCCCGCGCTCTCCACGGTGGAGCAGCTCTGGTCGAACACGTTGATGTAACTGCACGGGCCCGAAGCCATGGAGTGCGTGCCCTTGACCTCGGCGCCCTTGGGGCGGATGCGGGAAAAGTCGTATCCCACCCCGCCACCCCGGCGCATGGTTTCGGCCGCTTCGCGCAGCGCTTCGTAAATGCCGGGGTAGCCCTCGGCGTCCACGCCCTGAATGCAGTCGCCCACGGGCTGCACGAAGCAGTTGATCAGGGTGGCCTGGATGTCGGTACCGGCGGCGCTCATGATGCGCCCGGCGCCAATGGCACCGGCGTGCAGGTTGGCCAGGAAGCGCTGCTCCCAGTCGGCGCGCACGTCTTCTTTTTCCACCGAGGCCAGGGCACGCGCCACACGGCGGTACAGGTCTTCAATGCCGTCTTCGCCGGGCTTCAGGTATTTTTCTTTGAGCACATCGAGGCTGATGGGCTGGGTATGGGTCAGGTCCTGCGGACGCATGGTGTTGTCGCGTTTCATGTCGGGTCGTGGCGAAAAGGCCAGGGGCCTATCGGAATGTGAGGGGGGTAACCAACGGACGCTGGGGTCTGTTGGTCGAAATGGCACCGAAGCGAAACCGTGTGGATGGCCGCTTCAGACACTTTGGTCGGGCCACTGGGCTCGTGAGTCGGATCCAAATTATCCCCGCTGGGGCCGATTTTCACCGCCAATGCCCTTTTACGATGGATTTTTTTGCCTTTTCAGTGGCTGGGCACAGGCGGTCGAACGTCAGCAAGCATCCACTGCAACAGATCGTGAACCGAACGGATGTCCCGGCCGAAAGGAAGTTTTCCCGCACCCCGGAAAAAGAGGCCTTTTTTCGTATCGCCCTCCATCGCGTGGCCCAGTTGCTGGTCAATACAGAACTGGCCGATGCCCACCACCCCGTCGCGCAGGCCGCAGTGGGCCAGGCAATCGAAGGACATGTTGCATTTTTTCTTCACATGCGCCGCGGCCTGCAGCTTGGGCTCGATGCGGATGTACTTGTCCAGCCAGGGCGTGCGCACCGCGCGTGCCGGCAGGCCGGCCACGCTGATGAATTCCACAATGTCTTCGGGCCGCGCGTCGGCCAGCACGTGCTTGAAGGCCGGGTCGGCGTCGCACTCGGCGGTGACCGCAAAGGCGGTACCCATCTGTACCGCGCTGGCGCCCAGCGCTTGCAGCCGCACAATGTCGGCCCGGCTGCTGATGCCACCAGCGACAATGAGTGGGATTTGGCCCTCGATGCCCGACGTTTTGAAGAATTCGAGCACCTGGGGCAACACGTTTTCGAAATCAAACCGCGTGTCCTGCAAATCGGACACCTTGGCCGCGCCCAGATGCCCCCCCGCCAGGCGGGGGTGTTCGATCACGATCGCGTCGGGCAGACGGCCCTTTTTTTCCCACTTGCGCACCAGCAGTTGCACGCCCCTGGCGTCGGACAAGATGGGGATCAGCGCGGTTTTGGGGTGGTCTTTGGCGATGTCGGGCAGGTCCAGCGGCAGCCCGGCGCCCACCACCACAGCGTCGGCACCGCTGTGCAGTGCCTGGCGCACGTACATCTCGTAGGCGCTGAGCGCCTTCATCACGTTCACCGCGATCAGACCCCGGCCCTGGGCGATGCTGCGGGCGCGCTGAATCTCGCGGTCCAGCGCCACCAGGTTGGCGGCGTCAATCTGCGCGCGGGCGTCGGGCTCCTTGTCCAGGCGGCCGGTCTGGGCCATCAGGTCGGGGTGCATGCGGCGCAAGTCCACCGACGAGACCGTGCCCACGCCACCAAAGCCGGCCACGGTACCAGCCAGCGAGCCGGCCGACACACCCACACCCATGCCGCCCTGCACCACGGGAATGAGTTCGCGCCCGCCCAGGTGCCAGGTGCGCAGGCCCCCGCTGCGGGCCAGGGCCTGCAGCTCGGCCGCCAGCTGGGCCACCGTGGGGTTGACCTGGTGGGAGGTCGGTTCACGATCCAAGAGTTGTTCCATGCTGTTGCACTTCCTTTGCTGCGGCCCATGCCGCCGAGGGGAGGCTAACCAGCCCGGGCCGCCGGCGCTTTGCGGTGCATCAAACACCGGTGCGTTGCGCACCCGAGGGGGTTCACTGCACCAGCGGTGAGTCGGCGCCGTCGAGCGCAATGCCCTCCACCCGGGCCTGACCCACCAGCAGCTGCATGTACTGGCGCAGCGCCGTGCTGCGCGACTGCAGCGCCAGCTGGGCCTTGATGCGTTCCTGCACCTGCTCAAACTCAGGTAGTTTGCCCTTGCGCCGGCCCAGCACTTCAATGATGTGCAGGCCAAACCGGGTGTGCACCAGACGCGGGTGCACGCCCATGCCCCAGCGCGAATCGGTCTGGAAAAACAACTCGTTGGCCAACTCGGGCGCGCAGTCTTCCGGCGTCACCCAGCCCAGATCGCCGCCCTCCTTGCTGGACGGGCAATTGGACAGCTCGGCCGCCAGCGCCTCGAAGCGCCCGGGCGGCACGTCTTTGCGGATCAGCTCCAGCAAGGCCGCCTCGGCGCGCTGCGACAGCGCATGCACGTTCACACCCGGCGTCACGGCAAACAGGATGTGGCGCACATGCAGCGCCTGGCCGACGATGAAGCGGCCCTTGTTGGCGTCAAAGTAACGGCGGCACTCGGACTCGCCTGGATCGGGCGAGGCCACGGCCGCGTCCAGCAGGCCTTCGATGACGGTGCGCTGGGCGTCGTCCAGTTCGGGCGCCACCAGCCCGGCGTGGCGCGGCAGCAGGCCCGCCTGCACCGCCTGCTGGCGCAGCAACTCGGTGTAGGCGCGCTCGCGCAGCGTGTTGGGGTCGGGTGTCTCGCCGGGTTCGTGCAGGGCAATGCCGTTGATGCTGGCCACGGCGGGCTGCGCTTCACCGGCACAGGCGCAGTGGCCGCTGCCACAGCCCACGGTTGTTGCTGCGTTCATGGTGGTGTCCTCCGGTCAATGTGAAACGGGGCGCTGCTCGGCCGGGGCGCTGGGCTTGAGACCCAGTTTGCGGCTGCGCACCACCTGGTAAGGGCGGAACACATAGGCCAGCGTGCCGAAGCCGCTCCACACATGCACCAGGCGCGAGAAGGGGAAGAGCAGGAAGATGGTCATGCCCAGCACCAGGTGCACCAGGTAGACCCAGTCCAGACCGGCCAGCAAACTGGCGTCGGGGCGGAAGGTGACGATGCCTTGCGCCCAGGCCGACAGTTGCAGCATCGCCTGGCCGTCGGAATGTCCATAAGAAAACGGCAGCGTGATCAGGCCCAGCACCAGTTGCACCCAGAGGATGATGAGAATGCCCAGGTCGGTGCGGTGGCTGGTGAGGCGGATGCGGTCGTCAAAAATGCGACGGTGCAGCAGCATGGTGAGCCCGATGAAGCAGATCACACCCGCAATGCCGCCAGCCACCACCGCCACCATCTGTTTCTGACCCGCCGTGATGAAGGGCTCGTAAACGAAGTGGGGGGTCAGCAGACCCACCGAGTGGCCAAAGAACAGGAACAGGATGCCGATGTGGAACAGGTTGCTGCCCCAGCGCAACTGGCGCTTGCGCAGCAACTGCGACGAATCGCTTTTCCAGGTGTACTGGTCGCGGTCAAAGCGGGCCAGGCTGCCCATGAAGAAAACGGCCAGACAGATGTAGGGAAAGACGTTGAAGAGAAAGTTGTGCAGCGTGTTCATGCCTGCGCTCCTTGAGAGGGTTGGGTTGACTTTCTGACAATGCGGATCGGCTGGGGCTGGCCGGGTTTGGCCTGGCCTTCGGTGGAGCAACCACCAAACACCTCGGGCTCGGCCCAGCTCTCGTCCATTTCGGGTTCGGGTGCAATGGCCACAGCCTCGGCCTTTTCGCCCGCCAGTTCCAGCACGGCGGCCAACACGCTGGCGTAAGGGCTCTGGCGAGCGGCCAGGGCACTGAAAATCACACGCACGATGTGCGCGATCTCGCCCATGAACTCGCGCGCCTGTTGCGGCGGCTGGGTAGAGGCAAATTCCAGCACCACAGGCAGGTAGTCGGGCAGCTCGCTGGTGCCCAGAAACAGGCCTGCTTTTTCGTAGGTCTGGATCAGATCGATCATCGCCGGACCGCGGTCGCGCGAATCGCCATGCACATGCTCAAACAGGTGCAGCGCGGTGCGGCGGCCCCGGTCAAACAGCTCGACGTATTCGGACTCCACGTCAAGCGACGGGCTGGCGCCCAGGTGCTTGAGCAAGGCATCGAGTTCGACCAGCCGCGCCGCGGGCAGCGCCGCCTCGGCTTGCAGGGCTTCGCGCATGTCGGCGGTGTGGGCGCGGAAGGCGGCGTCGGGGTAGCGCAGCAGGTGCGCCAACACGCGCAGCGTGAGGCGGGCTTGGGGAGGGGATGAAGAAAACAAACTCATGACATCAATTCCTTGGTCAAACAGCTGGATCGATGAACGAAGGGGAGCAAACCCAGAACGCCGCGGAACCGGCTTTGCCGGGCCGCCAGCGTTGCCCCCCTTGAGGGGGTCGCGCGAAGCGCGGGGGGGTGGGCCATGTCCTCAGCTCTCCATCTTGATGGGGATGGTGCGTTTCTTTTCGCTACCAAACAGGCTGGTTTCGGTCTGTCCTTCCGAGCAGCCGTTGCCGAAACTGAAGCCGCAACCGCCCTTCACGTTGAAGGTGTTTTCGGCGTATTCGCGGTGCGTGGTCGGAATCACAAAACGGTCTTCGTAGTTGGCGATCGCCATGTAGCGGTACATCTCTTCCACCTCGCGGGCGCTCAGCCCGACCTGGTCCAGCACCTCCTGGTTGATCAGGCCGTCCACATGTTTGGTGCGCTGGTAAGCGCGCATGGCCAGCATGCGTTCCAGGGCGCGCACCACCGGGCCGGTGTCGCCGGCGGTCAGCAGGTTGGCCAGGTACTTCACCGGAATGCGCAACTGCGACACGTCCGGGATTTCGCCGTTGTTGCCCAGCATGCCGGCGTTGGCCGATGCGGTGATGGGCGAGAGTGGCGGCACGTACCAGACCATCGGCAGCGTGCGGTATTCGGGGTGCAGCGGCAGGGCCACTTTCCATTCCACCGCCATCTTGTAGACCGGGCTCTGGCGGGCCGCGGCCATCCAGGCATCCGGAATGCCGTCGATGCGCGCCTGGGCGATCACCTTCGGGTCGTTCGGGTCCAGGAACAGGTCGAGCTGGGCCTGGTACAGGTCGATCTCGTTGGGCGTGCTCGCGGCTTCGGCAATGCGGTCGGCGTCGTACAGCAACACGCCGAGGTAACGGATGCGACCGACGCAGGTCTCGGAGCACACCGTCGGCTGACCCGCTTCAATGCGCGGATAGCAGAAGATGCACTTCTCGGCCTTGCCGCTTTTCCAGTTGTAGTAAATCTTTTTGTAGGGGCAGCCGCTCACGCACATGCGCCAGCCGCGGCACTTGTCCTGGTCGATCAGGACAATGCCGTCTTCTTCGCGCTTGTAGATCGAGCCCGACGGGCACGAGGCCACGCAGGCGGGGTTCAGGCAGTGCTCGCACAGGCGCGGCAGGTACATCATGAAGGTGTTTTCAAACTGGCCCATCATGTCTTTCTGGGCCTGCTCGAAACCGTCCAGGTTGGCGTCCTTGCTGCGCTTGCTGAACTCGCCGCCCAGGATCTCTTCCCAGTTCGGGCCCCACTCGATCTTTTCCATACGCTTGCCGGTGATCAGCGAGCGCGGGCGGGCGGTGGGCGCGTGCTTCATTTCCGGCGCCGACTGCAGGTGGTCGTAGTCGAAGGTGAAGGGCTCGTAGTAGTCGTCGATCTGCGGCAGGTTGGGGTTGCTGAAGATCTTCATCAGCAGCGACCACTTGCCGCCCTGCTTGGGCACGATGGAGCCGTCGGCCTTGCGGATCCAGCCACCGTTCCATTTCTCCTGGTTTTCCCACTCTTTGGGGTAACCGATACCCGGCTTGGACTCGACGTTGTTGAACCAGGCGTATTCGACACCGGGGCGGCTGGTCCAGACGTTCTTGCAGGTGACCGAGCAAGTGTGGCAACCGATGCACTTGTCCAGGTTGAGCACCATGCCGATTTGTGCGCGTATTTTCATGTTTGACTCCGAATGAAGGGCAAGGGACTCAGGGGTTTTCACCTTGGGATTGATACGCACGAACGAGGTGATCGTCCGCCGGGGTGTCAAGCCAGTCCACCTTGCTCATCTTGCGCACCACCACGAACTCGTCGCGGTTGGTGCCGATGGTTCCGTAGTAGTTGAAGCCGTAGCTCAGTTGCGCGTAGCCACCGATCATGTGGGTCGGTTTGAGCACGATGCGGGTCACCGAGTTGTGGATGCCGCCGCGCACGCCGGTGATCTCGCTGCCGGGGGTGTTGATGATCTTTTCTTGCGAGTGGTACATCATCACCATGCCGTTGTTCACCCGCTGGCTCACCACCGCACGGGCCGCCACGGCACCGTTGATGTTGAACAGCTCGACCCAGTCGTTGTCCTCGATGCCGGCGCTCTTGGCGTCGTCTTCGCTCAGCCACACCACGGTGCCACCGCGGTTCAGCGTGAGCATCATCAGGTTGTCGCTGTAGGTGGAGTGAATACCCCACTTCTGGTGCGGCGTGATGAAGTTGAGCTGGATCTCTTTGTTGCCGTTGGGCTTGATGTTGTGGATCTCGTGGGTGGTCTTCAGGTCCACCGGCGGGCGGTAGCTGCCGAAGCCTTCACCGAAGGCGATCATCCAGGGGTGGTCCTGGTAGAACTGCTGGCGACCGGTCAGGGTGCGCCATGGGATGTATTCGTGCACGTTGGTGTAGCCGGCGTTGTAGCTCACCGTCTCGCTCTCGATGCCGCTCCAGGTGGGCGAGCTGATGATCTTGCGCGGCTGCGCCTGGATGTCGCGGAAGCGGATCTTTTCGTCTTCGCGGTAGAGCGCCAGGTGGGTGTGGTCGCGCCCGGTCTGCTTGCCCAGCGCTTCCCAGGCCTTCACGGCCACGTGACCGTTGGTCTCGGGCGCCAACTGCAAGATCACCTCGCAGGCGTCGATGTCGGTGACGATCTTCGGCATGCCGTGCGACACGCCCTCGTCCAGCGTCTTGCCGTTGAGCTGGCCGAGCTGCTCGACTTCGGTGCCGGTTTTCCAGCCGATGCCCTTGCCGCCGTTGCCCAGCTTGTCGAGCAGCGGACCCAGGGCCGTGAAGCGCTTGAAGGTGTTGGGGTAGTCGCGCTCGACCACGGTGATCTGCGGCGCGGTCTTGCCGGGGATCAGTTCGCAGTGGCCCTTCTTCCATTCCTTGACCTCAAAGGCCTGCGCCATTTCACCGGGGGTGTCGTGCATGATGGGCGAGAGCACCACCTCTTTTTCCACGCCCAGGTGGCCCACGCAGACTTCGCTGAAAGTCTTGGCAAAGCCCTTGTAGATGTCCCAGTCGCTGCGGCTCTGCCACACCGGGTCCACCGCCGCACTCAGCGGGTGGATGAAGGGGTGCATGTCGCTGGTGTTCAGGTCGTTCTTCTCGTACCAGCTCGCGGTCGGCAGCACGATGTCGCTGTAAAGGCAGGTGGTGCTCATGCGGAAGTCGAGCGTGACCAGCAGGTCCAGCTTGCCCTGCGGCGCGTCCTTGTGCCACTTCACTTCAGCCGGCTTGGCGTCGTCTTTGCCCAGGTCCTTGCCCTGCACACCGTTCTCGGTACCCAGCAGGTGTTTGCAGAAATACTCGTGGCCCTTGCCGCTGGAGCCCAGCAGGTTGGAGCGCCACACAAACAGGTTGCGCGGCCAGTTCTGCGGCGCGTCCGGGTCTTCGCAACTCATCTCCAGCGTGCCGTCCTTGAGCGCCTTGACCACGTAGTCTTTGGCATCCAGGCCGGCGGCCTGCGCGTCTTTCACCACCTGCATCGGGTTGGTCTTGAGCTGCGGAGCGCTGGGCAGCCAGCCCATGCGCTCGGCGCGCACGTTGAAGTCGATCATGCTGCCGCTGAAGGCGGTTTTGTCGGCTTCGCTCAGCGTGGGCGAGACGATCTCTGCCATGCCGAGCTTCTCGTAGCGCCACTGGTCGGTGTGGGCGTAGAAGAAGCTGGTGCTGTTCTGCTGGCGCGGAGGGCGGACCCAGTCGGTGGCAAAGGCCAGCGGCACCCAGCCGGTTTGCGGGCGCAGCTTTTCCTGGCCCACGTAGTGCGCCCAGCCGCCACCGCTCTGGCCGATGCAGCCGCACATCATCAGCAGGTTGATGACGCCGCGGTAGTTCATGTCGGCGTGGTACCAGTGGTTCATGGCCGCACCGATGATCACCATGGACTTGCCATGCGTCTTGTCGGCGTTGTCGGCAAACTGGCGCGCCACGGTGATGACCTGGTCGCGCGGCACACCGGTGATGCTTTCTTGCCAGGCCGGGGTGTAGGCGGCGTTGTCGTTGAAGTCTTTGGCGCCTGATCCCAGGCCACGGTCGATGCCGTACTGCGCCACTTGCAAATCAAACACGGTGGCGACCATGGCGTAGCGCTCTTCACCGGCCTTGCCCAGGCGCAGGCGCACCGCAGGCACCTTGGCGTGGTTGATCTCGCCGTTCTGTGCGTTGGCGGTGAAGTTGGGGGTGTCGCGGCCGCCGAAGTAGGGGAAGCCCACGTCCACCACCTGGGTCTCTTGCTCGCCGTCTTCGATCACCGACAGCTTGAGCTTCACGTCGCTGTTGGTGCGCGCTTCCTTGGCTTCGAGGTTCCATTTGCCTTCGTCTTCACGGCCGGGCTCACCCCAGCGGAAGCCGATCGAGCCATTGGGCAGCACCGCTTTGCCCGCGGTGTCGAACGCCACGGTCTTCCACTCGGGGTTGCTCTTCTGACCCATCTGACCGTTGAAGTCGCTGGCGCGCAGATACCGGCCAGGCACCATGGTCACCGTGCCGTCGGGCAGGGTGTGCTCTTTCAGCATCACCAGCAGCGGCAGGTCGGTGTAGCGGCGGGCGTAGTCGTCAAAGTAGCTGCTGCGCTGCTTGCCGCCGTCTGGGAAATAAAACTCTTTCAGCGCCACGTGGCCCATGGCCATGGCCAGCGCAGCGTCGGTGCCCTGCTTGGGGTGCATCCAAATGTCGGACAGCTTGGCCACTTCCGAGTAGTCGGGCGTGACGGCCACGGTCTTGCAGCCCTTGTAGCGCACCTCGGTGAAGAAGTGGGCATCGGGCGTGCGGGTCTGGGGCACGTTGGAGCCCCAGGCAATGATGAAGCTGCTGTTGTACCAGTCGGCCGATTCGGGCACGTCGGTCTGCTCACCCCAGATCTGCGGCGAAGCCGGGGGCAGGTCGCAATACCAGTCGTAGAAGCTCATGCACACCCCGCCAATGAGCGACAGGTAACGCGAGCCCGCGGCGTAGCTCACCATGGACATGGCGGGAATCGGCGAGAAGCCGATGATGCGGTCGGCACCGTGCTGCTTGATGGTGTAGACGTTGGCGGCCGCGATGAGCTGGTTCACCTCGTCCCAGGTGCTGCGCACAAAACCGCCCATGCCCCGCACCTGCTGGTAGTCGCGGCGGGCTTCGGGGTCTTGCTGGATCAGCGCCCAGGCGTCCACCGGGCTCTTGCTCACGGTGAGTGCGGCGCGCCAGCGTTCGAGCAGACGGCCACGCACCATGGGGTACTTCACGCGGTTGGCGGAGTAGAGGTACCAGCTGTACGAGGCACCGCGGGCACAGCCGCGCGGCTCATGGTTGGGCATGTCCCAGCGGGTGCGGGGGTAGTCGGTCTGCTGGGTTTCCCAGGTGACGATGCCGCCCTTGACGTAAATCTTCCACGAGCAAGAGCCCGTGCAGTTCACGCCGTGCGTGCTGCGCACGATCTTGTCGTGTGCCCAGCGGTTGCGGTAGCTGTCTTCCCAGGTGCGGTCTTCGTTGGTGGTTAGACCGTGGTTGCCCGAGAAGGCTTCCTTGGGCAGGGTGAAGTGGGTGAGGCGGTCGAGAAAGTGACTCATCGGGGGTCTCCGGAAAATGAGGGCATGGTTTCGTGGATGCGCGCGTTCAGGGGTTCTTTATTTCGGACCCGGCGCGCAGGTAGAACCACCAGTTCAGCACCAGGCACAGCGCGTAGAAGATGGCGAAGCCGTACATGGCGTATTGCGGCGTGCCCGCGCGGATCTGTGCACCCATCACGACCGGGGCCACGAAGGCGCCATAGGCACCGATGGCCGAGGTCCAGCCCAGCACCGGGCCGGCCTGCTCGCGGTTGAACACGACGCCGATGGTGCGGAAGGTCGAGGCGTTGCCAATGCCGGCGGCGGCGAAGATGGCAATGAACAAGGCCATGAACGGCACGAAGTACTGCTCGGGCGTGGGCGACTGGTAGGCCAGCAGCATCACGTAGCCCACAGCGGCCGAACACACCGCCATCACCACCGAGATGATTTGCGTCAGCACGGCACCCCCGGTGCGGTCGGCCAGCCAGCCGCCGACGGGGCGAATGAAGGCACCAACGAAAGGACCGATCCAGGCCCAGGTCAGCGCGCTGGGAGCGTTGGCGTAGGCCACGCGCTTGATCACGCCTTCAACTTCCACCGAGGTGAAGCCGAAGATGACGGTGATGGACAGGGGCAAGGCGGCAGAGAAGCCGATGAAGGAGCCGAAGGTGACGATGTACAGCGCCGTCATCGACCAGGTGTGCTTGTTCTGGAAGATCGCGAACTGCTTGGTCAGGTTGGGCTTCATGTCGCCGAAGGCCACCAGCTTCATGGCCAGCAAGGTGGCCACGACGATCAGCGGAATGGCGATCCACATGTTCAGCAGACCCAGGCCGGTGGGGGCGGGCAGATACAGGTACAGACCACCGACGGTGACCAGCAGACCGATCGTGTAGAGCAGCAAGATCTTGAAGAATGCCGCGAAGGTGGAGCCCAGGTTGGGGGTGACCGGGATCAGGTTTTTCAGCCCGATCCAGCACAGCAAAGCCATGGGTGCAATGATCAGCGCCCAGACCCAGCCGGCGTTCTGGATGTAGGTCGGTGTGCCGGCCGGGATCTTGCCGATCAGCGTGCCCGAGGGCTTGAGCAGCGTCATCGGGTCACCCCCCATGGCACCGAAGATCGAGGTCGTCATCACCAGCGGGATCAGCAGCTGCATCACCGTGACACCGGCGTTGGCCAGCCCGGCGTTGATGCCCAGCGCCAGCCCTTGCTTGGCCTTGGGAAACCAGGTGCTGATGTTTGACATGGAGGCCGCGAAGTTGCCGCCACCAATGCCCGAGAGCAGCGCCAGCAACTGGAACACCCACAGCGGCGTGTTCTTGTCCAGCAGCGCAAAGCCGGTCCCGATGGCCGGGATCAGCAGCAGCGCCGTGGTCAGGAAGACCGTGTTGCGCCCCCCCGAGAGGCGGATGAAGAACGAGGCCGGGATGCGCAGCGAGGCACCCGAGAGACCGGCGATGGCCGTGATGGTGAACAGCTCGGCCTGGGCAAATGGAAAGCCCAGGTTGAGCATCTGCACCGTGATGATGCCCCACATCATCCAGACCGAAAACGCTGGCAGCAGACTGGGCCAGCTGATCCACAGCTGACGGTTGGCAATCTTTTTGCCGGTGCTCTCCCAGAATACCGGGTCTTCGGGTCGCCAGTCGACGATGTCGGCACCCGAATGGGTTTGAAGGTTCGCAGCTTCACCGCTGGGGGTGTTGCGCGGGTTCTTGTTGCTCATGACTGGGGCTCCTGTGGGGAAAAATCGGTTCGCCGGGCGGGGGACGGTGGTGGCGCATCGGCGGGGTTCCCGGGCTGCGGCCAGCGTGCGAAACGCGCGGCGTGGTGTGAACATGACTGTGCGGCAGGCCGGCTGCGGCGAACATCCTTCAAAGGGGCGCCAGCACCGGTCTGAAAGACCGATGGGCTGGCGCACGGCCATCGTTCAAAAGAACTACGCGCCTGGCAGCCTGCGCAATGGCCCGCCGCCCGTGAAAAAAGGCCGTGGTACACACGGCCTTGGCGGTGAGCGAACATGCGCCCGGACTTACTTGGGTGCCATGCCGTTCTGCTGGGCACGGGCCAGAATGGCGCGCAGTTCTTCCAGGCTCTTGAAGCGGGCGGTGAGCATCAGGCCATCTCCTTTTTCAGCCAGCTCCACGCGGCCACTGCCAGCGAACAGACGGGCAATTTCGGCCTCGGTCTCGCGTTTTTGCTGCACCTCCTGGGCGATCGCCTGGTCCACCGAGGACACGAGGTACTCGTCGCTGAAGCCCCCCTTGGGCTCAACCAGCCAGAAGTAGCACACCAACCAGCTGAAGAAGGCGCCGCCGGCAATGATGAAGAAGAACTGCTGCGGTGTGACCAGGGTGAAGATGAACAGGTAAAACACCGCGCCGACGTTGCCGTAGGCACCGGCCATGCCCGAGATCTGCCCCGTCACGCGGCGCTTGATGGAGGGAATGATGCCGAAGGTGGCGCCCTCGGCACCCTGCACGAAGAACGAGCACGAGATCGTGAAGATGATCGCCACAATCAGCGGCCACGTCGAGTCCAGCAAGCCCATCAGCACAAAGCCGACGCCGATGCCCAGCATGTAGGCCATCATGACGTATCGGCGGTTGCCGAAGCGGTCGGACACCAGGCCGCCCATGGGTCGGGCGAACAGGTTGACGAAGGCGAAGGTCGACGCAATCAGGCCAGCGGCGGCCGCGCTCAGGCTCCAGGTCTGCTCAAAGAACATGGGCAACATCGACACCACCGCCAGCTCGGCACCGAAGTTGGCGAAGTAGGTGACGTTCAGCGCCGCCACCGACTTGAAGGGGTACCTGTCGTCCTCGGGCACGCCTTTTCTCAGGATCGGTACGTTGACCCGGATCGCCTGCGCGACCTGATACGTCACCACCACCGCAATGGCGAAGTACATGAAACCGGCGGTCATTGCATCGATGTAACCCATCATCTGGACCCGGTACACCAAGATCGCAAGGATGCCAACCAGGGGCACGATGAAGATGCACAACAGCACCAGATCGCGCCAGCTCGAGACCTCCAGCGCGGACACCTTGCGCGGCTTCTTGTGCGTGTCGGCAGTCGGCCCGTCGGTGATGGCGAACCAGTAAAAAACACCGTAGACGGCCATCACCAGGCCCGAGGTGGCAATGGCCCAGCGCCAGCCATCCGGGCCACCAAACATCGTGAGGGCGATGGTGGGCAGCGTCATGGCGGCAGCCGCCGAGCCGAAGTTTCCCCAGCCAGCGTAAAAGCCTTCGGCAAAGCCGATGCTGCGTGGCTTGAACCACAACGAGGTCATGTGAATACCGACCACGAAACTGGCGCCGACCGAGCTCATGATCAGGCGCGAGACAAGCAACTGCATCTTGGTTTCGCCAAAGGCGAAGGCGAAGGTGGGCAGCGACATCACCACCAGCAGCAACGAGAAACATCGCCTCGGACCCCATTTGTCCAGCGCCATGCCGATCAGGATGCGCGCCGGAATGGTCAGGGCCACGTTCGCAATGGCAAACAGGCGGATGTCGTCACGCGTCAGCCACTCGGCCGACCGCAGCATCGACGACGCCAGCGGCGCCATGTTGAACCAGACGTAGAAACAGATGAAGAAGGCAATCCACGTCAGGTGGAGCGCCTTGATCTCCGGGTTTTTGAACCGGAACAGGTCACTGACTTGCATGATGAACCTCAGACAGGAATGGGGGCTGCTCGGCGGCGAGTGCCGTCGACACCAGCTACGGGTTTACTCGTCGCCGTGGGTGGGGACGATCAGCAGCGGGCACATGACGCGGCGCGCCAGGAAGGCGCTGACCGAGCCAAAAGTCATGTGGTCGAACTCTTCCACCAGCGCGTCCAGCCGACGCGTGATGAAGTTGCCGTCGGGCTTGTAGGAATGGCGGGCCAGCACCAGCACGTCGGGGCGGCGCTCTTCGGTGGCGCGCAAAATCATTTTTCGGGCATCGCCTTCGGCAAACAGCACCTTGGCGGGGAAGCCCGCGGCCGACAGTTCGGCTGCGGCCGCCTCGGCGCCGGCTTTTTGCTCCTGAAACTGCGCGTCGAACATTTCGTCGCCCGCGTCGGTGGTGCTGCCGGGTTCCTCGATGACGGAAATGAGGGTGACGGTGGGCAACTGGTGGGCGAAGAGCCGCTTGACGGCGTCCAGCGCGATGCGCGCATTGCGCGAATGGTCGTAAGCCAGCATGACTTCCATGTTGTTTTCTCCAGTGGATACGGTCGGATCAGCCCTGTCGTGACCCGGCACGCCGCCACGCGGCGGCGGTCTGTCGGCGGGAGACACGGAACCCGGCGAGCAATAGCCTTATTCGGGCCAGGGTGACCGTTCTAATGTGCGGCGGCGGCGCCCGTCTGAACATCCTTCTTTGGCACGCGGACGCGTTCCACACGAACGATGACCCGCGCGTGGCCATGCTCCTAAAGAACTACTCAGCCGCTCAAGGGGATGTGATGCCACCGGTGCGATGCCCACGCAGGAACCCGGCGGGCGGGTGGCGCCTTAGCCGCGCAGACCCTGGTGCACGGCGTACACCGCCGCCTGCACCCGCGAGGTGAGGTGGAGCTTGCGCAGAATGTGCTGCACATGGATCTTGACCGTCGTTTCGGCGATGTCGAGCTCGCGGGCGATCAGTTTGTTGCTGTCACCGCGCGCGATCAAGCTGAGGATCTCGCGCTCGCGAGCCGACAGCAGGGCCAGGCCGTCGGCCTTGCTGGCGGCGGGCGCTTGCAGGGGCGCCGCTGCCGTGGGCACATCACCGTCCTGCGCACGGGGCTGGCGGGGCGCCTGGTTGCGAAAGGCCTTGAACAGCTTGGTCATCATCTCCGGGCTGATCACCGACTCACCGTCGAGCACCTTGACAATGGCGTCACCGAGCTGGTCGGACTCCACCGTTTTGAGCAGGTAGCCGTCGGCGCCGGCCTGCAAGGCTGCGGCCAGGTCGTCTTCGTTCTCGCTCACGGTGAGCATCAGGATGCGCATGTTGGGCGCGGCCTCTTTGAGCCCACGAACCGCGTCCACCCCGCGCACACCGGGCAGGTGGTTGTCCAACAGGGTCGCGTCGGGCCGGTAGCGCTCCACGCTGCGCAGGGCCTCGCCCGCATCGGCGGCTTCGGCGACCACCTCAAAACGCTCGTCTTGCGACAGCAGGGCGCGCAGGCCACGGCGAAACAGGGTGTGGTCGTCCACCAGCAGCAACTGGATACGGGGCGTGTGGGGCTGGGTCATGGGGTGGGTATCCGGTTCTCGGGAGCGGCAGGTACAGCAAGGGCGCCGGCCAGAAGGTTCAGGCCCAGCGTGCTCGTGCCGTTGGCGGCCACGGGGTACGGCGGCAGGGTCAGGGTCACGGCGGTGCCGCCGGCGGGGGCAGAAGCCACCTCCACCTGGGCACCGATGCGCTCGGCGCGTTCGCGCATGATTTTCATGCCCACGTGGGTCGGGCCATGGACGTGTGCGGCGTCAAAACCGGTTCCGTTGTCGCGCACGGTGAAACGCCACCGGGCGCCCTTGGCGACTTCCAGACTGACGTGGCTGGCGTCCGCGTGCTTGCGCACATTGGACAGGGCTTCCTGAATCACATGCAGCACCTGCACCTGCACGTCGGGCGGCAGTGGCAGGCCTTGCCCGTCCATCTGCAGGCGGGTGGGCAGGCCGGTCTGGTGCTGGAACTTCTGCAGGGTTTCCTGCAGCGCGGCTTCGATGTCGTCGGTATTGGTGCGGGTGCGAAAGTGCACCAGCAACTCGCGCACGTCGTGGATGCTTTCGCGCAGGCCCACGTCCAGCTCGTCCAGCGTGGTCTGCACCTGCACCGGCTGCTCTTTCTGGACCGCCGTGCGCAGCAACTGCACCTGGATTTTGAGAAACGCCAGCGACTGGGCGATCGAGTCGTGCAACTCGCGGGCGATCAGGGCACGCTCTTCAGCCACCGCCGCCTCGCGCTCCAGGGCCGCAGCGCGCAGGCCCTCGAGGGCGCTGGCGAGGTGGCTGGCCAGCGCGTCCAGCAGTTCGGTTTCGTCGGCATTGAGCGCGATCTCGCCACGAAAGAACAGATCGATTTCGCCGATCAGCCGCTGCTGCAGGCGCACCGGCACGCTCACCACGTTCTGGTAGCCCACCTTGGCACAGTGCCGCATGGGCGCTGCGTCGTGGCTGTGGATGGGGATCACGCGGGTGCGCGCGTCGGGCTGCAAGTTGCCGCAAGCGCAGGCCCCGGCCAGCAGGCTGCGCTCTTCTTCCATCATCTCTTGCGGGAAGCAGTCGGACGCCAGCATCAGGTAGCGCTGGTTGGCTTCGTCCGACCAGCGCACCGCCACCGCATCGGCCTTCATCACCTGGCGCACGCGCTGCGAAAAGCCGCGCGAAAGCTCCTCGATGGTGTTGGCGCTGGCCAAAAATGCACTCACTTCGTACAAGGCCTCCAGCCGGGCGCGCTGCGCTTCAATGCGGCGCGTCTTCAGCTCCACCTTGCTCTCCAGCCCTTCGTACAGCGACTGCAGCGTGGCGGCCATGCGGTTGAAGCCGGCCGCGACCTGGCCAAATTCGTCGTGCGTGTTCACCGCCACCCGCACCGAAAACTCACCCGCTTCCAGCTGGCGCAGACCCTGTCGCATGTTGGCCAGCGGGTTGATGACAAACCGGTAGCCGGTGTAGAGCATGAGCACGGCACCCCCGATGGCCAGCGCCATCATGAGGAACTGAAACAGGTTGAGGATGGCGGTCAGGCCCGAAAGCTCGTCTTCGATGGCATGCACAAAGCGGTCGATCGCGTCCACAAACACGCCCACGCCCTGCTGGGCCGATTCGGTGGTGACGTCACCTTGCAGCCACAGGCTGCGCTGCACCTGCCAGAGCGACTGCACCGACGCGAACTCGCGCCTGACGCCCGCTTCCCAGGGCACAAACAGCGGGCGGCTCGGGTCGCCGCTGCGCAGCAAGGCCAGGCTTTCATCGAACTGGGTCACCAGGGCCACCACGTCGGCCGGTGGCGCCTGGGCCTGCACCGCGCTGGTGATGCGCCAGGTTTGCATGCGCATGCGCCCAGCCTCGTTGACCGCGGCCGCGCCGCCTTCGAGCTGCCAGGTGACCCACAGCGTGAGCCCGATGGAGGTCAGCGCCACGATGAGAAAACCGGCGCCGAGGCGAACCAGTTTGGTGGACAGGGAGGCGCTAGATGGCATGTTCATAGGTTAGCGGCTTTCCTGGCGTCCGGATACACGTGCCGGGCTCACGGCACCGGCCCGAACCACCGTCACAGCAACGCCAGACGCGGCAACCCGGGCACCACGCGCATGGGCTGGCCCAGCCGCGCGCCCTGGGGCTGCGCCATGGGCGCCACCAGGTCGGCCAGCGTCACACCGTCCAGCACCTGCAGGTAGCTCGCCATGGCCTGCTGCAGCGCCCCTTTGAGCCGGCAATAGCCGTCGAGACGGCAGCTGTTGTGCTCGGCGTCGAAGCATTCCACCTGCGTGAAGTCGGTTTCGGTCTGGCGCACCACGTCGCCCAGCACAATGTCCTTGGCGGGTTTGAGCAAACGAAGGCCACCACCGCGCCCGCGCGTGGTTTCCAGCAGGCCCATGCCCGAGAGCGTCATCACGATCTTGGTGAGGTGGCTGCGCGAGATGCCGTGGGCCTCGGCAATTTCGCTGATGGTGGCGGGCTGGTCACGCTGCGCGCAGGCGGCGCAGTACATCAGCACGCGCAGGCTGTAGTCGGTCCAGTTCGTCAGGCGCATGACGCATCCTCCCAATGACCGATGGTCTTCTGCGGTTTTTTAAGGTTCATGGTGCATGAATTTTATGCGTTAATATATTCATCTCTTATGAATCTTTAAGGAGCACAGACCATGAGCCACACCACCCTGGACCACCCCACCGACGACCGCGCCCAGCAAGCCATCGGGCAGATCGCCGTCAACCTGCCCGGCTCCACTGCCGTGTTTCGCCGTCTGAAACTCGACTTTTGCTGCGGTGGCCACGTGGCCCTGCAAGCGGCTTGCGCGGCCAAGGGCCTGCCGCTGGACACGGTGCTGGCCGAACTCGCGCAGCTCGATCGCCCCGCCGCACAAGCGGCGCCGCAGGCGCCCGGCGCCATGATCGACCACATCCTGGAGCGTTACCACGCGGTGCACCGCGAGCAACTGCCCGAACTGATCCGCATGGCGCGCCGGGTGGAGGCTGTGCACCGCGACAGTCCCGACGTGCCGGTGGGCCTGGCCGCGCACCTGGAGGCCATGGAGGCCGAGTTGCTGGAGCACATGGAAAAAGAAGAAGCCGTGCTGTTTCCCATGCTCAAGGCCGGCGGCACGCCCATGGTGCGGCACCCCATTGCCGTGATGCGCGACGAGCACACCCGCCACGGCGAACAGCTGGAACGCCTGATGGCCCTGAGCCGCGACGCCACACCACCTGCAGGCGCCTGCAACACCTGGCGCGCGCTCTACGCCGGCATCGCCCAACTGTCGGACGACCTGATCAACCACATCCACCTGGAAAACAACCTGCTGTTTCCGCAGTTTGAACCCGAAGCGGCCGCCTGCTGCCCCTGAGAACAAGCCGCTTGCGCCAGATCAAGCCATGAGCACCTTGACGTGGGTCAAGGTTTGGAGGCGGTGCCGCTGGTAACTTGATGTCCGCTCCATCAGCGGATGGCGGCGCGCTCGAAAACGGATCCACTCGACAAGCCATGGCCTTTGACACCAAGACACCCGGGTCCGCCTCCATGGACCTCGTCTGCCCCGCCGGCAGCCTGCCCGCGCTGAAGGCCGCGGTGGACCACGGCGCCAACTGCGTCTACCTGGGCCTGCGCGACGCCACCAATGCGCGCAACTTCGCCGGCCTGAACTTCGACGACGCGGCCATCGCCAGCGGCGTGGCCTACGCCCACGCACGCGACTGCCAGGTGTTCATGGCGCTCAACACCTACCCCCAGGCCGCGCAGCCGGAGCGCTGGCGAGAGGCGATGGACAAGGCGGTGAACCTGGGTGTGGACGCGGTCATCCTGGCCGACCCCGGCCTCATGCAATACGCCACGCAGCGCCACCCCCGGCTGCGGCTGCACCTGTCGGTGCAGGGCTCGGCCACCAACCCGGAGGCGATCAACCTCTACCACCGGCAGTTCGGCATCTCGCGCGCGGTGCTGCCGCGTGTGCTCTCGCTCGACCAGGTGCGCCAGGTGGTGCAGAAGACGCCGGTGGAGATCGAGGTGTTCGGCTTCGGCAGCCTGTGCGTGATGGTCGAAGGGCGCTGCGCGCTCTCGTCCTACGTCACCGGCGAGTCGCCCAACACGCACGGCGTGTGTTCGCCCGCCAAGGCGGTGCGCTGGCAGGAAACGCCCAAGGGCCTGGAGTCGCGGCTCAACGGCGTGCTGATCGACCGCTACGCCACCGGCGAGAGCGCGGGTTACCCCACGCTGTGCAAGGGCCGCTTCGACGTCGAGAACGACACCAGCTACTACGCGATCGAAGAGCCCACCAGCCTCAACACGCTCTCGCTGTTGCCGCAGCTCTTGCAGATGGGCGTGCGGGCGATCAAGATCGAAGGGCGCCAGCGCAGCCCTGCCTACGTGGCCCAGGTCACGAAGGTCTGGCGCGAGGCCATCGACCACTGCCAGGCCCAGCCCCAGCACTACACGCCCAAAAGCGCCTGGATGGCCTCGCTCGACCAGGTGGCCGAGGGGCAGCAGCACACCCTGGGCGCCTACCACCGGCCGTGGAAATGACCTCCCCCCTGCGCCGCTTCGCGGCTTCCCCCCAGGGGGACGCACCCAGTGGCCTGGCAAAGCCAGTTCCACGGGTGCCCTGGATGGTGCACGCGCTCCGGAGACAGAAACGCTCCCCCCTGCGCCGCTTCGCGGCTTCCCCCCAGGGGGACCACGCCCTTGGACCGGCGGAGCCGGATCTTCGGCGTGTGCTGGGCAAGGCACGCGCTCCGGCGGCCTGGTCTTTGCTCCCTCGCCCCTCTGGGGAGAGGGTTGGGGTGAGGGGCGGCCGCACACACTGGAACCACTGAAGTGAAACTTTCTCTCGGACCCCTGCAGTACTACTGGCCCCGCCAGACCGTCTTTGACTTCTACGAGGCCATGGCCGCGACGGCGGTGGACATCGTCTACCTCGGTGAGGTGACTTGCTCGCGCCGCCACGAGCTGCGGCTGTCGGACTGGCTGGACGTGGCCGAGCTGGTGCGTGCTGCGGGCAAGACCGCGGTGCTGTCCACCCAGGTGCTGCTGGAGTCGGGCTCGGACGTGAGCGCGATGCAGAAGATCACCGCGAACACCGGTTTCGACGTCGAGGCCAACGACATGGGCGCGGTGGGCGCGCTGGCCGGCCAGCGCGGTTTCGTCGCCGGCCCGCACCTCAACCTCTACAACGGCCCTTCACTGGTCTGGATGGCGTCCATGGGTGCCACGCGCTGGGTCGCGCCGCTGGAAATGCCGCGCCACGACCTGGCCCTGCTGCAGCAGCAGCGCCCGGCCGGCCTGCAGACCGAGGTGTTCGTGCACGGCCGCCTGCCGCTGGCTTTCTCGGCCCGCTGCTTCACCGCGCGCCACCGCAACCTGCCCAAGGACGACTGCCGCTTCAGCTGCCTCGACCACCCCGACGGCCTGATGCTCAAGACGCGCGAGAGCGCCGAGTTCCTGGTGCTCAACGGCGTCCAGACCCAGTCCGCGCGGGTGCACAGCCTGATCGACGCCTGGGACGATCTGGCGGCGCTCGGCGTGGACGTGGTGCGCATCAGCCCGCAGTCCTTGCACACGGCGGAGGTGATCGGCCTGTACGACGCGGTGCGCCGCGGCGCGCTCGACGGGCCGGCGGCCCGCGCGGCCCTGCTGCCGCTGCTGCCCGACCGCGACTGCAACGGCTACTGGCACGGCCAGCCCGGGCAGGACCGCATCGAGCCCGCAGCACCGGCCGCGGTCGCGGCCTGACGCATGGTCGCTGGCGAACGCTTCAACAGCATCAGCCACCTCGTGGGGGCGGTGCTGGCCGTGGCCGCCGCGGTGGTGCTCATCATCAGCGCGTCGCTCAAGGGCGACCCCTGGCGCATCGTGGGCTTCAGCGTCTACGGCGCCACGCTGGTGGCGCTGTATGTGGCGTCCACGCTGTACCACGCGCTGGGCGGTCGCGCCAAGGCCGTGTTCCAGAAGCTGGACCACTGCAGCATCTACCTGCTGATCGCGGGCACCTACACGCCCTTCGCGCTGGTCTCGCTCAACGGCCCCTGGGGCTGGTCGTTGCTGGGCGTGGTCTGGGGGCTGGCCGTGGTGGGCATCGCGCAGGAGATCTGGCTCGCGCGCGGCGCGCGGGTGATGTCGCTGGTGATCTACGTGCTCATGGGCTGGCTGGCGCTGGTGGCGGTGGCGCCGCTGTGGCAGGCGCTGGGTCCGGCCGGTTTTGCCTGGCTGGCCACCGGCGGCGCCCTCTACACGCTCGGCATCGTCTTCTACGCCACCGACCACAAGGTGCGCCACGGCCACGGCATCTGGCACCTTTTCGTGCTGGCCGGCAGCGCCTGCCACTTCTTCACCCTGTTGCTGTACGTGGCCTGAACGCCACCCTCCTCCATGAACGACACCTTTGCATCGGCCCCGCGCCACACCGTCCCCTCGCCCGTCGCCGCCGTGCTCTCGCGCCTGCCGCCGTACCCCGGCTCGCTGCTGCTGGTCACCGGGCTCAACCTGGTGCTGGCGCGGCAGCTGCCGGCCGATGTGGCCGCGCGCCTGCAAGGTCAGCGCATCCGCATCCACGTGCGCGATGCCGGCCTCAAGTTCGACTTTGCCTGGGAAGGCAGGGCGTTCCGCGCCAGCGCGCCACAGCCGGCCACCGAGCTCACCCTGAGCGCCAATGCGCACGACTTCCTGCGCCTCGCGCAGCGGCTGGACGACCCCGACACCCTGTTCTTCAACCGCCGCCTTTCCATGGAGGGCGACACCGAACTGGGCCTGGTGGTCAAGAACGCGCTCGACGCACTGGAGCTGCCGGTGTTTCAGCTCGCGCAGTGGACGCCGTCGGCCGTGTTCGCGCGCCTGCAGCGGCTGCGTCCCTCGGCAGCGCCAGGGTCCCGCCATGCCGGGCGCTGACCCCGGCCGGCCCATCGTGTACGCCTGCTCGGGCTGCTCCAGCGCAGCGCAACTGGCCAACTTTGTGGCCGTTCGGCTCGACCGCACGGGGCTGGCCGAGATGTCGTGCATCGCCGGTGTCGGCGGCGATGTGCCCGCGCTGCTCAAGACCGCGCACTCGGGCCGGTCCATCGTGGCGCTCGACGGCTGCCCCCTGGTGTGCGTGAAAAGTTGCCTGGCGCGCCACGGCATCACCCCCGACCAGCACCACCAGCTGCAGACCTATGGCGTGCGCAAGCGCCAGCACGAAGACTTCGACCCGGTGCAGGCCCAGCAGGTGCTGGCGCAGGTGAGCGCCGGTCTGCACCGGCTCGCCGTGAACGCCCCGACGGCGGCGACGGAACCCGAACCAGAGACCCTGCATGACTGACGCCCCTTCCGCCCAGCGCCGCCTGCTGCTGGCGATCACCGGCGCCAGCGGCGCGGTCTACGGCTGGCGCCTGCTGCAGGTGCTGGGCACGGTGCCCGGCGTGCAGGTGCACGCGGTCGTGTCCGACGCCGGCTGGCTCACGTTGCGCCACGAACTGGCCCTCGGGCCCGAGGCGCTGCGCCCGCTGGTGCACACCCTGCACGACGCGGCCCACCTCGGCGCCGGCCCGGCCAGCGGCTCGTTCCGCTGCAGCGGCATGGTGGTCGCGCCCTGCTCCATGCGCACGCTCGCGGCCATCGCGCACGGCCTGTCGGACAACCTGGTCACGCGCGCGGCCGACGTGATGCTCAAGGAGCGCCGCCGACTGGTGCTGATGACGCGCGAGACCCCGCTGCACCTGGGCCACCTGCGCAACATGACCGCGGTGACCGAGATGGGCGCCATCGTCTGTCCGCCCATGCCCGCCTTCTACCTGCGCCCCCAGAGCCTCGACGACATCGTGGACGCCAGCGTGGCGCGCGTGCTGGATTTGCTGGACGTGCCGCACGCGCTGAGCGAACGCTGGCAGGGCATGGACAAGGTGCCCGCGTGACTTACAGGGACCTGCGCGACTTTATGGCCCAGCTGGAGCAGACCGGCGAGCTGCGGCGCATCGGCGAACCGGTCTCGCCGCACCTGGAGATGACCGCGCTGTGCGACCGCGTGCTGCGCGCGGGCGGCCCGGCCCTGCTGTTCGAGCGGCCCACCGGCCACCGCATGCCGGTGCTGGGCAACCTGTTCGGCACCACCGGTCGCGTGGCGCGCGCCATGGGCGTGGACAGCCTGGCCGATCTGCGGCAGTTCGGCGAGGTGCTGGCCGCGCTCAAGGAACCCCAGGCGCCGGGCGGCCTGAAAGACATGGTGGGCATGGCCGGCCTGCTCAAGAAGCTCTGGCACATGACGCCGCAGGAGCACGCGTCGGCGCCCTGCCAGGACGTCGTGTGGGAAGGCGCCGACGTGGACCTGGCGCGCCTGCCGATCCAGCACTGCTGGCCCGGCGACGTGGCCCCGCTCATCACCTGGGGCCTGGTGATCACGCAGGGGCCGCACAAGCCGCGCCAGAACCTGGGCATCTACCGCCAGCAGGTGCTCTCGCGCAACCAGCTCATCATGCGCTGGCTGGCGCACCGCGGCGGCGCGCTCGACTTCCGCGACCACGGCCGGCTGCACCCCGGCCAGCCCTACCCGGTGGCGGTGGCCCTGGGCGCCGACCCGGCCACCATCCTGGGGGCGGTCACGCCGGTGCCCGACAGCCTCTCCGAATACCAGTTCGCCGGCCTGCTGCGCGGCGCACGCACCGGCCTCGTGCGCGCCCTGGGCGTGCCGCTGCGCGTGCCGGCCTCGGCCGAGATCGTGCTCGAAGGCCACATCCTTCCCGACCCCTCGCACGCCAGCGGCTTCCAGCACGCGCTCGAAGGCCCCTACGGCGACCACACCGGCTACTACAACGAACGCGCCGAGTTCCCGGTCTTCACGGTCGATCGCCTCACGCAGCGGCGCGACGCCATCTACCACTCCACCTACACCGGCAAACCGCCCGACGAACCGGCCGTGCTGGCGCTGGCGATGAACGAGCTGTTCGTCCCGCTGCTGCAGCGCCAGTTCCCCGAGATCACCGACTTCCACCTGCCGTCCGAGGCCTGCAGCTACCGCATGGCGGTGGTGCAGATCCGCAAGGCCTACGCCGGCCACGCGCGGCGCGTGATGATGGGCGTGTGGAGCCACCTGCGCCAGTTCATGTACACCAAGTTCATCGTGGTCGTGGACGAGGACATCGACGTGCGCAACTGGGGCGACGTCATCTGGGCCATGAGCACGCGCATGGACCCGGCGCGCGACAGCTTCACCATCGAACACACGCCCATCGACTACCTCGACTTCGCCTCACCCGTGAGCGGCCTGGGCAGCAAGATGGGGCTGGACGCGACCAACAAGTGGCCCGGTGAGACGCAGCGCGAATGGGGCCGCGTGATGGCCATGGACCCGGCCGTGCGCGAGCGCATGGACCGGCTGGGCGAACAGCTGGGGCTGTAGGCCCGCGCGGGCCGCCCCGGCGGCGGGCGTCACCACCAGAAGAACAGCAGGCCCCAGCCGCCGGCGATCAGCAGCGCCCCCACGGCCATCGGCACCAGGGCCGCCAGGCGGCGTGTGGTCGACGCGCCGTACCGGGCCGTGCAGCGCCACGCCAGCCACAGGCTCCAGGCGGCGGCGCCCGCCAGCAGCAGGGCGCGCGCCGTGCCCACCCAGGGCAGCGCCACGCCCTCGTGCCGCAGCATCGACAGGGTGGTCATCGACAGCCCCAGAAACACCCCGCAGCCGCCCAGCGGCACGTAGGCCAGGGCCAGGTGGTGCCGGGCACCGGGATGCCCCAGCAGCCGCGCGCCGGCGACGCACAGCGCGTACAGCGCCGCGCCCAGGAGCACGCCCGTGGCCAGGATGTAGCTGGCGATCAGGGCGCCGTCGAGCCAGGAGAAGCTGTCGTGGTTCTGGGGGTAGTGCGTCAGCAGCCACCACGGCGCGTTGTCGGCGAGCATCCACACGCCGCCGTGTTCGATCAGCCAGTCGGCGGCCGCCACGCGCAGCGTGACGTACCAGGGGCTGGCCGCCCAGTGGAAGGCCCCCATCGCCACGCCGATCAGGCCGAACAGCAGCAGCACCGTGTCCCAGCCCCCGGCGGCCCGTTGCCCGTTCACCGAGATCTCCACCCCCGGCGGTCGCAGGGCCAGCGCCACGGCGTCGCGCTGGCCGCTGCAGCGCCCGCACATGTGGCAGGCCGACGCGCCCTCCATGCGGCGGATGTCGATCAGGGGGGCGCAGTTGGGCAGGGCGACGATGCCGCCGGTGCGCGCCTCCCAGCGCGCGCGGTCCACCCGGAAGTGCAACGGCGCCAGCCGCGCCAGCAGGCCGAACACCCCGCCGACCGGGCACAGGTGGCGGCACCACACCCGCTTGCCGCGCCCGTACAGCAGGCCCACCACCACCGCCGCGACCGTGGAGCCGCCCAGCACGAGCAGCGCCGCCTGGGGGTACTGGTAGACGCTGACCAGCTGGCCATAGACCGTGGTGATGACGAAGGCCGTGCAGGGCCAGCCGCCCCAGCGCATCCAGCGCGGGATGCCGCGCCCGCGCCCGTGGTGGCTGACGGCCTCGCTGAGCGCGCCCTCCGGGCAGAACACCCCGCACCACACGCGCCCCAACAGCACCATGCTCAGCAGCACGAAGGGCCACCAGACGCCCCAGAACAGGAACTGCGCGAACAGGCCGAGGTGGTTCAGGATGCGCGCTTCGTCGTCGGGCAGCGGCAGGAACGCCGGCAGCACCACCAGCACGCCGTAGAACACCACGATCGCCCACTGGATGCCGCGGATCAGGCGCCCGTGGCGGCGCATGGTGTGGCCCAGCGCCGCCAGCGCGCCCACGGGGCGGCCCGGTGCGGCGCTCATGGAGCCACCGCGACCGGACGGACCCGCGCCGGCTGGCCGGCGCGCAACAGCGCCACCACACCGAGCCAGAACCCGGCGTAGGCCAGCACCGTGGTCAGCGCGGGCTGCGCCCGGTAGCCGGTCAGCGCCGCGAGCAGGCCGCCCACGGCGCCGCTGTCGTCCAGGAGGTCCGCGCTGTTCCAGAGCGGGTCCACCAGCGTGGGCAACACGTCCAGCGAAATCAGCCGGTCCACCGCGTTGACCCACAGGGACGCGGCGAGCAACAGCAGCAGGGCCTCGCTGATCTGGAAGAAGCGGCGCCACGACAGCCAGCGCCGGCCCGACCGCAGCAGCCAGAAGCTCGCCAGCGCCAGCCCCAGGCCCAGCAGCGCCGAGGCGGCGAAGCCCATCTGGCCGGCGCCGGTGTGCCGGCCGGCCACACCGTAGAGAAAGATCACGGTTTCGCTGCCCTCGCGCGCGATGGCCAGCGCCGCCAGCAGCGCGATGCCCCAGCCGCTGGCGCGCGCGAGCTGGCCCGCGGCCTGCTGTTCGAGGTCCTGGCGCAGGGCGCGCCCATGGCGGCGCATCCACCACACCATCTGCAGGATCAGCGCCGCCGCGCTCAGCACCATCGCGGCCTGGAACCATTCACCGGACTCGCCGTCCAGCACGCTGGCCGCACCCAGCATGAGCAGCGCCAGCCCGAGCGCGGCGGCCAGGCCCAGCGCCACGCCCGCCCAGAGCCAGCGCAGGCCCCAGGCCCGGTCGGGGCGCTCGCTGAGCCAGGCGTGCAGGATGCCGACCACCAGCAGCGCTTCCACGCTTTCGCGCCAGGTGATGAAAATGACTTCGCCCATGCGTTCTTGCCTCAGTGATCCATCACTTCGCCACGATGGCGCCCTGCCCCGTGGTCTGGTGAAAGTCGTCGAAGAAGCGGTAGCGGCCCGCGTCCAGCGGGCGGAACACCAGCGACGAGGTCACGCCCGGCGCCAGCACCTTTTCCTTGCGCAGCTCCAGGCTCTCGAACTCCACCGGATCGCGCCCGGCATTCGTGATCTCCAGCCGGAACTTCGCCCCCTGCGGCACCACCAGCTCCGCCGGCTCGAACCGCCCCTCCCGCGCCGTGAGCCGGTAGGTCGGCATGTCGCCCGCCTGCGCCAGACCCAGGGCCGACCCCATCAGCAACGCCGCCAGCAGCGAGGCACCACGGCCATTCCCGGTGTTCCTGGCGTTCGCAACATTCCCGGAGCGCGTGCCTCCCCCCAGGATGCCGTGGAACCGGCTTCGCCGGGCCACTGGCATCGCCCCCCTTGAGGGGGGTGACGCGAAGCGGCGCGGGGGGTGCATCAGTACCCGCCTTTCTTGCCCGTGCCCGCAAAGGTGAACTCGTAGCTCACGTCGAAGGGCTTGAACCACGGGCCGACGCCGGTTTCCTTGTCGGTGTGGCGGCCAAAATGCGCCGCGTGGCCGCCGGGCGGGCTGATGCGCAGGGTCAGCTTGTATTTGCCGGGACCCATCAGCTTGACATTGTCGCCGTAGTGCGGTCCGTCGGAGGCCACCATGGGCATGAAGTGGCCGCTGACCTTCTCGGTCGTGCCCAGCTTGACCAGCTCGAAATGAATGCTGAGGTGGGGCATCCAGGCCCCTTCCTCGAAGCCGTTCGGGTGGTGTTAGCGGCGGTCTAAACCCGCGTAAATCTGGCGGCGGCAAATGGTGGCGGAATATGGTGACGGAATCCGGTGGTCATTTGTGGCGGCGGATTCTGGTGGCGGCTTTCGGTGCTGAGTGCGCCACCAACAGCAAGGGCCCCGTCAGGGGCCCTTGCTGTTGGCGTGGGAGATTCGTCGTTGTTCAGAACGGCAACTCCGGG
>JAGXSV010000021.1 GCA_018333605.1 Hydrogenophaga sp. | reverse complement strand
AGCACCAGCAGGCTGGCGGCCAGGCACACGCCCGCCACCACCGCCAGGCCGCTGCTGGCGCGGCCCATGAGGGCGCGGGTTTCGCGCAGCAGCGACTCGGTGCGCACGGTGGCGATGTTGGGCGCCACGGCGGCCAGGCGGTCCTGGGCGTCCAGCGTCTGGGCGACCGGCATCCAGGCCGCGCCCACGTGGCGCGTGATGAAGGGGTCCAGCACCCCGTCGCTGAAGATCGCTTCCAGCCACAGGCGCGACTGCATGCGCCGCTGGCTGTAAATGGCGGCCAGCGTGGCCTCCACCGGCGTGCCCATGATCTCAAAGCGCAGCCGGTCGCCCACCTGCAAGCCCAGTTCGTCGGCCTCGCGGTCTTCCATGGCCACCAGCGGTTCGCCGCTGTGGTCTTGGGGCCACCAGGCGCCGCGGTCGATCACCACGTCGTCGAAGTTGCCGGAGCGGTTGCTCAGCTTGTGTTCGTCGCGGGCTTCGCGGGCGCGTTCGCCATCGGCACTTTCGCGCAGGGTTTCGCCGTTCACCGCCGACAGGCGCCCCAGCACCAGCGGGGCGGTGCGCAGTTCAGCGCCTGCGCTGGCGCTTTGCAAGGTGTCGCGCAGCAGCGGAATCTGTTCGGTCTGCACGTCGTAAAACACCAGCGCCGGTGCGTTGGCAGGCACGGTGTCGTTCACGGTGCGCAGCAGCGTCATGACGACCAGCGTGCAAGCCACCAGCAGGGTGAGGGCCGAGCCCAGCGAGAGCAGGGCGGTGCGCAGCGGTGAATGCGCTTGCTGCAAACCGGCCAGCGCCAGTTGCAGCGGCAAGGGCAGGCGCGGGTGGTGCTGCAGCCGGGCGGCCAGGCGGCGCAGGCCGCGGGTGGCCAGGTCCAGCACGCCCAGCAGCGCGGCGGTGGCCAGCACAAAGGCCAGGCCAAAGCGCGGGTCGGGCAGCACCGCCACCAGCAGCGCCAGCGTGGCGGTGGCCACGGCGGCGGTGAGCCACCAGGCGCGGCGCGGCGTGTGCAGCGCCTGCCCTTCCACGCCCCGAAACAAGGTGGCCGGGCTGACCGACAGCGCCCGACCCAGCGCGGGCAACGAAAACGCCAGCGCGGTGAGCACACCAAATACCAGCGCCACCCCCGCGGGCTGCCACAGACCTTGCAGCAGCAGCGTCACCGGCAGTTTGTCGGCGACGAGTTGCGCGCCCGCCAGCGCCAGGCCCATGCCCAGCGCCACGCCCACCGCACTGGCCAGCAGCGCCAGCATCAGAATTTGCAGCAACACCATGGCGGCCAGCCGGCCGTCGCGCAGGCCGAGCGCGCGCAGCGTGGCCAGGCTGGTGAGCTTGCCTTGCAGGTAGGCCTGCACGCTGTTGAACACCCCCAGGCCACCGATGAAGAGGGCTGAAAAACCGATCAACAGCAGGCCCGAAGCGACTTGGCCCAGCACCTCGGCCATGCGGTCGCTGCGTTCGTCAAAGCTGCGCACCTCGGCGTCCAGCGCCGGAAAGGCGGCCATGAAGCTGTCGCGCCAGGCGGTGGCGGCCTGGGCGCTGGGCGCGTCCACGCGCACACGGTAGCGGTATTCGACCCGGCTGAGCGGCTGCACCAGGCCCGTGGCCAGCAGCGCGCCCTCAGTCACCAGCACCGGGGCAGCGCCCCAGTCGGCGCGCAGGCTGCGGTCGGGCTGGCGCACGGTGATGGCGCGCACCACCAGTTCCAGATCGCCAATGGCGATGCGGCTGCCGGGCTGCAGGCCGAAGCGGGTAGCCAAAGCGGCGTCAATGGCGGCGCCCCACTGGCCGTCGCGCTGGGCCAACGCGTCGGCTAGCGTCGCGGCCGGGTTCAGCTCCACCCGGCCCACCAGCGGGTAGGCCGCGTCGGCACTCAGCAGCTCGATCAGCTGGGCGCGGCCGTCGTCGGTGCGCAGCATGGTGCGCAGCTCGATCACGCGCGACACTGTGGCGCGCGCCTGCATCCAGGCCAGCGTGTCGCTGGGCAGGGGCTGGGGCGATTCAATTTCCACATCGCCACCAAAGATCAGCCGGGCATCGGTGCGCATCGCGTCGGCCACCTGGCGGTAGAGGCCTCCGCCCGCGGCCACCAACGACACGCCCAGCACCAGGCAGGCCACAAAAATCCACAGGCGCCGACCGCTGGCGCGCAGGTCGCGCCAGGCCAGGTCAAGCAGAAGCAGCATGGCGGTGCTCCGGCTGGCGTTCGTTGGGCGATTCCTGCAACCGGCCTTCGTGCAGGCGCAGCACGCGGTCGCAGCGGGCGGCAAAGTCCAGGTCGTGCGTCACCAGCACCAGGGTGGTGCCCAGCTCCCGGTTCAGGCCAAACAACAGCTCGCGCACCGCCTCGGCGGTGTGGTCGTCCAGGTTGCCGGTGGGTTCGTCGGCCAGCAGCAGGCGCGGGCGGTGCACCAGCGCGCGGGCAATGGCCACGCGCTGCTGTTCGCCGCCCGAGAGCTGCGACGGCTGGTGGTGCATGCGCTCGGCCAGGCCGACGCGGCGCAGCATCTCGGCCGCCGCTTCGCGCGCGCCGCTGGCCCCGGCCATTTGCAGCGGCAGGGCCGCGTTGTCCAGCGCGCTCAGGCTGGGCAACAGGTGAAAGCTCTGAAACACGATGCCGATGCGTTCGCGGCGCAGGTCGGCCAGGCCGTCGCTGTCCAGGCGGCCCAGGTCGATGCCGTCGATCAGCACCTGCCCGGCGCTGGGCCGTTCCAGCCCCGAGAGCAACAGCAACAGCGAAGTTTTGCCCGAACCCGAGGGGCCGGCAATGGCCACGCGGGTACCGGCTTCGATGCGCATGTCCAGCCCGCGCAGCACGTCCACGCGGGTGTTGCCGAGCGGGTAGGACATGCCAAGCTGGCGGGTTTCGATCAAGGCGGTGTTTTTTGTCATAGGGGTCGGAGCGTGGCGTTGGGCCGAGGTTCCCGTCGTGTGGGTGGCCATAATGATCGGCTTTCAGCCCCCGCGCTTGCGCAAGTCGTTCTTATGGATTTCTGGACCACCTCTTTGCTGCTGGCCGTTGCCGCGTTTGCGGCCGGTGTGCTCAACGCCATCGCCGGCGGCGGCAGCTTTCTCACCTTCCCTGCGCTGGTGTTTGCGGGTGTGCCGCCCATCATGGCCAACGCCACCAGCGCGCTGGCGGTGAGCCCGGGCTACCTGGGCAGCACGCTGGGTTTTCGGGCCGAGCTGCGGGAGCTGCCCACGCGGCGCCTGCAACGTGAAATGACGCTGTCGGCGGTGGGTGGCGTGGCGGGTGCGCTGCTGTTGCTGGTCACGCCGTCGCATGTGTTTGCCGGCATCGTGCCCTGGCTGCTGTTGTTTGCCACGGCGCTGTTTGCGGCCGGGCCGGTGCTGGCGCGGCGCGCGCAGGCCGCTTCCCAGGCAGGGCAGGGGCTGGCTGCCTGGCGCGAGCCTGGCCTGTTGCTGGTGGCTGTTTACGGCGGCTATTTCAACGGTGGCCTGGGCATCTTGCTCATGGCGCTCTACACCGTGGCCGGCGAGTCGCGCATCCACACCGTGAACGCGCTGAAAAACCTCAATTCGCTGGTGTTGTCGTGGCTGGCCGTGGGCGCGTTTGTGCTGGCGGGCGCCATTGCCTGGAAAGAGGGCCTGTTGATGATGGTGGCCGCCACGGCGGGCGGCTTCTTTGGTGCGCGCTGGTCCAGGCGATTGCCCGCGCAATGGGTGCGCATGGGCGTGATCGTGACCGGGCTGGTGATGAGCGCGCTGTTTTTTGCGCGCAGTGCCTGAAGCCACTGCGCTCTCGTGTCGTTAGGTCGGTAGCCAGGGCCGGACCTGGCCCAGCGCCTGTAGCACCAGTTGCCACAGCGATACCGCATAAGCCACCGCCGCCAAGCCCGTGGCGGTGGACAGCAGCAGGGCCAGGCCGTCGCGAAACATCCAGCCCAGGCTGAGCAAGATCAGGCTCAGGCTGGGCAGCACGTTGCCCAGTGGCAGCGGCAAGAAAATCACCAGGCCCATCAGCGCGATCCACACGCCCCACAGGGCCCGCGTGCGGTCGTGTGAGCACAGCGCCCACCGCGGTCGCAGCCAGCGGTTGCCCCGCTCGTACACCCAGGCCAGGCCGTGCAGGCAGCGGCCGGTCCAGCGCTCGTTCAGCGTCAGCTGGCCCAGGCGGGCGGGCAGGGGCCATGCGTCCTGACCGCGTGCCCAGGCCAAGGCCAGCGCCCAGATGCCCAGGCTCATGGCCGTGCCGGTGCCCGGCAGCGGCACCGAGCACACCACGGCCAGCAGCATCAGCAACACCGGACCCGACGACTCGCGGTGCAAGCCGAGCAGTTCCGTCAGGGTCAGGCGCAAGTCGGCCGCGGTGCTGGTGGCCGCTGTCGCGGACACGCTGTTTGCGCGGTGCCCGTTGGCGGCCTCGCGCAGCCGCTGAGCCAGATGGATGCTCATGTTGTTGTGCGCGCCCTACGGCCTCTCAGGTTTATGCCTGTCGCAGCTTGGCGGGTGCGCCCAGGCGGCCCGCCAGCCAGTGCCCAGCCACTGCACACACCAGCAGCAACAGCATCACCAGCCCCCAGCCGATCCACAGCAGCGGGGTGACCCAGCCCATCACGCCATCGGCCGACGGCAGCACCTGGCCCAGCCACTGCACCAAGCCCACCGCGGCCGCCTGCAGCCCCTGCAGCCAGGCCGTGTCCACCCACAGGGCCAGCCATGCCGGCACCGGCCATTGCCCCGCTGCGGTGGCCAGGTCGGTGGCCTGCCCGGAGGCCATGGCCGCCAGCAACCAGTCGATCACTTGCGCCGTCAGCGCCACCAGCCCCGTCCACAGGCCGGCCAGCACCACAAACGCCAACCAGATCATTGTTTTCATACGAATATCCTTTTCATGTCATGGGCTGCTGGGTGTCACGTGGCTGCGGGCACCGTGCGCCAGGCCTTCACCATCGCGTCCAGCATGTCGGCTTCGCCTTCGGCCAGGTGCCCGTCGGCCAGGGCCACGTCTTTGCACAGGCCCATGATCTGCGCGCGCAGTTCCGGGTCCTGCACCTCGTCCATCAGGGCCTGCCGGGTCGCATCGTCGATCTGCGACGAGCCGATCCACTCGCCGTGTGCGGCGTGCAGCAGATCCTGGCAAAACAGGTCAATCACCGCCTTGATCTCCTCAGCCGGCAGCCCCAGGCGGCGTGGCGCCTCCAGCCGGTCCAGCGCACGGATCTCGGTCATCGAATAATTGCCGTCGGCCACAAGGGCCATGGCCAGCAGGCGCGTGGCGGCCTGGGGGCTGTTGGTGGGGTACGTTCTCATGGCTCACTGCTTTCCTTGCGTGCAAAAAAGAACCAGGTCTGTTGTTCGCTGTGCAGAGCGCCTGGCGTGCTCCGAACACGGTTCAAGAATAGAGCCCTGCAGAGGCTTTAAAAAGCAGACAATCAGTGATTAATCTTCAATTAAAAACGAAGCATGAACCAAGAGCTCAATTATAAGCATTTGTATTACTTCTGGGTCACGGCCAAAGAGGGCGGCATGTCGCATGCGGCCGACCGGCTGGGGCTGGCGGTGCAAACCGTGAGTGCGCAGGTGCGTTTGCTCGAACAGTCGTTGGGGCATGCCTTGTTCAAGCCGGCCGGCCGCGGCCTGGCGCTGACCGAAGCCGGTCAGGCTGCGCTGCAGGTGGCCGAGCAGATTTTTCACCTGGGTGAGCACCTGCAAACCGCTGTGCGCGAGGCCGGCACACACATCGGCGTGCGTCTGGTGGTGGGCATTTCAGACGGTCTGCCCAAGCTCGCCGTGCGCGACCTGCTGGCGCCCGCCATGGAAGAGCCCCACCTGCGCCTGTTGTGCCACGAAGACAAGTTTGACGACCTGCTGGCCGACCTGGCCCTGCACCGTCTGGACGTGGTGCTGTCTGACCGCCCCGCGCCGGCCAACCCCAATCTGCGGCTCTACAGCCACGCGCTCGGGTCTTCGGCGCTGGGATGGTATGCGCCCCAAGAATGGCTGGCGCAGGCCAGCCACAACTTTCCGCACAGCCTGGCCCAGGTGCCCGTGCTGTTGCCCACCGCGCATGCCTCGGTGCGCCTGCGGCTCGACCAGTGGTTTGAACGCCAGGGCGTCAAGCCCAGCCTGGTGGGCGAGTTTGAAGACAGCGCCCTGCTGGCCACGTTTGGCTCGTCGGGCATGGGCGTGTTTCCCGCTTCTGAGCGCATGCGCGAAAAGCTCTCGCACGGCTACGGCCTGAGCTGGTTTGCACCTTGTGAAGGCGTGCAGGAACACTTTTATGCCATTGGCACCGCGCGCAAGGTGCAGCACCCGCTGGTGCAAAAACTGCTGGTGCAGAAGCTGGCCGACTGACCCTGACGCAAGCGGTGCCCAGTCCGTTGGTGGCCCCCTGCTGGCCCGCCCGACTGGAGCCCCGCCACCGCCGCTGCCGTCCCACAATGTCGCCATGCACACGCTCACCCCCGCTCACCTGATGCCCTGGACGGTGGCCAGCCCGTTTCGCATGCAGCCCGGTTTGTCGCGCCTGTTGCCGGCGACCGACGCGGCACAGCCCCCGGTATCGCCCCCGCCGCTTTTCTTGCGCGATGCACAAGCCCCTGCCTACGCCGCACAGAAACAAGCCGTGCTGCAGACGCACCACGAGCGCGCCTTGGTCGGTCAGGCCGAGCCCGCCGTGTTGCAGGCCATTGCCGCTGCTTATGCCGCCCAAACCGGCGTGGCCCTGGCGCCCACGGCCCAGGCGCTGGCCCTGGGCCTGCAAGAAGACCTGGTGGTGCTGCACGACGAGCCCGACGCGATGCGCACACGCTGGCTTTCGGTGTGCTTCCCGTCCAACTGGAGCCCGGCCGACAAGCTGGGCCTGGACTTCAGCGCCATTCACGCCCCGGTGGCCGACAACGCGCTGCTGCAAGCCGGTGGCAAAGGCATTGTGGACATGGCGTTTCGCCAGGCTTCCATGCTGCGCCATGTGTGGTTGCTCACGCCCAGCGGTGATTTGCCACAACACCCCGAGACCCGCCGCACCCGCTGGGCAGACGCCGAGGCCCAGGCCGACACCAGCGGTCAACGCTTGCTGGAGCAGGTGTTTTTTCGCGTCGAACGCCAGACCACGCTGCCCCTGCCCGCCCTGCAGCGCGGCGTGTTTTTCATCCGTGTCATGGTGTGCCCGCTGCTGGCCGTGTTGCAGGTGGCGCCTGCGCGTGCGGCCGAACTGCACGCCGCGCTGGCCTCCATGACCGAGGCCGTGGTGGCCTACCGCGGCATGGCCGGCGTGCGCCCGCGCTTGCTGGCCGAACTGGACGCGCTGCAAACCACCGGCGCCTGACACGGCTCCGCGCCCCACGCAAACCGCCGGTCCGTTGACGCGGCTCAAGACCGCGTTGTGCCGGCGGCCTACAGTGGGGCGAACGACCCACCGCGCCTGGAGCACGCTCATGAAGTTACCCCCCGGTACTCGGACCAGTCTGTACCACAGCGCCGGGCTTGATGCGGTGCTGGACCGCATGGCCCGGCAAGCCGCTGGCCTGTTGCGCGGCAACGGTCCGCTGGCGGTGGTGGGCGTGCTGCGCCGCGGTGCACCGCTGGCCGACCGTCTCACCGAGCGCCTGGTGTTGCAACACGGCGTGCCACCGCCCTTGCGGCTGGACCTGGCCGTCAAACGCTACGCCGACGACCTCACGCTGGTCTATCCCGACACCCAGCTCACCGAAGCCCCCCGCGACGCTTCGCTGGACCTCGGCGGCGTGACCGTGCTGGTGGTGGACGACGTGCTCTACACCGGACAGTCGCTGCTGAAAGTGCTGGACCACCTGAACCGCAAGCACGCCGCCGCCGTGCGCGTGGCGGTGCTGGTGGACCGCTGCGTGACCACGCTGCCTCTGCGGGCCGACGTGGTGGGCCTGCGGCTGGAGGTGGCGCCCAGCCACATCGTCGAATGCCACGTGCCGCCCTACGAACCCGATTTCAGCATTCAGCTGCTGCAACCGCAGCCTGCCGGCTGAGCATCCCCAAGCCGCCAAGGAAACGCCATGTTCAAAGACCGCGAAGACGCTGCCCGCCAGCTGGCCACCCGGCTGGCCGCGTACCGGGGCCAGCACCCGCTGATTTTGGCCATTCCCCGCGGCGCCGTGCCCATGGGCAAGGTGCTGGCCGAACTGCTGCAGGGCGACATGGACGTGGTGCTGGTGCGCAAGCTGCGCGCGCCCTACCAGCCCGAGGTGGCGATTGGTTCGGTCGATGAAAGTGGCTGGAGCTACATCGCACCCTATGCCGCGTCCATCGGGGCCGATCAGGACTACATCGCTGCCGAAAAGCACCAGCAGCTGGAAACCATCCGATCGCGCCGCGTGCGGTACTCGCCCATTCGCGCCCCCATCGACCCCGAGGGCCGGACCGTGATCGTGGTCGACGACGGCCTGGCCACTGGCGCCACCATGATCTCGGCCCTGCACAGCCTGCGCCGGCGCCAGCCGGCCAAGCTGGTGTGCGCGGTGCCCGTGTCCTCGCCCGACGCCCTGGCCCGCATCCGCACCATGGCCGACGAGGTGGTGTGCCTGCACGCCCCCGACGACTTTCAGGCCGTGGGCCAGTTCTACCGCCACTTTCCGCAGGTGGAGGACGACGAGGTGATGGCGCTGCTGAGAGGCGGACGATCGGGATGAATCCGCTGTTTGACTGACACGAACACGAACACGAACACGAGACCGTGACCCTGTCATGCCCGTCATCTGAACGCGGCGGGTCACCCCGGATGCGGCGCGCCGTCACGGTGCTGCTCGTGTGCGGCGGCGTCTGGCCGCGGGCCTGGGCGATGGGCGTCAGGGCGGCGTCCGTCGATGTCTGGATCGATCTGGACGCCCCGGTTCCAGCGGGCTCGCACGATGCGACCGAAGCGAACAAGCGCCGTCAGCACGTCGAGGCGCAGCAGCAAGCCGTGTGGCTTGAACTGGAGCGGCTGGGAGCCGTTGAATTGGCGCGCGTGCGCCATGTGCGAAACGCCATCGCCGTTCGCATCGCACCCGGGCATCTCGATGCGGTGCGTGCGCTCGCGGGCGTGGCGCGTGTCAGACCCGTGAACGACCTGCATCCGCCAGAACCGAGCACACCTTCAAAAAGAGGTCCTTCGGATGAATGGTATTTACCGGGATCGAATCAATTCATAACATTTGACTGCGTTTTTGAACGTCACTGTTTCATGCGGCCCTGCGAAGGGTGCAGCTGGAAACGGCAGTGAGTCCACCGATGTGCCCTGCCACTTTCCAAGAAAGCTTCAGATGAAAAGAACGTTCAATCTTGTCGCGGTGGCCGCGGCGTCCTGCCTGGTGATTGCCTGTGGCGGCGGGGAGCCTCCGGTGGCCTCGGTGGCCGGCACCACGGCAAACCCCTTGGCCGTCCCGGCCGACAGTCTGTACCGCTCGATCGAATCCCTGCGTGTGCCTGCGGGTGAACTTCCCGCCGCGGTTGCGCCCAGTCTGCGCCGCGCCACGGGTCCGATCGATGTCTGGGTATCGCTCACCGCCTTGCCGGTGTCGCTGAAGAAGAAGGCGCTTCGTCCCGACGTGGCGGGTGTGAGCTGGAAGGCCACAGACGCCGCCTTGCAGAGCCAGTTGCAGGCGCACAAGGCACTGCTCAGAGGCGGCCAGGACACGCTGGTGAGCGCACTCAGGGGCCTGGGCGCACGCGAACTCGGCCGCGTGCTCGTCTCGCACAATGCGGTGGCTGTCCGGGTCGACGCCGCGCGCCTGGCCGAAATCGCCGCTTTGCCCGACGTCGCGGCGGTGCGGCCGGTGCGCCACTACGAGTTGATGCTGGGCGAGACCGTGCCCTATGTGGGCGGCGCTGCTGCGCAGGGTCTGGGCTTCGACGGCACGGGCACCCGCGTGGCGGTGCTGGACTCGGGTATCGATTACACGCACCGCAACCTCGGCGGCGCGGGCACGCCCGCCGCCTACGCCGCTGCCTATGGCAGCGGCGTAGGCGATGCCCTGCAGACCACACGCGACGGCCTGTTCCCCACCGCGAAGGTGGTGGACGGCTTCGACTTTGTCGGCGAGCGCTGGCCCAATGGCGAGCGCACGGAAGACCCCGACCCGATCGACTTCCAGGGCCATGGCACGCACGTGGCCGACATCATCGCCGGCGTCGGCCCCAACCGAGGCGTGGCACCGGGTGCCCAGCTCGTGGCGGTCAAGGTCTGCAGCGCTGTGGCCACGTCGTGCAACGGCGTTGCGCTCCTCAGGGGCATGGACTTCGCGCTCGACCCCAACGACGATGGCGACCTGAGCGACGCGGTGGACGTGATCAACCTGTCGCTCGGCAGCAGCTACGGGCAGGACGAGGACGATCTGTCCTTTGCCGCCGCCAACGCGGTCAAGCTGGGGGTTTCGGTGGTGGCTTCGGCCGGCAACAGCGCCAACCGGCCGTACATCGTCGGCTCCCCGTCGTCGGCGCCGGGGGTGTTGAGCGTGGCGCAGACGCAGGTGCCGAGTGCCAACGTGTTCCCACTGGCGATCACCGCCCCGGCCGCCATTCAGGGCCGCTACAACAACACCGCGAGCCTGGATTGGGCGCCCCTGGCTGGCGGCATCGCGGGCGACGTGGTGTTCGTTGGCCGCGGCTGCGCTGGCGATTCCTATCTGGCGCCCCCCGCTGGCAAGGTGGCGCTGATCGATCGAGGCGCGTGCAGCATCAGCCAGAAGGTCCGTCGCGCGAGCGACGCCGGAGCCACGGGCATCCTGATCGGTCAAGTGGCGGCCGGCGATGCGCAGACTTTCTCGAACGGCGGTGAATGCCCCGCGCCGGCCGATGGAGCCTGCAAGCCGAGCATCGTGATCACGCAGGCGGTGTCCGATCTCATCAAGGGTCAGCTCGGGATGGGGGCCACAGTCTCGGTTTCGGTCTCAAAAGCCGTCTTCGTGAACCTGGCGGGCAGCATGGTTGCGAGCTCCTCGCGCGGCCCGGGCTTCAGCGCTTCGGCACTCAAGCCCGAGATCGGTGCGCCGGGTGCCTCGGTTTCCGCGATCGCCGGTTCGGCCACGGGCGAACAGGCCTTTGGCGGCACCTCCGGCGCCTCGCCGATGGTCGCGGGCGCGGCCGCTGTTTTGCGCGGTGCCTTCCCGATGCGTTCGCCCGAGCAGATCAAGGCGATGCTGATGAACTCGGCCCACACCGAGGTCTACACCAACCCGGCCACGCTGCCGGGCGTGCTGGCGCCGGTCAGCCGCATCGGTGCGGGTGAGTTGCGTGCTGACCGCGCCCTGGGTCTGAGCAGCATCGCCCACAACGTCAAGGCCCGCACGGCGGCGCTGCCGTTCGGTTTCGCCGAGGTCGACCGCAAGGCCAACCTGGACAGCGAACTGCTGATCGAAAACTTCGGCGCCACCGATCGCACCTACACACTGTCTGCAGCCTACCGCTACGCCGACGATGCCGCTTCGGGTGCCACGGCGATCGAGATGTCGCCCACGGTCACGGTAGCGGCGGGCGGCACCGCCAGGATCGCCGTGCGCATGAAGGTCGATGGCACCAGGCTGCCCGTCTGGGGTCTGGGCGATGCCGGCGTCAACGGTGGCAACGGCGCGCTGCTCGAAGGCAACGAGGTCGACGGCTATGTGACCCTGCGGTCTGGCGGCGAAACCCTGACGGTGCCGTTCCACGCCCTGTTGCGCAAGTCGGCCGCCGTGGCGGCCACCGGCACCGACGTGAGAGCCGGCGCCGACCTGCGTCTGCAGAACACCGGCGCCAACGCGGGCTACTTCGATCTCTTCGCGCTGACCGGCACCAGCCCGCAGATGCCGAAAAAGTCGCTGCCGGGCGCGGGCGATAGCCTGGCCCTGATCGACCTGCGGGCCGTGGGCGTGCGGGCGGTTGGTGACGCTCTCCAGTTCGGGGTCAGCCGCTTTGACCGGCGTGCCCATCCGGCTTACCCGGCCGAGATGAACATTCATGTTGACGCGAACAACGATGGCGTGGACGACTTCCTGGTCTACAACGCCGAAGTCACGGGGTTTGCGGCGAGCGGGCAGTCGGTGGTCTATGTGGTCAATCTGAGCACGGGCGCGGGAGCGGCTTACTTCTACCTGATCGCGGACCTGCAGTCGGGCAATGCCGTGTTCACGGTACCCATGGTTGCACTGGGCCTGACGCCGACATCGAAGTTCCGTTTCAGCGTCTATGCCTTCGACAACTACTTCACCGGCAGCCCGACCGATGCCATCGTGGGCATGACCCACACCCCAGCCACGCCGCGCTACGCGCTCCAGGGCGGTGTTTACGATGGCCCGGTGGCGGCCGGCCAGACCCTGCGGCTGAAGGTGACGGCCGTGGCCGGCGGCGCAGCCGCGTCGCCCTCACAGACCGGCCTCCTGCTGATGTACGCGCAGAACAAGACCATCGAGACACAACTCGTGACCGTCAAACCCTGAAGGCGATGTGACCGGATCTGGCCGCGTCGTCAATCGGCCCGAAGCCGTTCAAAAATGACGATAGAGATCAAGGGGCGATCGGTCTTTTTTTGAACTCCGGATGCTGCCAGCGCCGGGTCCGTGGTTCAGCGTTCGGCAATGTAGTGCGACATCTGGGGGCTCTCCCCGGGGGCCAAGAAGGCGCGCACATCGGCCTCCAGGGTGTGGTCGGCCACGGTGGCGCGGGCACGCTGGTGCAGGTAGTCGGCCCATGAGGTGACGATGAAGCGCTCGACATAGCGGGAGGGTTCACCCAGGTCTTTGTAGATGCGCCAGAAGGTGGCACCGTCGCGGCGGCGCGGTGCTTTCATGCGGCTGATGGTGTCGAGAAAGGCGCGGTCGGCTCCCGGGCGGATGCGGTAGCCCACCTCCACCGCCACCGGGCCGGCATCGGGGCTGGGTTCGTCGTCCACAAACAGCTCGTCCCAGGGCGTGCCCTGGGTCACTTCGTGGGTCTCGCCCACGCGCAGCGGGAACGGCCGTGCCAGCAGCAGGCCCGCGGCCATCAGGGCACCGGCTGCAACCAGTGCCGCCGTGAGTCCGGCGATGTCGGACACCGCGCCCCAGAATGCCGAGCCGATGGCGAATGCGCCGAGCGAGGCCACAATGTGCAGCGCCACCGCGCGCGAGCGCACCCACGGCGGCGCACTGGCTTGTGTGGCGGTGTTGAAGGTGGACATGGCGGCCATCCAGGCCGCGCCGCCCACCGCCATGGCCGCGTACACCAGCAGCGGCACACGCACCCACGCGGCCAGCAGCATGACCGCGGCAAAGGCCACGCAGGCGGCGGCGATGATGGCGTCGAGCCCGAAGCGGCTGCGCAGGCGGCCGATCACCAGTCCCGACGCCACCGCCCCGGTGCCCATGCACCCCATCAGGAGGCCAAAACCCTGCGCACCGGTGCCCAGCTGGCTTTGCGCGATCACCGGCAGCAGTGCCCACAGCGCCGAGCCGGCCGCGCTGTACGCCATCACGCGCACCAGCTGCGCCAGGATGATGCGCGAATGCCAGGCGAATCGCAGGCCGCTCAGCGTGCCACCCCACAGGCGTTCGGCCGGCAGGCGAGAGGGCGGGTGCGCCTTCGGTGGCCAGCGCCGGATCGATTCCCACATCACCCCTGTGGTGAACACCGTGACCACGAACACCCAGCCCGCACCCCATGAGGCAAACAGCAGGCCGGCCAGCGTCGGCCCGATGGCCCGCGCCGCGTTGTAGGCGATACCGATGGCGGTGATGGCCTGGGGCCATTCGTCGCGCGGCACCGGGTCCACCACGGACGAGTTCCAGGCGGGCGTGAGCACCGCGGTGCAACAGCCGCACACAAAAACCAGGAACAGCACCGTCGCCGGCCCACCCCAGCCGCCGAGCACCAGCAAGGCCAGCAACGCGCAGGCGACGATCTGCGCCATCAGCGCACCGGAGATCAGGCGCCGGCGGTCGGTGGTGTCGGCCAGCACCCCCGCAGGCAGCGCCAGCAGAAACATGGGCAAGAACACCGCAGTCTGCACCAGGGCGGCGAGGAAGGACGAACCGGTGAGTTCGATCATGAGCCAGGCCGCAGCCATGGTTTGCATGCCCGCACCAATGAAGAAAATGGCCCCGCAAATCCACAAGCCGCGAAAGGCAGCTTGTCTCAGCGGACTCCAGATCGATGGCGATGGCGGCATGCGCTCATTATCGGCACGGGGCCGGTCGGGGCAGCGCGCATCCCACCCGCGCGCCCCGTTTGCAAAAAACCGGAGGCGTCGCGGTTGATCCACTGCACGGTGCTGGTAGTGGGGTGCACCGCTGGTCGGTTCGTCACTGCGCTGTCGCGGGCGGTCGGCAGAATGGTGTTTAAATAACGCCACATGGATTCCATATGGATGGCTTATAGATGGCAAACACACCGACCGAACCCAAAGCCCGGGTGGGCGACACCGAAAAACTCACCATCAACCTGGGCGTGGTGGACCTGGGGCAGGTGGACCTGCTGGTGCAGGAAGGGTTTTATTCCAACCGCTCTGACCTGATCCGCACGGCCGTGCGCAACCAGTTGGTGGTGCACGCCGACACGGTGCGCCAAACCGTGGCGCGGCGCACCCTCATGCTGGGCCTGCAGCACCTGAGCCGGGCCGACCTGGAGCGCGCCGTGGCCGCCGGGCAGCGGCTGCGGGTGCAGGTGGTGGGCCTGGCCCGCATTGCCGAAGACGTGCCGCCGGAACTCGCGCTGGCCGCGATCGAGTCGGTGTCGGTGCTGGGCGCGTTTCATGCATCGCCCGAGGTGCGCCGCGCGCTGGCCGGGCGCATGGTGTGAACGCGCCCCCGCCCGCCTGAACACGACACACACACGGCAACCACAAAACGAAAGCCTTTTTTGATTCAACGCCTCCCACGCAGCCCCTCTGCTTTTCCCCCACCGAGCGCCCTCGCCATGAACATCCAGGAAACCATTGAACGCGCGCTGGCCTCGGCCGGGCTCGACACCCGGAGCGGCCCCATGCGCGGGGTGACCGACACCATTCGCAACGCGCTGGCCTCGGCGGGTCTGGCGGTGGGCGTGGCGGCCGCGCCAGCGC
>JAGXSV010000020.1 GCA_018333605.1 Hydrogenophaga sp. | reverse complement strand
GTGCGAAAACGCGTCCACGATGGCCGAGGTGAAGGTGGGAATGGAGCCCACGTGCGGCGATTCGGCCACGCCCTTGGCACCCAGCGGGTGGTGCGGCGAGGGCGTCACGGTGTGGTCGGTCTCCCAGTGGGGCGTTTCCACAAAGGTGGGCAAGAAATAGTCCATCAGCGTGTTGCCCAGCAGGTTGCCCTGCGCGTCAAACGGCATCTGCTGGCCCATGGCCACCGCAAAACCTTCGGTCAGGCCGCCGTGGATCTGGCCTTCGATGATCATCGGGTTGATGCGGGTGCCGCAGTCGTCCAGCGCATAGAAGCGGCGGATCTTGGTTTCGCCGGTGGTGCGGTCGATGTCAACCACGCACAGGTAAATACCAAACGGGAAGGTGAAGTTCGGCGGGTCGTAGTAATGCACCGCTTCCAGGCCCGGCTCCAGCCCTTCGGGCGGCTGGTGGTAGGCCTGCCAGGCGATGTCGGTCATGGTTTTGTACTTGCTGTCGTCGCCCTTGACCTTGAAGCGGTCCACTTCCCAGTCCAGGTCGTTTTCGTTCACTTCCAGCATGTGGGCCACGATCTTCTTGGCCTTGGCGTGTATCTTGCGGGCCGCCATGGCAATGGCAGCACCGGCCACCGGGGTGGAGCGGCTGCCGTAGGTGCCCAGGCCGTAGGGCGCGGTGCTGGTGTCGCCTTCTTCCACCTGAATCACCTCGCTCGGAATACCCAGCTCGGTGGCAATGATCTGCGCGTAGGTGGTCTGGTGGCCCTGGCCCTGCGTGATCGTGCCCATGCGTGCAATGGCACTGCCGGTGGGGTGGATGCGGATTTCGCACGAGTCGAACATGCCCACACCCAGGATGTCGCAGATTTTGCTGGGGCCGGCGCCCACCACCTCGGTGAAGGTGACGAGGCCAATGCCCATCAGCGTGGGGCAGTCGGGGTCGGCGCGCTTGGCGGCCTGCTCGGCGCGCAGGCCTTTGTAGTCCACGGCGTCCAGCACCTTGTCCAGCGCAGTCTGGTAGTCGCCCGAGTCGTAGTCAAAACCAAAGGCGCTGCGGTAGGGGAACTGTTCCTTCTGGATGAAGTTCTTGGCACGAATTTCGGCCTTGTCCATGTTCAGCTTCTGCGCCAGCACGTCCACCATGCGCTCGATCAGGTACACCGCCTCGGTCACGCGGAAGCTGCAGCGGTAGGCCACGCCACCGGGCGCCTTGTTGGTGTAGACGCCTTTCACGCTGGCGTAGGCGGCGGGAATGTCGTAGCTGCCGGAGCAGATGTGGAACAGGCCCGCCGGGAACTTGGTCGGGTCGGCGCAGGCGTCGAACGCGCCGTGGTCGGCCACCACGTTCACGCGCAGGCCGGTGATCTTGCCGTCGGCGGTGGCGGCAATTTCGCCGTCCATGTGGTAGTCACGGGCAAAGGCGGTGGACGAGATGTTTTCAATGCGGTCTTCAACCCACTTCACCGGGCGGCCGAGCACGATGGAGGCCACGATGGCGCACACATAGCCGGGATAAATGCCGACCTTGTTGCCGAAGCCGCCACCGATGTCGGGGCTGACGATGCGCACCTTGCTTTCTGGAATGCCCGAGAGCATGGACACCACGGTGCGCACCACGTGCGGGGCCTGACTGGTGATGAAGGTGGTGAGGTCGCCCTTGATCGGGTCGAAGCTGGCCACGCAGCCGCAGGTTTCCAGCGGGCAGGGGTGCACGCGCGGGTAATACATGTGCTGGCTCACCGTTACGGCCGCGTGGTCAAACGCTGCGTCGGCCGCGGTTTTGTCACCCGCGTCCCAGGTGAAGATGTGGTTGTGGTGCTCGCGCTTGCCGTGGGCGCCTTCGGTTTTGCCGGCCAGGTCTTCGCGGATCACGGGGGCGCCGGGTTGCAGGGCGGCGTAGGGGTCCAGCACCACGGGCAGCTCTTCGTACTCCACCTCCACGGCCTCGGCCGCGTCGGCCGCAATGTAGCGGTCGTCGGCGATCACGATGGCCACCTCTTGCATCTGGAAGTGCACCTTGCCGTCGGCCAGTACGGCGGCCACGTCACCGGCCAGCGTGGGCATCCAGTGCAGCTTGAGCGGCTTCAGGTCGTCGGCGGTGAGCACGGCGTGCACGCCGGGCATGGCGAGCGCGGCTTCTTTGTTGATCTTGACGATGCGGCCGTGGGCGATGGGGCTGCGCACGATGTCCATGTGCAGCATGCCGGGCATCTTGATGTCGTCGACGTAGTTGCCCTTGCCTTGAATGAAGCGGGCGTCTTCCTTGCGCAGGCGCGAAACGCCCATGCCGGCCAGCGCAATTTCACGGGCTTCGGCGGTTTGTACCGGTGCGTTCATGTCGTGGTCTCCAGTTTTTGGGGGGCTTCAGGCAGCAACGGGCTCTTGCAGCTTTTTGGCTGCGTACTGCACCGCCTTGACGATGTTCTGGTAGCCGGTGCAGCGGCACAGGTTGCCGGCCATGCCGTGGCGAATCTCTTCTTCGCTGGGGTTCGGGTTTTCCTGCAAAAAGCGGTAGGCGCGCATCAGCATGCCGGGGGTGCAAAAGCCGCACTGCAGGCCGTGTTCTTTGTAAAAACCTTCCTGCACCGCGTGCAGCACGCCCTTGTTGGCCAGTCCTTCCACGGTCAGCACCTCGGCGCCATCGCACTGCACCGCCAGGTGGGTGCAGGCCTTCACCGAACGGCCGTCGATGTCCACCGTGCAGGCGCCGCAGTGGCTGGTTTCGCAGCCAATGTGGGCGCCGGTGAGGTTGAGTTCTTCACGCAAAAAATGGATCAGCAGTGTGCGGGGTTCGACCGCCTTCTCTTCGGTGCGGCCATTGACGTTGACGGAAATGAGCTTTTTCGACATGGGTGTTTCTCCGGCGGCGGTTCAGGAACAACGGGACCAGGCTTTGGACAGGGCGCGCTTGACCATTTGCCCGGCCATGGCGGTTTTGTATTCAATGTCGCCGCGCAGGTCTTCGGCGGGGTCGCAGGCGGCGGTGGCGGCATCGGCCGCGGCCTGCAGCGTGGCCGCGTTCAGCGGCTGGCCCAGCAGGGCGGCTTCGGCAGCTTCCACGCGCAGCGCGGTGGGCGCCACGTTGGTCAGTGCCACGCGCACATGGCTGATGGTGTCGCCGGTTTTGCGCATCACCACCGCGCAACCGGCGGTGGCCCAGTCGCCGGTCTTGCGCTTGAGCTTTTCGTAGGCGTAGCCGGTGCCGGGGGCAAACGCCGGCACATGGATCTCGCACATCACCTCGTTTTCTTCCAGCAGCGTCATGTAGGTGCCGAGAAAGAAGCCGTCGGCGGGCACGGTGCGCCGGCCGTTCGGGCCTTCCAGCACAAAGTGCGCCTCGATCGCGATGGACAGCGCCGGGTGGTCGTTGCCGGGGTCGCCATGGGCAATGTCGCCGCCGATGGTGCCCCGGTTGCGCACCTGCGGGTCGGCAATCAGCTGCGCGGCCTCGCACAGCAGCGGCACCTCGGCCTGCAAGATGGGCGAGGTGATCAGGTCGTTCTCCACTGTCATGGCGCCAATCACCACCGTGGCGCCTTCCTTGCGGATGCCGCGCAACTCGGGAATGCGGTTGATGTCGATCAGGTGCGCGGGCTCGGCAAAACGCAGCTTCATCATCGGCAGCAGGCTGTGGCCGCCGGCCAGCAGCTTGGCATCGGACCCGAGTTGGCCCAGCAAGGCCACGGCCTCACGGACCGACTTGGGGGCGTGGTATTCGAATCGCGGTGGAATCATGGTTGTCTCCTAATGGTTTTTGTCCAAGACAGAACCAGTGTATGGAGTCCCCAAACCCGACACGAACGGCGGGGATTAAGCGTTTGAAGGCATCAAATGCTGCATTTTCCGCACGAAATGCACGCTGGATTGCACGAAATGCTGAGATCAGGCGCGTGGCTTTTGACAACCCGGGAATGTCCTTAGGCCCACAGTTGGAAAAAATCAATGACGCGCCAGCAGCCCGAGGGCTTCCCTGAGTTTGCCGACCTCGGCCCGCGAGACCGGAATGGGTTCGCGGTGCTTGCCTTTGAGCACCACCTGCGTTTTGCTGCCTTCGCGCCCGAGTTCGGCCACCGCGTGCAGGTTGACGATGAAGCAGCGGTGTACCCGCATGAACTGCGCCGGGTCCAGGCGGGCTTGCAGGTCGCCAATGCTCAGGTTGCAGAAATGAAAACCGTCGTGGGCCAGCACCCGCGTGTAGTGGGCTTGCGACTCCAGGCACAACACGTCTTTGGTGTCCACAAACGCCACCTTGTGGTTGGCCACCATGGGGATGCGGTTGAGCCGCAGGCCGGGCGCTGGCGGTTCGGCCGCCGGGGCTTCATGGCTCACCACCTGTGTCACGTCGTAAAAGACCAGGACGAAGCCGGTGGTCTTGCCCTCAAAGTCGCCCAGCCGGGTCACCTTGATCAGCAGCACCTGTTCCGGGATGTTGATGATCATCGTCATGGGCACGGCGCTCACCATCGGGCAGCCGCTGGACGCCTGGTCCAGCAGAAAGTTGACCTTGGGTTTGGATCGCTCAGGGTGGAACGACGACACCAGCTTGTCAAAAGGCTGCATTTCACCCACCGGCAGCACCTTGCGGGCAAAGTCGTTCATGGCCAGCACGGTGCGCTGGGCATCCAGGTGGATCACGCCCACCTCGAACTTCTCGAACAGATAAAGGGGCGAGTTGATCGCGGCCTGTGTCTCCATCAGCGGTCTCCTGGCCGGTCTGAATGGGTGCCAGCCTGCGCAAAGGGTACCGCAAGGTGGTCCATCGCATACACTTTATGGTTGTTTTTCGAGGTAATCCATGAGTCTCCAATGCGGCATCGTGGGCCTGCCCAACGTCGGCAAGTCCACCCTTTTCAACGCGCTGACCAAAGCCGGCATCGCAGCTGAAAACTACCCCTTTTGCACCATCGAGCCCAACACGGGCGTCGTCGAGGTGCCCGATCCACGCCTGCAGCAGCTGGCCGAGATCATTTCGCCCGAGCGCATCGTGCCGGCCATCGTGGAGTTTGTGGACATTGCGGGCCTGGTGGCCGGTGCCAGCACGGGCGAGGGCCTGGGCAACAAGTTTCTGGCGCACATCCGCGAGACCGACGCCATCGTCAACGTGGTGCGCTGCTTCGAAGACGACAACGTGATCCACGTGGCCAACAAGATCGACCCGATCGCCGACATCGAGGTCATTCAGACCGAGCTGTGCCTGGCCGACCTGGCGGCGGTGGAAAAAGCCCTGCACCGCGTGCAGAAAACGGCGCGTTCGGGCGACAAGGAGTCGATCAAGCTGGTGGCGATTCTGGAAAAGTGCCAGGCCGCGCTGAACGACGTGAAGCCCGTGCGCACCATTGATTTCAGCAAGGAAGAGCTGCCGCTGTTGAAGCAGTTTTTCCTGATCACGGCCAAGCCCGCCATGTTTGTGGCCAACGTGGCCGAAGACGGGTTTGAAAACAACCCCTTGCTGGACCGCCTGAAAGCTTTTGCCGACGCGCAAAATGCGCCGGTGGTGGCCATTTGCGCCAAGCTCGAAGCCGAAATGAGCGAGATGAGCGACGAGGACCGCCAGATGTTTCTGGAGGAGCTGGGCCAGAGCGAGCCGGGCCTGAACCGCCTGATTCGCGCCGCCTACAAGCTGCTGGGCCTGCAAACCTATTTCACCGCGGGCGTGAAAGAGGTGCGCGCCTGGACCATCCACGTGGGCGACACCGGCCCGCAGGCGGCCGGCGTGATCCACACCGATTTTGAGAAGGGCTACATCCGCGCCCAGACCATCGCGTTTGACGACTACATCACCTACAAAGGCGAGCAGGGGGCGAAAGACGCCGGCAAGATGCGCGCCGAGGGCAAAGACTACGTGGTCAAAGACGGTGATGTGCTGAACTTTTTGTTCAGCAGCTGAGCATGAGCAACGCCCAGCGGCCCGAGGCCCAGCGCCTGTCCAAGCGCCTGGCGGCCCAGCTGCCCTGCTCGCGCAGCGACGCCGAAAACTACATCGCCGGGGGCTGGGTGCGGGTGGACGGCGTGGTGGTGGAAGAACCCATGGAGCGCGTGCGCGACGAGCAGGCGGTGGTGCTGGACCCCAAGGCCAAGATGGAGCCGCTGGAGTCGGTGACGCTGATCTGGCACAAGCCGCACAACCGCGTGCTGCCCAACGAGCCGTTCCTGCCCGACGCGCTGGCCGCCAAGTGGTTTACCAACACCAACCGTTTCAAAGGCGACCGCTCGGGCGTGCGCCCGCTCAAAGCGCACCGCCACAAGCTGCTCCCGGTGGCGGCGCTGTCCACCGCCATGAGCGGGTTGATGGTGTTCACCCAGAACCCGAGCGTGGCGCGCAAGATCACCGACGCGTCGGCCCAGATCGAACACGAGTGGCTGGTGGAAGTGGCCGAAGACCCGGCGCTGGAAGACGACGCCCGGCGCGATGCGGTGCTCAAGTCCCTGTCGAAAGCGCTGTTTTTCGACGGCTGGACCGTGCCCACGGCGCGTGCCAGCTGGCAGAGCGAACTGCGCCTGCGCCTGGCCATCAAAGGCAACCTGCCGGGCCAGGTGGAACACCTGTGCGAACGCGCAGGACTGAAGATCACCGCCGTGCGCCGACTGCGGCTGGGCCGCATTGGCCTGGCTGGCCTGCCGGTGGGCGAGTGGCGTTACCTGATGCCTTACGAGCGTTTTTGAACGCGGGTGGCCCAGACGCTCAGCGCCATGGCCGCCAGCATCACCACCAGCCCCACTTCATGCAGGCGCAGCATCTGGCCCTGCGCAATCATCACGCCGCCGAGCGCGGCCCCCATGCCCTGGCCGGCGTACATGGCTGACGTGTTCAGTGCCACCGTGGCCGGCGCCAGCGCTGGCGACAGGTGCACCAGCCGGGCCTGCTGCGCCGAGTTGGCGGCAAAGCAACCAATGGCCCACGGCACCAGCACCAGCGCCTGCTGCCACAGCCCGGCCCGGCCCAGCGGCCACAGCAGCAGGCTCAGCGCCATGCCGCCCATCATCAGCAGGGCGCCGCGCGAGGCGCCAATGCGGTCGATCCAGCGCGACAGCGCCACGTTGCCCGCCAGACCAAAGGCGCCAAACCACAAAAACAGCAGCGACAAGGTGCCGCCGCCGATACCCAGCGTTTGCACCAGATAGGGCGCAAAGTAAGAAAACAGGGTGAACTGTGCAAATGCGGAGAGCAGCGTGACGCCCACCGCGAGCATGAGTGCCGGCGAGCCGAGTGTCTGGCCCCAGGCCTGGCGCGATAGCGCGGCCGGGCGGATGCCGTTGGGCATGTCGCGCCACACCCAGGCTGCGCTGGCCAGCGACATCAGCGCCACCAGGCCAAAGGCCCAGCGCCAGCCCAGCGTGCCGCCGATCCAGGCCGCCAGCGGCATGCCCATGACCGACGCCACCGACCAGCCCAGAAACACAAAGGTGATGGCCCGCCCCCGCTGTGAGGCGGGCACCAGCAAGCCCACGCAGGCGGCAGCCTGCGGCGTGAAGATGGCCGGCGAAATAACCGCCAGCACCCGCAGCGGCAGCAGGGCTGTGTAGCTGGGCGCCAGCGCACAAATGCCCATGAGGAGTGCGTACCAGAGCAACGAGAGTGTGAGCAGGCGGCGCCGGTCCCAGCCGGCCACCAGGGTGGCAAAGGCGGGCGCACCCAGTCCCATCAAAATCGCGCCCGCCGTGATGAGCTGGCCAGCCTGTGGGATGGACACGCCCAGCGATTGGCTGATGTCGTTGAGCGTGCCCGGCACCACCATCACACCGGTGCCGATGACGAAATTGCCCATCATCAGCGCCCAGAGGGCGCGCGGCAGGGCGGCGTCGCGTGGGGGATGGGTCATGTGGGCGGGCGCGTGACGAGAGCATTCAAGTATCGCCCCGAAGTACCGCAGACATCAGAACGGGAGTCCCCCCGGGAACACCCAGAGCAGGGCACCCGTCATGGTGAGGTAGCGTGCCAACTTGCCCACCGCCATATAAGCCACGCAGGGCCAGAATGGAAACTTGAGCCAGCCGGCCACGGCGCACAGCGGGTCGCCCACCACGGGCAGCCACGACAGCAGGCACGCCTTGGGCCCAAAGCGCTCCAGCCAGCGCAGCGCCCGTGGGTGCGGGGTGTGGGTGTGGCGGGCTTTGTCCACCAAGGTGTGGGCGCCCAAGCCCATGGCCCAGCTCACGGCACCGCCCAGCGTGTTGCCGGCGGTGGCCACAAAGATCACCGGCCAGAACAGCTCGGGGCTGAGTTTGATGAGGGCAAACACCGCCGGCTCGGAGCCCATGGGCAGCAGCGTGGCTGAAATGAAAGCCACCACAAACACGGTGCTTAGACCGACTTCGGGCAGGGCGAGCAGTTGCAGCAGGGAAGCGATCCAGTCGAGCATGGGCGGCAAGGGGTCCAAACAAAGGCGCGGTGCAACATATCGCCTGCTGAAAAAACAGGCAGATACAATGCCCATCCTCCCCGCCCAGGTTTTTCCGGGCTCTGCGCGGCTGCGCACCACCACCCATTCTCCCATCGCCATGCAACTGGGTCCGTACACCCTGCCCAACGCTTTGTTTGTCGCGCCCATGGCGGGCGTGACGGATCGGCCGTTCCGCAAGCTCTGCAAGCGGCTGGGTGCGGGCTACGCGGTGAGCGAAATGGTGACCTCTCGCCCCGACTTGCAGGACAGTCTGAAGACGTCGCGCCGGGCCGACCACAGCGGTGAGCCTGGCCCGATTGCGGTGCAGATTGCCGGCACCGACGCGCAGATGATGGCCGATGCCGCCCGCTACAACATCGACCGTGGCGCGCAAATCATCGACATCAACATGGGCTGCCCCGCCAAGAAGGTGTGCAACAAATGGGCCGGCTCTGCCCTGATGCAGGACGAAGCGCTGGCGATGGACATCGTGCAAGCCGTGGTGAACGCCTGTGCGCCGCAGGGCGTTCCCGTGACGCTGAAAATGCGCACCGGTTGGTGTGCCGAAGGCAAGAATGCGCCGACCATCGCGCTCGCCGCCGAGGCTGCGGGCGTGCAGATGCTGACCGTGCATGGCCGCACCCGCGAACAAGGCTACAAAGGGTGGGCTGAACACGACACCGTAGCCCACATCAAGAGCCTGGTGAAGATTCCGGTGGTGGCCAACGGCGACATCGACAGCCCCGAAAAAGCCCGCGCGGTGCTGGCCCGCACCGGCGCCGACGCCCTCATGATCGGCCGCGCTGCCCAAGGCCGTCCCTGGATCTTCCGCGAGATCGCTCACTTTCTCGCCACCGGCGAACAGCTGCCGCCGCCCGACCTGCTGGACGTGAAAGCCTGGTTGCTCGACCACCTGGAAGACCACTACAGCCTCTACGGCGAATTTACCGGCGTGCGCAGCGCGCGCAAGCACCTGGGCTGGTACGCGCAGGCACTGCCCCTGCCTGGTGGCGCAGCGGCGGTGTTTCGCCGCCAGATCAACACACTCACCACCGCGCAGGCCCAACTGGACTGCGTGCGCGAGCATTTCGACACCTGGGCTTCTACACCAGAGCACAACATGACCCGAGAAGACAACTGGAAACTGGCCGCATGAGCAAGCACAACCTGCACGACTGTGTTCGTGCCAGCATGGAAGATTTTTTCCACGACCTCAACGGCACCGACCCGGCGGGCCTGCACGACATGCTCGTCAAAGCGGTCGAAAAGCCGCTGCTCGAAGTGGTGATGGAACAGGCGCAAAACAACCAGTCGCGCGCGGCGCAGTGGCTGGGTCTGAACCGCAACACGCTGCGCAAAAAATTGCTCGAACACAACCTGTTGTGAAGGCCCGCACCTTGCTCCGGCCTTCCTCTGGCGCTACCCTTTTTTCTTAACGCTGAACCTTCCCATGCGCGCACTCATTTCCGTCTCCGACAAAACCGGCATCGTTGAACTGGCCCAGACCCTGCACGGCTTGGGCGTGGCCCTCATATCCACTGGCGGCACCGCCAAGCTGCTGGCCGAGCAGGGCCTGCCGGTCACGGAAGTGGCCGAGGTGACGGCATTTCCCGAAATGCTGGACGGCCGCGTCAAGACCCTGCATCCCAAGGTGCACGGTGGTCTGCTGGCGCGCCGCGATGTGCCCGAGCACATGGCCGCCCTGCAGGCGCACGGCATCGACACCATCGACCTGCTGATCGTCAACCTCTACCCGTTTGAGGCCACCGTGGCCAAGCCTGGCTGCACGCTGGAAGACGCGATCGAGAACATCGACATCGGCGGCCCGGCGATGGTGCGCAGCGCGGCGAAGAACTGGAAAGACGTGGCGGTGCTGACCGACGCCACCCAGTACCCGGCCGTGATCGGCGAGCTGAAAGCCAGCGGCAAGCTGAGCGACCCGACGCGCTTTGCCCTGTCGGTGGCGGCGTTCAACCGCATCAGCCAGTACGACGGGGCCATCAGCAACTACCTCTCAAGCATCCGGTTCGACAAGCCCGAAGGCGTGCCCCAGCGCAGCGAATACCCCGGTCAGAGCAACAGCCATTTCGTCAAGCTCCAAGACCTGCGCTACGGCGAGAACCCGCACCAGACGGCGGCTTTCTACCGCGACCTGCACCCCGCCGCCGGCTCGCTGGTGACGGCGCAGCAGCTGCAGGGCAAGGAGCTGAGCTACAACAACATTGCCGATGCCGACGCCGCCTGGGAATGCGTGAAGAGCTTCGAGGCGCCCGCGTGCGTGATCGTCAAGCACGCCAACCCCTGCGGCGTGGCGGTGGGCAGGGACGCGCTGGAGTGCTACAGCAAGGCCTTCCAGACCGATCCCACCAGCGCCTTTGGCGGCATCATCGCCTTCAACCGCCCGGTGGACCAGGCCGCGGCCGAGGCTGTGAGCAAGCAGTTTGTCGAGGTGCTCATGGCCCCGGCCTACACACCCGAGGCGCTGGCCATCTTCAAGGCCAAGGCCAATGTGCGCGTGCTGCAGATCGAACTGCCCGCTGGCGCGGCTGGCCGCAACAGCCAGGACATCAAGCGCATTGGTTCGGGTCTGTTGATCCAGAGCGCCGACAACCATGTGCTGCAGCGCGCCGACCTGAAGGTGGTCACGAAGCTGCAACCCACCGAGCAGCAGCTGGACGACCTGATGTTTGCCTGGAACGTGGCGAAATACGTCAAGTCCAACGCCATCGTGTTCTGCAAAGACGGCATGACCAGGGGCGTGGGCGCCGGCCAGATGAGCCGCCTCGATTCGGCCCGCATCGCCAGCATCAAGGCCGGCCACGCCAACCTGACGCTGCAAGGCACCGCGGTGGCGAGCGACGCCTTCTTCCCGTTTCGCGATGGTCTGGATGTGGTGGTGGATGCCGGCGCAACCTGCGTCATCCAACCCGGTGGCTCGATGCGCGACCAGGAAGTGATCGACGCGGCCGACGAACGTGGTGTGGTGATGGTGTACAGCGGCGTGCGCCACTTCAGGCACTGAACCAGCGGACGCTTCGCGAGAAGTGTCTTGCCCCCTCTCCCTCTCCCTCTGGGAGCGGGTTGGGGTGAGGGCTCTTCGGGGCCCTTTTCTCTTTCTGCGGCGGTTTCTCTCGGATGCTGTTCCTCGCCAACCTGGTGGTTGGGCAGGGGGTCGGGGCATCCGCTCTCCGGCTCACCTCGCGGGCCGCTGTTCGGGTCCGCTGCCGTTTCCTCGTGAACACGGCTTGGGCGCTCACTGTCTGTGGCACCCGCGAATGGAGCCTTCGACCGGACTGCCCCAACCCCCTGTCCCGCTGACGGGTGGGTGCTCGACCAGAAAATACCTTGGTCCGTTGGGGTGGCTTGGGGTGATGTGCCTATCCACCTGGCGCGAGGTGGCGGAGTGCATCACGACGAACGATACAAAAGCAAACGGCCGGAACAACCGGCCGCCTGAACCCTCAAGCAAGCGAAAACCGCTTACTTGCCCAGCAGCTTGAACACGTCCCTCGCCGCAGCCACGGTGTCGGCAATGTCCTGCGCCGTGTGCGCTGCGCTCACAAACCCAGCCTCATACAGCGCCGGCGCGATGTACACGCCGCGGTCCAGCAGACCGTGGAAGAGTTTGTTGAATCGCGGGCCGTCGGTGGTCATCACCTTGGCGTAGTTTTGCGGCAGTTCATCGAACAGGAAGAAGCCGAACATGCCGCCCTGGCTATCACCGCACATCGTCACGCCCTCTGCGGTGGCGGCGGCGGTCAGGCCGCTCACCAGCGACTGCGTGGTGGCCGACAGCGCTTCATAAAAACCAGGCTTCTGGATTTCTTTCAGCGTGGCCAAGCCACAGGCGGTGGCCACCGGGTTGCCGCTCAGCGTGCCAGCTTGGTACACGCCGCCCAGCGGAGCCAGTTGCTCCATCACCGCGCGCTTGGCGCCAAAGGCCGCCAGCGGCATGCCGCCGCCGATCACCTTGCCCATGACCGTCATGTCGGGCTCGAAACCAGGAATCAGCTGGGCATACACGCTCTGCGCGCCGCCGAGCGCGACACGGAAGCCCGTCATCACCTCGTCAAACGCCAGCAGCGCGCCGTGCTGCGTGCACAGCTCGCGGCAACGCTTCATGAACGGCACGCTGGCGCGCACGAAGTTCATGTTGCCGGCGATCGGTTCGATCATCAGGCAGGCCACTTCGGAGCCGTGCTCCATGAACGCCGCTTCGAGCTGTTCGATGTTGTTGTATTCGAGCACGAGGGTGTGCTGCACCACCTCGGGCGGCACACCCGCGCTGGTCGGGTTGCCGAAGGTGGCCAGGCCCGAGCCGGCTTTCACCAGCAGCGCGTCGGCATGGCCGTGGTAGCAGCCTTCGAACTTGATGATTTTCTTGCGCCCGGTGGCGCCCCGTGCCAGGCGGATCGTGCTCATGCCGGCCTCGGTGCCCGAACTCACCAGGCGCACCATGTCGATGCTGGGGACCAGCTTGATGATTTCTTCGGCCAGATCCACTTCGCGCTCGGTTGGCGCGCCATACGAAAAACCTTCCAGCACGGCCTTTTGCACCGCGTCCACCACCGCCGGGTGGCCATGGCCCAGGATCATCGGACCCCAGGAACCGATGTAGTCGATGTACTTCTGGCCGTTGGCGTCCCAAAAATAGGCACCCTGGGCGCGCTGGACAAAGCGCGGCGTGCCGCCCACCGCCTTGAAGGCCCGCACGGGGGAGTTCACGCCCCCTGGTATCAGGGCTTTGGCGCGTTCAAACAGTTCTTGGTTGCGGTCGGTCATGGTCGGTGCTCGTGAAGTCATCGGGATGGGGCGCGAGGCTGTTCCCAAGCGGCTCAGTGTCTGGTGGTGTCCAGCGGAAAAGCCTCCGCATCCAGTGCGGTTTCCGGTGGGGGCTCGGTGTCGCCCGTTTCGTCGTCTTCATGGGCCCAGAACAGGCGATCGGGGACGGCGTTGCCCATGCCGGGCTGAAATCCGGCGTCCAGGCATTGATCCAGATACGTCAGGGCCTCAGCACAGGCCGATTGCAAGTCGGTGCCCCCTGCGATGAGCGCGCAAAGCGCTGCAGACAGCGTATCGCCGGCACCGGCGAACGTGGCGTCAAAGCGCTCGTAACGGGCCGTGGCCAGTACCGTTTCCGGCGAAGCCAGATGGCTTTCCAGGTACTGGTCGGCAGCATTGAAGCCTGTCACCAGGGTGTAAGGCACACCGTGGGTTGCGGCGGCACGCGCAATTTCCCGTGGGCCGGGTGCCCGGTCGCTGTCCCAGTCGGGCAGCAGCCAGCGACACAGGGTGCTGTGGTTGCCCACCAGCACGGTGGTCTGCGGCAGCAACAACTCGGCGCAGGCATCAAGATAGGTTTCAATCGCCAGTTCGTCCCACCACGACAGATCGGGCATGTAGGTCACCACGGGTACGTCGGCGTAGTCGGAGGTGATTTCGGCGATGACGCTGAGGTTTTCAGGGCTGCCGACAAACCCGACTTTGAAGGCTTGCACCGGCATGTCTTCGAGCGCGCAGCGCGCCTGGTCACCCACGGCCTCTTCGTCAAATGTCACGTGGTCGTGGATCTCCGTGGTGTCGCGGATATAGGCCCCGGTCACCACCGAGAGTACGTGGGCCGATGCGCTGGACATGGCGGTGATGTCGGCGCTGAGACCACCTGCGCCACTGGTGTCGTTGGCGTTGAACACCATCACGCAAGGCAGGCTGGTTTCGCTGGGCGCACCGACCGAAGAAGGCGTCAAGGATTCAGGGGTATCGGACATGTGGCGGTGTGAAGGGCAGGGCCGTTGCGCGTTTGGGTGGCAGCCGGCCTGCATACAAATAAAAACCAACGGACGACCGGTCACGAATGAGCCGCAAGCGGACGGAAGGCGGCTCATGGGGGTCGATACAATGGCTGTCATTCTATGACAATGCCCCCTATAGCCATGACCGAAACCAAGACTTGGATGTGCCTGATCTGCGGCTGGATTTACGACGAAGCCAGCGGCGATCCAGAGCATGGCCTGGCGCCCGGAACACCTTGGACTCAGGTTCCCATGAACTGGACCTGCCCTGAGTGCGGGGCCCGCAAGGAAGATTTTGAAATGGTGCAGATCTGATTGACGCAAGCTCGCTGTGACGCCGTGATTCTTTGCGGTTGTGGTTTCGCGTGATTCTGCCCTGAGCGCATCCCCTGCCCCGACCTGTTTTCTGGAGCAATTCCACCATGAGCACGACACCCGCACTGAAAGTTCTGGTGGTTGACGACAGCAACACCATACGCCGCAGCGCCGAGATTTTTCTCAAGCAGGGTGGGTACGAGGTCTTGCTGGCCGAAGATGGCTTTGATGCCTTGTCCAAGATCAACGATTACCAGCCTGATCTGGTGTTCTGCGACATCCTCATGCCTCGGCTGGACGGCTACCAGACCTGCGCCATCATCAAGCGCAACGCCCGCTTTGCCAGCATCCCTGTGGTGATGCTCTCGTCCAAGGACGGTGTGTTCGACAAGGCGCGTGGCCGCATGGTTGGCTCGCAGGAATACCTTACAAAACCCTTCACCAAAGACCAACTGTTGCACGCGGTGCAACGGTTTGGCGCCAACCTTACCGGAGCCGTTTGATGCCCATCCAGAAAGTGCTTATCGTGGACGATTCCAAAACCGAGCTGATGGTTTTGTCGGATCTGTTGGGTAAAAGTGGCTACAGCGTGCGCACCGCCGAGAATTCGGAAGAGGCCTTTCGTCGGCTCGGAGAGGAAAAGCCGGAACTGATTTTGATGGATGTGGTGATGCCCGGTCAGAATGGGTTTCAGTTGACCCGAGCAATTTCCCGAGACCCTCAGTATTCGGGCATCCCCATCATCATGTGCACCAGTAAAAATCAGGAAACCGATCGTGTCTGGGGCATGCGCCAAGGCGCGCGCGACTACGTCACGAAACCGGTGAACGCCGAAGAGTTGCTGTCCAAGATCCGGGCACTCGGTTGAGCCGCGCCGCCACGCCGTTGTACGCGCCCCGATAAACACCCAGCATGGCCAACCGACAGTCACTCAGGGATCTACAGGAACGGCTGGCCCAGCGCCTGACCGCCGCCAAATCTGAAGCCACTACTGCCTCTTGGCTTGCCGTGGAAGTCCGGGGGCAGCGTTATCTGTTTCCCTTGGTCCAGTCGGGCGAGATTTTTCCCTGGTGTCCGATCCAGGCCGTTCCCTACACCAAGCCGTGGTATGCCGGTGTGGCCAGTCTGCGCGGCGGCCTGTATGGCGTGGTCGATCTGGGGCGGTTGGTTGATCGGTTGTACCCGTTGGCGCAAGCTGCCGACCGAATCACGTCCGAGTCGCGACTTGTGAGTCTGCACAGCGGGCTGGGCGTGAATGCGGTGCTTTGGATTGATCGGCTGCTGGGGCTGCGCAATCCCGCCATGTTCAAGGCGCTCGCTGACGTTCCTGCAGGCTCACCCGCTTATTTCTCCCGGTGCCTGATTGACCATCAGGGCCTGTCCTGGCAAGAGCTCGATCTGCAGAGCCTGGTGGCCGAACCCGAATTTATGGTCATTGCTGCCTGACGGTTGATGTCCTTCAGGCTGATATCGGTAATACGTACTTTGTTTTCTGTTGGAAGGTTTTTTCATGACCATGCTTGATCGATTCCAGGGACTGTTCAAGAAAAAATCCGGGGATGAGCCCGAGCTGAGCGGCGCCAACGATCAGGGTCTTGCCGAGCTTGCTGCAGCACGATTGGCGCCCGATCTCTCTGCGGGCGATTTCGATGAAGGCAGCCTGGCGGCTGATGACGAGAGAGGTCAGCTGAAAGCTGGTTTGGTGACGTTGCCCTTGCTGGGCAGCAAGCCGGCCGAGCAGCACCAGCGAACCTTGGTGATGCTGCTGGTGGCGGGTCTGGTCGTGTTGGGCGCGGTGACGTTTTTCGTTCTCAGCCAGACCGAAAAAATCGGCCAGCAGGTGGCGGCCAGCGGCCAAGCCTTGATGCAGTCACAGCGTTTGGCCAAGAGTGTCTCGCAGGCACTGATCGGCAGTCCTTCTGCGTTTCCCGAAGTGCGTGAAAGCTCTGATGTGCTGGCACGCAACCTGCGGGGGTTGAAGCAGGGCGATGACGCTCTGTCCATCGACCCGCTGGGCGCGCAATACAGCGAACAGCTGGATGCCTTGCTGCCCAAAGTGGAGCAGGCCGAGCGCAACGCTGCTGCGGTGCTGAGCCAGCAAACGATCCTGACCCAGGTGGGCACTGCGCTGCGCAGCATCAACCGCCAGTCGTCGGACCTGCTGGAAATCGCCGAGACCATTTCATCTCTCAAGTTGCAGCAGAACGCCCCCGCCACCGAAATTTCTGCTTCGGGCCAGTTGGTGATGCTGACGCAGCGCATCGGTAAATCGGCCAACGAATTCCTGACCATGGAGGGCGTGAGTCCCGAAGCGGTGTTTCTGCTGGGCAAAGACCTGAACACGTTCAAGGAAATCACGGAGGGCTTGCTCAAGGGCAGCGACGAGTTGCGTCTGTCGGCAGCCAGCGATGAGCAGACACGTGAGCGCCTGGAAGCGCTGCTGGCGCTCTATGAGAAAACCCGAACCGAAGCCGGCGCCATTCTGGGCAACCTGCAGGGTCTGGTGTCAGCCCGTGAAGCGCAGGTCGCCATCATTGCCGACAGTGAGCCCTTGCGGCTGAGTCTGCAGACTTTGCAAGGCGATCTGTCTTCCCGTTCCGGCCTCGGCGGTGGTGAGGTGATTGCCCTGCTGTTGTCCGCCGTGTTTGCTTTGGTCTGCGGGGCCGGTCTGGCCTATGTGCAGTTGCTTGACAGCCGTCAGCGACAAACCCTCGCCGAATCTCAGCGGGTGGCAGCCGTGTCGCTGGAGCAGGATGCCAAGCGCGTCAACGACGCCAACCAAGCCGCCATTTTGCGGCTCATGAACGAACTGCAGACGGTGGCCGAAGGCGACCTGACCCAGGAAGCCACGGTGACGGAGGACATCACCGGGGCCATTGCGGACTCGGTGAACTACACCGTAGAGGAGTTGCGCTCGCTGGTGGGGAACGTGCAGGCCACGGCGACCCGCGTGGCGCAAACCACCTCAATGGTGGAAAGCACGTCCACCGAATTGCTGGCCGCGTCCAATCAGCAATTGCGCGAAATTCGGGAAACCGGTCAATCGGTGGTGGACATGGCCCAGCGTATCAACCAGGTGTCGGGCCAGGCGCAGGAGTCAGCCGCTGTGGCGCGGGTTTCGCTGAAGGCCGCCGAGTCGGGTTTGCAGGCTGTGCAGGATGCCATTGGCGGTATGAATGCCATCCGCGACCAGATTCAGGAAACGTCCAAGCGCATCAAGCGGCTGGGTGAATCGTCGCAGGAGATCGGTGAAATTACGGAGCTGATTTCTGACATCACCGAGCAGACCAACGTGCTGGCCCTGAACGCTGCCATTCAGGCCGCATCGGCCGGTGAAGCTGGTCGCGGCTTCTCGGTGGTGGCTGAGGAGGTGCAACGACTGGCCGAACGTTCCGCCGACGCCACGCGCCAGATTGCGGCGCTGGTGAAAGCGATTCAGACCGACACGCAAGATGCCGTGGGCGCTATGGAGCGTTCCACGCAGGGTGTGGTCGAGGGGGCCAAACTGTCGGACAACGCTGGTACCGCCCTGTCCGAGATCGACCGTGTGTCGCGTCGCCTGGCCGAGCTTATTGAACAAATTTCCAGTGCCACGTCCCGCGAAGCCGATTCGGCCAACGAGGTGGCCGGAAACATTCAGCACATCTTTGCAGTGACCGAGCAGACCGGTGAAGGTACGCGCTCCACCGCACAGCAGGTGCGTGAACTTTCCGTCATGGCCGAAGAATTGCGCCAGTCGGTGGCGCGCTTCAAGATCGCATAAACCCTGCTCGAGTCTCAACTTCACAACACCATGCTCGACACCACCCGATCCGACAGTTCGCAGACGGATGTCCCGCTCGCCGACCTCGGTCCGCTGGCTTGGGTATTTGACGAGTTGCGCAAGTCACTTGAGGCCGCCAACAAGGCGATCAAGCGCTTCGTCCGTGAGACCGAGCAATCCCGCAACAACGACCTGGAGGCTGCAGATCCCGCCTCGCTGCGAGTGGCTCGTCAGCAGCTGCATCAGGCGGTGGGCGCCTTGGAAATGGTGGGTCTTGGGGCGCCGGCCCAGGTGTTGCGTGCCATGGAGGCAGCGGTGCAGCGATTTGTGCAGCGCCCCATGGTGTGCAACGACGAAGCGGCAGGCAAGCTGGAGCGTGCCAGCTTTGCGCTCCTTGAATACCTTGAAACGGTGCTCAACAACAAGCCCGTTGAGCCCGTGGCCCTGTTCCCCCAGTACCGCGAAGTGCAGGAATTGGCTGCGGCCGAACGGGTGCATCCAGCCGACTTGTGGATTTTTGAACATCGTGGTGTCGACGTCGCTGCGCCGGCCGACCTTGCGCCCATGCGCTGCGATGCGCCTTTGCGCTTGCTGTTCGACCGGCTCGTCTTGCTGGTGGTCAAAACACAAAGTCCGGCTGCTGCGCAGCAGTTGGCCAAGCTCAGTGCGGGCCTCTCCGCTGGTGCAACCGAGCAGCGCGCGCAGACTTTTTGGCGTGTGGCTGCTGGCTACTTTGAAGCCGTGTCGCAGCACCTGCTGCCTGTGGATGTGTACGTCAAGCGGGCGGCCTCTCGCACACTGTTGCAGTTCGCCTCATTTGCCCAAGGCCAGACCCAGGTATCGGAAACACTGCTGCACGACCTGCTGTTTTTCTGCTCTCAGGCCAGTAGCGCCACGTCAGAGCAGGCACCACACCTGTTTGCGGTGCGAGAGGCATTCCGTCTGGAATCTGTACAGCCTGTGGATTACCAACGGGTCACCCTGGGTCGCTACGACCCGGCCAACCTCTCGCAGGCGCGCAAACGGATCGGCGCAGCCAAGGAGGCGTGGTCTCTGTTTTCGGGTGGCGACGCCAGCCGTGCACGTCAGGTGATCGAACAGTTTGGCCTGATCGGTGACTCGCTGCTCAAGCTGCACCCTGCCAGCACCGTGTTGGCGCAGGCCTTGGTGAAGGCCACGGATCGGGTGGCTCGGGACGCGGTCGATGTGCCGGCAGAGCTTGCCATGGAGGTGGCAACCACCACCCTGTATCTGGAAGCGGCGTTCGAGGACTTTGATCCCAGCGACACCGACATGACGGAGCGGACCCAGGCCTTGGCTGCACGACTCGAGCGGGTGCTGGCTGGCGCGCCTGCGCAGCCGCTGGACCCCTGGATGGAGCAGCTCTACCGCCGTGTGAGCGATCGCCAGACCATGGGCAGCGTTGTTGGCGAACTCAAGGTTTCATTGGGCGAGGCTGAAAAGTCGCTGGATCAGTTCTTCCGTGCGCCGAACGAAAAAGCCGGTCTGCATGTGGCGGTGTCGCAGTTGGCCCAAATGCGTGGCGTGCTGTCGGTGCTGGGAATGGAGCCGGCGGTGCAGGCGGTGACCTGCATGCGTGCCTTGGTGGATCAGATCCTGAGCGGCGAGGTGGATGAGATTCAGGGCCGTGACCACGGTATCTTTCAGCAGCTGGGCAACAACCTCAGCGCCCTGAGTTTCCTGGTGGACATGCTCAACTACCAGCCCGCGCTCGCCAAAAAACTGTTTGTCTTTGATGAGGCAAAAGGTGAGCTCTTACCGCTCATGGGCCGTACCCTGCACCCAGATAACGCCCCGCCATCCGCACGTCAGGATGCCCAGGCGATCAGCGTGCGTGTTCAGCGCGTGGTGGACGGTGTGCAAGAGGGGGTGAACCTGGCCGATCTCAGCGAGCAGCTCGACAGTCTGGCGACCCAGGCTTCGCTGGCCGAGCAGCCGGCGGTGGCCCGTGCTGCCCGTGATGCGGCTCAGGCCGTGGTGGGTGACGATGCGGCCGCAGGCGCCCAGGCATTGGTCGATCTCTCCCAGGCCGCCCCTCTGGCGAGCGAGCCGGCGCTCGAGAGCCTGGCCAGCGAAGATAACGACGAAGACGACCTGCTGGATATCTTCCTGGAAGAAGCGCGCGAGGTGGTGGGCCATGGCGTGGAGGCGGTGGGTCTGCTGCACGTGCAGCCTGACGATCTTGAGCACCTGACCACACTGCGCCGCGCTTTTCACACCCTCAAGGGCAGTTCCCGCATGGTGGGTCTGGACGAATTCGGCGAGGCCGCGTGGGCCATGGAGCAGCTGTTCAATGCCGTGTTGGCCGAGCAAGGCCCGGCACCGTCGGACACGCTCCGTCTGGCAGGGGAGGCACTGGACGCGTTGTCGCGCTGGGTGGACGATATTGCCGCAGGCAGGGATCACCTCTGGAGCGCTCGCCCCTTTCGGGTCAGTGCCGAAGCCTTGCGTGAGCATGCTCCTTACCTGCCCCTCGTGGTCCCGTCGATCATGCCGAACCCGGCGCAGGCCGAGGTTCCGCTGGATGCCGAGGCCGAGTTCAAGATGCCAGCCTTGACGGAGGGTGAATCCGACATGCTGGCAGCGCCCGAGCCGGCTGAAGCGGTGTCTGGGTTGCCGGACATCACATGGGATCTTTTGCCGGAAGAAGCGTTGCCGCAGGATGCCAAAGACGCTGATCACAGCCCAGGTTTGGTGGAGTTTGTTGATCCCTCGCTCGTCCTTTCCAGCACCGAACACGGCGCAGAGGCCGGGCCTTTGGACGTTGCGGGTGAAGCGCACGAGGTGCCGCTGTTCGAAGCGATCGACTTCGGAAGTCTGGCGGCTTTGTCCTCGATCGCACAGCCGGTTGGGGAGCCTGCGGCGGTGTCCGATGAGCCTGTTGCAGACAACCAGGCAGACGCCAGGACCGATGATGACGAGCCGATGGCCGTCGGCGCAGAGCCGGTGAGTGCCCTGTCCTCGGTGCTGGATGGTCTCTCGCTGGATCTGGACGATGGTCAGCCAACGCCTGCTGAAGCGCCGGCCGAGGTCGAGTCCGTCGATGTGACTGTTGATGTGGGTGCCGATGCCTTGGCTTTTCCGGTCGACACTTCAATGGACGCTGCGCCTGCGTTCGACGCTATCGGCGAACCGGAGGCGCCAGCGCCAGATTCCGAGACTGCGAGCGCCGCAGACGACGACGTGCTCGCGCCAGCAGCCACTTCTGCCGAGGTGGAAGTTACTGAGCCGCTGGAAGCGGTTGGAACTGGGCACGACGACATGCCCGACGAGCAGACCCGGGTCATTGGGAATCTGCGGATCGGCATCAAGCTGTACAACGTCTACCTCAACGAGGCCGACGAATGGTCCCGTCGTTTGAGCACCGAATTGGCTGAATGGGCGCTGGAGCGACACGAGCCTGTACCTGCACCGGCCGAAGCATTGGCACACTCACTCGCCGGAAGCTCGGCCACGGTCGGCTTTCAGTCGTTGTCCGAGATTGCGCGCGCGTTGGAGCACGCCCTGGAAACGGTGGCCTCGCATCAGCAAGTCGGCTGGGGGGCTACGGCGAAACAGGCCGAGTTGTTTGTCGCGGCTTCCGAAGACATCCGGCGCCTGTTGCACCAGTTCGCTGCCGGTTTCCTGAAAGAACCCAACGCCGATTTGCTGGGCGCGTTGTACCGCGTCGTGCATGAGCCTTTGCCGGAAAATGAGCCTCAGGAAGCCGACGAGGCTCTGCACCAGGCGCCAGTGCCTGATTTGATCAGTGAGCCCCACACCCCGTGGGGTGCTGATGCCTTGAATGCACAGGAAGAGCAGGCAGAGAGCACCTCCGGTTCGGAGCCGGTGCCGTCACCTGCGTTTGCAGGCGCGGTAACGGGTGAGCCCGCCCTCGAACCCGCCGGAGTGGCCGAGATGCACCGCACCGTCGCGGGGCCGGTGCAGGATATTGACGATGACATCGACGCGCTCGACATCATCGATGTGGATCTGTTCCCGATTTTTGTCGAGGAAGCGCTGGAATTGCTGCCCCAGTTGGGGGGGGCACTTCGTCAGTGGGTCGCCCGCCCGGACAACGGCAGCGCCCGCTCGGAAGTGCTGCGCAACCTGCACACGCTGAAGGGCAGTGCGCGCCTGGCGGGTGCCTTGCGTCTGGGTGAGATGGCGCACCGCATGGAAACCACCGCCGAGCGCTTGGGTTCTGAGGTGCTGCGCAGTGCCGACCTGGAGCCGTTGCAGGCGGCTTTTGACGCGATCAACGCACGCTTTGAGTTGCTTCGCCACACCGATCCTGATTCTCCCAGTGTGATCCAGCGGGCACCCGAGCAGGCCCCCTCGGGCTTCGTTCCCTTGCTGCCCGTGCCGTTGGAGACGCCGACGACCGCCATGGTTGCGCCTGCCGACACAAGTTTTGTGCCCGGTGCCGGCCTGACCGGCTTGTCGCTGCCCAGGCTGCCCGTTCCGGTTCGGCTGCGCGCGGGTGCGGCGGTGCGTGTGCGCCCCGAGTTGCTGGACCGGCTGGTGAACCAGACCGGCGAGGTCATGATCACCCGCTCGCGCATGGAATCCGAGTTGGTGACCCTGCGCGGCTCGCTCAAAGACCTGACCGGCAACCTGGACCGTTTGCGTCAGCAACTGCGTGATATTGAACTGCAAGCCGAAACACAGATGCAGTCGCGGCTGGCCCAGGCGCGCGATGCCGACCAGTCGTTTGATCCGCTCGAATTTGACCGTTTCACCCGGGTGCAAGAGCTCACCCGCATGATGGCCGAATCGGTGAACGACGTGGCCACCGTGCAGCGCAACCTGCAGCGTGCCGTGGAATCCACCGAAGACGGCTTGGTAGCGCAAGCGCGCCAGACCCGCGAACTGCAGCGCGACCTGCTGCGCACGCGCATGGTTGAATTCGAGGGCATTTCCGAACGCCTCTACCGTGTGGTGCGCCAGGCATCCAAGGAAACCGGTAAACAGGTACGGCTGGACATCACCGGCGGTCACATTGAAATGGACCGCGGCGTGCTGGACCGCATGACCGCTGCCTTTGAACACCTGCTGCGCAACAGCGTGGTGCACGGCATTGAGTCGCCTGAAACCCGCCTGGCAGCAGGCAAGGCGGCTGAAGGCCGCATTGACATCCGGTTGGCGCAGGAACTCAACGATGTGTCGGTGGTGTTCCACGACGACGGTGCCGGGCTGGATCTGCCGCGTCTGCGCGAAAAAGCCGAAGCCCAGGGCTTTGTGTTGCCCGGCGCCCCGTTGACCGACGATGCTGCGGCACAGTTGGTGTTTGCCGCCGGGCTCAGCACGGCGCGCGAGGTGTCCGAACTGGCCGGGCGAGGCATTGGCATGGACGTGGTGCGTACCGACGTGGTGGCGTTGGGCGGCCGCATTGAAACCAGCACCCAGCCAGGCCAGGGCACCAGCTTCAAACTGGTGCTGCCGCTGACCACCGCCGTCACCCAGGTGGTGATGGTGCGCTCGGGCTCGCTCACGCTGGGTGTGCCGTCGAATCTGGTGGAACTGGTGCGCCGTGTCAGCAGCGACGAGCTCTCTCAGGCCTACGCCAAGGGCCGCCTCTCGGTGGGTGGCGAAGAGGTGCCTTTTTACTGGGCGGGTGCTTTGCTGCAGTCGTCTGCGCAGTCGTTGGAAGTCCAGGGTCGCACCTTGCCGGTGGTGATTTTCCGGAGCGCGGCCCAGCGCGTGGCCATGCATGTGGACGAGGTGCTGGGCAACCAGGAAGTGGTGGTGAAGAACCTTGGACCGCAACTGTCGCGCTTGCCGGGCCTGGCGGGTATGTCGGTGCTCGCTTCGGGTGCGGTGGCCCTGATCTACAACCCGGTGGCGCTGGCCACGGTGTACGGCGCCCAGGTGCGCGACTGGGTGGCCACCCAGCATCAGCAAGCGCCGCTTGTGCCGGGCGATACACAGACCGCTGTGGAACTGGCGGTCAACGCGGTGCCGCTGGTGCTGGTGGTGGACGATTCGATCACCGTGCGTCGCGTCACACAGCGTCTGCTGCAGCGCGAAGGCTACCGCGTGTCACTCGCCGCTGACGGTCTGCAGGCGCTGGAGCGCTTGCAGCAAGAGCGGCCCACGGTGGTGCTGTCCGACATTGAAATGCCGCGCATGGACGGCTTTGACCTGGTGCGCAATATCCGCAGCGATCCGCGCCTGTCGGCCTTGCCGGTGATCATGATCACCTCGCGCATTGCCGAGAAGCACCGCGAGCATGCGCGCGAACTCGGTGTCGACCACTACCTGGGCAAGCCGTATTCGGAAGACGAGTTGCTGGCGCTGATCGCGCATTACGCCAAGATCGCCGCCGAGGCCTGAGCGCTCTCACCGGCAAGCCCTCCCTGATTGGCGTGCGTCCCACAAGAAAACCCCCGGCCCAGTGACCGGGGGTTTTTTCATTTCGGGGTTGCGCCCGGTTTTTTGACCACTGCGTAGCGCAACAGCGTACGTTCGCGCGCTGCGGCGTGGTCCACCACCGGTGCAGGGTAGTGGGTGCCCAGCACCACGCCGGCTTCGGCCATTTCTATTTCGTTGGCTTTCCAGGGGGCGTGAATGGCGGCGTCGGGCAACGCGGCCAGTTGCGGCAGGTAGCGCCGAATGAATTTGCCGTTCGGATCAAACTTTTCGCTCTGCGTGACCGGGTTGAAGATGCGGAAATAGGGCTGGGCGTCGCAGCCGCTGGAGCTGGCCCACTGCCAGCCGCCGTTGTTGGCGGCCTGGTCAAAGTCGATCAAATGTTCGGCGAAATAACGCTCGCCCCAGCGCCAGTCGATACCCAGGTCTTTCACCAGAAAACTGGCCACCACCATGCGCAAGCGGTTGTGCATGTAGCCAGTCTGGTTGATCTGGGCCATGGCGGCGTCCACCAGCGGGTAGCCGGTGCGCCCCTCGCACCACGCGGCAAACAGCGCCTTGCCCTGCTTGCCGTGTTCAAATTTGATGTGGTCGTATTCCGGCTTGAAGGCCTTTTCCGCCACATGCGGAAAGTTGGCCAGCACCTGGTGGTAAAAGTCGCGCCAGATCAGCTCGGACAGCCAGGTGCTGGCGCCGGCCATGCCTTGCAGGTGCATCTGGTAGGCCACCGAAGTAATCTGCCGCACGGAGATGGTGCCAAAACGCAGGTGCACGCTGAGGTAACTGGGGCCTTTGACGGCGGGGAAGTTGCGGGCTTCGTCGTAGCGGTCGATGCGGTGCACGAAGTCTTCAAACAGCTGATGGGCGCCGCTTTCGCCGGTGGGCATGGGCAGCTGGCTCAGGTTGGTCTTCTCAAACCCGATGTCGCTAAGCTGGGGCACGGGCACAGCCCACTGAGCGGGCGCGGCCGCCAGCGCTTTGGCGTAGCGCGCCACCGGGTAAGGCTTCAGGTGGTGGGGCGTGAGGTGTTTGAACCAGGCATTCTTGTACGGTGTGAACACACCAAAGGCGTGTCCGGCCTGTGTCAGCACCTCGCGGCGTTCAAAGATCACATGGTCTTTGTGGCTGTGCAGCAAGATACCCGCGTGGGCCAGAGCGCCAAAAATGTGGGCGTCGCGTGCCAGCGCAGCGGGCTCGTCGTCGTGGTTGGCAAACACCGCCTGCACCTGCAGTTGTTGAGCCAGCGCTGGAATGGCCTTCATCGCCTGATCGTGGAGCACGACCAGGCCCACGCCCTCTGAGCCGTTCGCGCGACCCAGTGCGCGCAGGTTGGCGTCCAGCTCCACCAGCGACTCGCGGATGAACTCCACCCGCCGGTCGGCGCGGGGCAGCGGGTTCAGAATGTCGGTGTCGAACACGAACACGCACCACACCTGGCGGCAGACCTTGAGCGCGTGGTACAGCGCGGCGTTGTCTTCAGCGCGCAGATCACGGCGGAACCACATCAGCCCTTTGGTGTAGGTGTTCATGGGAGGCAATCGAATGTCGGCACGACCGTGCGTGGCGGGGTAGGCGGCTTAAAATGACCGCATGTCTGCTGATTTTGCCCCCATGAATCTGACCAATCACTTTCTGATTGCGATGCCCGGTCTCAGCGACGAGCTATTTGGCCGCAGCGTGGTGTTCATGTGCGAACACAGCGAGCGTGGCGCACTTGGCCTGGTGATCAACAAACCCAGCGACATTTTGTTGCCCCGGCTGTTCGAGAAAGTGGATCTGCCCCTGGGCCGCGACGACCTCGCCCTGCAGCCGGTGTTTCAAGGTGGTCCGGTGCAAACCGAGCGCGGCTTCGTGCTGCACGAAGCGATTGAAGGGGGGGAGGGCGGGTCGGTATACGCCTCCACGCTGTCCATTCCCGGCGGGCTGGAAATGACCACCTCCAAAGACGTGCTCGAAGCCATGTCGTCGGGCGCGGGTCCGCGCAAGGTGTTCGTGACGCTGGGTTATGCCTCTTGGGGGCAGGGGCAGCTGGAATCGGAGATCACCGAAAACAGCTGGCTCACCGTGGAAGCCGACCCGAGCCTGATTTTTGATGCGCCGGTGGCCGAGCGCTACGAGCGGGCCATGGCCCTGCTGGGCTTGCAGCCCTGGATGCTGTCCCCCGACGCGGGTCACGCATGAGCCTGGCTGCCCCCATGCCAGCTTCGCCCCAGGTGCCCGCACGGTGCCAACGTTTTTTGGCCTTTGACTACGGTCTCAAGCGCACTGGCGTGGCCAGCGGTAACCGCCTGACCGGCACGGCAACCCCGCAGGCCACGATCAAGGCCGAGGGCGACGCCCGCCTGGTTCAGATTGTCGCGCGCATCCAGGAATGGCAGCCCGATGCCTTGGTGGTGGGTGTGCCCTACCACCCGGACGGCGCCGCGCACGAAAACACCGCTCGCGCCCTCAAGTTTGCCCGGCAGTTGCGGGGCCGCTCAGGTCTGCCGGTGTTTGAGGTGGATGAGCGCTACAGCACCACCGAAGCCCATGCACTGGGCGCCAAAGACGCCGACGCCGCGTCGGCCTGCATCATTCTGGAACAGTTTTTGAGGAGTCTGTCTTGACCCAATCGATCCAGCTGGACGCCGAAGCGCTCTACACCGAGCTCTTGCGTGGCGTGAAAAAGCTCATGGCGGTCACACCGCAACCGCTGTATCTGGCGGGCATCACCTCGGGTGGTGCCTGGCTGGCCATGCGCCTGCAAAAAGACCTGGGCCTCGAGGGCGACGCCGGCGTGATTTCATCGAGCATGCACCGTGACGACTATGCCAAGCGCGGCCTGGCGCTCAGTGCGCAGACCGTGCTGCCGTTTGACGTGAATGGCGTCCATGTGCTGCTGGTGGACGATGTGCTTTACACCGGGCGCACCTTGCGGGCCGTCATCAACGAGCTGTTTGACTATGGCCGTCCCGCCAGCGTGAAGCTGGCCGTGCTGGTGGACCGTGGCGGGCGCGAACTGCCCATTGAGGCCAATGTGTGCGCCGCCACACTGAATTTGCCCGAAGACCAGTCACTCGAACTCGCCCGCGACGAGAGCGGGCGGCTGAGTTTCGTGCTGGAAAGAAAGGGCGCCTGACCGTGCCAAGCAATCCCCAGCTCAACAAAAACGGCGAGCTCATTCACTTGCTGTCCACCGAGGGTTTGTCGCGTGACATCCTCACCAACATCCTGGACACCGCGGGCAACTTTGTGAGCGTGAGCAGCCGCGAGGTGAAAAAGGTGCCGTTGTTGCGCGGCAAGAGCGTGTTCAACCTGTTCTTTGAAAACAGCACCCGAACCCGCACCACGTTCGAGATCGCCGCCACGCGCCTGAGCGCCGACGTGATCAATCTCGACATTGCCCGGTCGTCTGCCTCCAAAGGTGAGAGCCTGCTGGACACCATTGCCAACCTGAGCGCCATGGCGGCCGACATCTTTGTGGTGCGCCACAGCGAGTCGGGTGCGCCCTATCTGATTGCCCAGCACGTGGCCCCGCACGTGCACGTGGTCAACGCGGGCGACGGCCGCCACGCGCACCCCACGCAGGGTCTGCTGGACATGTACACCATCCGGCACTACAAAAAAGACTTCACCCAGCTGTCGGTGGCCATCGTGGGCGACGTGCTGCACTCGCGCGTGGCGCGCTCAGACATCCACGCGCTGACCACCCTGGGTTGCCCGGATGTGCGCGTGGTTGGCCCCCGCACCCTGGTGCCCAGCGACATGTCGCACATGGGGGTGCGTGTGTGCCACACGCTGGAAGAGGGCATCAAAGACTGCGATGTGGTGATCACCCTGCGCCTGCAAAACGAACGCATGAGCGGCGCACTGCTGCCGTCCAGCCAAGAGTATTTCAAAAGCTTTGGCCTCACGCCTGCGCGCCTGCGATGGGCCAAGCACGACGCGATCGTGATGCACCCCGGCCCGATCAACCGGGGCGTGGAGATCGACTCGGCCGTGGTCGATGGCCCACAGAGTGTGATCTTGCCGCAGGTCACGTTCGGCATCGCCGTGCGCATGGCGGTGATGGGCATCGTGGCCAGCCACGACGCATGAGCATGACCCCCACACTCCACCGCTGCGCGGGTCGTTGCCCCCCGAGGGGGCTGGCCTGGCTTGGGTCGGCCCTGCGCTGCGGCCGCATGACCCCCACACTCCACCGCTGCGCGGGTCGTTGCCCCCCGAGGGGGCTGGCCTGGCTTGGGTCGGCCCTGCGCTGCGGCCGCAGGCTTTCAGAAAGAGAGTCCAACCTATGAAAATCCTGATCCAGAATGGTCGCGTCATGGACCCGGCCACCGGACGCGACGAACCGGCCGACGTGGCGATTGCCGCCGGGCGCATCATCGCCATAGGCCAGGTCACGCCCGACTTCCAGCCCAACCGTACCATCGATGCCAGCCGTTGCGTGGTGGCGCCTGGCCTGGTGGACCTGTCGGTGCGTTTGCGCGAGCCCGGCCAGGAACACGCCGGCATGCTCGAGAGCGAAATGGCCGCAGCCGTGGCCGGTGGCGTCACGTCGCTGGTGTGTCCGCCCGACACCGACCCCGTACTCGACGAGCCGGGCCTGGTGGACATGCTCAAGTTTCGTGCTGAAAAACTGCACTTGGCGCGCGTGTTTCCGCTGGGTGCGCTCACGCGCGGGCTCAAGGGCGAGGTGCTGACCGAAATGGCCGAGCTCACCGAGTCCGGCTGCATTGGCTTTGGCCAGGCCGAGGTGCCTATCGTCAACGTGCAGGTACTGCAGCGTGCGCTGCAGTACGCCGCCACTTTTGGCTACACCGTGTGGCTGCGTCCGCAAGACTTCTGGCTCGGCAAGGGCGTGGCCGCCAGCGGCCCGCTGGCCACACGGCTGGGTTTGTCGGGCATTCCGGCAGCGGCCGAAACCATTGCGCTGCACACCTTGTTTGAACTCATGCGCGCGGTGCAGGGCAAGCCAGCGGGCAGCCCGGGTGCGCGGTTGCACCTGTGCCGCATCAGCAGCGCGGCCGGCTTGGCCCTGGTGCGCCAGGCCAAGGCCGAGGGACTGCCCGTGACTTGCGATGTGAGCGCGCACAACCTGCACCTGATCGACGTGGACATTGGCTTTTACGACAGCCGCCTGCGCCTGCAGCCGCCGGTGCGTCAGCAGCGCGACCGCGACGCGCTGCGCGCGGGCCTGGCCGACGGCACCGTCGACGCCCTGGTGTCCGACCACAACCCGGTGGACAGCGACGCCAAGACGCTGCCGTTTGCCGAGGCCGAGCCCGGCGCCACGGGCGTGGAACTGCTGCTGGGCCTGGCCTGCAAATGGGCGCAGCAAGACGGCCACAGCCTCATGCAAGCGCTGGCCGTGCTCACCAGTGGCCCGCAGGCGGTGCTGGGTGCCAGCCTGGGTACGCTGCAGGCCAGCGTGGGCCGGCTGGTGGTGGGTGGTGTGGCCGACCTGTGCGTCTTCGATCCCAGCCAGGGCTGGACGGTGCAGCGCGGTGCGTTGCGCAGCCAGGGCAAGCACACGCCCTTCGAAGGCCATGAGTTGCCGGTGTCGGTGCGTGCCACGCTGGTGGGTGGGCAGCTGGCCCACCAGGCTGCGGGCACCGATCAGGCTCTTGCAGCGTGAGCCGCTTGCGCGCCACCGGACGGGCGCTGCGTGCGCTGGGCCACGTGGTGCGCGGGCTGTGGATCATCCGCAGCGAGTTTTCCCAACTCACGCCCGCTCAAAGCCAGTTGCACGTGCGCGAATGGTCGCGCCAGATGTTGTGCATCATGGGGGTGGAGTTGCTGGTGCGCGATACACCGCCCGGCAATGGCCCGGCGCTGCTGGTGGCCAACCATGTCTCGTGGCTCGACATCCTGGTGATGAACGCAGCACACCCGGCCCGCTTTGTGTCCAAGTCCGACGTGAAGCACTGGCCCGTGCTGGGCGCGCTGATCACCGGTGCCGGCACGCTCTACATTGAGCGTGACAGCCGGCGCGACGCCATGCGCGTGGTGACCCACATGGCCGAGCGGCTGCAGGCACAGGACACGCTGGCTGTGTTCCCCGAGGGCACCACGGGTGACGGCCGCAGGCTGCTGCCTTTTCATGCCAATCTGTTTCAGGCGGCCATTGTGGCCCATGCGCCGGTGGTGCCCGTGGCCTTGCGGTTTGTCGACCGCGCCAGCGGCCTGCCCAGTGACGCCCCGGTGTTCATTGGTGACACCACGCTGATCGCGTCCATCTGGACCACGCTGCGCGCCAGCAGCTTGCAAGCCGTGGTGGCCTACGGCGAACCACAGACCCACGATGGCCGGGACCGCCGGACCTGGGCGCAAGACTTGCGCTCCGAGGTGGAGCGCCTGCTTGAGTCAACCTCAAGCGCGCGCTGAGGGGCAAGGTTTCAGGCTTTCATGCGCTGCAGCATCAGTTCGGTGTTGGCCTTGCGGTCAGCGCCGACCTTCTGCACCGTGGCGCGCTCGCCCAGGCGTTTCAAATAGTCCCGCACAGGCAAATCGGCCAGGAAATCTCGACCGAAGATGATTTTGGTCGCGCTGCCCACCAGGGGCAGGTGCACCAGCGCCGCGCAGTCGGCCAGGGTGAAGGTGTCACCCGCGATGAAGGGTGAAAACCGGGTCAGTTTGGCAAAGGCCGCCACGTTCTTTTCCAGTTGCTGTCCCGACTTTTCCTTGGTGCTGTCGCTCACCTTGCCGCCAAAAAACGCCTCGGGGTACAGGTTGCGCGCCACCAGTTCGAGGTGCAATTCCAGGTAGCGCAGCAACTCGCGCACTTTGGCGGCCGCAAAGGGGTCGGCTGGCAGCAGCGGATGCTGTGGGTATTTGGCCTCAATGTATTCCAGCATCACCGTGGATTCGCACAGCGTACCCTCGTCGGTTTTCAGGTAGGGCACCTTGCCCAGCGGGCTGGCAGCGGTATCGGTCTGGCCGACCCAGGCCAGCTCTTCTTCAAATGGCACGCCTTTTTCGAGCAGGGCGAGTTTGACCTTGTTGTAGTAGTTGCTGGCCGCAAATCCGCAAAGGGTGAGCATGGGGTTGTCTCCGTTGGTTGAACACTTGGATCGGTCGCTGGTGTGATGGTAGTGCTGGCCTGGCTGGGGCAGCCGTCGCGCAGGCAACAGGGCCGGCAGGGCTGGTCAAAAGGCGCACGCTGATACACTGAACCCATGTCCATAACCCGTGCTCACCGCCGATTCACCGCTTGGCTGGCCATGCTTGCCATGGTGTTGAGCGCGCTGGCGCCTACGCTGGCGCAGGCGGTGGTGGCCTCATCGGGTGGCGCTCAGTGGGTTGAAGTGTGCAGTGCCAGCGGCATGGTGTGGGTCAAGGCCGACGCGGGTGTTGATGCCGAAGACCCGCAGAGCGGCGGACACAGCGCGCTGCTGGCCAACGCTGCCATGGCGTGTGTCTGGTGCAGCGTGCACGGCGGGGCGGCAGGTTTGCCGCCATCGGTTGGTGTGAGTGAGCCGCAGCCGCGCCAGGCAGAGCGCCTGCCCGCCTTTTTCTGCGCTGCGGCGCTGGCGGGTGTCTGGGCCGCCGCCCAAGCTCGCGCGCCCCCTGTCGTGGCCTGAAATCACCACGGTCGCACACCCTGCGGCTGCTGTGTGTGTTTCACGATTTTCAGGAGGCCCCAAGCCTCATGGTGTTGACGGTGCCCAACGGCAGCGGCCACTCCATGGAACACACACCTCTGACCGGTGTGGATGTCCGCCAGAGGCCAGGCTACCGGCCCTGCGCCGCGAACAGACCGCAGACGACTGTGCTGTCGACCTGAAGGCCTTGCTTGCTGGAATGACCCCTGGAGCAGTCCCTTTTACGTCCCTTTTTCGTCTCATCAGGAGCCACCATGAAAAAACTGCTCATCACCACCTTGCTCGCCGTGACGGCCAGCGCTTGGGCCCAGACCACCGTGAAGGTGGAAGACGCCTGGGTGCGCGGCACCGTGTCCACCCAGAAAGCCACCGGCGCCTTCATGCGCCTGACCCCGTCCGCCAACACCCGCCTGGTTGCGGTCCAGTCGCCCGTGGCGGGGGTGGTGGAGATCCATGAGATGGCCATGGACAACGACATCATGAAAATGCGGCAGGTTCCGGGCCTGGACCTGGCCGCAGGCCGCACCCTGGAGCTCAAGCCGGGCGGCTACCACGTCATGCTGATGGACTTGAAACAACAGGTGAAGGGGGGCGACAGCGTGTCCCTCACGCTGGTGTTTGAAGACGAGGCCAAGAAACGTTTCACGCAAGAGATCAAGGTGCCGGTGACCGCGCTGGGTGGCGGCAATGGTCCGGCGCCCATGAAGCACGGCATGGGTCACGGCAGCCACAAACATTGAGCGCACGCCCCTTGTCTTTGTTGACCTCTGGACGCGGCCGATGAGCAACATCTTCAATACCATGCGCCCCGGCACCATCCCGGTGGCGCTGACCGGTGCCAGCGGCCTCTCGCTGGCAAGCAGACGTGTCTGGCGATGCTGCCCTTCCGGGGGTGGAGTCGATGCCGCTCACCTTGCGCTGCGAGCCCGATCTCAAGTGGGGCGCAGAGCAGTTTGCGCAGTTGAGCGCGCTGTGTCTGGGTGGTCTGCGCTGATCGTCTGTCGTTGGTCCTGATCTGCTGACGCACGCATGTCCGCCCCATTGATGCGCACCCTGACGCGCGGCCTGCTGGTCGCGATGCTGCTCGCTGTGCTCGCGCCTGGGATTTCGAGAGCACGGGCCAGCACGCGGGTGGTCGGTGCCTGGGTCGAGGTCTGCACCACCGAAGGCATGCAGTGGATGCAACTGGGCGCGCAGGCGCTGGCCACTGAGCCGAACCACGCGGGTGATCTGCGTCACGCGCTGGACCCTTGCAGCCATTGCGCTTTGTCGGCAGAGTGCTTTGCGCCGCTGCTGCCCAGCTTGCCCGCCTTGCCTGTGGGGAGTGTTTTTTGGGCACCTCCGGCGTACCTCACGATCACGCCGTATGTGCTGGATGCGCCCAGCCCCGGCGCTCGTGGCCCGCCGCTGCTGAGCTGAACCTTCGGTGCGAACCCGTTTGGGTTCGCTGGTTCATTGGCCCGGCGCACATGCCGGGCCGGTCTCAGGAGTATTTCATGACGTCAGCGTTTTCTTCTGTCGAGCTGGTTTGTGCCAGCCAGCAATCGGTTTTTTTGGCGGGCGAGTCGGGCTCGGTGTGGCGCGTGGTCCGGGGCATTGTGCGTCTGGATCGTCACAGCGGCCCCGTCTGTCAGCCGGTTCAACTGGCGTTGCCCGGTGATCTGATCGGTATCGAGGCCCTGTGCGGTCAGCCCTACCAACTCAGCGCCAGTGCGTTCACCCCATGTCGGCTGGAGGCCGTGCCGTCTGTCGCAGACACGGCACCACAGCCCTTGCTGCAGCAGGCCTTGCTGCAGCACATGAACCGCAGCCAGGACATGGCGCAGTTGCGCACCGGCAGCGTGTTGCAGCGGCTGGCCCACCTGCTGGCACTCATGGGGCTGGATGTGCCACCCTTTGGACGCCCCCGCATAGACGATGCGGACGCGATCCGCCGGGCACTGCCCGCGCTGCGTGAAGTGGCCCTGCTGGTGGACGCCAAGACCGAAACCGTCTGCCGCGGTTTGGCACAACTGCTGCCTCCGCGAAGCCGAAAAAGCGGACCCGTGCGCACGGTGCGCGACTGGTCAGCCGCAGCGCCAGGCCGCTTCGCCAGCGCCTGAGCCGGCAACGCTGTGCCGCTCGAGGTTGCAACGTGAACCTGCGTTTTATGGTGCCAGGCGTGTTGTGGTTTGCCGAGATGCTGGGTTGCCGTGCTCACGTGGAATCGACGGCCCGACGGAGCGCCGTTTTGTCATGTGCACACATGCCCTGGGCCACTGTTGGCGCCCTTGGAACCGTCAGTGTCCCTTGAGGTCGACCGGATGGCGAACCACGCCTGGCGCGGGCGCCGAGGTGGCGCCCGCGCCGCGCGCAAACGTGACCACATGGTCCACTTCGGCACGGATGCCGATCCATTCGCCCACGGCGTGGTTGTGGTGCGAAGGCACGTGTGTCATCAGCGTTTCACCGCTGTTCAGGCGCAGCGTGTAGAGAAATTCCGAACCGCGAAACGCCTTGCGAATGATCTGCGCCTTCACCGGTGCGTGGTCGTCGTGCACGATATCGTCGGCCCGCAACAGCACATCGCACAGGCCAGCCTCGTAAGCGTTGGGCAGGGGGCATTCATCCACATCTTGGAGGGCGCCCAGCGGGGTTTGCACCGACACCTCGTTGTCCACCAGCCGTATCTGAGCCGGTGCAAACACGCCATGTCCGATGAATTCGGCGACGAACCGGGTGGCCGGGCGGTGGTAGAGCGCGTAGGCGTCATCCCACTGGTGCAGGTGGCCTTCGTGCATGACGCCAATCACGTCGCCTATGGCAAACGCCTCCAACTGGTCATGGGTGACAAACAGGGCCGTGGCGCCGGCGGCCTTCAAAATGGCGCGCACTTCGTGGGCCAGACGCTCACGCAGGTCCACGTCCAAATTGGAAAACGGTTCGTCGAGCAACAGCAGGCGCGGGTTGGGCGCCAGTGCGCGGGCCAGGGCCACGCGCTGCTGTTGTCCGCCCGACAGCTCATGAGGAAAGCGGTTTTGCATGCCGTCCAGCCCCACCAGCTTGAGCACGTCGGCCACCCGGTGGTCTCGCTCGGCGCGGGGCAGGCGGTGGATGCCAAAGGCCACGTTACGGCCAACGTCGAGGTGGGGAAACAGCGCGTAGTCCTGGAACACCATGCCAATGCGCCGCTCCTCAGCAGGCATGTGGTGCTGCCCGTCACTGACGGTTTCACCTTGCAGGGTGATGCTGCCGCTGTTGGCCCGCTCCAGCCCGGCCACGGCTCGCAGCAGGGTGGTTTTGCCGCAGCCCGAGGGGCCAATGAGCACACCGATGTCGCCTGCGCGCAGGCCCAGTGACACGCCGTCCACAGCCGCTTGCGGCTGGCCGGGGTATTGCACGCTGAGGTGGGAGACGTTCAGGAACATGGGTCTGATTGTAGATAACTACAATTCTCATTTGTGTTGATGTGGGTCAACCGCCCGCCAGCGTCGCGTTGGCTGGCGGCCTGTCCGCAACAGCTTTCTTCTCCCTCACTCGGTTTCCCCCATGCTGCGCTGGTTGGCCCTCGCTTTTTTGATGCTGTTTGCGCTGGTGCTCACGCTGCCGGTGCTGTCGCTGGGCGGGTCGTGGCTGCAGTTTGACGCTGCCGCCCGCGATGTGCTGAGCCAGATGGCGCAGACGGTGCTGCCCGACTACGTGCTCACCACCGTGTTGCTGTGCGTGAGTGTGGCCGTGGGCGTGGCGCTGGTGGGCATGGGCACAGCCAGCGCGGTCACGCTGTTTGACTTCCCCGGGCGGCGCATTTTTGAATGGGCCCTGCTGCTGCCGCTGGCCATGCCCGCCTATGTGGTTGCTTACGCCTACACCGATTTTTTGCAGTTCAGCGGACCGATGCAGGTGGGCTTGCGCGATGCATTTGGCTGGCGCGGGCGCGTGTTCCCTGAAATTCGCAACACGCCCGGCGCGGTCTGGGTGTTCACCTTTTCGCTGTATCCCTATGTGTACCTGCTGGCCCGCACCGCTCTGACCGAGCGCGCGGCCCAGTTGATGGAAGCAGCGCGCCTGCTCGGCGCCCCGCTGGCGCGCCGCATACGCGAGGTGGCCCTGCCGCTGGCGCGCCCAGCCGTGGCGGCGGGCGTGGCGCTGGCGCTCATGGAAACCCTGGCCGATTTTGGTGTGGCCAGTTATTTCGGTATCCAGACCTTCACAGCCGGCATCTACAAAGCCTGGCTGGCCATGGACAACCGGTCTGCCGCCGCCCAGCTGGCCACCATGCTGCTGGCCACCGTGGCGCTGCTGCTGTGGCTGGAACACCGGGCCCAAAAGCGCATGCGTTTTTCCACCCTGCGTGGTCAGCGTGCGGGCAGCAGCGAAGCCCAACCGGTTCGCCTGCGCGGCTGGCGTTCGGCTCTGGCGGTGCTGGTGTGTGTGCTGCCTATTTTGTTTGGCTTTGTGTTGCCGGTGCTCTTCATGCTGCGCCCGCTCATTGGCGGCTGGGAGGATCTGCCCTGGACGGCCTTTGTGCAGTGGTCGCGCAACAGTGTGTGGCTGGCCGGACTCAGCGCGGCGCTGGCCACCGCGCTGGCGCTGGCGCTGGCGTTTGCCGTGCGCGCCCGCCCCAGCGCGGTCACCCGTGGCGTGGCGCAGCTGGCCAGCCTGGGCTACGCGGTGCCCGGTGCGGTGATTGTGGTGGGCATCTTGCTGCCGGTGGGCTGGGTTCAGGTCGTTCGCCCAGAGTCCAGTGTGGGTTACTGGATCACCGCCACGGCGCTGGGCATTGTGTGGGCCTATCTGGTGCGCTTCACGGCGGTGGCGTTGCAGTCGGTGCAAAGCGGGTATGCGCGCATACCGGCCAGCCTGGATGACTCGGCACGCATGCTGGGCACAACGGGCTTTGGCCTGGCGGCGCGCGTGCACTGGCCGTTGCTCAAGCGCTCCACCGCCGCTGCCGCACTGCTGGTGTTTGTTGATGTGATGAAAGAGCTCCCAGCCACCTTGGTGCTGCGGCCGTTCAACAGCGACACGCTGGCCGTGGTGACCTACCAGCTGGCGCGCGACGAGCGCCTGGGCGAAGCCGCACTGCCAGCACTCACCCTGGTGCTGGTGGGTCTGGTGCCGGTGATACTGCTGAGCCGCACCCTGAGCCAGCGCTGATGAGCAAACCGGCTGGTCGTTTGGAGTGGTAAAACGCGACCTGAAGGCGCGCTTTCATGCGCGCACCGGATGTCGTCAATGGCGAAACGCTTGTCGGTCCCCACCGGCTTGATCTGGCCTTGACCCTGGTTTTGTCAGTGCACCAACTCGGTCATGGCCGAAGGGGTCACATCAAGGAAGGGCCGCATGTCGGCCAGCGTAGCACCAAAGCCGTGCAAGGCCAGACCGCAGACCTTGAACCTCACGCCCTGGTCGGTGGTGTGGCGCATCCGCTGCACCACGGTTTCGTAGGTGTGCTCGTTCTTGTTCGCCATGCTCACGCTCATGTCGTCGTTGAACAGGCTGTAGGTGTCTCGGTCGGCGAGTTCATGAACGAGCGTATCCCCTACAAGGCCGCACCCATCTTGGCTGGGTTGCCCGGGCCAATGTCGAACAAGGCCTGGAGTTTTTTGTAAGGCGATTGCTCAAGCCGGTGCTTGCGCCTGCGCGCCGGGCGCCAGCAAGGCAACGCCTGGCATGGCCGCGAGGCACCTGGGAAGGGCGATGGACGGTAAGCGCTCTATTGACCACGCCCTTGCACTCGGATGCCCGTTGCAGCAATGAATGTTCTCTCGGCGTGGTGCGGTCTGCGACGCGCGAGAATCTGGGTCAGCGCCGCATTTCACATTCAGTTGATGACAGACCCATTTGCTCCCTTGTCCGAGGAAGAGTTCGAAGAACTCGACCACTTTCTGCTGTTCGGCGTTGACACGGAAGAAGGCATGACCATGGACATGGTCGATGGGTTCTTGCACGCCATTGCGGTCGGGCCGACGACCGTGCATCCCAAGCAATGGCTGCCCAAGATCTGGGGTACCAAGGAGATGATGCCTCCGATGGGTTCCGTCGAAGAGCTGAACCACATGCTGGGCTTGGTCATGCGCCACTTCAACACCATCATTGCCGGCCTGGGGGATGACCCCCGGGAGATCAGCCCGTGCTGGTCAACGATGGCCTACGACGGTGACGAGCGTGAGTACGACGACGCAGAATCGTGGGCGTACGGCTTTGTCCAGGGGATGAGGCTTTGCTGGAAGGACTGGCAACCGTTGCTGTCCACTCCCCAAGGGCAAGCTTGGTTCAGACCCATTGCCCTGCTGGGCGAAGACGACTATTCCGTGGATCAGGACGAACTCACCCGAACACCGGCCATGCGATCGGAGCTGGCTCAACAAATCCCGCCGGCTGTTCTGGACATGCACGCTCACTGGCTGCCACTTCGGCTCGCTGTCTATCAGCGGGAAGTGGCCAAGTCGATGCAGCCCAAGGTGGGGCGCAATGATCCGTGCCCTTGTGGGAGCGGGGGGAAGTTCAAGAAGTGCTGTGGTGCTGCGGCCGATTTGCACTGAGCCATCTCGCGCCTCGAACTGTCAGGCGGTGGATCACCGCACCAGTCGCCAGGGCAGCAAGGCCTCGTAGTCCTCAACGGTCCTGGCCCGTGGAAGTGCCACCAGCAGCGCCCTCAGGTACTGGTACCCATCGACGCCGTTGACCTTGCAGGTCTCCAGCAACGAGTACAGGTTGGCGCTCGCGTTGGCGCCTGCCACGGTGTCGGCGAAGAGCCAGTTGCGTCTGCCGATGACAAACGGACGGATCGAATTCTCACAGCCGTTGTTGTCGATCGGCAAGTGGCCGCTGGTGACGAAGCGCTCCAGCTTGACCCACTGCGAGGACAGGTAGTGCAGCGCCTTGCCCAGCAAGCTGCCCGGCAGCACCGCATGAACATTGGCCAGAAGCAAGGCCTGGATCTCTTGCAGCACCGGCACACTGTGGGTCTGGCGGCTTTGCAGCAGCGCATTCACATCCAGCCCTTGCTCTTTGGCCAGTGCCTCCACGCGGTAGAGCTTGCCGATCAGCGCGATGAATCTGGCCGCCAATTGCTCAGGCCCCCGGTTCGCTTTGGGCAGCGCCTGCAGCGCGTCATTGAAGTAACGTCGGCAATGCGCCCAACACCCGATGTGCACGAGCTTGTTGGCCAAGGCGATTTTGTTGTAGACCTCGTAGCCGTCGCTCATCAGCACGCCGCCCTCGCGCACGCCGACGTACAGACGCTGCGCCGCTTCGGTGCTGCGTGAGGGTGAGTAGGCGAACAAGCGTATGGGCGGACCCGTGCCGCTGGCGCCAGAGCCATCGGTCATCTGCGCCCACATGTAGCTCTTGGACTGGGCGCTGCGCCCAGCCTCCTTGAGCACCTGGATCTCGGTTTCGTCACCGAAGATCAGCGGGGCGTCCAGCACCCGGTCGCGCAGCAGGTTGATGACGGGCTGCACCGCCTGGCCCACCCGCACCACGCTGGCGGCCATGGTGTTGCGTGAGAGGTCGCTGCCGCCAAAGCGCCCCAGCAAGGCCGCCTGGCGGTACAGCGGCAGGCCGTCCACGTACTTGGAGGTGATCACCCAGGCCAGCAAGCCTTCGCTGAACAGCCCCTTGGGGATGACTTGCTCGGGCTTGGCCGCCAGACGCAGCGTGCCGTCGCAGCACGGACAGGCGTACTTGACCCGCTCGTGGCGGATCACGCGCACTTGTTGCGGAATGATGTCGAGCTGCTCGCTGGCCTCCACGCCAATCTCCCGCAGCACGGCACCGTCGTGAGGACAGACACGCTCGGACTCGGGCAGTTCGTGGCGCACCACCTCGCGCGGCAGCGCCGGGTCCAGCGGCTTGCGCCCGCGCTTGGTCCGTTTGTGAGCGGGGACCTCGACAGTGTTGTCGTCGGCCTCGGTTTCTTCCTGGGCCGGCTGGGTTGCCGATCCAAGCGCCTCGGCCTCGTTGAAGAACATGTCCTTCTGGTGGCCGGCGCTGGCCTCGCTCTTGGCGGCGAACAACTGGCGCTTGAACTTGTTGAGCTGCTCCTTGAGCAGGTCGCGCTCGGCGCGCGTGATGCGCAGCTCACCAGCGAGCGATTCGCTGGTCTGGGTGGCTTGGGCCAGCGCCTTTTGCAAGGCTGCAAATTCTTCGGCGGTGGGCATGTGAACCATCGCCTGCTTCGATCTGCTTGTCGCTCAGGCGGTTCCTTGTGCTGGGGATTTTGCGGCAAATATTCTCAGCAGTGGCCTTGCTCATTTCGGCAGCACCAGCCTCACGCAACGCGCTCGTAGAACCGCTGTGGATGTCGCTGTGTGACCGCCAGATCAATGCCATCAAGCAACCAGTGCAGTTGCTCCACCGTCAGCGTCGGCACCACCGCCTCGTCCGGCCAGATGAAGCGGTCTTGCTCCAGGCGCTTCATCAACAACCAGAAGCCGTTGCGCTCCCAGACCAGGATCTTCACCCGGTTGCGCTGGCGGTTGCTGAACACGTACACCGCCGCCGCGAACGGGTTCATGCCCAGGGCTTGCTCCACCAGGATGGCCAGACCGTTGATGCCCGTTCGGAAGTCGATGGCCGGGCGGTGCAGGTACACCGTCAGCGTGTCGTCGAGTCGGAACATGGCAGGCGCCCTAGAAGTTCAAGGACGGGCAACAACTCGCCCGGGTCCGCATCGCTGAGGTCGATCTCCACCCCATTGGGCAGTCGGGCGTGCAGGCGTGCCTTGATCTGCGCAGCGGTGACGGAGGACACCTCGGGGGCCGCCAGCCGCAGCGGGACAAAAGCACTGGTGCTGGCCATGGCCACGGTCGGCATGCTGGCCCGACTTGCCTTCATGTCTGCACCCATGCTCTGGGTGATCCAGCGGCGCAGCAAGTTGGCGTTGATGCCGCATTGCAGCGCCATGCGCGCCACCGACACACCCGGCTTCAGGCACGCCCGCACCACCTCTGCCTTGGCCTGCGGGTCGTACACGGCCCGTCCATCGTTCTTGCGACCCGTGACCAGGCGCCGTACCACCTCTGCGTCGATCTCTGACATACGTGTCCACCTTGTTCTACATGGACAC
>JAGXSV010000019.1 GCA_018333605.1 Hydrogenophaga sp. | reverse complement strand
CCACAGCCGCCGTCACCACCGCCCAGACGCTTTGTGTGCGCCCTGTGCCGCTGCCCTGTGCTCATCTGCAGCCACTGCGACCGCGGCCAGCGCTACTGCAGCGCGGCCTGCTCGCACCAGGCCAGAAGTGGCGCCCAGCGCGCAGCCGGCAAACGCTACCAGGACAGCCGCAAGGGCCGTCACGCTCACGCCAGACGCCAGGGGCAATGGAGGGCGCGCCAGCAAACAGTGACGCATCAGGGTAGCCCACCACCGCCCTGCGCTGATGTACTCCCATCCATGTCCTGGCATGACCAGGACACCCGCAGGTCGGTCATGATTTTTCCGATGTCGTGCAGCAGCGCGGCAAAGAAGACCACGTAGGTCCATTCGTCCCGCTGGGCGTCCACCTCCTCAACGGGTGCAGCCTCTGGGAAGAAGTGACCATTGCGCCAGGTCATCGCTGCAAGTGTCATCTCCAAGGTGGCTGCACAACAGAGTGGCCAAACGCCCCCAACAGGCGCGACATCCACTGGCAAACCTCGCCTCAACAACGACCGCCGTGCAGCCGACCGTGCGGGTGTCGAGCGGGCCGTTTTCGACAGGCATCCCGTGCGAGTGGCACTACCCGTTGGGCGTGAGCGCCTGATCACCTTGCCTGGCCCGGCGGCGCTGCACGTCCCACACGACCTGGATGCCGTGGCCCGAATCGAAGCGATTGACCGCACTATTTACGTCACGGCGCTGGTGCCGTTCGCGCAGATCCGCATCGTTGCAGAACTCATTGATGGTGGGCAGCAGATTCCGCTCGACCTGGTCGCTGGGCCACAAGCAGCGCAAGCCAGTGCGGAACTGGAAGTGTTCGTGGCTCGCACGAGGAGCGATGAACCTGCTCTCAGTGCAGCGGGCAGTGCACCTGCTGACAGTGCGCCGCCGGCTGCGGACATGGTTGAACTCACGCGCTTCGCGTCCCGAATGCTGTACGCACCAGCCCGCCTTGCCACTGCCCAGCCCGGCATTCAGCAGGTGCAGGTGGGACAGCAGCCGGTATCTGGTCTGCTGCGCGGTGCGCGGGTGTTGGCCGTGCCGATGGGACAGTGGCGATCTGCTGGGCTCTATGTCACAGCGGTGCGACTGACAAACCAGTCGGCATTGCCCCTGGAGCTTCAGTTGGAGCAGCTGCGCGGGCGTTGGCTGGCAGCGACGGCCCAGCACGGTCGACTGGGGGCCGCAGGCAGTCAGACAGACACCACAGCGGTGTACCTGACTTGCGAGCGGGCCTTCGAGTCCTGCCTGTAACACCCAAGACACCCCTACCCCATCAAGGAACGCTCTCATGGCGATCAAACAGAACACCTTGCTGCCTGTCCTGGGCGCTATTGCGCTGCTCATCGTGGGCACCATCATGTACCAGCAGATGACCTCCGATGGCAGCATTGCGGCGCAAAACACGATGCGTCAGGTTCCTCAGCCATCCGCCTTGCCTGCAGAGCGAGGGGCCGATAGCGACAACGCCAGCGAAACCCTGGCTACCGTGGTGGCCAGCAACGCCGAACTTCGCCGGGATGTGGCCGAGATCATCGAGCGCAACCGCCGGCTGGAAGAAGAAAACCGGCGTCTGGCTGGTGGGAGTCGCGGGCCTGCCGCGACAGACACATCCACCACAGTGGCGACCACCGGCTCGGAAACAGCTGTAGACACCGCCGGGCGCGCCGCTGATGCTCTGATGGGTGGGTTGAATCGCCGCAGCTCGGGCGCAGCGCCGGGTGAACAGATCGGACGGGTCATTAACGCTGCGCCGCTGGTAGGCGACATGGCCGTGGGCTCGGCAGAGGACCCGACCCGGCACCGTGGCCTACAAAACCGTCACCCCCATGGGCTATGTGGCGTTTGAGGACACGCGCAACCGCACGCAGGGACCACCTCAAAAGCGCTATGTGCGCACCACCGCCAACGATGCAGTGACCGGCGCTGCGCCTTCTCGGACCGGAGCAGTTGCCGCCCGTGCGTCAGCACCTGCTGATGAGGCTTACTTCACCATTCCGGAGAATGCCACGCTGGTTGGGGTCACGGCGATGACAAGCATCATCGGTCGGGTCCCCATCGATGGGCGGGTGACCGATCCCATGCAGTTCAAGGCCATCGTCGGCCGTGAGAATCTGGCTGCCAATGGATGGGAACTGCCCGACGATCTGGCCGGCATGATCGTCACGGGCGTCGCCATTGGTGATATGGCACTGAGTTGCTCCGAAGGCAAGATCCGCTCGGCCACGTTTGTTTTCAACGACGGCACCATTCGCACCGTATCCTCACGCGGCAGAAGCGGTGGAGGATCAGGCGCATCTGGCGATCTGGGCTTCATCTCAGACCGCCACGGCAACCCCTGCATCATGGGCAAGTTCGTGACCAACGCGCCCGCCTATCTGACCGACATCGTTGGTGCAAAGACCTTGGGCGTGGCCTCGCAGGCCTTCGCCGATGCCGCACGCCTCGTCACCCAACGCGGCGATGGTTCGACCACTACCCAGATCATGGACACCGACCGCTACGTGATGGGTCAGGCAGTCTCGGGCGCAACGGATGAGTTCACTACCTGGTTGCTCAGCCGCCTCAAGAACTCCTTTGATGCCGTGGTCACGCCTGCGGGTCACGAGCTGGTCGTGCACCTCGATCAGGAGCTGCAAATCGACAAGACCGTGGGTGCGCGTCGCATTGCTCATCGCACCCAAACATCCCCCAACACCGCAAGAGGAGGTTTTTATGGCCTGGAATGACCACCAATCAGCAACCACCCTGTTGGTCCTTGTCTGCGCTGTGGCGCTCAGCGCATGCAGCGTGGCCGGTCCTCGCGAATCGCCGCTCAATGAGGTCACCCAGGGAAGTCCCACCGTCAGCCAGGTCTACCGGGGCCAGGCCAGCGCGGCCACCGATGCCACCGACGTGCGCGAGCGGCTGCACGGCAATAGTGCCGCGCGCCCGTTGAGCGCGGACGACGCTCGCGAGAGCGCGTACTGGACGCCTTTGCAGCCGATGCAGCAGCGCTTCGCAAGAGTGCCGAACCCGGATCTGGTCATGGTCGTCTTCCCTCACTTGGCCAAGGGCAAGTACCCGGTGCCAGGCTACGTGACCGTGTTTCCGATGTACGAGCAGACGCACTATGCGCTGCCCGGTGAAGCTGCTGGAAGACCAGGAAGCCGGTTCATCCGGCCACGCGCGGTTTCGCATCGCCATCCTGACGAAGGGGTCTCTCGCCGACGGATCCAGCGGCTGGGCCCAGGGCGGCATTGCGGCCGTGCTGGAGCGTGGCGAGGAAGGCGACAGTTTTGCAGCCCACATTGCCGATACGCAGGTCGCGGGCGCCTGGCTGTCCGACAAAGCGGCCACCGCGCAGGTGGTGGAAGGCGCGCCGGCAGCGATTGCCTGGCTGCAGGCCCAGGGTGTGGCTTTCACACAGGAGCCGGGTGTCGCACCGGCGCTGCACCTCACCCGCGAAGGCGGGCACAGCCACAGGCGCATCGTGCACGCGACCGACGCCACAGGTGCCGTCGTGCAGGAAAGCCTGATTGCGGCCGTGCGGGCGCACCCTGCCATCGACGTGTTTGAACAGACCACGCTCGTCGACCTGATCGTCCAGAACGACACCGCCACGGGCAGGCCGCGCTGCGTGGGCCTTTATGCGCTGGACAGCCGCGACGAGGGAACCGGCAGCGGCGGCACGGTGCATACCTTTGCCGCACGTGATGTCCTGCTGGCCACCGGCGGCGCCGGCAAGGTCTACCTCTATACCAGCAACCCCGACACTGCCACCGGCGACGGCATTGCCGCCGCCTGGCGTGCCGGCTGCCGCATCGGTAACATGGAGTTCATCCAGTTCCACCCGACCTGCCTGTACCACCCCGAAGCCAAGTCCTTCCTGATCAGCGAAGCGGTGCGCGGCGAAGGCGGCTTATTGCGCCTGCCGGAATCGGCAGGCGGTGCCCGCTTCATGCCGGAACACGATGAACGCGCCGAGCTGGCCCCGCGCGATGTGGTGGCTCGCGCGATTGATTTCGAGATGAAAAAACACGGTGTGGACTGCGTCTACCTGGACATCTCGCACAAGGGCGAGGCCTTTGTGCGCGAACACTTCCCGACCATCCACGCACGCTGCTTGGCGCTCGGCATCGACATCGCGCGCCAGCCGATTCCCGTGGTGCCGGCCGCCCACTACACCTGCGGCGGCGTGCTGACCGACCTGGCCGGCCGCACCGACATCGCCAACCTTTACGCCGCGGGCGAAACCGCCTGCACCGGCCTGCACGGCGCCAACCGGCTGGCCAGCAACTCGCTGGTGGAGTGTGTGGTGTTCGCGCAGGAAGTCGCGAGTGCTATCAAATCGGAAGCTGCTCACGCCCGCTCCATAAGGGCCGGAGGCAAAAATGACTCCAAAGTTTCGTTGCCCGCCTGGGACGAGAGCCAGGTGACCGATGCCGACGAGCAGGTGGTGATTGCCCACAACTGGGACGAGCTGCGCCGGCTGATGTGGAATTACGTGGGCATAGTCCGCACCAACAAGCGGCTGGAGCGCGCCGCGCACCGCATCGCACTGCTGCAGTCGGAAATTGACGAGTTTTACGCCCACTTCCGCGTCACGCGCGACCTGCTGGAGCTGCGCAACCTGGTCCAGGTGGCCGAGCTGATCGTGCGTTCGGCGCAGTCACGCCACGAAAGCCGCGGCCTGCACTTCAGCCGTGACTACCCGCAGACCGATGCGGTGGCCGTGCCTACCGTGCTGGTGCCGCCCGGGGCCTGAGCCCTGACTGTCACCCGCGGCGCGGCTCCAGGTCTGCGTCCAGCCAACCGCGCAGGCTGTTCACAAACGCCACCGCCTGCACCCCCGGCAGGTCTTCCAGGCGCACAACGCCTTCGCTGAGCCGGCCAGCTCGCAGCGCGTTTGCGCGGCCGATACCGCCCAGCAGGCCGCAATCGAGCGACGGGGTCAGCCAGCGGCCATCGAGCAGCAGCGCGATGTTGCCGCGCGTGCATTCGGTGATTTCACCTTCAGCGTTCCACAGCAGGGTGTCGAAGATGCCTTCCTCCGCCGGCATGAAGGCGTCGTAATGGGCGCGCCGTGTGGTCTTGAAACGCACGAACTCGCTGTGCGCGTCGTCCAGGGCTCGACCGGCCAGCTGTAGCCGCACGCGCTGCGGCGATGGCGGCAAGACAAAGGCCTCGGCCCGCGCCTGCCCCCTGGAATCCAGCAGCAATCGCACGCGCCAGACGCCCTTCTCGTGAGTCTGCACCAGCTGCTGCAGGCACTGCTGCACCTGCTGCAGCGACCAGGGGTAAGCGAAGTGGGCTGCTGCTGCCGCCATGCGCGCCAGATGCGCCGGTGCATCGCGCAATTGACCGTCTTCCAGTGCCAGGGTTTCCAGTAATTCAAACGGCATGCTCGCGCGCTCCACAAAGGCGCGCTTGTGGCGCCACTCCTGCCATTCTGCCCCGGCCAAGGCACCGGAAGTGATGCCGCTGCCAATGCCGCAGGTTGCCGCGCTGCCGCGCAAGGTCACGGTGCGAATGGGCACATTGAAGGTGGCGCGTATTCCTTTTTCACCCGGATACACCACGCCGAAAGCGCCGCAATAAACACCGCGCGGCTCGGGCTCCAGCGCCTGGATCATCTGCATGGCGCTGACCTTGGGCGCCCCGGTGACCGAGCCACAGGGGAACAGCGCCGCAAACACGTCGGCCAGTGAACAACCGGCGCGCGTGCTTGCCACCACATCCGACGTCATCTGCCACACAGTGGGCAAAGCTTCGGTATGGAACAGGCGCGGGACCTGCACGCTGAACGGCTCGGCGACGCGCGACAGGTCGTTGCGCAGCAGGTCCACGATCATCACGTTTTCGGCGCGCTCCTTGGCCGACGTGCGCAGGGCCAGCGCCCGTGCCGCGTCTTCGGCGGGTGTGGCGCCACGCGGCGCGGTGCCTTTCATGGGCCGGGTCAGGATGCAGCCGTTGTGCCAGTCAAAAAAAAGCTCGGGTGACACCGAGAGCAGTTGCTCATCGCCGGTGTCGAGAAAGGCTGCGTAGCCTCCCGGCTGGGCGCGCTGCAGCGCGGCAAACAGGGCCGATGCCGCGCCGTCCTCCGGCTCGCCGCGTAAAACGCCGTGCAGGGGCGCGGTGAAATTCACCTGGTACAGCGCACCGGCCACGATGGCCCGGTGAATGCTGTCCAGCGCGGCGTCAAACACGGCACGCGAGCAGGCGGCCTGCCATTGCACCTGCGCGGAGTCAGTATCATTGTTGTCCACTGGCCAGGGCAATGCTTCGTCATAAACCGCAAACCAGGCCAATGGACCTTGCGCCGCATGCACGGCCAGCGCCGCGTCAAAGGCCGGTGCGGCTTCGTAGCGAAGATAGCCCACGCACCAGAAACCTTGTGCGGCTGCGGCTTGCACGGCATCAAGCACCGGCCGCACCTGCGCAGCTTCATGCGCTGCCAGTATTTGGCGAGGGCGACTAAACACGTGCCGCAGGCGCGGCCCGTCCGGCAGGTAGGGGTCGGAAAAATCGATGCGCGCCGACGAGGCAGGCATCAGGCCGCACCGATGCGCGGCACCAGCCCGCCCACCGGCCGCCCGGCGCGCTGCGCCGCGGTGAACGCCAGCATGCGGTCTATTGGCAGGCGGGCCCGCACGCCCAGGGCAGGGTCCACGTTCACTTCCGGACTCAAGGTCTGCAACACCTGCGCCAGGCCGGCCAGGCCGTTCATCGCCATCCAGGGGCAATGCGCGCAGCTTTTGCAGGTGGCGCTGTCACCGGCTGTCGGGGCTTCGATAAACACCTTGCCGGGGTTCAGCGTGCGCAGCTTGTGCATCATGCCGTTGTCGGTGGCGACTATGAATTCGCGGGCATCCATCTCGCTCGCCGCCTTGAGGATGCCCGAGGTCGAACCCACCGCGTCGGCGAGCGCGATCACGTCCGCCGGTGATTCCGGATGCACCAGTACCTTCGCTTTCGGGTGTTCCTTCTTCAGCGCCTCCAGTTCAAAGGACTTGAACTCGTCATGCACGATGCAGCTGCCGTTCCACATCAACATGTCGGCGCCGGTTTCACGCTGGATGTAGTCGCCCAGGTGCCGGTCGGGTGCCCACAGAATTTTCTGGCCCTGCTCCTTCAATGCCCTGACGATGTCCAGCGCGCAGCTGGAGGTCACCAGCCAGTCGGCACGTGCTTTTACCGCGGCGCTGGTGTTGGCATAAACCACCACGGTGCGGTCGGGGTGGGCATCGCAGAAGGCGCTGAACTCGTCCACCGGGCAACCGAGATCCAGCGAGCAGGTGGCGTCGACGTCGGGCATCAGCACGCGTTTTTCCGGTGAGAGAATTTTCGCGGTCTCACCCATGAAACGCACGCCTGATACCACCAATGTGGTTGCCGCATGGTCACGCCCGAAACGCGCCATTTCCAGCGAATCGCTGACCAGCCCGCCGGTTTCCTCGGCCAGGTCCTGCAGGTCGGGATGCACGTAGTAGTGCGACACCATGACAGCGTTGCGCTCCTTCAGCAGGCGGCGAATCCGGTCCTTGAGCACAGCGCGTTCATCCTGCGCCGGCTCCACCGGCACGCGCGCCCAGGCATGGCGCGTCGGGCAGGAGGGCTGCTCGTAGTCAATGCGCACCAGGGACTGGACAGTGGTTGCGGCGTCACTCATGGCGGGCCTCACAGCTGCGTAAACCGCATGGAAAAATCAATCGCCTTGATGTCTTTGGTCAGGGCTCCGATGGAAATGCGGTCCACCCCGGTGGCGGCAATGCCGGCCACCGTGTCCAACCCGACGCCGCCCGACACTTCCAGAATCGCCCGGCCCGCCGTGATACGCACCGCCTCGCGGAGCTGCGCCAGGTCCATGTTGTCGAGCAAAACCATTTGGGCACCGGCAGCGAGCGCTTCTTCCAGTTGGGTCAGGGTCTCGACCTCGATCTCGACAAAAGTTGCCCGGGCCGCCACGTCGGCAGCACGCTGCAAAACAGCCGTGACGCCACCGGCGGCCGCGATATGGTTTTCCTTGATCAGCACCGCGTCGTACAGGCCGATGCGGTGGTTGCTGCCGCCGCCGCAGCGCACCGCGTATTTTTGGGCCAGCCGCAAACCGGGCAGGGTTTTGCGGGTGTCCACAATGCGGGCCCGGTTGCCCGCTACCGCCTGCACGGCCCGCACATAGGCCGCCGTCTGCGTGGCCACGGCGCTGAGCAACTGCAGGAAATTAAGCAAGGTGCGCTCGCCGCTGAGCAGCGCGCGCGAATTTCCCTGGATTTCCAGAATGACCTGGTTGGCACTGCAGGACTGGCCATCACGCACATGCCAGACCAGGTCGGCCTGCGGGTCCAGTCGCTGCAAAGTCGCCTCCACCCAGGGCCGACCGCAAATCACTGCAGCTTCACGCGCCAGCACGCGGGCCTGGCTGCGTTGCACTGGGTCCACCAGGCCGGCAGTCAAGTCTCCTGTCCCGAGGTCTTCGTCTAGCGCCCGGCCTGCATCGGCGTGCGCAGGAAGTGCCATGATGGCATCGCAAAAGTGCAGACTATTCATTTTTTTCGTTGTCTCATACAAATGTTGGCGGCAAGCATAGCTGCTTCGCGAACTATCCTGTGGTTAGCACGCTATCGGAGGAATAGGAGAGAGGGTGAGCCCTCAGCCGGCTGTACTAGAATCCGTTCCGAGGTCCTGCTGGCACATTGTGGTCGGATATCTGGGATGGACAGCACCCAAAGCCGTGGACTTGACTCGGTTCGTACCGACGCAGTAAGTTGACCTGACTGCCGCCGATCCCCTGCTAGCCAGTCAACACCTCAGTGAGGTATTGGCCACATCTTCGGAACATTTCGATACCTGCGCGGACGAAGGAAGCCCCGTTTTTCCAAGCCCACACTCTCACCAAGCCTCGAGGCTGGAGACGCTATGCAACGTACCCTTTTAGCTGGAAAAATCCACCGTGCCACTGTCACCCAGTGCGAACTGCATTACGAGGGTTCATGCGCCATTGACGACGACTTGCTGGATGCTTCGGGCATTGCCGAGTTCGAGCAGATCCACATCTGGAACATCAACAACGGCGCGCGTTTTGTGACTTACGCCATACGGGCGCAGCGCGGTAGCGGCACCATCTCGGTCAACGGTTCGGCGGCACGCCAGGCCGCTGTTGGCGACCTGATCATCATTGCGGCTTTTGGCCAGCTGCCAGCCGACCGGGTAGCGAGCTTCGAGCCTAAGCTGGTGTTTGTCGACGAGAGCAACCGCATCAAGGACGCGCGCTCCGGCATTCCGGTGCAGGTCCGCTGAAACCGTCTTTCTCCTGACTTCCCGGCGAACGCAATGGACAACCAGACCATGAGCCAGCGCAGCCTGCGGCATGTGTGGCACCCCTGCACGCAGATGAAGCAGCACGCCTCGCAAGCCGTGCCCCTGGTACCTGTGTCACGTGCCGAAGGTGTCTGGCTGCATGACTTTGAAGGCAATCGTTACCTGGACGGCATCAGTTCATGGTGGGTCAACCTGTTCGGGCACAACCATCCGGCCATTCAGGCGGCCCTGGTGGACCAGCTGGGCCGACTCGACCACGTCATGCTGGCAGGCTTCACACACCAGCCGGTGGTGGAGCTGTCAGAACAACTGGCCGCGCTGACCGGACTGGGCCATGCCTTTTATGGCAGCGACGGCGCCTCGGCAACCGAGATTGCGCTGAAGATGAGCGCGCACTACTGGCGCAACACCGGACGCCCCGGCAAGTGCCGTTTTGTAGGCCTGTCCGGGGGCTACCACGGAGAAACCGTGGGCGCGCTGGCCGTGACCGACATCGCCATCTTCCGCGAAGCCTATGCACCACTGGTGCGGCTGGCCGCCACCGTACCCAGCCCGGATGCACGCGCCGCCCAGTCCGGCGAAAGCGCCGCCGACGTGGCGCAGCGCGCCGCCGCCGCGCTGGAGGCCTGGCTGGATGAACACCACCAGGAAACCGCGGCGCTGATCGTTGAACCCCTTGTGCAATGCGCAGCCGGCATGGCCATGCACGACGCAAGCTACCTGCGCCGGATTCGCGCGCTGTGTGATCGCTACGAGGTTCATCTGGTGGTGGATGAAATTGCCACAGGCTTTGGCCGTACCGGCACCATGTTCGCGCACCAGCAGGCAGGCATCCTGCCCGACTTCATTTGCCTGTCAAAAGGTCTGACCGGCGGCACACTGCCTCTGTCCGCAGTTTTGACCACCGACGCGGTGTACGAGGCCTTTTACGACGACGAAGTGGCGCGCGGCTTTCTGCATTCACACTCCTACACCGGCAATCCGCTGGCCTGCCGGGCCGCGCTGGCAACCCTGGCGCTGTTTGCGCAAACCGATGTGCTGGCCAACAACCTTGTTCTGGCCCGGACGCTGGATCAGTCTTTTGCCCCTCTGAGCAGCCATCCACGCATCCGGCACGCGCGCCACCTGGGGATGATCTGGGCCTGGGATGTGGACACCTCGCTGCCTCACTTTGCGCAGCGTTACCACCAGCACGCAATGGCGCACGGCGTTCTGCTTCGCCCTATAGGCCGCACCATTTACGCCATGCCGCCCTACGTGATCGACGAAGAAAGCGGCACGCACCTGGCGCGCGGTGCGCTTGCCGCACTGCAGGCCACGCTGGCTGAAGAAACAAGCTGGCGATGACCGGGCAACGCACCATCTCCTGCTTTGTCACCGGCACCGATACCGGTGTCGGCAAAACCCTGGTCAGCACGGCGCTGCTGCATGCACTGGCACGCCACCACAAGCACGTCGTCGGCATGAAGCCGGTAGCAGCAGGGACCACGCTGATCCACCGCAGCGAAGTCAACGAAGACGTGCTGGCGCTGCGCGCGGCCTCCACCCTCGCAGTGCCCGCAGCGCTGGACAACCCGGTGCTGCTGCCCGACGCGGTGTCGCCGCATGTAGCCGCCGCCCGGGCCGCCCGCACCATTGACATTGCCCACATCGTCGCCTGCCACCGGCAGCTGTTGCAGCTGGCCGATGCGGTGGTGGTGGAAGGCGCGGGAGGCTTTCTGGTACCACTCTCGGCAAGCGAGACCGGCGCGGACCTGGCCCAGGCACTGGGCCTGCCGGTGGTTCTGGTCGTCGGCCTGCGGCTGGGCTGCCTGAACCACGCGTTATTGACGCTCGAGGCCATACGCGCGCGCGGCTTGAGCCTGGCCGGCTGGGTTGCCAACCACGTCGATCCGGCCATGCTGGCGCAAGACGACAACATCAGCTTTTTGCAGCAACACCTGAACGCGCCTTTGCTGGCCCGCTTGGCCTGGCAGTGCGTGCCTGATGCCCGAACAATCACGATGGAGCTCCCCCTGGCATGGCGATAAGCACTTGTTCTCCGCAGACCTCTTCCTGGCTTGACGAATTTCCTGCACGTTTGGCTGCGCTGGACGAAAGCCACCTGCGCCGCCGCCGGCGCGTGGTGCTGCCGGAAAGCGGCGCCCGCCTGCAGGTCGATGGCCAGAGCATGCTGGCGTTTTGCAGCAACGACTACCTGGGCTTGGCCAACCATCCGGCGCTCATAGAAGCAGCCTGCACGGGGGCGCAGCGTTTTGGCGTGGGGGCGGCGTCTTCGCCGTTGGTCAGCGGCCACAGCGCTGCCAACGAGGCATTGGAGCAGGCACTGGCTGCTTTTGTCGGTCTGCCCCGCGCGCTGTACTTCTATGCCGGTTACGCCACCAACATCGGCATCATCCCCGCATTGGTGGGCCAGGGCGATGCTATTTTTTCCGACGCACTCAACCATGCCTGCCTGATCGACGGCGCGCGGCTCTCGCGTGCACAGATTCACCGTTACGCACACGCCGACCTCACAGCGCTGGACGAAGCGCTGACGCAGAGTCCGGCTCGACGAAAACTGGTCATCAGCGACGCGGTGTTCAGCATGGACGGTGATCTCGCCGACGTTCCGGCCCTGCTGGCACTTTGCGAGCGCCACGACGCGTTGCTGCTGCTGGATGATGCGCACGGTTTTGGCGTGCTGGGTCCGCAAGGTCGTGGTTGCCTGGCCCACTTCGGGCTGAGCGGGGCAAGCGCCTCGCCGCGCGTACTTTATATGGCCACACTGGGCAAGGCAGCCGGCGTGGCGGGAGCCTTTGTGGCGGGCAGCGATGCCCTGGTCGAATGGCTGCTGCAAAAAACGCGCAGCTATATTTTTGCTACCGCCGCGCCTGCGCTGCTGGCCAGCGCTTTGCTCACCAGTCTGCAATTGATAGAGCAAGACGAATGGCGGCGAGCCCATCTGATCCAGCTCATCACGCGTCTGCGACACGGCCTTGCCGAGCGCCTGCAAGGTAGCGCCTGGCAGCTCGGCGCCTCGCTCACGGCCATTCAGCCGCTGCTGATTGGCCGCAATGATGAAGCGTTGGCCGTCATGGAGGGCCTGCGCGAACGCGGTCTGTGGGTTCCAGCGATTCGCCCGCCCACCGTGCCCGACGGCACAGCGCGGCTGCGTATCGCGCTGTCGGCAGCCCACACAGAGGCCGATATCGACGAATTGGTCCAGGCCTTGAGTGAACTGGCCGTCGCCCGGCAGCCAGCGGATGCGCTCGGCCAGACTTCACACCCTTTCAACGCCATTCAGATTGCAGCAGCATCCCGCAACCTAGATACCAGATACGAAATGTGTATCGCTTCAAGGAACAACGACATGTCCAGCGTTTTTGAACAACCCGTCACCCTGCACCGCCCGCGCCAGAGCGTCCCGGCCCGCCCCGAGGCCCGCTGGAGTGTTGATGCCATCGAGGCCTTGTTTGACCTGCCTTTTCCAGAACTGATGCACCAGGCCCAAACCGTGCACCGTGAAAACTTCGACCCTTCACGCGTTGAATTCGCCACGCTGCTGTCGGTCAAAACCGGCGGCTGCCCGGAAGACTGCAACTATTGCCCGCAGGCGGCACGCTTTGACACCGGCGTGGAAGCCACCAAGCTGATGGAGCCGCATGAGGTGAAAATCGCTGCGCAGCGCGCCAAGGACGCCGGCGCCACCCGTTTCTGCATGGGTGCCGCCTGGCGCGCGCCGAAAGACCGTGATATTGAAAAAGTGGCCGAGCTGGTGCGCACGGTCAAGGCGCTCGGGCTGGAAACCTGCGCCACCCTGGGCATGCTGGAAGACGGCCATGCGCAAACCCTGCAGGGCGCCGGGCTGGATTACTACAACCACAACCTCGACAGCGCGCCCGACTTCTACGGCGACATCATCACCACGCGCGACTACCAGGACCGGCTCGACACGCTGGCGCGCGTGCGCAGTGCAGGCGTCAAGGTCTGCTGCGGCGGCATCGTCGGCATGGGCGAAAGCCGGCGCCAGCGCGCCGGCCTGGTGGCCGAACTCGCGAACCTGTCGCCCTACCCCGAATCAGTGCCGATCAACAACCTGGTGAAGGTCGAGGGCACGCCGCTGGCCGGCCAGGAAGACCTGGACCCGTTTGAATTCGTGCGCACGATTGCCGTCGCGCGCATCACCATGCCCAAGGCACGTGTGCGCCTGTCGGCGGGCCGCCAGCAGATGGGCGATGCGGTGCAGGCACTGTGTTTCCTCGCCGGCGCCAATTCGATCTTTTACGGCGACAAGCTGCTGACCACCGGCAACCCCGACACAGGCGCCGATGTCGCCTTGCTGGAGCGCCTGGGCATGATGCGTTCTGCGCCTGAGGTGCAAGCATGAAGTCTCCACCAGCAAGCAATGGCGCTAGTCTTACTGGGCTCCTTCCCGTTCTTCGGACATATCCAATGACATGATGTGCTCAGGAGAGAGATGACGAAGATGAGAAGGAGCCTCACGGGCGAATTCAAACGTGAAGCGGTGAAGCCACCCGGCGACAACGTCACCCACATTGCACGGGATCTTGATCAGCATTGCCCTAGGTGCGATGCTGACAGACGTTCCAGATTTATCCCAAATCGTGTTCTCTCGCTGAGAACCCCCGGCGCCGCTTACTGCGGCGTCCAGCATCCCTGCCTTCAGACCGATCAAAGAAGCCCGCCGTAACGACAGTGACATGACCCGCCTTGCCCAGTACATTGAGGCTGCCGAGCGTGAGAACACGCGCCGGAGCTATGCTTCGGCCATACGCCATTTTGAAATCGAATGGAAAGGCTTGCTGCCTTCCACTGCCGATGCTATCGCCCGCTACTTGGCCGACCATGCGACTACCCTGGCCATCAACACGCTGCGCCAGCGGCTGGCGGCGCTGTCCCGCTGGCATACAGACCAAGGCTTTCCTGATCCCAGCAAATCAGTCTTGGTGCGCCAGGTCCTCAAGGGCATTCGTTCGGTTCACGCCGTGCCAGAAAAGCGTGCTCGCCCGCTGGAACTGGCGGTCCTCGAGCGGGTCGCTCAATGGCTCGATACCGCGATCAGCAACGCCGCGCAGATGGGCGACGCTCAGGCCTTGCTTCGCCACACCCGTAACCGCAGCGTGTTACTGCTGGGGTTCTGGCGTGGCTTTCGCTCTGACGAGCTGGTCAACCTGCGCGTCGAAAACGTCGAGGTCAAGCCCGGCGAGGGCCTGACCTGCTACCTGGGCCGCAGCAAAGGCGACAGGCAGCTGCAGGGCCGGGTCTTCAAATGCCCGGCTCTGTCCCGTTTGTGCCCCGTGATCGCCTTCAATGCCTGGGTCAGCCTGGCCGGCTTGACCGAGGGTCCGGTGTTCCGCAAGATCAACCGCTGGGGACATGTCGCCGAGGACGCCCTGCATGCCCACAGCCTGATTGCTTTGCTGCGGAACCTGCTTTCGGAGGCTGGCGTCGTGGCCCCCGAGGAATACAGCAGCCACTCCATGCGCCGCGGCTTTGCCGGCTGGGCCCGCGCCAGCGGCTGGGACATCAAGGAACTGATGGAATACGTCGGCTGGAAGGACGTCAAATCGGCTATGCGTTACCTTGATGCGTCGGATTCAAACCTGCAAGCCCGGTTCGAGCAGGGTCTGACAGCCCTGGTCCCGGCAGTTCCGCAGCCACCGCCGCCTTTGTTGTTGCTGACCGAACAGGTCGAAGGCCCCCGCCTGCTGGCAGAAGGAACGACGCCCGTGGCGGTCCTGCGCGTCACGATGGTGCTGGCCCGCTCCAGCAAGCAGTCGCGCGGTCTGGCCCGTGGCCACCGGCTGATCGAGCAGACCTGCTTCGAGCGTTTTGCCATGCAACGCCTGAACACCGAGGGGACGCTCTACGAGCTGGCAGTTCCCTATCTGTCTCGCGACTTGCTGGACGAGGTGATCGCCACGCTGCTTGATGACATGTACCGCATCGCCGAGGACAACCAGTGCCTGCTGGAAACCGCGTTTCACGAACCCGCCACCGACACCTACTGGGACTGAAGCGATGGGTAGCAAAGCCGCCGGGCGGGGTAGTCCCCGCGAATGACCACGCTCCATGAGACGACCTATCCCGGCCTGAAACCGATCCGACACCGCGTGAGCTGGCGGAGCTTTACACGCCGACCGAGAATGAACAACTCCTGGCTGCCGGCGTCGGCAAGCGCCCCTTCATCCCCATTTCACTTTTATGAGCTCAGCGTGCGACTGAGCCAGCCGTCGGAGCACGTCAGCCTTGCCAAGCAATAAATCCGAAGCCTCTCGGCGCCTTTCCATTCTGTCAACCGAAGAAGTTGACAGCCTGTATGGCTTGCCGCACTTCACCGAGGGTGAACGCCAAATCCATTTTGATTTGAGTCCCGAAGAGCGAGAGACCATCGATGCTGCACGCACAATCACGGCGGGCGTTCATCTCGTACTGCAACTGGGCTACTTCAAGGCCAAGGCACAGTTCTTCGTTGTCAGTCTTGACCATGTTCGGCCCGACATTGATCACATTCTGACGCGCTATTTTCCAGGCAGGCTTATGGTCGAGGTGAGATCTTTATCAAAGCCCACCCGGCTGGCCCAACAACGAATCATTCTTGAGCTGTTGGACTATCGCCTGTGTGGGAGCGAGGGGAGGCAAGCGCTGTTTGCTTTCGCGCAGCGGGCGGCGATGTTGTCAACCCAGCCGAAATTCATTTTGCGTGAGGTGCTGGAGCATCTCTCAAGCCAGCGCATCGTGGCACCGGGATACACGTCTTTGCAGGACCTTGTAAGCCAGGCTGTCACCGACGAGCGCAAGCGTGTTACCCGAAAGCTGGATGCCACCTTGCCCGCCGACCTGCAGCAATCGCTCAATACCCTGCTGCATGCGGACGACAAAATCCATCTGATCAATGTCCTGAAACACGAGGCGAGTGATTTCAGCAACAAGGAGCTGCGCCAGGAGGTCGGTCGGCGCAAACAACTGGCCCCCTTGCATGCCTTCGCCCAAACATTTTTGATGGATGCCACCCTGTCCAGGGAGAGCATCAAGTATTACGCCGGGCTGGTCCAGTTCTACACGATTTACAAGCTGCGCCGCATGGATATCTCCACGGTACGTCTGTATCTATTGTGCTTTGCCTTCCACCGGTTCCGCCAAATCAACGACAACCTGATTGAAGCGTTCATCCACCTGGTCGGGCAATTTGATAAGCACGCCAAACTGGCGGCGAAAGTGGCCATGCAGCAGGCCTCCGACGAGGCCAACAGTAATTTGAAAGCTGCCGGTGAGGTGTTGGGCCTCTTTGTGGATGAGTCAATCGCAAGTGATTGCCCGTTTTCGACGGTCAAAGAGCGCGCGTTCGGCTTGCTGGAGCCGGCTGCCTTTCCATCGGTGTCCAACTTCCTGCGCAATGTGGCCTTTGACAAGCTGGACTACGAGTGGACTTACTTCACCATGCTGTCGCCAACCATCAAACGCAACTTGCGACACCTCTTTTGCGATATCGATTTTGCCGGTCGCTTGGAGAACGCCCCTTTGGTCACCGCGATCGCCATGATGCAAGACCTGTTGCGCCGGAGCAAGTCACTGCGCCAGGCAGATTCCTCAAAGTTTCCTGAGACCGTGATCCCACCGGCTCTCAAAAAGCACCTGTATGTCGAGTCTATCGAAGACGGGGAGAAACGCAAAACCCTGGATGTCGATCGATACGAATTTCTGGTCTACCGGCTGTTGCGCAATGCACTGGAATCCGGGGACTTGTATGTCCATCACAGCAACGAATTTCGCCAGTTTGAAGATGACCTGATCAGCGATGCCCGCTGGGCGCACAAAGACGCCGTGCTCGCTGAAATCGGACAGCCCTTCTTGACCACGCCCATCGAAGAGACGCTGGCGACTTTGCGCGCCAAACTCGAAGACCGCCTGGTAACCGTCAATCAGCGTGTGGCCGCCTGCGTCAACACCAACATCAAGGTCGTGGGCCAAGGTGATAAGAAGCGTTGGTCCCTGATTTACCCAACTGCGCCAGAGACCAGTAATACCCCGTTCTACAGCCAGCTGCCCGGAATCCCTGTTGCCGACCTGTTGCGCTTCGTGAACAAAGAGACGCATTTTCTGGATGCCTTCGAACATGTTCTGAATCGATCCGTCAAGCACGCGCCGGATCTGCGCCAGATCCTGGCTTGCGTGGTGGCCTACGGTACCAACATGGGATTGGGCAAGATGGCCGAGGTCTCCGGCTTGAGCCATGCATCCCTGATCACCACTGCCAGAAGTTATCTGCGGCCGGAAACCGTACACGCGGCCAATGACGCCATCAGCAATGCCACGGCGGCGCTGCCGGCTTTCAAGCTCTTCAACATCCGCGACGAGCTGCATTCCAGCAGCGACGGTCAGCGCTTTGAAACCCAGATCAACACCTTCAACTCCCGCTATTCGCCCAAGTATTTCGGCTGGGACAAGGGGGTGAGCGCGTGCACCGTGGTTGCCAACCACGTGCCCATCAACGCCAAGATCATCGGTACGCACGAGCATGAGAGCCATTTCGTATTCGATCTGCTCTACAACAACACGTCGGAGATCAAGCCAACGCGCCACTCGACCGATACGCATGGCACCAACCAGGTCAATTATTTGTGCCTATATGCCAGCGGCTACAGCTTTGCCCCGCGCTATAAGACCGTGCAAAAGAAAACCGCGGCCTTGGTCGGGTTCAAGCTGCCAAGTCAGTATCCGGCCGACATGCTGATTCGGCCAACCAATAGGGCCAACGAAGAGTTGATCATCAGCGAATGGCCCAATATCCAGCGTATCTTGGCATCCCTTGCGCAAAAAGACACGACCCAGGCCACCGTGGTACGCAAACTCAGCAGCTACGCCCGGCAAAACAACACCAAAAAGGCCCTGTGGGAGTTGGACAACATCCTTCGCACCATCTATATTCTGGACTTCATTGACGATGTCGAACTGCGCCAGAGCGTGCAAAAGGCTCTCAATCGGGGCGAGGCCTATCACCGGTTCCGCCGGGCGGTGTCCTTCATCAATGGCGGGAAGTTCAAGGTACAGACTGAAACCGAGCAGCAGGTCTGGAACGATTGCGCGCGGCTGATTGCCAACGCGGTCATTTACTACAACACGGCCTTGCTGTCCAAGGTGTACGAACAGAAGGTGGCGGCCGGCGATCTGGACGCCATCGCGTTCATCCAGGGCATGTCGCCAGTGGCGTGGCAGCACGTGAACATGTTCGGGTCGTTCGAGTTCAGCGACGATGAGCGGGATATTGATCTGGATGCCTTGGCGGCACAATATGCCGACTCGGTGTTCTGGAGCAACGCCACGCAGCCGGGGCAAGGGGATCTTTTTGACTGAAAGCTAATCCTCTTTCAGAGGGGAAAACCGCTCGTTTTACCTTTTCGAGGGGATGGGCTCATTTAGCCTATTTATCAATTTCGTTCAGCTTCGGTTCACCCACTTCTTCCTAAGCTCCGTCTCACATCAACCAAGGAGCTTTCCATGAAACGTACTTCCATTCTTTGTCTGACCACGTTGCTGGCGGCGGGCGTCCAAGCCCAGACCTTCAACGACACTGCCCGCGTGCGCAACGTCGAACCGCGGTACGAGAACATCTCCGTGCCGCGCAACGAGTGCACCAGCCAGTGGGTGACCGAGCAGCAACCCGTGGCGGCTTCGCGCAATTACGGGGGGCTGGCGGTTGGCGGTGTGGCCGGCGCCTTGCTCGGCAACCAGGTTGGCAAGGGCCGCGGCCGAGACGCCGCCACCGCGCTCGGTGCCGTGGTCGGCGCGCTGGCAGCCGAGCACTTTGCCAACCAGAACAACTGGGGTGGTGGCTACCAGCAGGCATCCCAGCCGCAGCAGCGCCAGGTGCAGAACTGCCGCACTGTCAACGACGTGCAGTCCCGCCTCACGGGTTACCAAGTCGAATACGAGTACCGCGGCCAGGTCTACAGCACGGTGACCCGCGAGAACCCAGGCCGCACCTTGCCGATTCGCGTTTCATTCACTCCGATTGAGAGCGAGTACCAGGGTGGACGCCAATACCAGGGCAGGCGTGATGAACGTGGCGGACGCGAATACCTTGATACTTACAACCGATGAACACATTTGCCAAACTACTCTGCGCCACCCTGCTGCTGGCATCCAACCTGGCCTGGGCCGATCTGAGCCGCGACGACGCGGCTGCAGTGGCCCAGCGGGCCAGTGGCGGCCGCGTGCTGTCCGTTGAGAAGCTCGAGTCTTCGGGCCAGCCGGTATGGCGCATCAAGGTGGTTACGCCGGCTGGTGAGGTCCGCGTGATCCAGATTGACGTCGTCACTGGCCAGACCCGCTAAGGCCAACCTGCTGCAGCTTCAGACCAATGCGCTTGTTACTGATCGAGGACGATGCCGCGCTACGGCTCACCTTGGCCCGCCAGCTGGAGGCCGATGACTACCGGGTCGACCAGGCCAAGGACGGCGAAGAGGGTCTGTTTCTGGCGCGCGAGTACCCGGTCGATCTTGTCATCGTTGACCTGGGGTTGCCCAAGCTGAACGGGCTGAGCATCGTGCAGCGCCTGCGGCAAGCCGGAAGCGCCCTGCCCATTCTGATCCTCACCGCGCGCGGCAGCTGGCAAGACAAAGTGGTGGGCCTGGAAGCCGGGGCCGACGACTACCTGGTCAAGCCTTTCGAATACCCGGAGCTGGCGGCGCGGCTCAAGGCCTTGCTGCGGCGCTCGCTGGGGGCCCCCACTGACATGCTGACGCTTGGCCCCCTCAGCATCGACCCGTCGGCGCAGGCGGTGCGGCTCAGCGGCGCGGTGCTGGAGCTCACAGCGTTCGAGTACCGCCTGCTCGAGCACCTGGTGCGCCAGCGCCCGGCCATCGTCACCAGGCAGGCGCTGTCGGACTACCTGTACCCGCACGGGGAAGACCGCGACAGCAACGTTCTGGAGGTGCTGGTGGGCCGCCTGCGGCGCAAGCTCGACCCCGACGGCAGCGTCGGCCCGATCGAGACCGTGCGGGGGCGGGGCTACCGGTTCACCCTCGAATGAAGGCCGGCTACTCCATTCGTACCCGCCTGCTTCTGGGTGCTGCGGTGGTACTGCTGGCATTTATGGCCGGCGCGGGGCTGGCGGTGCAGCGTGCGAATACCGAAAGCGTGCAGGCGGCCTATTTCGGCCGGCTGCAGAGCACCATCTACCTGCTGCTGGCCGCTGCCGAACTCGATGCTGGCGGAGCGCTGGTGATGCCGCCAGAGTTTGCGGAGCCGCGCCTGTCGCTTCCGGGTTCCGGCCTGTACGCGGGCATATACAACGTGCTGCGCAGGGATCAGTGGCAGTCGGCCTCGACCCTGGGCCTGCAGCCACCGTTCCGGCGCAGCCAGCAACCCGGTCAATGGCGCAACGAGACGGTGGATGGGGCCGGCAAGTCCTTCCTGTCGGTCAGCTATGCCGTCACCTGGAAGGCCTCCGAGCGTGAGGCACCGCTGGTGCTCACGGTGCTGGAGGACCGCGCGGCCTTCGACCGCGAAGTCGGTGCCTTCACCCGCACCCTTTGGCTCTGGCTGGGGGGTGCTGCCGTGCTGCTGTTGCTGGCGCAGCTGTGGCTGTTGCGGTGGGGCCTGGCGCCGCTGCGGCACGTGGCCAGCGAGATCCGGCGTATCGAAGATGGCGGGCAATCGCGCATCGAGGGCCGCTACCCTACCGAAATCTCCAGCCTCACGGACAACCTGAACAACCTGATTGAGCAGGAGCGCAAGCGTCAGGCCCGACATCGCGACGCGCTGAGCTTTCTCGCTCACAGCCTGAAGACTCCGCTTGCTGTTCTGCGCAGCGCCATGGCCGAGCCGGCGCAACTGCCAGCCACCGTAGCCCAGCAGGTGAGCCGCATGGATGACATCGTGCAGCACCAGCTGGGGCGCGCCATCGCCGGGGGCGCCGCGCGTTTTGCGCCGCCACTTCTGGTGGCGCCAATCCTGGAGCGCATTCGCGACGCGCTGGCCAAGGTGTATGCCGAAAGGGCATTGGACTTCAGCGTCGAGTGCCCAGCCGACCTGACCTGGCGCATCGACGAGGGCGACTTGTTCGAGATGCTTGGGAACCTGCTGGACAACGGGGCCAAGTGGGCGCGCACCCAGGTCCTGGTGCGGATATGGCGTGAGCCGGGATCCTTGTGCATTCGCATCGAGGACGACGGCCCTGGATTCAGCGACACCGAGTCCATCCTGCAGCTGCACGTGCGGGGGGACGAGCGAATGCCCGGGCACGGCGTTGGGCTGGCAGTGGTGAGCGACCTGGTGGCCAGCCACCATGGGGAGCTGAAGCTTTCAGGTGGCTCATTGGGCGGCGGGCGGGTTGACATCGTGTTGCCGGTGCCTTGAAGTGGCCTGCTCCTCAGAAAAAGGTCAATGCGGGCTGCTATAGATAGCGGAGCGTCGGCCGGTCAGGCTGACCACTGCCCTGCGTCAAATCTGGGCCGCATTCCATTACAGGCTAAGTCAGAAAGCCTGCTGTCCCAATGCTTGGAATCTTCTCGAAGGCGGACGCGCTGGTCTCCCCAACCTGTTCAATGGGCTTTGCAGAACAGAGTGGCAGCTGGCAACACGGTCAATCCGTACTCAGGGCACCCACTCCCTTGAGAGCAGATCAACGAACTGCAGGCCAAGCTCTCGGCCACACCGCAGATCGAATACGTGGCCGTTCTCAACGACGACCAGGCCAGCGCCTCCATGCTGGTGACCTTCGACCCGAAGAACGGCAAGCTCACGCTGCAGCGCGTGGGTAGCTTCCAGGAAGCGAGCGAGAAGTCGCTGCAGCTCAGGGCTCTGCCGCCTTCAAGCGGTCCGCGCTCGCTGTAGTCGGCAAAGCTATGTTGTTTGCAGCCCGTGGCAGGCGAAGCGGCCGTCTAAGATTTCGTGCGAGGGCTCGGCATTCAAAAACAGCGCCAACATCCACATCTAGGGCGCTAGCTAGCTTGGTGACTTCGATCCAAGAGGCTGCGCCCAAGTGTCTTCAAACAGCACATCGTCCAACGCGCAACGCGAGGCCCACCGCTGCCGTTGAAGCATCGGTTCCTCGTAAAAATCATGCACGGGACCGATGCACAACAAAGCGATCGGCTCGGCCCCGTCGGGCATTCCAAGCAGGCACGCCACAGCGATTGGGTCAAACAGCGAAACCCAACCCATTCCAAGCCCCTCGGCCCGGGCGGCCAGCCAGAGGTTCTGGATCGCGCAGGCGGTCGAGGCGAGGTCCATCTGTGGAAGTGTCCTGCGACCAAACACATGCTGCTCACGTCCATCTGCGAGCGCGACCACCCAGACCTCGGCCGCGTCATTGACACCCTCGACCTTGAGGCGCATGAAAGCCTCTTCCCGCTCACCCAACGCTCTCGCAGTCTGCACGCGTTCTTGCTCCACCAATGCCTGCAACTTGCACCGCAGCAACGGCGACGCCACCCGCAAAAAACGCCAGGGCTGCATGAAACCCACGCTGGGCGCATGGTGAGCGGCGGTGAGCAGCCGGCGCATCAGCTCCGGCGCAACCGTTCCCCCTGCGAAGTGACGCATATCGCGCCGTTCAAAAATGGCGCGGTAAACAGCGTCTCGCTCGGCCGGGGAGAAAGTCCGATCAAGGGCAGGTTTGTCGGGCATGGCGGGCTCAGTATTCGATGCCGCACGGCGACAGGATGTTCGCGTTGGATGCGTGCTTATTGTTGGTCAATTCGGTCAGCCCCTCGTTGATAGCTGCTGATCAGTTCGATCGTGCGATGCTCGCTGAAGCGCCGCACGAGAAGCTATCAGGCACCGCGATGTCGTGCAGTCTTCATTGCCTTTCTCGCTCAGGAACGATGATGCATATAATTTCGCGCCTACCGTCAAGGGCGTAGGTGATACCTTGGCACTCCCTCTCTCGGCCTTGTCGTAGGACTTCTCGGCCGTTGGCGTTTCACTCCGCATGGAAGTCTGGGCTCAGTTGCACTGTCTCGCCAATGATCAGCAAACCGGGATGGGGGCCGTAGGCCGGGGCCTGTTCAACCAGGCGGCGCAGGCTGCAGGCCACCACGGTTTGTGTGGAGCGCGTGCCGTCGCGTACGACGGCCGCTGGGGTGTTGGGGCTCAGGCCGTGGGCGATCAGCCGTTCCGCGATGTGGGCTAGACGTTGTATTCCCATGTAAAACACCCGCGTTTGTCCGGGGCGCGCCAGCGCCCGCCAATCGTGCGTGGCTTTGTCGTCGGCCAGATGTCCGGGCAGGAACACGCAGCTGGCCGCGAGGTCGCGGTGAGTGAGGGGGATGCCCGCTCCTGCCGAGCAACCGCTCGCGGCTGTAATGCCCGGTACGACCTCGAACGGTACACGTTGCGCTTGCATGGCTTGCACTTCCTCACCGCCACGTCCGAACACATAAGGATCTCCACCCTTGAGCCGCACCACTCGCCGGCCCGCCTTGGCGTGCTGCACCAGCAGGGCGTGGATTGCCTCTTGTGGAATGGCGTGATTTCCCAGGGCCTTGCCCGCGAACACGCGCTGCGCTCCTTGCGGAATCAGCGCCAGCACCTCGGGTGAGATCAGACGGTCGTACACAACCACGTCGGCCCTTTGCAAGCGATCAAGCGCGCGTTGAGTCATCAGGTCGGCCGGTCCGGGACCGGCGCCGACGATGGAGACAAAGCCCCTAATGTCCGACTCATTCGGCATCAACGCCTCCGGGGCCCTGATGAAACACCAGCTCTTGCACCACTTGTCCGCCGACCAAGTGCTGGTCGATGATGCGGTCCATGTTGGCTTCAGTGACGTTGTAGTACCAGGTGCCGTCGGGCTGCACGCACATCACCGGCCCGCCCTTGCAGGCGGCAAAGCAACTCACGCGGCTGCGCTTCACACGCAACTCGCCCTCGTGCAAACCAGCGGCCTTGAACTTGTTGCCAAGGCTATCGAACAGGGCCTGCGAGGCGCCATCCTGCGTACAACGTGGACCGGTGCAGACCAACAGGTGGCGCTTGTAGCCGCCGATGTGAGGCTTGATGGGTTCGTGCATATCAGACTTGGAAAGGAAGAGTGCGCGCGAAGCGCAAATCACAACGGTCCCCGATACCGTCGCGCCACACCGAAACACGGCTCAAGCGGAACTCCGTCAACCCCGCAAACTGGGCGATGAAAGCGCAGAGGTTTTCGAGGGTCGGAATGCCCAGGCCGGGTACCTCGTCCAGCAGCCGGTGGTCCAACTGCGCACGCACCTGCGTCACCAGCAAACGCAGCTGCCCCAAATCGACCACCATGCCCGTGTGGGGGTCAACCACACCCATCACCGCGACCTCGCCTCGGTAGGTGTGCCCATGTATACGCGTGCTGGCTTCGGTCTCGATCTCGCGCTGAAGGGTGTGCGCAGCGTCAAAGAAGAAACTTTGCGAAATTTCGTATGTCATCGGATTCCGACCATCTTGTGGGTTTGCAGGGTCAGGCGCCAGCGGGGGTCACGCAGACAGTAATCAATGGCCCAGAGGGTGTTTTCTTTCAACGCAGGGCCGTCCATGGGCTGCAGCAGATGGCGCTCGAAGTTCAGTTCGATCAACGCGTCCAGGTCGATGCCGGGCTGGGGAACAACAACTTTGAGCTCGTGGCCCGCACGTATCTTCAGGAATGTGCGTACCTTGGGACTGACGCACAGCCAGTCCACCCCTGCAGGCGCAGCGATCGTGCCATTGGTCTCCACCGCAATCTCAAACCCGCCGCGGTGCAATGCGTCGATCAACGCGGAATCGACCTGCAGCAACGGTTCACCGCCCGTCAGCACGACCAGCTTGCGCCCCGCCACCGATGCTGGCCATTGGACTGAAACCTGGTCCGCCAGTGCCTGGGCCGAATCGAACTTCCCCCCACCAGTGCCGTCCACGCCGACAAAATCGGTGTCACAGAACTGGCATTGAGCGCTCGCGCGATCGGCTTCCCGCCCGGACCAGAGATTGCAACCGGCGAACCGGCAGAACACTGCCGCACGGCCGACGTTGCCGCCTTCACCCTGCAGGGTATAAAAAACTTCTTTGACCATGTAGCTCATGGAACGGATCTCGTGGGTGGCATCAGGTGGTGGTTGGCATAGTCCGCTCAGGGGCGAAGTGCGCGCGCAGGAGCGCCTTATTCGGCCTGATCCTCTGCATCCGCCGAAGGGGCCACCCCTTCCTCGACGGGTGTGTTGAGCACGGCTTCAACGTAGTCCACCGGCAGCCGGTGCTGCTGCGCCAGTGCGGCCAGGCTCGCGCCATCGGCATGGTCGGCACGCAGGTTCTCCATCCAACCCAGCAAGCCGGTGGAAAGCGAGCGTCCTGCTTTCTCGCCCGTGCGGGTGCTGCCACCGTCGTCCAGGTCGTACTTGTTGGCGTAGCCGCGCGGCGTGACCATCAGGCCGTGCTGCACGAAGGTGTGGCTGTTGCCGATCAGTACCGTGGTCAGCATGCCGATGTCGCACTCGCTCATCTTGTCCAGCGTGGTGAACTCGATGCGCTCGCGCCGCCGGTAGGCCGACTTGACCACCGCCACCGGGGTGTCGGGCCGGCGATGGCGCAGCAACAGCGCCTGTGCCTGCACGATCTGCTGGGTGCGGCGGCCGCTCTTGGGGTTGTAGAGCGCCACCACGAAGTCCGACGCCGCCACCGCGTCCAGCCGCCGCGCGATTACGGGCCAGGGTGTGAGCAGGTCGCTCAGCGAGATGGAGCAGAAGTCGTGCGTGAGGGGCGCACCCACCAGCGCCGCGCAGGCGTTGATGGCCGATGCACCCGGCACCACCTCAACCTGGACGCCCGACTCGGGCGTCCAGCCGGCCTGGAACAGCACCTCATAGGTCGGCCCGGCCATGCCATACACCCCGGCGTCTCCGCTGGAGATGAGGGCCACCTTCTTGCCCTCGCGGGCGCTGGCCAGGGCATGGACTGCGCGGTCCAACTCCTCGGTCATGCCCTTGCGGATGACCTCCTTGCCTTCCAGCAGATCGGCCACGAGCTTGATGTAGGTGACGTAGCCCACCACCACATCGGCCTCGGCGATCGCGTCTCGCGCGCGCTGGGTCATGTGATCGTGGCTGCCGGGGCCGATGCCCACCAGCATGATCTTGCCTTTGACGTCGCTCATTGCGGGGCTTTCATGGCTGGGGCACAGCCCGCATCCGAGCGCTCCAGCACGGCCGCCACGGCGGGGTGCAGCCAGCGCTGGAAGGCCAGGCCGGCCAACACGCCGATGCTCAGCCAGAACGACAGCGACAGCCAAGCGGTGGTCCAGATGAACTGGCTGCCCAGCTGGCGCAGCGCCACCTGGGCCTCACGCGTGAAACCGGCCAGCGGGTCGGCCATGATGTGCGGCGCTCCGACCACGAAGGGCAACGCCAGCCAGCCGGCTGCGACGGCCCAGCGCAGGGGGCTGCGCACCAGCGCCACCGCCGCACAGGCCAGCGCCGCACCACCCGCCGCGAGCACCCACCAGCCCTGGCGCGAACCCAGTCGGGCTGCGTCCATGCCGGGGATCTCGGCGTGCAGGCCCAGCGAAGGCCAGAAGTGAAAGCTCAACCAGCCGGCGGCGGCCACCCAGGCGGCCAAGGGCAAAGCGCGCAAGGCGCTGCCGCGCCACTGGCACACCGCCATCACGGCCAGCACGAGCAGCGCCATGCTGAACGCGTGCAGCACATTGGCCACCCAAGTCCAGATCTGGCGCTCCACCCCATCGGCGGGCGTCCATGTTTCTGCGTCGTCACCATGATCGTGCGCCGCACCGTCCCCGTGTGCGTGCGTGTCGGCAACCGCCAACGCAGTCTCCACCTTCTGGCTTTCGAGCCCTTCAGCCGCCAGGATGATCGGCATGGTTTGCCATTGCTGCAGGCCCGATTGCAAGCCCCCCACCAGCATGGCCACGGCCAGCGCCGCCCAGATCAATCGTCGAAAAATCATGAAACTCTCCATACACAGATAGGTGGCAACCCGTCGGCCGCGCGATCCGAAACGCCCTAAGTGCCCCAACCGGGAACGCGGTGGAGCCGGCTTTGCCGGGCCACACGCGTTGCCCCCTTGAGGGGGTCGCGCGAAGCGCGTCGGGGGTGACTCTCTTAATGACAAGGCTTGACCGTGACGTGGCGCACATCGTGCGCGGCGTTGTGCGCGATGGGGCTTTCAGCAAAAGCCACGCCGTACAGTACGACCAGGCCCAGCACGGCACCAGCGCACAGTTGCAGCAGCAGGCTACGCGTGGCGCTCACGCGCTGGTCGTCGGGGATGGGGGTGGTGGTGGATGAAGTCATGGCGTGCTCCGTTCAGGGGTGAGAAAAAGAAAACTGTCACAGCGGGCAATGGAAACCGTGGCGTTGCGCCCATCGGCGCCACGGTGTTTGAATTTTTCGACCAGCAAGGCGGTCATGGGCAAAGCCTGTTCGTGGCCGAAGACTCGGGCGCCTGCCAGCAGGGCCGCGGCCTCGCTGACCGATGGGGTGCCGGTGTACCGGCGCACGGTCTCCGACGGGTTGGGCACCGGCACCCCGGCGAGCTGGGCAGGGGTAAAGAAGGTCATGGCCCAGCCTTGTTTGGCGGCCAGGGCGAGGAGGCCTGCTTCGTCAGCCTTGAGCGTGATGCTGGCCGCTGCCACCACATCTGGGGCCAACGCCCCGGCCTGCGCGAGCGCCGCCCGCAACGCGTCCTGCAGCGTGGCCAGAGGCGTGCCGCGGTCGCAACCCAGGCCCACAGCCACGTTCACGCCTGCGTCTCCACCGGCGGGCGGTAAACGACCAGGCGCTCGTGCAGTTCGGCCCAGTGCGCGGCGGTCACTGGCGCGTGGGTGATCCACAGCACGGCCTTGAAACGCGCCAGGTCCACGTCGGCCAGGCGCTCGAAGCGGTGGATACTGGGCGGAAGCGGCGTGGGCCGGGTCCACCAGTGCGGGCTGCCCGCTTCCTGCACCACGGCCACCGGCTCGCCGTTGACCACGTGGGCCGACACACGCGTGATGTTGATCTTGGGTGCCTCAACCTTCCACCCCAACTCGCGACCCAGGATGTCCACCGGAATGGTCTTGCCCACGTCCGACGCCGTGGTCAGCACCGGCGTGGCGCCGAGCAGGGTGGCCACGGTTTCGGCCATGGCGTTGGCGCCGCCGACGTGACCGGACAGCACCGGGATCACGAACTGGGCCGCGTCGTCCACCACCAGCACGCCGGGGTCTTCGTCTTTGCTCTTGAGGTGCGGCGCGATCAGGCGAACCACGGCGCCCAGTGACACAAAAAACACCACCTGATCGAAGTCGGCGAACAGCGTGGCGATCTCGTCGCGAAAGGCTCCGCTGTATGAGCGCACCGAGTTGGGCAGACCCGCCATCAGCGGCGCGAACTTGGTCGCAACGCACACGTGGGCTCCGGGCATCTGGCGCGCGAGATCGGCAGTCTGCTCGGCGCCGTGTTTGGTGATCGCCACGAGGACGACGCGCACAGCAGTTTCTTGGGTGGTCATTCCTGGGTTTCCTCTTCTTCAATTTCGGTACTGGTCTTCTTGCGGCAGCCGCGTTGCATGTCGCCGCGCTCGCGCCCGGGGTTCTTAACCAGCAGCAGCGACAGGTAGTTGACCTTCGTGCCCTTGAGTTCGGCCACGTCGGTGACGATGCGCTCAACCGGTGAGCCGGCTTTTTCGATGAAGCGGCTGTGCGCCAGCAGGCCGCGCCGCTCCAGCAGGGTGATCAGATCGTCCAGCAGCGGCTTGACCTTCATCAGCACCAGGGTGTCGAAGTCGTCGAGCATCTTCTCCACCGCCGCGATGCCGTAGGCGGCGGGCACGATGGCGATGGTGTCGTCCTGCTCCGAGAGCGGCACCTGCAGCTGCGCGCAGGCAGCGTTGAACGAGGTCACGCCGGGCACGATCTCGATGCGGGCCCCCGGGTCCAGCTCGCGCAGCACGCGGGCCAGGTAACAGAAGCTGGCGTAGGTGGAGGCGTCACCCTCGACCAGGAACAGCACGTCCTGCCCGCTGGCCAGCATCTCGCGCACCGTCTCCGCCGCCTTCAACCAGTGGCGCGCCAACTTCTCGGCGTCGTGTGTCATCGGGAACAGCAGCGACTGGTGCTGCCCGGGCAGCGCCAGCCCGGCGCGCAGCGCGATGTCCAGCGCGTAGCTGTCCTTGCGCAGGCTGCGCACCGGGTAGGTCCAGATGGCGTCGCGCCGCTCCAGCAGTGCCCAGGCGCGGCGGGTGATCAGGCCCGGGTCGCCGGGACCGAGGGAGACGCCAAACAGCGTGCCAGTTTGCGTCATGCCACACCTCCGGTCTGCGCGCAGACGATCCACACCGGGTTCTCCGCCGCCATGCGGTGCATGTGCAGGATGGGCTTGCTGCGCGAGCCCTGTAACTGCAGCACGTCCCAGCTCGCACGCTGCTCCTTCAACGTGGCCACGGCCACCCCCAGGTTTTCAATCGTCACGAAGTTCATCACCAGCCAGCCCTGCGGTTGAAGTCGTTTCAAGATCAGCGCGATCAGCTCGGCCAACTCTCCGCCCGAGCCACCCACGAACACCGCGTCCGGGTCGGCCCAGGCTTGCAGGCCCTCGGGCGCCTTGCCGTGCAGCAGGGTGTGGTTGCTGATGCCCATGGCCAGGCGGTTGCGCTGCACTATGGCCGCGTCGTCCGCGTTCTTTTCGATCGCGTACACATGGCCGTTGCGGCACAGGCGCGCCGCCTCCAGGCCCACCGCGCCCGAACCCGCGCCGATGTCCCAGACCACGCTGTCGGCGCGCAACTGCAGACGCGCCAGCGACACCGCGCGCACCTCGTGCTTGGTGATCAGCCCCTTCTCGGGGTGGCGCTGCTCGAAGCTCGCGTCCGGCAGACCCAGCAGCACCTGCGGCGCGCGCAGGCGGGTGCGCCAGAGCAGCACGACGTTGGGGTCGGCAAAGGGCATCTGCGCGGCGGCGCTGAGGGACATGCCGCTGACGATGCGTTCTTCGGGCTGGCACAAGCGTTCGGCCACGGCCATCTCGACCTCGTCCGCCAGACCCTCGGCGATCAGCATGCGAGCGATCCGGTCGGGGGTGTTGTCCGGGCTGGTCAGCACAGCCAGGCGGTCGTGCTGGCGGATATCGCGCAGCAGCGCGTACAGCCCGTGATTGGGAGGTGAGCCCGGCACCCAGTCGCCCGCGTCCTTGCTGTGCACGGAGGAGAACTTCATGTCCTGCCAGGGCAGGCCCAGCCGGGCGCAGGCGAGCTGTAGCGTGGACACGTTCGGCATCACCTCGATGGCCTCGATGCACAGGCGTGACGCGAGGTAGGCTGCGATGCCGTGGCACAGCGGATCGCCGGTGGCCAGCACCACCACACGCCGGCCCTCGGCCTGCGCGGCGCGGATCCACTCGGGCACCTGCGACAGCGCGCCGCTCAGGTCGTGCTGCACCGCGTCGGGCGAGATGTGCGCAGCCAGGAGCTGCAGCGTGCGCGTGCCGCCGATCACAAGTTGGGCCGCCCGCAGGTGCTGCAGCGCCGTGGTACCGAGGCTGGCAACGCCATCGTCCAGCACTCCAACGATGCGGCATTTGTCGATCACGGGAGCCACTTCCATGTCAGCCTTCCGCCTGCGCAATCTTGCGACCGTCAAAGTCGCAGACCAGCACCTGCAATTCAAATTGATCGGGGTAGCGCGTGCGCAGGGTCTGGATGACCTTCTGCGCCAGCGCGGTGTGGAACGCGCTGCCAAGGCCCAGCGCGTCCATGCGCTCGCCAGCGTAGCGCGCCGTCTCGTTACCGCGAATGGCCTCGCACACCTCGGGAGGCGCTCCCACGCGAGCGGCCAGATCGGCCAGCAGGCCGGTGTCCACCTCGGCGCGGCCCGCGTGGGTGATGGTTTCACCCTGGGCGATCTTGGTCAGCTTGCCGACCATGCCACCTATGATTACCTTCTTTAGCCCGGCCTTCACCGCCGCGCCCATGGCGTAACGCAAGAAATCGCCCATCTGCACGAACGCCGGCTCGGGCAGTTCGGGCATTTCTTCCATCACAAATTTTTCGGTGCGCCCGCCGGTGGTCAGCACCACCACGCCGTGGCCCAGCGTGCCCGCCACCTGCACGCCCTGCACCACGCTGGCGCGGTAGGCGGCGGTGGAATACGGCTTGACGATGCCGGTGGTGCCCAGGATGGAGATGCCGCCCAGGATGCCCAGGCGCGCGTTCAGCGTCTTCTTGGCCATCTCTTCGCCCTGCGGCACCGAGATACGCACCTCCAGGCCCATCTCGTCCAGCAGGCCCTGCCCCACCAGGCGAACATTGGCCTCGATGTTGCGGCGCGGCACCGGGTTGATGGCCGGGCCGCCCACCGCCAAGCCGAGGCCGGGCATGGTGACCGTGCCGACGCCGACACCGCCCGCCAGCACGACCTGACCCGGCTGCCCGGGCAGCAGGTGCAGGTCGGCGGTGAGGTGGGCCTTGTCGGTGCAGTCCGGGTCGTCGCCCGCGTCCTTGATCACCATGGCGTGGGCGGTGCATTGGGTGCCGCTGCCGTCCACCCGGCCGTCCTGCACGGCGAAGCGCACCACGTCGCCGTTGGGCAGCAGGCACTCGACCTCGCCGGGCACCTCTCCCGTGATCAGGCCGATGGCGGCCGCGCGCGCCGCCGCAGCGGAACACGCACCGGTCGTGAAACCGGTGCGCGTGCCGCGGGGCGCGTCTTTTTTCATCATGCGGCCAGTTCCCTGGCTTCGGCCAGGCCCAGCAGCGCGTGGATCGCGGCAACCACCAGGGTGGAGCCGCCCTTGCGGCCACGGATCACGATCCATGGCACATCGGTCTCCAGCGCCATCAGATCCTTGGACTCTGCCGCCGACACGAAACCCACCGGCATGCCCACCACCAGAGCAGGGCGCGCACCCTCTTCATGGATCAGGCGCACGATCTCGATCAGCGCCGTGGGCGCGTTGCCGATGCCGACGATGGCACCGTCGATCAGGCCCAGTCGGTGTGCCTTGCGCATGGCTTGCACCGCGCGGGTGGTGCCTTCGGCCTTGGCCTGCTCGATCACGTCCGGGTCGGAGATGAACTGGTGCGTGCTCATGCCGAAGTGCCCCAGGCGCGGCGCCGACAGGCCGACACAGATCATCTCCACATCCGCCACCACACGGGTTGCGCGAGACAAGATCGAGGTCACCCCCCGCTCCACCGCCTGGGGATGGAAATCGGTCAGGCCGTTGAAGTCGAAATCGGCATTGGCGTGGATCATGCGGCGCACGATGGGCCACTGTTCGGGCATGTAGGGGTGAGAAAGCACCTCGCGGTCGATCACGGCAAACGAGTCGTGCTCGATGGCGCGACCCGCTGCAGTGAGCTGCTCGGTGATGACGTTGGCCGTCTCAGGCGTTGGCATGGTCATGGGGGCGCTTGTGGCCATGGGCATGGTCGTACTCATGCGCGTGTACAGGTGCGTGGGGGTGTTCATGCGTCAGCATGGTCGTGCGTGTGGTCGTGACTGTGCGGCAACGCGTCGTCGTGGTGGTGACCTCCCATGCCGTGTTCCTCGGCAAAGCTGCGGTATTTGCAGCCGTCGCAAGGCATCAGCGCAACCGGCGCGTTGCGCCGCATGTCGTTTACGCGCTGCTCCAACAACTCGACAATTTCCTTCTCGAACCCAAAGTATTTGGTGGAGGCGAAACGCAGCGTCGGGTACTGAGCCTTCAAGTGCTCGACCTGACGGGTGATGCGCTCCACCAGCGTGCCGTTGAACAGGTAGTACGGCAGCACCACCACCTGCTTCATGCCGAGCATGCTCTGGCGCTGAACCGTCTTTTCCAAGCGCGGGTGAGTGATGCCGGTGAAGGCGAGGTCCACCAGATCGTGGTCGGTTTCCTCCAGCAACCAGCGCGCCATCTTGGCCATGTCGCCGTTGGCCTGCCGGTCCGACGAACCGCGCCCCAGCAGCACCACGCCGGTGGTGCTGGGGTCGGGCATGTCGAGCGCCTGCATCGCGCCCTTGAGGCGGCGGCGCAGGATGGCCAGGATCGGGTCGCAGGCACTCAAGTGCGGCGCATACAGGAACTGCACCAACGGGAACTGGAGGCGGGCGCCATCGATGGCCTGCGGAATGTCCATCTTCACGTGGCCCGCCGCGTTCAAGATCAGTGGCACCACCATCACGCGGCTGGCGCCGGTGGCGGCGCGCTTCAGGCCCTCGCTCATGGTGATCTCGGAAAACTCGATGAAGCAGACCTCGATGCGCCAGCCCGGCTGGCGCTGGCGCCACTGTTCGGCGAAGGAAAAGATCTCGTCGTTGCCCGAGGCTTCGCGCGAGCCGTGGCCCACCAGCAGAATGGATTCGGTGTTCATGGAGCGTCCGATGTGAGGGTTGAAGCGGGCACGCTGGCGCGCCGGAAACGGTGGGTGAAACTGGCGTCGTACAGCTTGGATTTCGCCAGGGTGGTCCATTGGCGCGCGCCCAGCGTGGGGCTGGCGATCACCATGGACTGGCTGGCGATTCTGGCGTCGCGGCACAGGGCCTGAATAGTGGCGACCGTGCCGCGCACGATCTTTTCCTCGCCCGGCCAGCTGGCCTTGTGCACCACCACCACCGGCGCGTCGGGCGACCAGCCCGCCGCCAGCAACTCGGCCGACACCTTGCCCAGCAAGGTGATGCTCAGGAAGATGCACAGCGTGCTGTGGTGCGCAGCCAGCTCACGCAGCGACTCGCCCTCGGGCATGGGGGTTCGTCCCTCGACGCGGGTGAAGATCACGGTCTGCGTGACTTCGGGCAGGGTCAGGCTCTCCACTGCTGCTGCCGCGCTGGCCATTGCCGACGAAACACCCGGTACCACCTGGATGGCGACGTCCGCCGCGTCCAGCGGCTGCACCAGCTCAATCAGCGCGCCGTAAAGGCCAGGATCGCCGGTCTGTAGCCGCACCACCGTATCGCAGCGGGCGGCATGCTCGATGAGCCAAGCAGACATCTGCTCCAGGGTCATGTTCTTGCTGTCGGCAATCGCGCAGCCTGCTGAGGCCCAGCGCAGGGCGGCTTCGCTGACGAGCGAACCCGCAAACAAGATCGCGCCGGCTCGCTCAATCAAGCCACGACCCTTGACCGTGATCAACTCCGGATCGCCAGGACCAGCGCCAACGAACCAGACCGTGCCCGACGTCATGCTTCATCTCCTGTTTGAATCCTCGACGACTCTGTCAGGATCACAAATACGTGCTGCGTACGCACTTTGCGAACGCTTTGACAACCTGTGCGTGAGCCAGCCCCGTCCACGAAGAACCTCCTTATGTTCTGCGCGTCGTGCATCACAGGTATGTGACCGAGCTCTCGGAACGTGCTCCGCACGCGGACAGGCGACCTAAGCTCCGGGGCCCCCACTTTGATGCCCAATGCGCACGGATACTCTATGGCCTCTTGCGGCAGACAGCGGGTGCTCAACTGGTCCTGGTTCATGCCAACACCTCCGGCAGAAAAAGCGCCGCTGCGGCCGTTGGACTGGACGCCATCCAGGCGTGGAAATAACTGGCTCGCAAGGCACCTCGTTGGTACACCGCCTCGCCAGCGCACTTTGCACCACCACGCGCGGAGGCCGTATGTAGCACCGGCTCCAGAGCTGTTTCGCAGACTGAATAGTGGAAGGTGTGTCCTCGCAGTTCGCCTGTCGCCAGTTCCAGCTTCTGTGGTCCCAGCGCGGCAAGTCGTGGCTGCATTCGCACCACACCCGGGAACAGACCCCACGACACATGGCTGCGCCCCTCCAAGTCCACTATTGCGTCGAACAGCACCATCATTCCGCCGCACTCGGCCCAGACCGGGCGTCCCGTGTTGACATGGACCACCAGACTGTCGCGGGTTGTGTCGCTGATCGACAAAGTTTCTGCGTGCAGCTCGGGGTAGCCACCGGGCAACCAGATTGCATCGCATGTGGGCACGGGATCGTTGGCCAGTGGCGAGAAAAACACCACCTGCGCACCCAACGCGAGCAAGGTGTCCAGGTTGGCAGCGTAGATGAAGCAGAACGCAGCATCACGCGCCACCGCCACCGTCTTTCCGGCCAACAGGGGCGCTATCGAAGGGCGCTCGGTAGGGGCGTCAAAGCTGACCGACCAACGCGCAAGATCGGCCGAGTCCAGCTTGCCCAGCGGCGTGCTAAGCAAGGCGTCGGCAGCGGCATCGAGCCGGGCCATTGCATCGAGCAACTCGCTCGCCACTGTCAGCCCCAGGTGGCGTTCGGGCAAGGCGAACGCAGGGTTGCGCATCACCGCACCCAACCAACGCGAAGCCGCCTCTCCGTCTTGCGAAGGCAGAGCATCTTGCAACATCTGTGCGTGCCGTCCGCTGGCCACGCGGTTAGCCAGAACTCCGGCCCAAGGCAGGCCCGGGCGGAAGTGCTGCAGACCAAAGGCCAGCGCTCCGAAGGTGCCCGCCATGGCCGATGCATCGATCACAGCCAGCACATGCAGGCCGAAGCGCCGCGCCAGATCCGCCGCACTCGGTTCGCCATCAAACAGGCCCATGCCCCCCTCAACGATGATCAAGTCGGCCTCTTGCGCAGCGACGTGTAGGCGCGCGCGGATGTCGAGCTCACCTGTCATCCACAGATCCAAGTTGTGCACCGGGTGGCCCGTTGCCAGCGCGAGCCACATCGGATCCAAGAAGTCAGGTCCGCATTTGAACGCCCGTACCTTTCGCCCAGCGCGCGCGTGAAGACGCGCCAACGCGGTGGTGACCGTGGTCTTGCCCTGACCGGACGCCGGGGCAGCCACGAGAATGGCGGGGCACATGGTGATCACTGTTGAGACTCTGCGTTGAGCGTCACGCAAGCCACTCGTCCCGGCAGGTTATGGCCGGTAGTGGTTTCGTCGAGCTTTCCACCCACACTGTTCAGGCACAGGCCCCTCGGCGTATCTCCTTCTACGGCGCGCCGGACGTATAACCGCCGACTCCAAAGACACGGCGGTGGATGCTCGTTAATTGAGTTGTCTAAGGCAACGGTCTCAAGACGCATGAAGGCGCCCCGGAGCACTTGTCCCATCGAACGCCCCGCAACGTCAGCGGCATTGGATACGGATGCCACAACGCCACTGGACAGGGCATTCGACCAGGGGTTCGCCATCGTGGCGGTCGCCGCAGTACCCGCCAGTGAGAAAAATTGCGGAGGCCGGGCGTGCGAAAGACAAGCCATCAAGCCAGTGGCGTCCCATCGGGGAACGCGCAGGTTGCGAAATTTCATGCGAAGGAAGCAGACCGGATCACGGGCTCTCACCGCCTTCCCCGACGGTGCTTGAGCGTCACGGCAGCACACCTGTTGCCAGACGCACCACCACCCTGTTGGCCGGTATCCGGGCTGACAGAACGACCTCCATCGCCTTCCCAGACGACTCGGTTGTCGTCCAGTGGCTGCGTGATGAAAGCTGAGTCGCCTGAACAATTCAGGCTTCTCGTCTGCTTACCGTTGCGGGGGCAGCGCAGGTTAGGTTCGTCCTTGTGGACTCGCCCTCCTGCTTCCCGTTGAACTGCGGCATGTGAACCACGCCGCGAGCACCAACGAAACAGAGTATAGCAGGCTGCCGAAATACCTGCGGGCCAATCTACCGCCACAACGTGAATCGCTCGGGGGCCAGTTTCGGCGTTTGCTCGGCGGCAACTGCACTTTGTCGGTACCGCCACTGGCAGTCCACTGCCCTTGATCAATTCGGCGCTCAAGACGGGATTTCTTGACGTGCCCTTGTGTTTTGGCAAGAAGGAATTCACTTGCGCTGCGTTACACGGCTCGGTGGAGCGCATGCGGGCTGGGACGGATTGCTGACTTGAGGGTGCCTTGGCGCATCAAGGCTCGCGTGGACAACCGCTCCCGGACCCTGCATCGAGGTGGTGCATCAACACAGGCGCCATGGAGCGCAAGATCTGCACCGGCAGGCCGGAGGTGAAGCGGTGGTCAGCCGCGTTCGGTCCCACCACGTAGGCGGTCACGCTGCCGAAGTGCCTTGGTCCCAGGTAAAAAACGAAGGTGGCCGTGCGGTTCAGGGCCAGGCCGCCGCGCCCTTTCACCACCACGCGGTTGTCGCCGGTGCCGGTCTTGCCACCGGGCGACAGGTCTGCTCCCGAGGCAGACTGGAAGCTGCCGGCGAGCCGCCGGGCCGTGCCCGCCTCCACCACTTCCGACAAAGCTTTTTTCAACGCCAGAGCCACCTCGGGCGCCATGACCCGCTCACCCACCACTGGTGTGGGCCGCAGTGCGGTCTCCCACGGCGTGCCCTGCGCAAAATGCAAGTCTGAAATGCGGTGCGTGGGACGGCGGATACCACCGTTGACGACGATGCCCATCAACTCGGCCAGCGCGGCGGGTCGGTCCCCGGAGCTGCCCAGGGCCGTGGCCAGCGAAGGCACCAGATGGCCGAAGGGGTAGCCAAGGCGAGCCCACCGCCGGTGGATATCTAGTGTAGTGTTTGATTCTTGATGGAACTTATATTACGAGTGCATTTCCAATGCTCTACTACGAGCAAACGGAGAGAGCCAGTGCGAGTTGCCCCCGAGATTGTGTTGACCGACGAAGAGCGAGCCGAGTTGACCCGGCTGGCTCGCTCCAAGCTCACCAGCGTGAGACTGGTGCAGCGTGCACGCATCGTGCTGCTGGCCGCTGAGGCCTTGCAGAACAAAGACATCGCCGCGC
>JAGXSV010000018.1 GCA_018333605.1 Hydrogenophaga sp. | reverse complement strand
TTCCTGAGATGCCCAGGTGGCGGAATTGGTAGACGCACTAGTTTCAGGTACTAGCGCCGAGAGGCGTGGAGGTTCGAGTCCTCTCTTGGGCACCAAACTTTAAGGACTTGCTGGCATGTTTCAGCAAGTCCTTTTTCTTTGCCCGATGAATCAACGCACACGATCTTTCGGAAGCGTCGGTTGGCCTGAGTGGGTCAGCGCATCGGGTTGCTGCGCCGCTTTTTGAGCATGAAATGGCATCTGTGCTTGGTCGGGAAAAAAGAGGTTCATCGCCGAATACCTTGGAAAAGAGGGCTGCGGTTTTGATCTTGCCCCTGGAATCCGTACCCCATAGTCGAGTCACGAATTGGCTTGCTGGGTCTGAGCCGCGAGCCAGTTTTTCTCGAACCTCACCGGGCTGACATAGGCCAGCGTCGAGTGCAATCGGCTCTGGTTGTACCAGAGTAACCACGCAATGGTTTCGTCCATCGCCTGGCGCCTCGTTGCGAATCGCTGCCCGTGCAGTCGCTCTATGGGTTGGAGATCAAGGCGCATTGCCCGCAGGCCGAGGTCGACTACGACCTCTTCCATGTCGTGGCCAAGTACGGACGCGAGGTCATCGACCGCGTGCGGGTAGACCAGGCCAACCGATGGCGTGAGCAGCCATCGGCGCGCAAAGTCATCCAATCCAGCCGGTGGTTGCTGCTACGCAACCGCAGCAGCCTGCAGCGGTAGTTGTCAAGCTATTTGTCGCCAAAAAGCACAAGCTCAATGCGTCTTTTTGAGCACGTCCTCCTCGCTGGACTTGTCGGGATTGAGATGAACAACATTCCTGCGTGACCAGTCTCGGGTGTTCCTGGACCAGCGGCTCACCGAACTCGCGCGCAACTCCTACTCGGCCTCATTCCTCAGCCACACCGGCCGATGGGAGCCCTTGCCCGGTATTGGTGACCTCGCCACGGTTGCCAACTTGGTCGTCTCATTGCTCGGACCGTACTTCGAGCCTATTACATAAACCTGTTTAAGGGATGGTGTACCAGGTTCGTCAGCGGGCCGGCTTGCGGTGGCCGGGCAGGGTAGCCAGCACCAGGCCAAGCAGGGCAATGCCAAACGCCACCATCTGTAAACCTGTTAACCGCTCGCCCATGAACAGCACGCCAATAGCTGCCGCGCTCACCGGTAGCATCACCGTGAAAACGCCTGCCTGTGACGCCGGTACGGTTTTCAACCCGGTCATCCAGAGCCACACCGTCCACATGCTGGCCGCAAAGCCATAGAAAACCAGCAGGCCCCACAGAGGGGCCTCTACCGATCGAAAGTCAAACTGCCATGCAGCCCAAAGTCCGAACGGCGTGACGAGGGCAAAGCCCCAAAGGTTGATGATGGCTGAAATGCGCTTGGGGCTGAGTCCTTCGGTCAAGCGCTTGCCAATGACCACGTAAGCGGCCTCGCAAACCACCGCTGCAAACACCAGCAAGTTGCCCAGCAGGCCGCGGCTGATGCCGAAAGGCCCCATGGCTTCGGTGACTTCACGTATGCCCGGATCTGCCTTCTGCAAGGAAAACAGGCCGATTCCGATGGCAGCACAGGCAATGCCGGCAGCACTGCGCCAGCCGATGCGCTCACGAAGAAAAAGCCAGCTGAGTACCGCGACCACTGCCGGTATCGACGCCATGACCACGCCCGCCGCCACAGCCGTGGTCATGCTCACGCCAAACAGCATGCAGATGGAGAACAGAAAGTTGCCCAGGAACGATTCCAGAAACAACAGGCGGCGTGTGTGGCCTGACATGGGGGCCTCGCTGGCCGGCTTACGCAACCACCGCCACATGGCCAGGCCCCCAATGCCAAAACGCATCCATGCCAGCAAAAACACAGGAAACACCAGCACCAGTGGCTTGGACAGCGCCACATAACTTCCCACCAATGCCATGCTCAGGCCCAGGCAGGCGTAGGCCCACCATCGGCTCATGGCGCACCTTTTTGTATGGATTGAATTTGCATGGCTGCGGATCATGCCTGATTCATCCAATGCACAGATCTTGTGCGTTGGCATGCTTCTATCCAAGTCAAGCGCCTCAATGCCGAATGGCGTGAAACTTGACCTTCAGCACCAATGCGTGGTGAGGGCGAGAGGTGGGCGGATACATTGATGGTTCCGACCCGTGAGCCATCCAGCCCTTTGATCCCATGAGCCTGAGCACCGAAGCCCTGTTCGCCGCAGCCCTGGGGCTGCAAGCCCCCTGGCGTGTGGACCGCGCTGAACTCAACACCGCCACGCGACGCATGGACTTTGATGTTGTTTGCACCCAGCGGCGCATGACCTGACCGCACTCCAGCGTGCTGGAACAAGGCATCCACGGACGCGTGCGTCGCTACTGGCGCCATCTGGATATTTTCCAGTTCGAGGCTTGGCTGCACGCGGCCATTCCCCGCGTAGCCTACACCGCCTGCGGCAAGACCAGCCAGGTGCCGGTTCCCTGGGCGCGTGAAGGCAGCGGTTTCACGCTGCTGTTTGAAGCCTTGGCACTGAGCCTGTGCAAAGAGCTGCCGGTGGCCCAAGCGGCGCGGCACCTGAGGGTCGATGCCAAGGCCCTGTGGCGGCGCATCGAACACGACGTCAAGGTGGCCCGGGCTCAGGACGACATGAGCGCCGTGCGCCACATCGGCATCGACGAGACCAGCCTGCGCAAGGGCCATGAATACGTCACGGCGGTGCACGATCTGCAGCAAAAGCGCCTGCTCTTTGTCACCCAGGGGCGCGACCATCAGACGGTGGGCGCCTTTGCCAAAGATCTGGCCGAGCATGGCGGCAACGCCCAGGCGATCTCTCATGTGAGCATGGACATGAGTGCGGCCTACCTCAAGGGCGTGCAGCAGCAACTGCCCCAGGCGGTCGTCTGCTACGACCGTTTTCATGTGGCGGCGCTGGCGGGCAAGGCCATGGACGAGGTGCGCAGCGCAGAGTTCAAGAGCCGACCCGGCGCAGTGGCCCAGGCGCTGGGCGAGCTGGAGCGCTCCAGCCGGCGCAGCCTGAGCTGGGCCATGCGCACGCACCATGCGGCCTGGAATGATCGGCACATGCAGGCGATGTACACCTTGCAACGCACGAACCTGCAAAGCGCGCGGGCCTGGCGCATGAAGGTCCCACTGGCGCAGGTGCACGAGGCGGCGGCGCACAGTCAAAGTCACGAGGTGGCGCGAGAAGGCCTTGAGCGCTGGATTGGCTGGGCCATGCGTTCGCGCCTGGATCCCTTCAAGCGGCTGGCGCGAACACTCAGGGCGCACTTCGAGAGGGTGATCGCGGGCATGCAGCAGGGGTGCAGCAACGCGTTTGTGGAGGCCATGATCGGTCTGATGCAAAACGCCAAGCGCGCAGCCAGAGGGTTCAGAACGAGCAAGAACTTCATCGCCATGGCCTACCTGCGCCTGTCCAAGCTCAAGCATCTGCCTGCCAACCCGTTCGAGCCCGCAGCGCCACGCTTCGCTGGCCTCACCACGCATTGGTGCTGAGTGTCAAGTTCCATGCCATTCGGCAGTGAGC
>JAGXSV010000017.1 GCA_018333605.1 Hydrogenophaga sp. | reverse complement strand
CCCCCGCCGTGGGCGACATGCCGTTCACGCCGCTGCAGCGCGAGTGGCTGGCGAAAGCCCACGCGCTGGGCCGCGACAAATTTGCCGCGCGCGCCCCGCAGTGGGACCGCGAAGCCAGCTTCCCGTTTGCCAATTACGACGACCTGCGCGAAGCCGGCTTCCTCAAGCTCTGCGTGCCCACCGCCCACGGGGGCCTGGGCGCCGACTACACCACCTACATGATGGTGGCGGCCGAGATCGGGCGCTTCTGCGGCGCCACCGCGCTCACCTGGAACATGCACATTTGCAGCACCATGTGGACCGGCGTGCTGGCCGACGGCATTGCCATGACCGACGAGCAGCGCACCGAGCACCTGGCCCGGCGCGAGCTGCATTTCAGCCGCATCGTGAACGACGGCGCCATTTACGCCCAGCCCTTCAGCGAAGGCACCGCCGCCGCCGCCGGGCGCGCACCCTTTGGCACCACCGCCAAAAAGGTGATTCAAGGTGGAAAGAGTGGCTGGCTCATCAACGGCCGAAAAATCTGGGCCAGCCTGTCGGGCGCCGCCGATTACTACGGCATTTTGTGCACCGAAGACAAAGGCGACCACCACCCCGACGCGCGCGACACGCTCTACATCAGCGTGCCCGCCACGTCTGAGGGCTTCAGCATCAGCGGCGACTGGGACCCGCTGGGCATGCGCGGCACCGTCAGCCGCAACCTGGCCTTCAAAGACGTGTTTGTGAGCGACGCCGAGCAGCTCATGCCGCGCGGCATTTACTTCAAGGGCGCGCAAACCTGGCCCGCCATGTTCTTCACACTCTCGCCCACCTACCTGGGCCTGGCCAACGCGGCTTACGACTTCACCGTGAAATACCTGCGCGGCGAAGTTGAAGGCGAGCCGCCCGTCAAGCGCCGCCAGTTCCCCACCAAGCAGATCACGGTGGCGCAGATGCGCATCCAGCTGGAGAACATGAAGAGCATCTTTGCCCGTGCCATCGCAGAAGCCAAACCCAACCCCAGCAAGGACGAAAAACTGCGACTCTACGCCGCGCACTACAGCGTGATGGAAGGCGCCAACGATATCGCCCGCCTGGCCATTCGCACCTGCGGCGGGCAAAGCATGATGAAACACCTGCCGCTGGAGCGGCTGTACCGCGACAGCCGCTGCGGCGCCCTGATGCTGCCCTGGACGGCCGAGCTGATTTTGGACCGCATGGGCCGCGAGACGCTGTACGAAGCGGGCGAAAAAGACGATTGAGCACAATGTGCACGCCTCTCCCGACCACAGCGCGTATGCGTGGGGTCGCGGGCGTGTTCACGTGGGCGCGTTTCAAAACCGCCGGTTCAGCGCCGCCGAGATCGACGTCTGCCGCTGGCGAATTTCCGGCATCGTCGCCACCGCGACCGGCACGCCGTTGCGGGTGACCGCCCGGGCCGAACCGGCGGCAGTGGTTTCGTGCTGGGTCTCCAGCCGCAGTTGCCAGGACCAGGCGCCGGACTGGGCGCCCCGTGCGCCGCCGTCGAGTTGCAGGCCCAGCGCCAGCAGACGGCTGTGGCCCAGCGGCAGGTTCAGCGGGTCGGCGTTGGGCAGGCTCACCCGCGCGGTGCCACCCGGGCCACCGCCCGCCCAGCCGCTGGCGCTCAGCCGCCAGGGGCCTGCATCGTGCAAGCGCCAGCGCGCGCCCAGCGCCAACTCCCAGGCCCGAAAACGCTCCGGGTAGCCCAGCGCGGTGGTCGTGCTGGCGATGCGCCGGTCGGTTTGCCGCCAGCCCAGCCGGGCGCCCCAGGCCCAGGGGCTGGTGGTGGCGCTGCCGCTGGGGTTTTCACGGTCAAGCGCGCCCAGGGGTTGCCAGCCGCTCAGCGTCAGGGCATCCACGCGCAGCCGGCTGCTGGTTTGCACCGGTGTGCCGGTCTGGGTTTGGCCGTCGTAGCGGCGCTGGCCCTGGCTGTGGGCCCATTGCGCTTGCCAGCTGGCCGTGCCGCAATGGCCGCTGGCGGTCAGAGCCGCCTGGTCGAGCCAACCGCGCTCGGTCAGCAAGCGGTTGCCCCGGGCATCCCGCTCGGCCCAGCGGCTGTGCTCGCGCCCGCCGGCCAGGCCCAGCGTGGGTGCGCCGCAGTCCATGGCCCGCACGGTGCTGGGCAGCGCCATGCCCGGCAGCAGGAGGCCCGCCAGCCACAGGCGGGCCAGCGGGCGTGGCGTCACAGGAACTCGCTCCAGAGACGGGTCTCCCAGAAGTCGGCCGTGCCATCGCCGTTGCTATCCACACTGAGGTACACCGCGCTGTCTGACATGGCCGTGATGCGCAAGCTGCTGGCGGCGCCCGTCACCAGGGCCTGGCCAGTGGGGGGATACGCCTGGGTGTCCAGGCCGCTGAACGGCGTGATGTTGCTGATAACCACCGACCTTCCGCCGAAGGCCGACGACGTCAGGGTGCCGTTGACTGTGACCGAGTATGAAAACAGGTGGGGCGGTGTCGGATTCAGCGGGGCTGGCGTGATGTTTTCGTAGGTGACAAAGTTGGTCAGGGTTCGGCTGGTCACAGTGCCGCCCAGGTTCAACTCTTCCCGGTAGCTGGGTGCCGTCAGGCCAAACTCCTGGTCGTAAACGCCTTGGGAGGCGGTATTGAGGGTCACCGTGCCGTTGGCGAGTACCGAACCCGCTGCGGACTCGACGCTAAAGGCCTCGAAAGACAAGGTCAGCGACGCGGTGAACACGTCGGAATCCAGGTTGCCCGTGAGTGCATTGAAGGCAAATCGCAGCGTGCCGTTGGCCGTTTCGCCCAGCGCCACGCAGTTGTTGAAGGTTTCGGTCAGCACATCGCCGTTCGATACGACCAAGTTGTTGTCGCGGTCGTCAAACGTGATCGTGACGCTGCCACTCTCACAAGGCACGGTTTCGTTGTAGGCGGTGCCCGCCACCACGGCGTCGATGCCCGCCACCCGTTCGGGCAAACGGGGCACCTGCTGGCGCGCGAAGTGCAGCGGCTTGGGCAGGGTGCTCACGTTGGCACCGTAAACCAGCACTTCTGACGTGTCCACCAGGCTGAACGAGGTCATCAGCACCTCTTGCGTCACCGTGCGGTAGTTGGTGGCCGTGATGGCCAGCGGCTCGCCCACCGGGTTGTCCGGCAAATCGCTGCTGCCGCCGCAGGCCGCCAGTGCCGCACAGGCCACCCAGGGCGAAAAAGTTTTGAACGTGAACATGGACGCTGCTCTTTGTGCCGGATGATGAAAATTTCATCTTAGGCAGCGAGTGCGCGGGGTGGGCGGGGGGCTTGTGCGTTTGGGTTGCGTTGCGTCAATTGACGCCACAAGAGTCCGCTGAAAGGGCCACAGCCCGCGCCAGGCGGGCTGTGAAAGTGCCTCTGCCTTGCGCGGGGCATGGGCCGGCACGGTTTCGGAACCCGGACTTACTGGGTCACCTTGATGTGGCCCGAGCGGATGCCGGCCCAGTAGGTGTTCAGCTCCCGCTTGACCACGGGCATGAGGACATACAGGCCCACAATGTTGGCCAGCGCCATGGCGAAGATCATCGAATCTGAAAAGTCGATCACCGGGCCCAGGCCCATGCTGGAGCCAATGACCACAAACACCAGAAAGATGAACTTGAAGGCCAGCTCCGACGCCAGGCTGTCGCCCAGCAGGTAGGTCCACGCCTTCAGGCCGTAGTAGCTCCAGGTGATCATGGTGGAAAAGGCAAACAGCACCACCGCCACCGCCAGCACGTAGGGGAACCAGTGCACCGCGCTGCCAAAGGCGGCCGAGGTCAGGCCCACGCCGGTGGCGCCGCTGGCCAGGGGCGTGAGACCGCCGGCGCTCACGTGGCCGGTGATGATGATCACCAGTGCCGTCATGGTGCAGATCACCACGGTGTCAATGAACGGCTCCAGCAGCGCGGCAAAGCCTTGCGAGACGGGTTGGTCGGTCTGAACCGCCGAGTGCGCGATGGCCGCCGAGCCCACGCCGGCTTCGTTGGAAAACGCGGCCCGTTTGAAACCCTGAATGAGCGCACCCACCACACCACCGGCCACGCCTTCGCCCGAGAACGCGCCCAGAAAGATCTGGCCAAACGCCCAGGGCAGTTGGTCGATGTAGATGAACAGCACCACCAGGCCCGCGATCAGGTAGAGGCCGGCCATGAAGGGCACCACCTTTTCCGTCACCCGGGCGATCGACTTGATGCCGCCGATGATCACCAGGCCCACCAGCACGGCCAGGATCAGGCCGAACAACCAGCCTTTGCCGGCCAGAAAACTGTCGGTACCGCCGGTCACCCCCACCACCTGCTGAAAGCTCTGGTTGGCCTGGAACATGTTGCCCCCGCCCAGGGCGCCGCCCACGCAGCAAATGGCAAAGAACACCGCCAGAAACTTGCCCAGGCGCGGCATGCCCAGCTCAGCCAGTCCCTTGGACAGGTAGCGCATGGGCCCGCCCGAGACGGTTCCGGCCGCGTGGTGCACGTTGCGGTATTTCACGCCCAGCGTGACCTCGGTGAATTTGGACGCCATGCCCAACAAGCCGGCCAGGATCATCCAGAACGTGGCGCCCGCGCCGCCGATGCTCACGGCCACCGCCACGCCGGCGATGTTGCCCAGCCCCACGGTGCCGGAAACGGCGGTGGTGAGCGCTTGAAACGGGGTTACTTCACCCGCCATGGACCGGTTCGAATAGCGCCCGCGCACCACCTGGATGGCGTGGCCGAAGCCCCAAAACTGGATGAAACCGAAGTACAGCGTGAAGACCAGGGCCGCAACGATCAGCCAACCCACGATGAGCGGAAAGCTGGTGCCGCCCACGGGCACCGAGAAAAAAATGGCGCCCGCCACGGCATCGGAATAGGGCTGCACCGCAGCGCTGATGCGCTCGTCCAGCGTGGGCGCTGCCGCTGCCGCTGCCTGGGCCAAGGCAGTCCCGTGGGCCAGGGCGTTTGCCGCCAGCAGCGCCGGCGTCAGGCGGAGGCCAAAGGGTGTTGGGGGCATGTTGGTCTCCTCCTGGTTGCTGGAAAAATCGGGCGGCGCTGGCGCTGCCCGGGACCGGCTCACGGGTGGTGTGCCGGCATACAAAAAGACCGGTGACTGCGTGTGGCAGCCACCGGCCTATGTTGTTATTTTCAAGCCTGACTGGGCGGGAGCGCTTGCATCTGTGCCGTGCGGGCCATGGGCGCCTTGGTCTGGGGTTTCATGCCGTAAAAATCAAACGCCATGGCGGGCTGCTCGCCGTTGATGAGTTCGGCCAGCGCCTTGCCCGAGCCGGCGCCGTGCGTCCAGCCCAGCGTGCCGTGGCCGGCGTTCACCCACAGCTTGCCCACTGTCGTGCGGCCCATGAGCGGAATATTCGTGGGTGTGGCCGGGCGCAGGCCGGTCCAGAACTGCGGGTCGCCGCCTTGCTCGGGCGTGCGGGTGTCGGCCACGCCGGGGAACACTTCTTCAATGCGCTTGACCAGCATCTCGCAGCGCTTTTTGGCCAGCGGCGTGTCCAGCGACAGGTCAAAACCGCCCAGCTCGATGGTGCCGGCCACGCGCAGCTGGTTGCCCAGACGCGACATGGCAATCTTCAGCTGGTCGTCGATCATGCTCACCTGGGGCGCCTTGTCGGGCTGCAGCAGCGGCAGGGTGGCGCTGTAGCCCTTGCCGGGGTAAATGGGCACCTGCACGCCCACGCGCTTGAGCAGCGGGGTGGTGTAAGCGCCGCAGGCCACCACATAGGCGTCGGCCTTCAGGGCGCGTGTGGCGCCCGTTGCACGGTCGCGCACACGCACCTGCTGTACGCTACCACCGGTGGCGTCAATCGCCTCTACGTCGTGGCTGTAGAGCATCTGCGCGCCGCGTTGGGCGCACAGGGCCGCCAGTTGCTGCGTAAACACCCGCGCGTCGCCCGACTCGTCGCTGGGGGTGAACGTGCCGCCCACGATGCGGTTGGCAAAGGCGGTCAGCGCGGGTTCAATTTTCAGCAGCTCGTCGCGGCTGATCACTTTGCGCTTCACGCCAAACTTCTGCATCACCGCAGCGGCCCCTGCCGCACCGTCAAACGATTTCTGGTCGGTGTAGTAGTGGGCAATGCCGCGCTCCAGCCGGTGGTATTCGATGCCGGTCTCGGCCACCACGTCTTTCAAGGCGGCGTGGCTGTAAGAGCCCAGCGCCACCAGTTGCGCCACATTGCGTTCAAACGCCGCGTCGTTGCACTGGCCCAGAAACTGCAGGCCCCAGCGCCACTGGGCGGGGTCGATCTGCGGGCGAAACAGCAGCGGCGAGGTGGCCGAAAACATCCACTTCAGCGCCTTCAGCGGTGCCTCTCGGTTGGCCCACGGCTCGCAGTAGCTCACCGAAATTTGCGCCGCGTTGGCAAAGCTGGTTTCCAGTGCCGCGTCGGGCTGGCGGTCGACCAGCGTGACGGTGTGGCCGCGCTGCAGCAAATGCCACGCCGTGCTGACCCCGATGATGCCCGCGCCCAATACCGTGACTTGCATGACCCGCTCCGAAAAAGTGGAAGAAACAGGTGCGCAGTATGGGAAAAACCCGGCTTGAAGTGAAGCGGAATTAACTTAAAATTTCTTGCATCAGATTGGCTTATGCATGTGCCACCCCCGTGCGAAGCCCCATGCGTCCCGCAGGCCGTTACCTGGCATGCGGGTCGTGTTCACCCAACCCAGTGGCCGCCCACCCCATGAGCACCTTTGACCCCGACGCCCTCGAATGCCTGGCCGCCATCATTGAAGAGGGCGGCTTCGAGCGCGCTGCGCAGCGCCTGTCCATCACCCAGTCGGCGGTGTCGCAGCGCCTGCGCGCCCTGGAAGCGCAGGTGGGCACGGTGCTCATTGTGCGCAGCCGCCCGCTCAAGCCCACCTCGGCCGGGCAGCTCATGCTCAAGCACGCCAAGATGATGCGGCTGCTGCGCGCCGATCTGGAAAAAGACCTCAAGGAGCTCGCGCCCAGTTCCACCGGTGGCGGCCGCGAAGACGAGCGCATTTCGGTGGCCATCAACGCCGACAGCATCGCCACCTGGGCGCTGCCCGCGCTGAACGCGCTGGCGCAGGGCGGGCTGCCGATTGAAATCATCACCGACGACCAGGAATTCACCCACGAGTGGCTGCGTGAAGGCCAGGTGCTGGGCTGTGTCACCTCGTTGGGGCAGGCGCTGCGCGGCTGCAAGATGGAGCCGCTGGGCACCATGGACTACGTGGCGGTGGCGCAGGCCGACTACGCGGCCACCCATTGCCCCAAAGGCCTGAACGCGCACAATTTTCACAAGCTGCCGTTTGTGGCCTTCAACCGCAAAGACAACCTGCAGCACGGCTTTGTCTCGCAGGCGTTTGGCTTGCCCCGCGTCATGCTCAAGCAGCTGTTTGTGCCGTCCAGCGAAGGGCAGGTGCGCGCGGTGCAGGCCGGCTGGGGCGTGAGCGTGGTGCCCGAGCTGCGGGTGCGCGAACTGCTGGCCAGTGGCGAACTGGTCAACCTGGCGCCGCGCCACCGTCTGGGCGTGGCCCTGCACTGGCATTGCTGGAACCTGAGTTCCGACGTGCTCGACGCGCTCAGCACCGCTTTGCGCAGCGCCGCCGCCGACAGCCTGACGCAAAAAAGCCCCGCCTGAGCGGGGCTTTTGACCCAAGGCGGGCCTGAATTACTTGGGCATCACCACCGTGTCGATCACGTGGATCACGCCGTTGTCGGCCGTGATGTCCGTGGCCGTGACCTTGGCGTTGTCCACCGTCACACCGCCCATGGTGCCGATGGTCAGTTCCGAGCCCTGCACGGTTTTCACCTTGCCGGCTTTCACGTCGGCAGCCATCACCTTGCCGGGCACCACGTGGTAGGTCAGCACGGCGGTGAGCTTGGCCTTGTCTTTCAGCAGGGCGTCCAGATCGGCCTTGGGCACTTTGGCAAAGGCGGCGTCGGTGGGTGCAAACACGGTGAACGGGCCCTTGCCTTTCAGGGTGTCCACCAGGCCGGCGGCCTGGATGGCGGTCACCAGGGTCTTGAACGAACCGGCGGCCACAGCGGTGTCGACGATGTCCTTGGCGTGGGCCGAGGTCAGGGCGCCAAAGGCGATCAGGGAAGCGATGAGGGTCTTTTTCATGGGGAACTCCAGGTTGAGGATGGATGGCAGAGGGACGGGGAAACAGGAAAACAAGACGGGATCAGGCCGGCAAAAAAGCCGACGGCAGAATGACCTTGTCGATGACGTGAATCACGCCGTTGCTGGTCAGCACGTCGGTGGCCGTGATGTTCGCCACGCGGCCGATCTCGTCGGTGATCGCCAGCGCGCTGTTGATCTGGAAGGTTTCGGTGGCACCCAGCACGGTGGGAATATCCACACCTACAGGAACATTGGCCTTGAGCACGCGGCCGCTGACCACGTGGTATTTCAGGATGTCGCCAAGCAAAGGGCTGGCGAGCAGTTGTTCCTTTGTCAGACTCAGCTCGGTCAAGGCGGCAGCGAATGCCGCGTTGGTGGGCGCGAACACGGTGAAGGGGCCGCTGCCCTTCAGGGTGTTCACCAAACCGGCGGCCGCGACAGCTTCCACCAGGATGCTGAAGTCGGGTGTGGCCTGGGCCACCGCGACGATGTCGCCCAAGTCGTCATCACCGCCGCCACAGGCAGCAAGCAGGGTGCTGGCCGCGCCGGCTGCGGCGGTGAGCAGGAGGGTGCGTCTCTGAATTTTCATGGCTGGATCCTTCTGGAAAGAGGAGCGGTTGGTGCGGGGTGGACAGCGGTTTCTGGCGCAAACCTGCGATGTGCTTGCCCGGCCGAATCGTGCTGACGCCACGAATAATATTCTTATCAGTGCAAAAAGTAACCAAGCAGTATGTAACATGACTTTTCAGTGGGGTTATCGACCTATGCGTCGAATTGAGGCAGAATTCGAGCCCTACACAAAGGTTTTTCATGGCCAGCGCAGCACTCAATCCCGTTCCCGACACCCCTCCCAAACGCAGTTTCCGGCAGCAGATGCACATCGCCCGCGAGGACGCCATCGTTTCGGCGGTGAACCGCCTGCTGGCCGAGAAGGGGTTTGACGCCATGACGGTGGACGAGGTGGCCGCCGAGGTGGGCATTGCCAAGGCCAGCCTGTACAAGCACTTTCCGAGCAAGGAAGACCTGGCTGCCGCGGCCATGGTGCGCGTGATGGAACGCGCGCGTGCGTTTCTGGACGGCCTGGATCGCCCGGCCGGCGAGGTCCAGCCCATTGACCAGTTGCGTGCGGTGGCGCGCTGGACCATGGAGGTGCAGTTGGCGGGTGAAATGCCGTCGTTGCCGAGTGAAAATTCCAGCCTGCGGGCCGCGCTGACCACCAACAAGGCTTACATCGACGGACTCATGGATGTGAGCGACCGCATCGGCGCCTGGATCACGGCGGCCCAGGCCAACGGCAGTCTGAATCCGGCGTTACCGCCCATTGCCGTGCTCTACACCTTGTACGCACGCGCCTGCGACCCGGTGCTGGGTTTTCTGAAAAGCACCGGGCTCTACAGCACCGAGCAGATCATTGATATGGTGCTGAGCACCTGCTTTGACGGGTTGAGGGCCAGGTAACCCCCCGCGCCGCAAGCATGTGATGCCCCCTGCGCCGCCTGCGGTGTCACCCCCCAGGGGGCGGCACAGGCGGCCCTGCGAAGCCGGTTCCGCGGTGCCCTGGAACAACTTCCCTGCTGTCCAACGTCCTGCCCGGAGTGGAATGCCGGTGCCAAGGATGCGGTGCAACCGGCTTTGCCGGGCCACTCGCATCGCCCCCTGGGGGGTGACGCGTAGCGGCGCGGGGGGAACGGGTCACCTGACCAGCAGTACCGGCACCTTGCAGTGCGCAATCACCTGCGTGGCCACCGAACCCATGACCAGGTTGCCCAGCGCGCTGTGGCCGTGTGAGCCCATCATGACCAGGTCAAACTTGCCCGCCTCGGCCGCTTTGGCAATCATTTCTCCGGCGCCGCCCACCTTGCTGACCACTTTGGCTTCGATGCCATGGCGTTTCAGGAACTTGACCACCGGAGCCGTGACCTTCTCCGCTTCGTCGGCGTAGTACCCATTGGCAATGTCAGCGCCCACCGCAGCGCGTGCACGGGGCGGCAGCGGTGTCTGTACGGTAAACAAAGTGAACTCGTTCTGAGCACTGAACACTTCGTCGTGGGTCGCCAGGTACGCCAGCATTTTCTTGGTGTAGGTACTGCCGTCTACCGCGAGCAAAATCTTCATGAGGAGTCTCCTTCTGGGGTTGATCAAACCCAAGTGTAAGAGCAGAGACCCCCGCCCTTTTTGACTTGGGGCGATGGCGTGCTCAGGCCAGGCTGATGACCCGTTGCGGGACAAAAGCCCGTTGTTCTTGCTTGTCGGCGTAGCCCAGCGGGTTGGCCACAATGCGGCAGCGGCCCACCTGAACGTCGGTGGGACAGTGCAGATGGCCGTGCAGCCAGAGGTCGGCCAGTGGCAGCAACCCGTCCAGACCGTTGCAAAAACCCGCAGTGCCCGGACTCAGGCCGTAGCGCGGGTCGGCGCTGTGCAGGGTGGGGGCGAAGTGCGTGACGACCACGGTGGAGCCGTGGAAGGGCTGTTCCAGTGTGCGGCGCAGCCAGTGCTGGCAATCCAGCGACAGTGCACGCATGGCCTCGGCGTCAAACAGCCGGCCGTGGCGCTGCCCGCCCATCTTGGTGAGGTAGAAGTTGGCCGCCCGGAACGCCTTTTCGCGCTGTCGCAACCGGTGGGTGAGCGGGTCAGTGGCCAGCGAAGCGGCTGCGGGGGCGACAAAGGCCGAGTGTGCGCCCTGGCGGGGCGCACGCGGCGCCTTGGCGGGTTTGGCGTGCACGTCGCCCAAGGCGTCGTAGTCGCTCCAGAGTGTCGTGCCGACGAAGCGCACGCCGTCCATCACCCGTGTCTCGCGCTCCAGCCAGGCAATGCCCAGGCGCTCGCAGGTGTCACGCAGGCGCTGATGCGCGTCGTCCACATCCAGGGCGTCGTACTCGTGGTTGCCTGGCACAAAGATCACGGGCACCGGCCAGCCGGCGTACTGGGGCAGGGGAGAAAAGCGCTGCAAACCCCAGTCGGCTTCAGCCATCACGCTGCCATCGCGGCGGGTCTGGTACGAGCCAATGTCGCCGGCCAGCACCAGCACCTGGGCTTCCGGTGCGGGGCTGGCGGCAAATTCCGGGTTGGCTTCGAGGTGCAGGTCGCTCAGAAGCTGGATATTCATGCGGACATTGTCGGCCAGATGGCGCGGGTTGACCGGGCGCAGGCATGACCTGGCCGTCGCCAGGTTGAACCTCACGGTGCAGCGGGGTGCAGTGCCGCCTGATCGGTCCGGAAACCGCTGGCTGAAGCGCGCTCCACCGTCTGGCGCAGCCAGCGGTGGGCGCTGCTGTGCGAGGCCTGTCGGTGCCAGAGGGCGTCCACATGCACTGGCGGCACGGACAGTGGCAGCTCGCTCAGCGCCAGTTCGTGTTCACGCCCGGTGGCTTCCACAAAGTGGCGCGGCAGCACGGTCAGCAGGTCGGTGGTGGCGACCACACGCCCGGCGGTGAAAAACTGGTTCACCGTCAGCACCACGCGGCGCTGGCGCGACAGCCCGGCCAGGGCCTCATCCACAAAACCATGGGCCCGTCCGGAAAAACTCACCAGCAGGTGGCGGGCCGAACAATAGTTGTCCAGCGTCAGCGCCTGGCCAGCCAGGGGGTGACCCCGGCGCATCACCACCACGTATTCGCCGTCGTACAGACGCTGGTACAGAAAGCGGGGGCTGCTGTCTTGCAGATGCAAAGCGCCCAGTTCGGCCAGTACGCCCGGGAAGTGGCCAATGGCCAGGTCGGCCGAGCCGGACTCCAGCAGATCGCGTGGGTCGCGGGTGGTCAAGGGCAGCACCCGAAGGTTCACGCCCGGTGCTTCGTTTTCCAGGATGTCCATCATGCCCGGAACGATCTTGGCGGCGGTGGCATCGGCCATGGCCAGCACAAAGGCGTTCTGGGCATCGGGCGGTGCGAAATCGCCTGGCGCGAGCGCATCGCGCAACTGTTGCAAGGCGTCGCGCACGGTGGGCCACAGCGTCAGCGCCACGGGTGTGGGTTCCACGCCATAGCCCGAGCGTCGCACCAGCTCGTCGCCCAGTGTCTCGCGCAGACGCTTCAGCGAATTGCTCACGGCGGGCTGCGTCATGGCCAGGTTGCGTGCGGCCCGGGTGAGGTTGCGTTCGGTCATCACCTCATCGAAAACCCGCAGCAGGTTGAGGTCCATCGTGCGGAAGTTGCGTTTATTTATCATTTTGGTGAATGTAATTCATTACAAAAATAAATTGGCATGACATGGGGGTTTACCCTAGTATTCGTGGGTCCAAAAGACATTTGCCATTTTTTAAGGAGTTCGTCATGAGCACCGTTTTGTCGACCACCCCCGAATCTCTGGGTCTGTACCCATCCGCCCAGGTCAAAACGACCGGGGTTTACCGTGCCCGTCCCCGGTTTGACGGTGCCCGTGGCCTCGCGGCCATGCTGCTCGCCGCCGTGGTGGCCGCGCTGGTGGTGGTCGCTGACCGGCTCATCAGCACCTGGGCCGATGGCCATCTGTTCCTCGCCTGGGTCTTCCTGTGGGTCGTCATCTTTGCCGGCTCGGCGCTGTTTGCCGGCACCGCGCGTCGCCTGGCCCGTGGCACGCTGCGCTCGCTCGATGGTTGGTCCCGGGCGCTGGCCGAAGCGCGTGTTGAGGCGCGTCTGTGGGAAATTGCCCGCACCGACCCCCGCCTGATGGGCGAGTTGATGCAGGCCCGCTTACGTGAACGCACCGGTAGCCAGGATTTCAGCGAAGCGCTGGCGCCGCTGGGTGTTGAAACTGCGATGACGCCGGCGAGGTCCGGCGGTTGGGACGCGTTCATTGAGCGCATGGCCCAGAACCGCACCCGCAACATGCACCTCTACTACATCTGAAGCCGCACAGGAGCGCTTGCCCACAAGGCAGCGCCCAGCAAAAAAGCCACCGGTGCACTCTGGTGGCTTTTTTTTACCCGAATGAACCGCCCGGGGGCTCCGTGATTCAAGGCCGGTCGTGCCTTGAATCGCTGCGCTTTCCGGCTTCTGCTGCTTACAGCGCAGCGAGGCGCTTTTCGAACGCGGCCTTGGTGTCCACCAAGGCTTGGGGCAGGTGGTAGGCCAGCTGCTCAAAGTGGGCTTCGTGCAGCTTGAGCTCTTCCACCCAGGCGGCCTTGTCGATGCTGGTCACGGTGTTGAACTGCTCGGGCGTGAAGTCCATGCCGGTCCAGTTCAGTTCGCCGTAGGTCGGGGCCACGCCAAACATGGTGTCGGTGCCGGTGGCCTGGCCTTCAATGCGGTCGATCATCCACTTCAGCACGCGCATGTTTTCGCCGTAGCCGGGCCAGACGAATTTGCCCGCTTCATCCTTGCGGAACCAGTTCACACAGAAGATGCTCGGCAGCGTGTGACCCATGCTCTCCAGCTTGTGCTCCATGTCCAGCCAGTGCTGGAAGTAGTCGCTCATGTTGTAGCCGCAGAACGGCAGCATGGCGAACGGGTCGCGGCGCACCACGCCCTGTGCACCAAAGGCGGCCGCGGTGGTTTCCGAACCCATGGTGGCGGCCATGTAGACGCCTTCCATCCAGGTGCGGGCTTCGGTCACCAGCGGCACGGTGGTGGAGCGGCGGCCCCCGAAGATGAAGGCGTCGATGGCCACGCCAGCGGGGTCGTCCCACTGCGGGTCGAGCGCCGGGTTGTTGGTGGCGGCCACGGTGAAGCGGGCGTTGGGGTGGGCGGCCTTGGCGCCGGTGGCTTTGGCGATCTCGGGCGTCCAGTCCTTGCCTTGCCAGTCGATCAGGTGGGCCGGGAACTTGCCCTGGTCCTTTTCCATGCCTTCCCACCACACGTCGCCGTCGTCGGTCAGCGCCACGTTGGTGAAAATCACGTTTTCGTGCAGGCTGGCCATGCAGTTGGGGTTGGTCAGCGTGTTGGTGCCCGGTGCCACACCAAAGTAGCCGGCTTCGGGGTTGATGGCGTAGAGCTTGCCGTCGGCGTGGGGCTTGATCCAGGCGATGTCGTCGCCGATGGTGGTCACGCTCCAGCCCTCGAAACCGGCCGGGGGCACCAGCATCGAAAAGTTGGTTTTGCCGCAGGCGCTGGGGAAGGCGGCAGCCACGTGGTATTTCTTGCCCTGGGGGTTGGTCACACCCAGGATCAGCATGTGCTCGGCCAGCCAGCCTTGGTCGCGGCCCATGGTGGACGCGATGCGCAGCGCCAGGCATTTTTTGCCCAGCAGGGCGTTGCCGCCGTAACCCGAGCCGTAGCTCCAGATCTCGCGCGTTTCGGGGAAATGCACGATGTACTTGGTGGTCGGGTTGCAAGGCCAGCTGGTGCTGTCCTGCTCGCCCGCGGCCAGCGGTGCGCCCACGGTGTGCATGCAAGGCACAAACTCGCCGTCGGTACCCAGCACGTCGTACACGGCCTTGCCCATGCGGGTCATCAGTTTCTGGTTCACCGCCACATAGGCGCTGTCGGTCAGTTCGACGCCAATGTGGGCGATGTGCGAGCCCAGCGGGCCCATGCTGAACGGCACCACGTACATGGTGCGGCCCGCCATGCAGCCGTCAAACAGCGGCTGCAGGGTTTTGCGCATCTCGGCCGGGGCCATCCAGTTGTTGGTGGGGCCGGCGTCTTCCTTCTTTTCGGCGCAGATGTAGGTGCGGTCTTCCACGCGGGCCACGTCAGACGGGTCCGACCAGGCCAGGAAGCTGTTGGGGCGCTTGGCCGGGTCGAGCCGCTTGAAGGTGCCGGCGTCCACCAGTTGCTGGCACAAGCGGTCGTATTCGGCATCGCTGCCGTCGCACCAGACCACGCTGGCGGGCTTGCACAGGGCCACCATGTCGGCCACCCAGGCCAGCAGACGGGCGTTTTTCACATAGGCGGGGGCGTTCAGGTTGAGGCCCTGCATCACGGGTGAGTTCATGGGAAGAAGCTCCAGAGTTTGTAAAGCGGCATGCCCAAGAGACAACAAAAGCCGCAAGCCAGGAAAGACTGGGGGCGGCTGTTGGGTTCCCTTGTGCGAAAAAGGGCGGTCGGCGCTCGGGGCTGCTGTACGGATTGCGGATGCAGCAGGAAGGAAAAAACGGGTGGATGAACCCGGGTTTTGATCCGCGTGTCGGCCTATGACACCAATTTTATGAAAGCACCGGGTCAGTTACCGGCAAGTTACATGCAAAACCCGCATAACCTTATGCCTGTATCGCAAGGTGTTCCGCAGGGATTGGGCCGGTGAGCGCTGTGTGTCGCAGCGCGCGCGCACTGGGCGGCCCATGAAAAAGGCCGAAGGCCCGGGCGGGCGTTCGACCTGATGGGCTGACGGGGTGGTGTCAGGCCATGAAGACGGCAATGAAGGCCAGCAGGAAGATCAGCACGGCGCCGGCCACCGGCAGCACGATGGGCATCAGGGGAACGATGGACTCCACCACATCCTGCGGCTGGTCTTTTGGGCTGTCGTGATCGTGGTGGGACATGGGGTTCTCCAGGGGAATGAACAAAACTGCGGTGGATTTTAGGGCAGACACCGTCCGGGCACGAAAAAACCGGGTTACAGCAGCGCGTAGGTGGTGCTGGCGCGGCACACGCTCTGGCCGTCGCGGGCGCCGCTGATGTCCATTTCGCCAAACACCAGACTTTTGCCGGCCCGGACGATGCGCGCCGTCACCAACGCGTCCTGGTTGGACAGGGGCTTGAGAAAGCTGGTGTTGAGTTGTACCGTGGTCATGGGCCGCTGGTTGCCCAGGCGGGTCACGATGGCCAGCACCATGGCGGTGTCGGCCGCCGACATGAGGGCCTGGCCGCACACCATGCCGCCCACGCGGCTGAGTTGGTCGTTGTGTGGCAGGCGCAGGGTCACTTCGCCGTCCGAAAACGATTCCACCGTCATCCCCAGGGCTTGCACCCAGGGTGCAAACCAGTCGGCCAGCGCTTGCTGCAGCGTGTCGGTGGTCACCGGGGACAGGGCAGGGGTGGCGGTGCTGGGTTCGGTCATGGTGTGATTTTCATTCTTTGCGGCGGATGTGGCACAGCCAGGGCACCACCGCATTCAGGATCGTGGCAACCCCGTGGGAGGGCGGGCAGGCCACGGTGTTTTGGGGCGCGTGTGGACTGGGCGTTACAGCAGCGTGGCGTCGAACCCCGCCTCGCGCAGGCGCTCGATCACCTGCGCAATGTGTTCGCGCCCGCGGGTTTGCAGCACCAGTTCAATCGCCACGTTTTGCGCCGCCAGCAGGGTGAAAGCGCGCTGGTGGTGCACCTCGTCGATGTTGGCGCCCACCTCGGCCACCACGCTGGTGATGCGCGCCAGATTGCCCGGCACGTCGCGCGCGTTCACCTGAATGCGCGCCAACCGGCCGGCGCGCACCATGCCGCGCTCGATGATGGAGGCCAGCAGCATCGGGTCGATGTTGCCGCCGCACAGCACCAGGCCCACTTTCTGCCCGGCGAAGCGCTCGGGGTACTTCAACACCGCCGCCAGTCCGGCCGCACCCGCGCCTTCCACCAGGGTCTTTTCAATCTCCAGCAGCATCACGATGGCCTGTTCAATGTCGCCCTCGTCCACCAGCACCAGGTCGTCCACCTTCTCGCGCACGATGGCCTGGGTGATTTCCCCCGGCGTGCCCACCGCAATGCCCTCGGCAATGGTGCTGCTGCCCTGCGGCAGGTGGGTGCCCTTGATGGCGTTGTACATGGCCGGAAACCGCTCGGTCTGCACGCCGATGATGCGGATGCCGGGCTTCAGGGCCTTGGCCACGATGGCCATGCCGGCCATGAGGCCGCCACCGCCGATCGCCACCACCAGGGTGTCCAGGTCGGGCTGCGCGCGCAGCATTTCCAGCGCCACCGTGCCCTGGCCGGCCACGATCGCTTCGTCGTCGTAAGGGTGCACAAACACCAGACCTTGCTGCTGCGCCAGGGCGTAGGCATGGGCGCGGGCTTCGTCCAGCGTGTCGCCGTGCAGCACCACCTCGGCACCAAAGCCGCGCGTGCGGTCGATTTTCACGCCCGGTGTGAAGCGCGGCATGACGATCACGGCCCGGATGCCCAGCCGCTGCGCGTGGTACGCCACACCCTGGGCATGGTTGCCCGCACTCATGGCCACGACACCGCGGGCGCGCTCTTCGGCGCTCAGTTGCGAGAGCTTGTTGCAGGCCCCGCGCTCTTTGAACGACGCGGTGTACTGCAGGTTCTCGAACTTCAAAAACACCTGGCAGCCGGTGAGCTGCGAAATGGTGCGCGATTCCACAAATGGGGTGTCGAGCACCTGGCCCGTCAGGCGGGCGGCGGCGGCTTCAATATCGTGTAGTTCCAGCATGCCGACATTGTGGCCCGCCGCCCTGGCTCCCAGGCTTGGGGAAAAGCCCAACAAATTGCTCAAACACGCTCCATCACGCTCTTCCATGAAACATCAAGCTGGGTTATGTTCCGCTCAGAGCCGCAAACGGGCTGCCCGGTCTGGGCGGTCCGAGGTTTTTCTGGAGGTGTCTGGATGACCAAACGCACGGTGCAGCCCGCAAGTCCTTTGGTGCGGGCGGTGCTGGAACCGCGAGAACCCCGCGAAGGGCGCAGCCCCTGCGCGGCAGAAGGGCGGGTTTTTGTGCCCCATGGCCTGCGCCAGGCGCCGGTGCTCGACCTCATGTGTTCGCACTTCGTGCTCACCCTCGCGGCCCGTCAGGGCCCGCGCTTCAACGTGCGGCGCGACCTGAACACCTTGCTGTCGCTGGCGGGTCGCCACCTGGTGTGGCCGCTGACCGTGCTGGGCCGGCTGAGGGAATTTTTGCAGCGCCGCTGCAAAGACAACGAACTCTGGACCGGCCACGACCGCCTGAGCACCAACGCCTTCATGGAGCGCTACGGCATCTGGCGCGGTCCCTACGAAGAAGGCACGCTGTTTTTTTACCTCGACGAATACGCCAAGGAGTCGCCGAAAGACCTGCTCTCGGTGCTGGCCGTCACCGGCGACTGGCTCAGTCAGGCGCTGAAGAAACAGTCCACCCTGGTGGAAAAAAACATCGACGCGCTGGCCGGCCTGCTGCAGCTCAACCGGGCTGAGCGCGCCCTGTTGCTCTACGGCACGCTGGCGCGTTACCAGCGCGACCTGCGTTCCATTCTGGTGGAGTTCAAGGTCAACAACGCGCCAGAGGCCTACGCGGCCATCGCCGATGTGGCGGGCGTGAAAGCCAGCGAAGTGGGCGAGGCGCTGCGCGCCGGCTCGCGGCTGGAGCGCATCGGCATGGTGGAAAACCTGATTTCCGAGCACAACATCACCGACCTGGCCGACCTCATGAAAGTGAGCGAAAAGCTGCCACCGGTGCTGATGCGCGAGTACCGCAGCCAGAGCGAACTGATGGCGGTGTTCACCCGCCCCGCCGCACGCTCGGCCTTGACCGAAAAAGACTTTGCCTTTGTGGGCGACGATGTGCAGCTGCTGAGTGGCCTGCTGCGCGAAGCCGTGGCGCGCAAGGAACCGGGCGTCAACATTTTGCTGTACGGGCCGCCCGGCACCGGCAAGACCGAGCTGGCCCGCGTGGTGGCGCATGCCGCCGGGCTGGAACTGTTCGAGGTGGAATACGCCGACCGCGACGGCAACGCCCTGAGTGGCCGCGACCGCTACCGCTCGCTGCAAATTGCCCAGGTGTTCCTGAAAGGCACGGCCCATTCGGTGCTGCTGTTTGACGAGGTGGAGGACGTCTTTCCGCCGATCTCCAGCGAAGCCGCGCAACTCATGGCACGGGCCGAACACGTGGCCGCGCCGCACACCGGCAGCGTCAGCGGCAAGGCCTGGGTTAACCAGATTCTGGAATCCAACGCTGTGCCCACGCTGTGGGTCACCAACCGCATCGAGCAAATCGACCCCGCCTTTCGCCGCCGCTTCGCCTACCACCTGGAGCTGAAAAGCCCGCCGCCGGGCGCGCGTGAACAACTGGTGCGCAAGACGCTGGAAGATGTACCGGTGTCCGACGCCCTGGTGGCCCGGCTGACGGAGCGCAAAGGCCTCACACCCGCGCAGATTCGCACCGCCGTGCGCTTTGCCCAGCTGGCCGCAGCACCGTCCCGGCCCGTCACCCGCCGTTCAGGAAAAGTGGCGGCGAACCAGGCCGCGGCCCCGGTGCTGGATCACCTGATCGAGCGCCAGCTCCAGCACGCCGACCTGGCGCTGGGCCGCCGGCCCGACGCACTGCAGCGCCCCAGCGTCACGCAATACAGCCTGGAGATGCTCAATGTGGAGTCGCGCTACGAGTTGCCGCGCATCGTCAGCGCCCTCAAAGCACGCGGCCACGGTTGCCTGTGTTTTCATGGCGCGCCCGGCACGGGCAAAACCGCTCTGGCCGAGCACCTGGCGCAGCAACTGGAGCGCCCGCTCATGGTGCGCCGCGCCAGCGATCTGGTGAGCAAGTTTGTGGGCGAAACCGAGCAGCACATGGCGGCCATGTTCCGCGAGGCCGAGGCCGAGAAAGCCGTGTTGCTGCTCGACGAAGCCGACAGCTTTCTGCAAGACCGCCGTGGCGCCCAGCGCACCTACGAAGTGACCGAGGTGAACGAAATGCTGCAAGGCATGGAGCGCTACGCCGGCATCTTCATCTGCACCACCAACCTGATGGACAGCATCGACCAGGCGGCATTGCGGCGCTTCACCTTCAAGATCCGGTTCAAGCCGCTCAGGCCCGAACAACGCGAGCGCATGTTTGTGGTGGAAGCGCTCGGCGGTGTTGCAGCAGGCCTCACACCCGCCTGCGAAAAGCGCCTGGCCAAGCTGGATCAGCTGTGCCCGGGCGACTTTGCCGCCGTGAAACGGCAGGTGGAGATACTGGCCGAAACGCTGCCACCCGAAGAATTCCTGGCCCAGCTGGAAGCTGAACACCGCATCAAACCCGAGGTGCGCGAAGCCAGAAGCATTGGGTTCTAGCTTCGCATTGCCCACCCCCGGCCTGGCGTTGGGGGAAAAGCCTATCGCGCTGGCTGGTGTGGCGCTTTGTTTGCAGGGGCCATCGGGCAAGCCTTGGCCATACCGAAGGCGTTTCTGGCTTGTTCTTCAACGCTGCGCTGATCCGCTGTCATGTCGCTTTTTCCAGCGCGTCCACCCTACCCAAAGGCACGCACCACCCGCAGCACATCGGCGCCGTAAGCCTCGCGCTTTTTTTGTCCCAGACCGGCAATGCCCTCCAGGTCGGCGTCGGTTTGGGGCATGCGGCTGGCGATGGCGCGCAATGTGCTGTCGTGAAAGATCACGAAGGCGGGCAGGTTGTGTTCGCGCGCCACTTCGCCGCGCCAGGTTTTCAGGGCGGCCAGGCAGTCGCGCTCGTTCAGGCTCAGTGGCTGGCCGTCGGGCGCGGTGGCGGCGCTGCTGCGGGCGGATTTGCTGCGGCTGCTGCGGCCGGGGGTTTTCTCAGTGGCCAGCTTCAGCGCCACCGGACGCTGGCCTTTCAAAATCTCGCGCGCGGCGGTGGCCAGGTGCAGGGTGTTGTAGTGCGCGGCGTCCACCTGCACCGCTTCAATGGCGATGAGCTGGCGCAGCAGCGCGCGCCACTGGGTTTCGGACAGGTCCGCGCCAATGCCGAAGGTGCTGAGCTTGTCGTGGCCGTATTGCGCCATCTTCTCGGTCTGCTTGCCGCGCAGGATGTCCATGATGTGGCCCGCACCGAAGGCGGTGCCGCTGGTTTGCTGTACGCGGTAGATGCACGAGAGCAGCTTGCGGGCCGATTCGGTGGCGTCCGTCAACGCGGGTGGGTGCAGGCAGTTGTCGCAATTGCCGCAGGGCTCGCTTTTCTCACCAAAATACGCCAGTAGGCGCACGCGGCGGCAGTCGCTGGCTTCGGCCAGGGTCAGCAGCGCGTCGAGCTTGCCGCGCAGCACCTGTTTGAACTCGTCGGCCGCCGGGCTTTCGTCGATCATGCGGCGCTGGTTCACCACGTCCTGCAGGCCGTAGGCCATCCAGGCGTTGGCGGGCTCGCCGTCGCGGCCGGCGCGGCCGGTTTCCTGGTAGTAGCCTTCGATGTTTTTGGGCATGTCCAGGTGCGCCACAAAGCGCACGTCGGGCTTGTCAATGCCCATGCCGAACGCGATGGTGGCCACCATGATCAGACCCTCTTCGCGCAGGAAACGGTCCTGGTGCTGCTGGCGCTTGGCCGCGTCCATGCCCGCGTGGTAGGGCAGGGCGTTCAGCCCGGCATCGTTCAGCATGCCCGCCACCTCTTCCACCCGGCGGCGCGACTGGCAGTACACGATGCCCGCGTCGTGTCCCGCGCTGCTGGTGTGTTCGTCGCGGATGAAACGCATCAGCTGGGCCGTGGCATCTTTCTTCTCCACCAGCTGGTAGCGGATGTTGGGCCGGTCAAAACTGCTGATGAAGGTGCGCGCCTGCTGCAGCTGCAGCCGCTCCACAATGTCGGCCCGCGTCAGGTCGTCGGCCGTGGCGGTGAGCGCCACGCGCGGCACGCCGGCGTAGCGCTCGTGCAGGATCGCCAGTGACCGGTATTCGGGCCGGAAGTCGTGGCCCCACTGGCTCACGCAGTGCGCCTCGTCAATGGCGAACAGGCTGAGCTTGCCGCGCTCATGCAGCGCATCCATGAGCGCCAGAAAACGCGGCGTGGTCAGGCGCTCGGGGGCGGCGTAGATCAGCGTGAGTTCACCGCGCAGCAGCTGCTTTTCGGTCTGCTGGGCTTCTTCGCTGGTGAGGCTGGAGTTGAGGAAAGCGCCGGCCACGCCGGCTTCAATGAGTGCGCCCACCTGGTCGTGCATGAGCGCGATCAGCGGCGACACCACCACCGTGAGCCCGTGCCCCGCGCGCTCGCGCACGATGGCCGGCACCTGGTAGCACAGCGACTTGCCACCGCCCGTGGGCATGAGCACCAGGGCGTCGCCGCCGGCGCTCACATGCCCAACAATGTCGGCCTGCGGGCCGCGAAACGCATCGTAGCCAAACACTTCCTGCAGCACGCCCACGCAGGCTTCCAGGGTTTCGCCCTGGGGCGAAATGTCAATCATGGACAACGCCATCGGGTGATCCCAGGCCAACGGTCACATCTGCTCCCACGGCAAGCCTTCAAAACGCCAGCCGTTCAGGCTGGAGCGCCTGAACGCGTCGTTCAACTCGCCTTCAAAGCCATGCACCACATGCGCCACGTGGGTAAAGCCGGCGGCTTCGAGGGCTGCGCCCGCGTCCAGTGTGCGCTTGCCGCTGCGGCAGATCAGCAGCACCGGGCGGGTTTTGTCGCCGGCTTCTTTCTCCACCGCCGCCGCAAAGCGCTGCGGGTCGGGCGTGAGGTCGGGGTATTCGTACCAGGGAATGTTCTCCACCTCGGGCGGGCGACCCACGTACAGCGACTCGATCTCCATGCGCACGTCCACAAACAAGGGGCCGGCGCTGCCGTCGGCGGCACTGCGTGCGCGCTCCTGTTGCAGCCAGGCCCAGGCTTCCTGGGGGTTGAGGTGTTTCATGGTGCCTATTGTCGGGGATGCGTGTGGGCGCCCTTGCTGCGAGTCAGGCCACGTGCCGCGGCTTCAGCCCGCCGACGCCACAGTTCCTACAATCCTACCCATGACTTTTCCGACCTACACCCGCGCCCAGGCCCTGCCTGAGATCCTCTCGAAACGCATTGCCATTCTGGACGGCGCCATGGGCACCATGATCCAGCGCTTCAAGCTGGGCGAAGCGCAGTACCGTGGCGAGCGTTTCAAAGACTTCCACAAGGACGTGAAGGGCAACAACGAACTGCTGAGCCTCACCCGCCCGGACGTGATCCGCGACATCCACGAGGGCTACCTGGCCGCTGGCGCCGACCTGATCGAGACCAACACCTTCGGCGCCACCACCATTGCGCAAGAAGACTACGACATGGCCTCGCTGGCGCGCGAGATGAACCTGGCGTCGGCCCGCATCGCCCGCGAAGCCTGCGACAAATATTCCACGCCCGACAAGCCCCGCTTCGTCGCCGGCGCCCTGGGCCCCACGCCCAAGACCGCCAGCATCAGCCCCGACGTGAACGACGCGGGCGCCCGCAACGTCACTTTCGAGCAGCTGCGCGCCGCGTACTATGAACAGGTGCAAGCGCTGGTGGAAGGCGGCGCCGACGTGCTGCTGGTCGAAACCATTTTTGACACCCTCAACGCCAAGGCCGCACTGTTCGCCATCGACGAGTATTTTGAAAACAGCGGTGAGCGCCTGCCCGTCATCATCAGCGGCACCGTGACCGACGCTTCCGGTCGCATCCTGAGTGGCCAGACCGTCACCGCCTTCTGGGCCAGCGTGCGCCACATCCAGCCGCTGGCCGTGGGCCTGAACTGCGCGCTCGGCGCCACGCTGATGCGCCCCTACATCCAGGAACTGGCCAAGGTTGCGGGCGACACCTTCATCAGCTGCTACCCCAACGCCGGCCTGCCCAACCCCATGAGCGACACCGGCTTCGACGAAACGCCCGAGGTGACCAGCCGCCTGCTGCGCGAGTTCGCCGCCGAGGGCCTGGTGAACATCGTGGGTGGCTGCTGCGGCACGACGCCGCAGCATATCGGCGCAATCCACGACGCGGTGGCGAGCCAGGCGCCGCGCGAATTGCGGCGCGGCGTGTTCTACAAAGAAGTGGCTTGATCGAGCAAGCCATGTCCCCGAGAGCCATGCTCACGGGGACTTCTTGGCATCACTTGCTACCGATGTAGATGAAGCCGTCGGTTTTGGCCGAATTCAGCGCCAGCACCAGCAGGTCCTGGGTGGCTGCGTCGTAGTAGGCCACGCCCGTGGCTGTCGCCCCATTCCCAAGGGCGCAGGTGGAACCCGAGAACGTAACGGACACGTTGAAAATGTTCTTGCCACTGGCGCGGGGTGCGGCCGAGCCCGATGCAGAGCAACCCAGGCTGGCTGGCACGGTGACGATGCCCGTTGGAGAAATGGTGACCGACACCCCTTGCACCGGGCTGCTGCCGGAGACGCCCACCCCGGAAAAGGAGCCTGCAACAGCGGCCAAGGACGCGGGCTGGTCATAGTCGGTCCTGTAGCTTCCCGTGAAGGAAACGCCGCCCGATGTGTTGACGCTGATCGATGATTTTGGAGAGAAGGTGCCTGAATAAGTGGCCGAGGCGGTCGTACGCGATGGGATGTTGAAGTCCGAACCGGAGCCGCTCAGGCTGTTGCCGCTGGACCTGGTATTGCCGTACAAAGCCCCGGCAATACCACCGCCCGAGGTGTAGATGCCCCAAGTCTCCCCGTTTTCCAAAATCGCCAAACTGACCCCAACGCCTGTGGTGGTTGAGCCACTCCAGAATCCTTCGGCAGTAACCGCGGTTGGTGTTGTCGGTGTCGTCGTGGTGCTGTCGTCTCCGCCGCCGCAAGCAGCGAGTACAGCCGATGCGGCGATCGCCGCCATGCGCGTCTTCATGGTCTTCATGTCTTCCCTTGTAGATTGTTGAGACCCGGCGACGTGCCGAGGCCCAGATGTATCGTAACGTAAATAGTCTGAAATGGACTATTCCAAATCGGGATAGAGCATCCCTGTGTGCCCGTCTCTGTCCACCATCCTCGCTACCAGGCCTTGCAGGCTGAAATGGCAGCGCTGCGCCGGGCGGCGGGGCTTTCCCAAGTGGAGTTGTCCGAGGCGCTGGGCGTCGGCCAGTCTTATGTCTCCAAGGTGGAGCGCGGCGAGATGTACGTGGACGTGATGGTGTTTGTGGACTGGTGCCGTGCCTGCAAGGTACGGCCCGACCAAGCTATCGCGAAGCTTGTGTAGCGAGGAATCAAGCCGCTTCCACCACCCGCACATGAAACGAAACCTTCAACCACCCCCGAATCGCATCAAAGATCGCGGCCAGGTTGTGCATGCTGGGGTCGCCTCTCTGCGAGAGCCTGCGGTGCAGCGCTTGCTGGGCTTGCGGGTCAGCTGGGTCAGCTGGGTCAGCTGCTCGAAGCCAACCGTGGCGTTGACCCGATCGCGCAGGATGAGGCGGGCCGTGTCGGGCCCGCCGCTGAGGAACAGGGCGGCGGCTGCGTCGAGCAGGGCCTTGGCGAAGGCCGGGTCGCGCTGAGCGCGCTTGATCACGGTTTGCTTGAAATCACGGGTCAACGTCATGCTTTCTTTCCTGTGCGTTCCGCGGCGAGGGCTTTCTTTTTCGCCGTGTATTCGTTGTGCAGCGCCATCGCTGGGTAGATGGCCTTCTGCGGGTTCTTCTGGGTGCTGCCCCCGAACCGCACGATCAGCGTGTCGCCCTCTTTGGCGAGGCAGATGCGGTAGCCCGAACCCCAGTCGATCTTGTGCTCGCCGATGCCACGAAACCAGGACACGTTGGATGTGTGGCCCAGATCCAGCCGCACCGTGGCCACAGAGACCTTGGCGGCGGCCCTGGCGCCCAGCTGTTCGAATCACGGCGGGCAAGGGTGGGAGCCGTCTTCCTTGACGTGTTCCTTGATTGTTCCCATGCAAGCCATGGGAACAATCAAGTTACTTTCAGTCAAATCCTGAATAACCTTCAGTTTGCACCGGGAACCATATGCCCGCAAAATGCTCGGTTCCCGTCAAGGGGAGTAACCAACTTGCCGCCGGCTTTGCCCGGTTTCGGCGGGTGGAGTTTTCGTCAGTACGTGGCTTGCTTTGGTGCAACGCAGGCCGCCGGAAACTTCGGGCTGGGCGCCATGCCCGGTTCAGGCCAGACCTTGGAGGGTGTTTGTTTTTCAACACCGTCCTTCAAGGTAGTTCTATGGAATCCATCGCGCCGTTGTGGCTCTGGGGCGTTTTCGTCGCCTTCGTGCTCGTCGCCCTGTTTGTCGACTTTGTCGTGCTCTCCAAGCAGGGCGCCCATGAAGTGGGTGTCAGGGAGGCCCTTTACTGGTCGCTGGCCTGGGTGGCGGTCAGTCTGGTCTTCAACGCCCTGTTCTGGTGGGCCATCAAGGACACGACCGGCTCGGTCGAGGTGGCCAACGAGAAGGCGCTGGAGTTCCTCACCGGCTACCTGATCGAGAAGAGCCTGGCGGTGGACAACATCTTTGTCTTCCTGCTGATCTTCACCTACTTCGCGGTGCCGCCCACGTTCCAGAAACGGGTGCTGATGATCGGTATCCTGGGCGCGATCGTGCTGCGCACGATCATGATCCTGGTGGGTGCCTGGTTGCTGGACCAGTTCCACTGGATCCTTTACGTGTTCGGCGCTTTCCTGATCCTGACTGGCGTCAAGATGTGGATCGGTGCGGATTCCGAGTCCAACCTGGACGACAACCCGGCGCTGAAGCTGCTGCGCCGGATCATGCCGGTGAGCAAGGAGTACGACGGCGAGAAGTTCTGGACAGTGGAAAACGGCAAGAAGATTGCAACGCCGCTGCTGATGGTGATTGCCCTGGTGGCCATGACCGACGTGATCTTTGCGGTGGACTCGATCCCGGCCATTTTTGCCATCACCAAAGACCCGTTCATTGTGCTGACCAGCAATGTGTTTGCCATTTTGGGGCTGCGCGCCATGTTCTTCTTGCTGCAAGCGGCGGCCAGCCGCTTCCACTTGCTGAACTACGGTCTGGCCGTGATCCTGGTGTTCATCGGCACCAAGATGATGCTGATCGACATCTTCAAGATTCCAGTGTCGGTGTCGCTGGGGGTGGTGATGGGCGTGCTGGCTATCACCATGGTCTGGAGCGCCAAGACGGCACCCAACACCTGATCTGGAGCGGGCAACACGCTGACACGAAAAACCGGGGCGCTTGCCCCGGTTTTTTGTTGGGTGTTTGAAACATGCCGCAGGTCAGGCCGCCGGCCCGCCGCAGCCAAGCGCTGCTGGGTGAACCTGAAAACGCGGTGCTGGGTTACCGCCTGCGGTCGGGCCCGGGCATCAACGCGTCCAGTTCCCCGTGCATGGACTGCACCCGCTTGCTGTCGATCCGCTGTTTGTGGACGCTGTCGCGTGGCCGTTCGGCCAGGCGCCGGGCCACGGCGGTCATGAGTTCGGCGGCGGTGGCGGGTTGTTCGGGGATGAGCGCTTCCAGCGCCGTGCGCACGAGCACGGCGCCCTGCATGGGGGTGCTGGCGGTGCCGGTGGCCGAGCGTGCGGCGCCGTCCACCAAGGCCATTTCGCCCATCCGGCTGCCAGGCCCGAGCACGTTGACCGTGACCGGGTTGCCCCGGCGGGCGATCAGGTTTTCCACGGTGATTTCACCGCTCAAAACCAGCACCATGAAGCCGGTGTCGGTGGCTTCGCCCTGGCGGATGATGGTGCTGCCCCTGGCGAAGCGGCGTGGCGTCGTGAAGCTGACCACGGTGAGCGCTTCGGCTTCGCTCGGTTGCATCAGCACGGTGGGCGCGCGCAGCAGGCGGGTGGCTTCGTGTGTGCTGGAAGATCCACTCACCCAGCCTCGCGTTCTGCAGGCAGGCGTGGCTCGGGGGCGCCATTGGCGCGTGGGGCGCCAAACAGGTTGTCGAACAAAGCCATGGGTCGGGTGGGCGAGAGAAGTGGCGGTAGATGATCATTTTTCCTTTGTTGACGACTGCATGGTGCGAAGAAATGCACCGATTGGGCACATCGTTTGCTTGTATCGCTTCATGCCGTTTGCCGCCCACACCCTGTTCAACCGCCCGCCAGCACCCACCGCCGAAGCCTGGCGCGACCCGTTGGCGCTGTTGCTGGCCTCCACTGGCGAGGGCATTTACGGGGTGGACCTGGACGGCCTGTGTGTGTTCATCAACCAGGCGGGCGCCCGCATGATCGGCTTTGAGCCGGCCGAGCTGATGGGCCGCAACATGCACGACCTGACCCACCACGCCCGGGCCGACGGCTCGCCCTACCCCGAGGCGCAGTGCCCCATCTTCAACGCCTTTCGCCAGGGCTTGCCTTGCCGCATCGACAGCGAGGTGTTCTGGCGCCGCGACGGCACGGCGTTTCCGGTGGAGTATTCGAGCCACCCCATCCTGGACGGCAACCAGGTCCGCGGTGCGGTGGTCACGTTTGTCGACATCACCGAGCGCAAGCGTGCGGCTGATGCGCTACAGCGCGCCAAAGATGAGCTGGAAGAGCGCGTGAGTGAGCGCACGCTTGCACTGGCCACCGCACTCAAGCAGGTGCGTGAGCTGGCCGCGTGGTCTGAAACCGTGCGCGAAGACGAGCGCACCCGGATTGCGCGCGAGGTGCACGACGAGTTGGGCAGCCTGCTGGTGGCGCTGAAAATGGACGTGAACTGGATGGACAAGCGGCTGTCCGAACAGCCCCAGCGCAGCCCCGAGGCGGCGGGCGACATGCGCGAGCGCATGCGCTGCAAGTGCCAAGGCATGAGCCGCCTGATCGAGACGGCGGTGGACAACGTGGGCCGCATCATCACCGACCTGCGTCCCAGCATCCTCGACCACCAGGGCCTGTGGGCTGCGCTGGAATGGCAGGCACAAGAGTTTGTGCAGTCGGCCGAAATGGCGCTGGACTGGTGCCTGGACGTGGACGGCGCGCCCGAGCCGCCGGAGCCGTTGGCCATGGCGGTGTTTCGCATCTTTCAGGAAATGCTGAGCAACGTGGGCCGCCACGCACAGGCGAGGCACTTGGCCGTGTCCATCGGGGTGCAGGGGCGTGTGCTGAGTCTGGCGGTGCAGGACAATGGTGTTGGCGCGCCGGCGCAGGCCTTTGAAGCGGCTGACGCCTATGGCGTGATGGGCATGCGCGAACGGGCCCGCCATTTCGGGGGCGATGTGCACATCACCAGCGCACCAGGACGGGGCACGCGCATGTGCCTCACGCTCACCTTGCCGGATGGAGCCACCACTTGACCACCGTGTTTGACACCCTGCCCGAAACCATCCGCGTGCTGATCGGGGACGACCACCGCATCGTGCGCGAAGGGCTCAAGCAGATCCTGGCCGATGCGCCCGACGTGCAGGTGGTGGCCGAAGCACAGACCGGCACCGAGGTGCTGGTCACGGTGCAGGCGCTGGGCGGCCCGCTGGGGCTTGACCTGGTGTTGCTTGACATTGCCATGCCCGGGCTGGACGGGCTCGATGTGCTGCAGGCGCTCAAGCGCGAACACCCGCGCCTGCCGGTGCTCATGCTCAGCACCTACCCCGAAAAGCAATACGCGGTGCGCTGTATCCGCCTGGGCGCCTGCGGCTACCTGAACAAAAGCGCCGACCCGGACGACATGCTGGCCGCCGTGCGCAAGGCCGCCGGTGGCGGGGTGTTTCTGAGCCAGGCCACCGCCGAAGCGCTGGCGGCGGCGGTGGGCAGTGCTTCGGCCCAGGGCGGGCCTGAAGCGCTGTCGCACCGGGAGTACCAGGTGTACCGCCTGCTCACGCAAGGCCGCACCGTGAGCGAAATTGGTGCACAGCTGGGCCTGGCGCCCAACACGGTGAGCACCTACCGGGCACGCATCCTGGAAAAGACCGGCACCAAGAACGATGTGGAGCTGGCGCTGTACGCCGAACGCCACGCACGCGCGCCGAAACCGGCTTGAACCGGGGCTGAACCGGGCTGCTGGGGCGGCATTTGTAGGGCCAGCCCTACACGGCGTGGGTCCCGCTGCTGCGAAATGCAGCGCCAGCGGGCCAACGCCGCCGCCGGCCACGCCGGTTGGCCCGCTGCTTGCAATGCCCAACGCGTCCATCAACCCACGAGGTGTGCCATGTCCGAATTCTTCGATCCCTACAACGCCGACCGCCCTTTGATGATGAAGTGCAGCTGTGGCCGCGACCACACGCTGGCCGACCACCACGCCGAGGTGGCCGCCGACAGCGCGGCCGTCGAGCTGCGCCGGCGCAGCGAGACCGCCGAGTTCGAGGCCTACAGCAACGAGTTCATTGAAGCCACGCTGGTGAAGGCGCTGTTTCCGCAAGACGAAGAGCGCCGCCGCTTTCTGCGCGCGGTGGGCAAGAGCACGGCCATGGCGGCCATTGCCAGTGTGTTGCCCGTGGCCAGCATGCAGGCCATGGCGCAGGAAAAAGGCAGCCTGGAAAAAACCAACCTCAAGATCGGCTTCATCCCGATCACCTGCGCCACGCCGCTGATCATGGCGCACCCGCTGGGCTTCTACCAAAAGCAGGGCCTGAACGTGGAAGTCACCAAGACCGCCGGCTGGGCGCTGGTGCGCGACAAGATGATCAACAAGGAATACGACGCCACGCACTTCCTCTCGCCCATGCCGCTGGCCATCAGCCAGGGGCTGGGCAGCAACGCCACGCCCATGAACGTGGCCACCATCCAGAACATCAACGGCCAGGCCATCACGCTGGCGCTGAAACACAAGAACAACCGCGACCCGAAAAACTGGAAGGGCTTCAAGTTCGGCATTCCGTTTGACTACTCGATGCACAACTTCTTGTTGCGCTACTACCTGGCCGAAAACGGCATCAACCCCGACACCGACGTGCAGCTGCGCGTGATTCCGCCGGCCGAAATGGTGGCCAACCTGCGCGCCGGCAACATCGACGGCTTCCTTGGCCCAGACCCGTTCAACCAGCGCGCGGTGTACGACGAAGTGGGCTTCATCCACGTGCTCACCAAAGACCTGTGGAACGGCCACCCCTGCTGTGCCTTTGGCACCAGCACCGAGTTCATCCAGAAGAACCCCAACACCTTCGCGGCGCTGTACCGCGCGGTGCTCACCTCGGCGGCCATGGCGCGCGACCCCAAAAACCGCGAACTCATTGCCAAGGTGATCGCGCCCAGCCAGTACCTGAACCAGCCCGAGGCGGTGATCAACCAGGTGCTCACCGGCAAGTTTGCCGATGGCCTGGGCAAGATCCAGAACGTGCCCGATCGCGCCGACTTCGACCCCATGCCCTGGCAGAGCATGGCCGTGTGGATGCTCACGCAAATGAAGCGCTGGGGCTACCTCAAGGGCGACGTGAACTACAAGCAGGTGGCTGAAAAAGTGTTCCTGATCACCGATGCGCGCAAGCACATGAAAGACCTGGGCCAGCCGTTCACCGCCGGCCCCGCTTATGTGAAGCACAAGATCATGGGCAAGGAATTTGATGCAGCCAAGCCCGAGGAATACCTGAAAAGCTTCGCCATCAGCAAGGCGGCGTGACCATGAAAGCCCTCAGCCTCAACCTGCGCGCAGCGGTGGTCTCGCTGCTGCTGTTCATCTGCTTTGTGGGTGCGTGGCAGCTGGCCACCACAGGCCCTTCCATTGGCGCAGCATCCACCGGCATGACCGCCGAGGAGATCGAGTACGCCAAGATGATGGGCAAAGACCCGGGGGCTGAAAAGAGCACCGGCTTCCCGCCGCCGCTGGAAGTGGCCAAGGCCAGCTGGGTGCACCTGTCCGACCCGTTTTACGACAAAGGGCCAAACGACAAAGGCATCGGCATCCAGCTGGCGCATTCGCTGGCGCGCGTCGGCCTGGGCTTCGTGCTCGCCATGGCGGTGGCGCTGCCGCTGGGCTTTCTCATCGGCATGTCGCCGCTGATGCAGAAGGCCTTCAATCCCTTCGTGCAGGTCTTGAAGCCCATCAGCCCGCTGGCCTGGATGCCGCTGGCACTCTACACGCTCAAGGATTCGGACGTGAGCGGCATCTTCGTGATCTTCATCTGCTCGATCTGGCCGATGCTGATCAACACCGCCTTCGGCGTCGCATCGGTCAAGCGCGAGTGGCTCAACGTGGCCAGCACGCTCGAAGTGAACCCCCTTCGCAAAGCGTTTCAGGTGATCTTGCCGGCCGCCGCGCCCACCATCTTGACTGGCATGCGCATCAGCATGGGCATTGCGTGGCTGGTGATCGTGGCCGCCGAGATGCTGGTGGGCGGCACCGGTGTGGGCTATTTCGTGTGGAACGAGTGGAACAACCTGTCGCTTACCAACGTGATCTTTGCTATGCTGTTGATCGGCGTGGTGGGCATGCTGCTGGACCTGATGTTCGCGCAACTGCAGAAGGCGGTGACCTATGTGGAGTGACACCAGCCTGCGTGAAATCGCAGCTCTGACGGCTTCTGTGAACGCACCCACTGAAAAGGTTTCTCCGATGTCCGGTTTCCTCAAAGTCGAGCACCTCGCCAAGGCTTACCAGGCCGACAAACCGGTGTTTGCCGACGTGTCCTTCACCATCGACAAGGGCGAGTTCGTTTGCATCATCGGCCACAGCGGCTGCGGCAAAACCACCGTGCTCAACGTGTTGGCCGGGCTCGACACCGCCACCCGCGGCCACTGCTTCATGGACGGCCGCGAGATCGCCGGCCCCAGCCTGGAGCGCGGCGTGGTGTTTCAAAGCCACGCGCTCATGCCCTGGCTCACCGTGCGGCAAAACATCGCGTTTGCGGTCAAGTCGCGCTGGCCCGACTGGGCCAAGGCCGAAGTGAACCAGCAGGTGGAAAAACACGTGGCCATGGTGGGCCTGAGCCCGGCCATCGACAAAAAACCCAGCCAGCTCTCGGGCGGCATGAAGCAGCGCGTGGGCATTGCGCGCGCGTTTGCCATTCAGCCCAAGATGCTGCTGCTCGACGAGCCCTTTGGCGCGCTGGACGCGCTCACGCGCGGCACCATTCAGGACGAGCTGATGGGCATCGTGCGCGAGACGCACCAGACGGTGTTCATGATCACGCACGACGTGGACGAAGCCATTTTGCTGGCCGACCGCATCTTGCTCATGAGCAACGGAACCGAGACCGACCAGGGCTACAAGCCCGGTGGCATGGCCGAGGTGGTGGTGAACCCGCTGCCGCGCAACCGCACGCGGGCCCAGTTGCACCACCTCGATGGCTACTACGACCTCAGAAATCACATCGTTGATTTTTTGGTCTCGCGTGCGCGAGCCCATTGAACCCCACCTGCGCCGCTGTGCGGCGCCCCCCCGTGGGGACAGCGCTGGCGGCCCGGCAAAGCCGGTTCCGCTGCGCACCTCGACAACTTCCCTTCGTTCCAACGTTTCTTCATCCACAACCAAGAGGCAACCCATGAGCCGACTCGACGTCACCGAAAAAATCATCACCACCAAAGTCAGCAAGGGCCTGAGCTGGGCCGACGTGGCCAAGAAGGTGGGACAGTCCAAGGAATGGACCACCGCCCTGTGCCTGGGCCAGATGACGGCCACACCGGCGCAGGCCAAGGTGCTGGGCAAGATCTTTGGCCTGAGTGCTGACGAACAAAAGTGGCTGATGGTGGTGCCCTACAAAGGCGCGCTGCCCACCAGCGTGCCGACCGATCCGCTGATCTACCGCTTCTACGAACTCGTCAGCGTCTACGGCACCACCTTCAAGGAACTGATCCACGAAGAGTTCGGCGACGGCATCATGAGCGCGATCGATTTCAAGATGGACCTGCAGCGCCAGGCCGACCCCAACGGCGACCGCGTGAACATCGTGATGTCGGGGAAGTTCCTGCCGTATAAATCGTATTAACCCCCGCCGCGCTGCGCGCGACCCCCCTTTATAGGGGGGCGATGCCAGTGGCCTGGCAAAGCCAGTTCCACGGCATCTCTGGGTGGGGCACTGCGCGACGGATGCGGGGTCCGATCCCGTGGGGCTTCGGCTGGCTCGCGCCGGCGTGCAGGTTGGGCCTGGCCTCAGCCCGGCAGCGGAATCCATTCGTCCTGGTCGTCGGGCGGCATCGCAAAGCGGCCGGCTGCCCAGTCGGCCTTGGCCTGTTCAATGCTTTCTTTGCGTGACGACACAAAGTTCCAGAAGATGTGGCGCTTGCCCAGCGGCTCACCGCCAAACAGCATCAGCGTGGCGTGGGTGCGCGCGGTGATGAATGCGTCTGCGTCGGCGCCAAACACCAGCAACTGGCCGGGCTGGTACACCGCGCCCGCGTGTTCAATGTCGCCCTTGGCCACGTACACGGCTTGCTCGCTGTACCCGCCGGGCAGCGCCTTGCCGGCGCCGGCCTGCCATTCGGTGTGCAGGTAAAACAGCGGCGAGTGGGTGCGCACCGGGCTCGTTTCGCCGTAGGCGCTGCCGGCCACCAGGCGCATCCACACGCCATCGGCTTCCAGCACCGGCAAGGCGCTGGCCGCGTAGTGGGTGAAGGCGGGTTCGCATTCCTCAAAGGCCTCGGGCAGTGCCACCCACAGTTGCATCAGCTCCAGGCCACCACCGGCGTACGAGTCGGGGTGGGTGAAGCGCTCGCTGTGCGTGATGCCGCGCCCCGCCGTCATCCAGTTCACCTCGCCGGGGCGGATGACCTGCAAGGTGCCCAGGCTGTCGCGGTGCGTGATCTGGCCGCTGAGCAAATAGCTCACGGTGGACAGGCCAATTTGCGGGTGCGTGCGCACGTCGGACGCACGATCGTATTGCGGCGGCAGTGGCACGGGGCCGGCGTGGTCCAGAAACACAAAGGGACCCACGCTGCGCCGCTGGGCATAAGGCAGCACACGCCGCACTTTCAGGCCGTGGCCCAGGTCGGCGGCTCGGGCGCTGATGACGATTTCCAGCATCGTGTTCTCCTTGGGTTTGCGTGAGCAACAGCAACAGCAACGCACCATAACCCAACCCCACCGCAGGCGCGCGACAATCGCAGCCCATGCGCATCGAACAACTGCGCGAGCGCCTGCGAGCGCTCGGCGCCAACCCCCGCCACCAGCAGCGCGTGCTGCGCCTGTGGAGCCAGGCCCTGCCGCAAACCAGCGGCCGGCGCCAGGTTGAACACTTCTTGCCCGCCGCCCTGGTGGCCGAGCTGCCGGCCATTGCGCAAGAACTGGCCGCGCTGGCCACGCTCGAATCGCAACACCCCGGGGAAGACGGTTCGGCCCGCCTGCTGGTGAAGCTGGCGGATGGCCAGCTGGCCGAAACCGTGCTGCTGCCGCGCGACGGGGTGTGCGTGTCCACCCAGATCGGCTGTGCGGTGGGCTGCGTGTTTTGCATGACCGGCACCACCGGGTTGATCCGCCAGGTGGGCAGTGCCGAAATCGTGGCGCAGGTGGTGCTGGCGCGCAGCCTGCGGCCGGTGAAAAAAGTGGTGTTCATGGGCATGGGCGAGCCCGCGCACAACCTCGACAACGTGATGGAGGCCATCGACCTGCTGGGCACCGCGGGCAACATCGGCCACAAAAACCTGGTGTTTTCCACCGTGGGCGACCCGCGGGTGTTCGAAGCGCTGCCGCAAGGCCGCGTGAAGCCCGCGCTGGCGCTCTCGCTGCACACCACCCGCGCCGACCTGCGCGCCCAGCTGCTGCCGCGCGCACCGCGCATGACGCCCGAAGCCTTGGTGGATGCCGGTGAGGCTTACGCCCGCGCCACCGACTACCCGATCCAGTACCAATGGACGCTGCTCGACGGCATCAACGACAGCGACGACGAGCTGGACGGCATCGTGCGCCTGCTCACCGGCAAATACGCCATCCTCAACCTGATTCCGTACAACACGGTGCCCGAGCTGCCCTATCGGCGACCCAGCTGGGAAAAAGCCGCGGCCATCGCCCGCCGCCTGCACCAGCGCGGCATCCTCACCAAGCTGCGCCAGTCGGCCGGGCAGGACGTGGACGGCGGCTGCGGGCAGCTTCGGGCGCGGGCGGAAAAGCCGGGTCGCAAGGTGATTGCGCTGGGCGTTGTGTGATCGCCTGCGCGAAGGTGCAGCGCACGGGCCCGGCGATCATGCGCGACAGACTTGAAACTGCCATCGAAGACTGACATGATGAGACCGTAAGCTTCCCGATCATCCACCCTGCTCACCATCCAAGGAGTGTTTATGTCCGCCATGATGAAAGCTGCCGTGTTTGTCGAACCCGGGCGCATCGAAATCACCGACAAGCGCATCCCGGACGTTGGACCCAACGATGCCTTGGTGCGCATCACTACCACCACCATTTGCGGCACCGATGTGCACATCCTGAAGGGCGAGTACCCGGTTGCCAAAGGCTTGACGGTGGGCCATGAGCCGGTGGGTGTGATCGAGAAACTGGGCAGCGCCGTGCAGGGCTACACCGAAGGCCAGCGCGTGATTGCCGGTGCCATCTGCCCCAACTTCAATTCCTACGCCGCCCAGGACGGCGCGGCCTCGCAAGACGGCAGCTACCTCGTGCCCATGGGTCTGTGCGGGTGCCACGGTTACAAAGCCACGGCCGGCTGGCGCTTTGGCAACCTGATCGACGGCACCCAGGCCGAATACGTGCTGGTACCCGACGCGCAGGCCAACCTCGCCCCCATTCCCGATGGCCTCACCGACGAGCAGGTGTTGATGTGCCCGGACATCATGTCCACCGGTTTCAAGGGCGCCGAAAACGCCAACATCCGCATCGGCGACACCGTGGTGGTGTTTGCCCAAGGGCCCATTGGCCTGTGCGCCACCGCAGGCGCCCGCCTGCTGGGTGCCAGCACCATCATCACCGTGGACGGCAACGACCACCGGCTCGGCATCTCGAAACAACTGGGCGCTGACGTCACGCTCAACTTCAACAACTGTGACGTGGTCGAAGAGATCATGAAGATCACCGGCGGGCGCGGCGCCGACTCGTCCATTGAAGCGCTCGGCCTGCAGTCCACGTTTGAGTCGGCGCTGCGCGTGCTCAAGCCGGGCGGCACCCTGTCCAGCCTGGGCGTGTATTCGACCGACCTGACCATTCCCCTCTCGGCCTTCGCCGCCGGGCTGGGCGATCACCAGATCCGAACGGCACTCTGCCCGGGCGGCAAAGAGCGCATGCGCCGGCTGATGAACGTGCTCGCGTCCGGCCGACTCGATCTGGGTGTGATGGTCACGCACCAGTACAAGCTGGACAACATCGTCGCCGCCTACGACCTGTTTGCGCACCAGCGCGACGGCGTGCTCAAGATCGCGATCAAGCCGTAAGAGGGGGCCACCCAGCCGAACCACCCACTTGTGCAACAACGCAGATCAACGAAACAACACCGCGATCAGAACCCCGCTCAATGCAGCGTCAGCGGGTGCGTGGTGGTTTTGACGCGCACCACGGTGGGCCTGGTTTCATACGGCACCGGGGCTGCGCCGGTGATGGCGGCTGCGATGCTGCGGGCTTGGCGGGCAATGGGTTCGATGAAGCGGCTGGCCTGGCCGTTTACCGTGATGCAGTCGCCCAGCGCGTGGATGCGCTCCACGCTGGTGCGCAGGCCTTCGGGTTCCACGGCAATGCCGTTGTTCCATGCCAGGGCGGCGCTTTGCGCCAGGCGCGGCGGTGTGGCGAGGCCGGCGGCGGCAATCACCTGGTCGGCGGCGAAACGATGGCCGCAGGCGGTGGTGACGCGGTAGCGCGCGCCCAGCTTTTCCACGCTGGCCACCTGCACACCGCCTTTGAACAAGATGGGCAGGTCTTGCCAGGCGGCCAGCAGTGGCTCGCTGGCCTGCTCGCTGGGCCAGCGCGCGAGCGGCCGGGCCATGGCGTCCAGCAGAGTGATGCGGTGGCCGCCCAGCGCGAGGTCGTTGGCGAGTTCGCTGCCAATGAGCCCGGCGCCGACGATCACCACGTCTTTGGCTGATTCACCGAGCGCGGCGCGCAGCCGCTGGTAGGCGCCCAGGTGGTTGATGCGCCAGCACAGCGCGGCGGGCAGGGCCGGGGGCAGCGCGGCCTGTGCGCCGTGGGCCAACACCAGGTGGTCGTAGCGCAGGGTGCCGCGGGTGGTGCGCAGCGTGCGGGTGTCGGGGCAAATGCGCACGGCGTCGGTGTGCGCCAGTAGGCGCAGGTTCAGGCGGCGGGCTGCATCAGCGCCGGTTTCTTTCACCAGCCGGGTCAGGTCCATCTGCCGCGCCATGGCTATGGACAGCAGGGGTTTGTCGTACACGTCGGCGGCGCAGGCGCTCACCATCGTGATGGGCAGCGCTACGTCCCGTGCGCGCAGCGCTTCGGCCATTTGCCAGCCCGCCCGGCCACCGCCCACCACCACCACGCCCGCCTGGTGGCGCGTGGCCGCGTTCCACACCGGCGCGTGGCGGCTGGCCTGGGCGCGCAGCGCTTCGATGCTGGGTGCCTCGTAAAGCTCAAAGTCGCTTTTCGTCACGCCGCACAGTGGGCAGTACCAGTCTTCGGGGATGTCTTCAAACCGCGTGCCGGCGGCCAGGCCGCTGTCGGTGTCGCCCACAGCCTCGTCGTAGATGTAGCCGCATGCGTCGCAAATGTATTGGCGAAACGGCTGGCCCACGGCCACCGCTGCAATGGGTGCGGCCAGTGGCAGGTCGCGCACTTCGCCGTAAATGTGGGAGAGGGCGCTCATACCGGCATCACGTCCTGGCTCAGCCGCGCAATTTCCTTGCGCAGGTGTTTGATGGCCGGTGTGACGATGGCCACAAAGTGCGATTCGCGCACGCGGCGCTGCACGTCCGAGCTCATGAGGTAGCCGCGCGCGCCCTGGTGCATCAGGGCCGACTGGGCGGCGCGCAGGCACAGCTCGGCGCCGTGGGCGCGGGCGTCCAGCACGTCAATGAAAAACGCGGTGCTGCCGTCAAACGGCGTCTCGGCCATTTTCATCACGCGGGCGGTGAGCGCGTCCAGCTCGGCCTGCAGCGCGTCGGGTCGGTCTTCCAGAAACTGGTTCACGTGGCCCAGCTGCGCCTCCACCGCCCACATGCTGTCGATGGCGCCTTGTGTGATGCCCACCGCCATGCCGCACTGGAGCATGACGAAGGCTGCCCGAATGCGCGCAATGGTGGGTTTGGCCGGGTCCGCAATCACCTCGCCGGCGCCCACAAAATAGTCTTTCAGGTGCAGCGCCCAGGTGCCCGTGCCTTCCATGGCTGAAAAGCTGGGGCAGTCGCGCATCGTCACGCCCGGCGCGTCGCAGCGCAGCAAAAACATCAGCTCTTTGCCCAGGCTCTGGCCGTCGGCTTCCACCGCCGCAATGGCGCCGCAGCAGTGGTCAGGGCCAAGGTTGCTCACCCAGGGCAGCGCGCCGTTCACCAGGTAGCCGCCGTCCACCGGCGTGGCCTTGAGCAGCAGGCTTTCAATTTGCGCGTAACTCTTCATGGGGTTGGAAAGCGCGGTGCCGCCCAGCCGCTGCCCGCTGGCCATCTGCAGCAGCGCGTCGCCGGTGAGCGCGGGGTTGCCCGACTGTTCCAGGTACAGCCCGCACACCGCCTGGCACCACATCATGAAGCCGGTGGCGCCGCACACGCGCGAGGCCTCGGCCATGGCGCG
>JAGXSV010000016.1 GCA_018333605.1 Hydrogenophaga sp. | reverse complement strand
CAACTGGACAACGCCACGGCTGAGCACACGGCACAGCGCTTTGGCTTTGTGCTGGGCCGCTTGGACGCTGCGATGCGCCTGTCCATGACGTATGACAACGGCAAGGAGATGACGCAACACCAGGCCCTCTCGGATGCGACCGGCATCAAGGTCTACTTCGCTCACCCCTACAGCCCGTGGGAGCGCGGCATCAACGAGAACACCAATGGGCTGCTGCGCCGTGTTTTGCCCAAGGGCTCAGACCTGAGCATCTACACCCAGGAGCAGCTCGATGCCATTGCCTTTCACCACAACGCCAAGCCCCAAAAGTCCCTGGGCTGGAAGTCCCCGGCCGAGCAGTTTCTCCCGGTGGGTTCGTTTGACTTTCAGGCCTACTGGTCCACTATCATCAACCCCGTTGCACTTGGGGCTTGAATGCGCCCTTTTTAATGAAAGTCCCGGCTCTCCGTGGCCAGTCGGCCCAGCATCGGTGTCAGGTCTTCCAGGTGGCCGGCGATGAGGTTGCGGACCTCACCCTCGCGCTGCCACACGCCATGCACGGCCATGAGCCTGGAGCGGGTGAGGGCGTTGCGCTGGCGCTCGCGCAGGGCTTTCCAGACGATGACTTGCACCACACCGGTTTCATCTTCCAGCGACACAAAAACCACGCCGTTGGCGGTGCCGGGTTGCTGGCGGTTGGTGACGATGCCGCAGGCGCGCACAAGGCGGCCGTCGGGGGCGCTCTTCAGGGCTTCAGCGGTCATGAAGCGGCGCGCTTGCAGGCGCTCGCGCAGCAGCGCCAGGGGGTGGTTGCGCAGGGTGAGGCCGAGGCTGGCGTAGTCCCACACGATGGCTTCGCCTTCGGGGGCTTCGGGCAGGTCCAGCGCGTCTTCTTCCACAGGCGCTTCCCTGAGCAGCGCGGGCGGTGTCTTGAGGGCGGCGGCGTCCCAGACCTGCTGGCGGCGGTGGCCGCTGAGGCTCATCAAGGCGTCGGCGGCGGCGAGTTGCTGCAGGGTCTGTTTGTCTAGCTGGGCGCGGCGGGCCAAGTCTTCTGCGTCGGTGAACGCTGTGGCTTCGCGCGCGGCGACGATGCGCTGCGCTTCGCTGCGCGAGAGGCCGCTGACCATGCACAAGCCCAGGCGCACGGCGGGCATGGTGGACCCGGGGGCGGCCCTCTCCCCTGCCCTCTCCCGCAAGCGGGAGAGGGGGTTGGTCACGTCGCGCAATGACACGGTTTCTTCCAGCGTGCAGTCCCACCCGCTTTCCATCACGTCGACCGCGCGCACCTCGACGCCATGGCGCTGTGCGTCTTGCAGCAGCTGGCTGGGGCTGTAGAAACCCAGCGGCTGGCTGTTGAGCATGGCGGCCAGAAATTCGGCCGGGTGGTGGTGCTTGATCCAGCAGCTGGCGTACACCAGCAGCGCAAAGCTGGCGGCGTGGCTTTCGGGAAAGCCGTAACTGGAGAAGCCTTTGATCTGCTCGACCACGCGCTGCGCAAAGTCGGGCTCGTAGCCGCGCTCGGCCATGCCGCTGAGCAGGCGGTCCTGGTATTGGCCCAGGCCGCCTTTGCGCTTCCAGGCGGCCATGGCGCGGCGCAGGCCGTCGGCCTCGCCGGGCGTGAAGCCAGCGGCAATGATGGCGATCTGCATGCACTGCTCCTGAAACACGGGGATGCCCAGCGTGCGCTTGAGGGCCGCGTCCAGCCCTTTGGGGTAGTCAATGGGTTCTTTGCCCTGGCGGCGGTTCAGGTAGGGGTGCACCGCGCCGCCCTGAATGGGGCCGGGCCGCACCAGTGCCACTTCAATCACCAGGTCGTAAAAGCAGCGCGGACGCAGGCGCGGCAGCATACTCATCTGCGCGCGGCTCTCGATCTGGAACACGCCCACCGTGTCGGCGGCGCAGATCATGTCGTAGGTGCCCGGGTCTTCGGCGGGGATGTCCTGCATCTGGAACACATGGCCCTTGCGCTGGCCAATGAAGTCGAGCGACTTGCGGATGGCGGTGAGCATGCCGAGCGCGAGCACATCCACCTTCAAGAGGCCCATGGCGTCGAGGTCGTCTTTATCCCACTCGATGACGGTGCGGTCGACCATGCTGGCGTTTTCAATCGGCACCATGCGCGAAAGCGGCATCTGCGTGAGCACAAAACCGCCAGTGTGCTGCGACAGGTGGCGCGGAAAACCCATGATCTGACCGGTGAGCACGAGCAGCTGGCGCACGGCCAGGCTGTCGGGGTCCAGGCCCACTTCGTGCAGGCGCTCGGGCTCGATGGCTTGGCGCCCGTCGCGCCAGTAGAGCTCGCGGGCGAGCTTGTCCAGTGTGGCTTCGGCAAAGCCCAGCGCCTTGCCCACATCGCGTATGGCGCTGCGCGGGCGGTAGCTGATGACGGTGGCGGTGAGCGCGGCGCGTTCGCGGCCGTACTTGCGGTAGAGGTACTGGATCACTTCTTCACGCCGCTCGTGTTCAAAGTCCACATCAATGTCGGGCGGCTCGTTGCGCTCTTTGGAGATGAAGCGTTCAAACAGCACCGCCGTGCGCGCCGGGTCCACTTCGGTAATGCCCAGGCAGTAACACACGGCGCTGTTGGCGGCCGAGCCGCGGCCCTGGCACAAGATGTGTTGCGAGCGGGCAAAGGCCACGATGTCGTAGACGGTGAGGAAGTAGTGCTCATAGCCCAGTTCACCAATGAGCGTCAGCTCGTGCTCGACCTGCTGCTGCACCTGGTCTGACGCACCCGCGGGCCAGCGCCGGCCCATGCCTTCGTAGGCCAGGCGGCGCAGGTGGCTGGCGGGCGTTTCGCCCGGCGGCACCACTTCGCTGGGGTATTGGTAGGCCAGTTCGTCGAGCGAAAAGTGGCAGCGCTCGGCGACCTTCAGTGTCTCGGCCAGCAAGGGCTCGGGGTAGCACTGCGCCAGCGCCAGGCGCGAGCGCAGGCGTTGCTCGGCATTGGGCGCGAGCGCTTGGCCGCAGGCGGTGAGCGGCTGGCCGAGGCGGGTGGCGGTCAGCACGTCTTGCAGCGCCTTGCGCGAGCGCAGGTGCATGTGCACATCGCCCACGGCCACCAGCGGCACGGCGGTGAGCTCGCTGCTCTGGCGCAGCCGGTGCAGGCGCATTTCGTCGTCTATCAGGCGCAGCTGCTCCACGCCGAGCCAGCAGCGGCCCACGAAATGCTGCAACAGCCAGCGCGCCACAGCGTCCGTCTGCGCCTGGCTGCTGCCGCGCTGCGGCACGGCCAGCACCAGGCAGTCGACCAGCGCGTCGGCGCTGATGGCGTTCAGTGTGAGGCGGTAGCTGCCCTTGGGCGCCGTGCGGCGCAGGCGGGTGATGAATTCGCACAGGTTGCCGTAGCCGTTGAGGTTGGTGGCGAGCACGACGAGGGTGAACGGCGCGTCACACACCACCTGAAACTGGCTGCCCACCAGCAGCTTCAGGCCATGCGCTTTGGCCGCCACGTGGGCGCGCACGATGCCAGCGAGCGAGCACTCGTCGGTGAGCGCCAGCGCGGTGTACCCCAGCGCCTGGGCACGCTCCACCAGCTCTTCGGGCCGGCTGGCACCGCGCAGGAAACTGAAGTTGGACAGGCACAGCAGCTCCGCGTAAGCGGGAATGCCAGCGGGTTGTGGCGTCATGGTGAGCACCCTCGCAGGCGTGCCCCCATCCCTGCCTTCCCCCAAAGGGGGAAGGAGCAAGACATTGAAGCCCATCCTCGCCCAGAGCGCATGCCTGACCCCTTCCCCCTCTGGGGGATGGTTGGGATGGGGGCAAGTGCATCACGGAGCGAGAGGCGTACCGAGCAGAGGGGAAGCCCCCCAGGGCGCCGTCGGGCCGGCTTTGCCGGACGGCCAGTGCCGCCCCCTTGAGGGGGTCGCGCGCAGCGCGGCGGGGGGGAGTCAATCATGCAAACACCCCATGCAAAAACCAAGCTGGCGCCTCGTCCAGCCGCGTCTGAAACACCCACAACACCCCCGCGTGTGCCGATTGCGCCACCCAGTAGTCGCGCACCACGTTGCGTATCTGCCCAGCTGCCTCGTCGCGGTCCCACCAGCCGCCCTCGACCCGCTGCGGACCGGCCAGCAATTGCAGTTCGCCCTGGTAGTAAGGCCGGTGGGCGCGCACCAGCAGCTTGATCGGCGCCGCCAAGATGAAGCCGGGCTGCGGCAGCCCGTTGCCTGCCACGGGCTTGCGGGGCAAGGGTTCGGGCGCGGGTTGCCAGCGGCACATCCATTCGGGGCGGTGGTCTTCACACAGCACCGGGCGCAGCACACGCTGCGGCCCCAGGCGGGCGGCCAGGCGTTCCAGCACCAGGTGCAGCGGCTCGCGACCTTCGGCTTCGTCGGGCAGCCACGAGGCGCTTTTTTCTTCCAGCGGCACCACAGCGTCGGCCACCAGCTCCAGGTCGCCCACCGGGGCCAGCAGCTCCACCCGGGCCAGGTGTTCGGCGAGCAGGCGGCAGAGGTGATCGAGCTGGCGCGTGGGCTCGGCGGTGCGGATGGTGATGCTGCCGCCCTCGCCTGCGGACTTCGCGCGCATGGCGTCGTGCGCCCAGCGCAGGGTGAAGGCGGTGGTGCCGCTGTGGCGTGCAGCCAGCCAGCCGCACAGCGCCAGCAGCAGCCGGCGCGCGCCAAACAGCAGGGCCGGCGCGTCGTCCACCCGAAACATCAGCTCCAGGCGCTGCGCGAAGCGCTCGGGCAGCTCGATCCATGCATGCACTTCAGGCGCTCGTCCATAAGCCCGGTCGAGCGCGGCGAGCAGCTGTTTGTCAAACCGGCGGGCCACGCCGCCCCGCGGCAGCCGCCGCACGTCGCCCAGGGTGCGGCAGCCGATGTGCGACAGCGTGAGGCGGTGCAGGCGCACGGCACTGAGTGTGTCCATGGGCAGGGCGTCCAGCAGCGCGTCCAGTGGTTGCTGCAAACCGTTTTCAACCCCGGCGCGAGCCAGCGCCAGCGCGGCCAGGCTGTTGGGCGCCCAGGCCAGCTGGCCCACACCCAGTTCGGCGCCTTCGGCTTGCACGCGCTCGCGCAGCGCGCGCTGGCCCCCAAACAGGCGCACGCTCGCCCCCAGCTCCATGACCACGGCTTCGTCAGCGACAGCAACGCGGGGCGTGAATTGAAGCGCCCAGAGTGCCAGCGTCTGCAGCGCCGCGTCAGTGGGCAAGGCGGAGTCGTCGGGCGCTGGGAGCAGGAGCGCTGACCACAACATGGTCGACCTTTGGGGTGGGGGCAGGCGCAGCGTCCCTGGGCTGGTCGCTGGGCAGCAACGCGCTGGGCTGTTTCAGGCGGGGCGTCAAAATGGCCTGCAGGCCGCCGGGCACCGACGGCAAATGCAGCGTGCTGCCCAGTGGCGGGCCTTTGCGCTTGAACACGTCGACCCGCAAGGCCCAGTCAGGCCCCACGCGGGCCAGCAGGCGCAGCGGCGCAGCCGACGACTCTTGTGCCGCCGAGGCCGGCCGGCACAGAAACACCGGGCCGGCACAGCCCGCCGCCAGCACCTGCAAGCGGCGCACCTGCTCGGTCCGCACCTGCGGCAGCCAGGCAATGACGGCACCGCAGGCGTTGGCCCTGACCAGCTGCTCGGTGGCCCACAGGCGCTCGGCCGGCGTCTCGGTTTGCACCCAGACCAGCTGGCGCTCGCTGATGCCTTCCCAGCGCAAACCGGGCGGGTGCGGCGGCCGTGGCGGGCCCACCAGCACCACGCTGCGCCCGCCAGCGCACACCTGGCGCAGCAGCGGCCCCAGCAGCCGCCATTCCAGCATGCCGCTTTGCGGTGCCAGGATTTCGGTGACGGTATGGCAGGGCCAGCCACCGCCGGGCAACACCGCGTCCAGCGCAGCAAAGCCGCTGGACAAGGTGGCGGCCACAGGCGCGCCCAACTGGTCACCGCGCCACAGCGCCGCCGCCACGGCAGCAGGCAGGCCGCTGGCGAGCGCACCCGGGGCCGGCACCGTGTGGGGCGCGTTGTGGGCCGGCGAGGCCAAAGGGACGGTGGCGGGTTGCATGTTGACGTCAAAGACTGTTTATACGTACAGTACATGAAAGCGTTCAAGCTGTCTAGCAAAGCCCGGCGCCCTGCATGCCGCACCGACACCCGCGCAAAGCCCAGCCATATCAAGCCCATGGAACCATTCAATTAGCACTCACTCATAGAGAGTGCTAATATTTATGAAAACCAACCTGAGGAGGGTTCTTCACATGTCCGTATCACTTGCTCCCGCCACCCTGCCCACCGCCAACTTGGCCGTGGTCAGCCCTTGGGCCAGCCGCTCGCTCACGATGCCGCCGCTGGGAAACTTGGACGCTTATATTTCTGCGGTCAACCGCATGCCGCTGCTGACGCTGGACGAAGAGCAGAACGCTGCACGTCGCCTGCGCGATCACAACGATCTGGATGCTGCTGGCCAGTTGGTGATGTCGCACCTGCGTCTGGTGGTGTCGATTTCCCGCCAATACCTGGGCTATGGCCTGCCGCACGGCGACCTGATTCAGGAAGGCAATGTGGGCCTGATGAAGGCCGTAAAGCGCTTTGACCCCGACCAGGGTGTGCGCTTGGTGAGCTACGCCATGCACTGGATCAAGGCCGAGATTCACGAGTACATCCTGAAAAACTGGCGCATGGTGAAGCTGGCCACCACCAAGGCACAGCGCAAGCTGTTTTTCAACCTGCGCTCGCGCAAACAAGGTTTTCGCGCCGATGCGCTGGACGGCGACACGCACCGCGATGTGCTGTCTGACACCGAAGTGAGCGTGATGGCGCGCGAACTGAAGGTAAAGCCGGAGGAAGTGCGCGAAATGGAAACCCGCTTATCGGGTGGCGACGTGGTGCTGGACCCCGGCCCAGGTGACGACGGAGAAGACAGTTTTGGACCGATTGCCTACCTGGCCGACGGCACCCATGAGCCGACCGCGGTGCTGGAGTCAGCCGAGCGCGACGCGCTGGCCACCGAAGGCATTGCACAGGCGATGAGCGAGCTGGACGACCGCTCGCGCCGCATCGTCAGCGAACGCTGGCTGAAGGTGAACGATGATGGCTCGGGTGGCATGACGCTGCACGAACTGGCGGCTGAATACGGCGTGAGCGCCGAGCGGGTGCGCCAGATTGAAGTCGCGGCCATGAAAAAAATGCGCAAGGCCTTGGCGGTTTACGCCTGAACCTCGCAACGGCTTGGGGCCTTTGCCTTGGCGTGACCTCAAAAGCCTCGGCTGTTGCATCAGCCGGGGCTTTTTGCTGCCTGTCGGTGTGGCCGTTTTGCTGCGTTGGCCTTGACCGAACGCTGGCCTGTCGGTTGTGACCGAGGAACGGGCGGCGGGACAAGACAAAATGGGTGATGCGCATTTTTCGACACACGCCCCTCACCCGCATCAGCACGATGCTCCAGCACTGGGGCGCACTGCTGGGCCTCATGGGCTTCCTGTTGTTGCTGGTTTTCGGGACGGGCCGGGCACAGGCCAACGACACACCCAGTCTCTTGACGCTGCCGCCCGTGGTGCTCGACAGTGCACAAAAAAGTGTGCCGCTGGCGCAGCGCAGCCTGTTCTGGGTCGACCCTAGCGGCCAGCTGACGGCTCAAGAAGTGGCCCAACGCCAGGACAGCTTGCCTTTTGCGGTGCGCGGCCCCAAGCACCGCCTGCTCATGGGCCCAGAAGCGGTGCTCTGGGTGCGGTTTGACGCTTGGGTACAAGACACCCGTGCGCACTGGGAGCTGGAGTTGACGCATTCAGGTACCGATCGCATCAGCTTGTATTACCAGCACCACGACGGCACCTGGCAGGCGCAACACGCGGGTGACAGCATACCGGTGCGCGACTGGGCCTCGCCCGACCGCTACCCGGTGTTTGCGCTGGACGCACGGGCCGACGTGCCGGTGACCTATTGGGTGCGCATTCAGCATGCCCGGGTGCCATTCTCGAGCGAACTGTTTGTGCACCGCCACAGCCATCTGCGCGAACAGCGCATCACCCAACAATTCTTGCTGGGTGCGTATTTCGGCATGGCGTTGCTGCTGACTGCCGTGGCGGTAGCCAACGCGCTGGTCTTTCGCGACATCAGCTTTGGGGCCTACGCGGTCTACATCTCGGTGCTGGGCCTCGCGCTGGCCGCCTCACTCGGGGTCGGCGGGCAATTTCTGTGGCCCCAGTCGGCCCGCTGGAATGGACTGGCCGAATTCATACTCTTGCCCTTGGTGGCCGTGGTGGGTCTGCTGTTTGTAAGGCATGTGGTGCAACCCCGGCGCGTCGGGCTCTGGCTGGACCGCCTGTCCATCACCCTGGCCGGTGTGCTGGTGGTGCTGACCGCCTGGGATGTGTTCAGGCCCAGCAGCGAAACCCTGCAAGCGATCACCACCGCCGGCGCACTGACCATGGTGCTGATCTACGCCATGTTGTGGGCCGCCTGGTGCACGGGTGACCGCTGGGTGCGCTGGATCGCGCTGGGTATTCTGCCGGTACTGATGGCGGGCACGCTGCCCATCTTGCGCAACTTCGGCCTGATGTCGTCGGGCTTCTTGTCGCAATACGGCATGGTGATCGCGGCGGCCATTGAAGCGCCATTGCTCATCTATGGTCTTCTGCAACGCTCATCCATGCAGCACGAGGCCCAAACCCGCGCCAAGGCACTGGCCTTGACCGAGCCGCTCACCGGCCTCACCAACCGCCACAACGGCATGCTGCGCCTGCACGACAGCCTCGTGCGTGCCCAGCGCTACAACCACCACATAGCGCTGCTGTTGATCGATCTGGACAACCACGCCTGGTTTGAAAAAGAGCACGGTCGGGAGGTGGCCGACCGTGCCTTGGTGCTCACCGGCTCGCTGCTGCGCTCGATGGCGCGCGATGTGGACACGGCTGCCCGTGTGGACAACAAAACCTTTGCGCTGCTGATGGAAGGTCCGGTGCGGGCCGCTCAGGCGGTGGCTGCGGCCACCAGCATCGTGGCAGGTGGCCTGCGTCCATCGGCTCAGTTGCCCGTGGGCGCAACCCTGCGTTTCAAGGTGGTGCTGGCATTGCTGCCAGAGGAGGGGCTGGAGCTTCAGCAAAACGCCCAAGCCCACCTGGACTGGATGCTCATCGGTCTGGACGAGCTTCGCAAGAACCCGCGCAAGAGCATCCAGACGCTGAATTTCTGACCGGCCGGGACAACGGAACCAGCGGGCGGCGGTTCAAGCCATTCGCCGCCGGGCTTGATCAAACTTCCCGGCGCAGCGCCGGGAACAGGATCACGTCGCGGATGCTCGGACTATCGGTCAGAAGCATCATCAAACGGTCAATACCAATGCCGCAGCCGCCGGCCGGAGGCATGCCGTATTCCAGCGCGCGGATGAAGTCGGCATCAAAGTACATGGCTTCTTCGTCGCCACCGTCCTTGGCCGACACCTGCGCGTGAAAGCGCGCGGCCTGGTCTTCGGCGTCGTTCAGCTCAGAGAAGGCGTTGCCGAATTCGCGGCCGGTGATGTAGAGCTCGAAACGCTCGGTCACTTCCGGGCGCTCGTCGTTGGCGCGCGCCAGCGGCGAGATTTCGGTCGGGTGCTCCATGATGAAGGTCGGGTTCCAGAGCTTTTCTTCCACCGTCTCTTCAAAGTACAGCACCTGCAAACTGGCCAGGCTGCGCGTGCTGAGCTGGTGCTTGGCTTCGGTCATGCCCAGCTTGCGCAACGCCGGGATCAGCCATTCGGCGCTGTCCACACCCTCACCCGCCTCGGTGTATTTCAAAATCGCTTCACGGATCGTCAGCCGCTCGAATGGCGAAGTCACGTCCACCGGCTTGCCGTTGTAGGTCAGGGGCGTGTCGCCGTGCACCTGCTGCACCACGTGACGGATCAGCTGCTCGTTGAAGTCCATCAGGTCGTGGTAATTCCAGTACGCCGCGTAGAACTCCATCATGGTGAACTCGGGGTTGTGCCGGACGCTGATGCCTTCGTTGCGGAAGTTGCGGTTGATTTCGAACACGCGGTCAAACCCGCCCACCAGCAAGCGCTTCAGGTACAGCTCGGGCGCGATGCGCAGAAACATTTCCTGGTCCAGCGCGTTGTGGTGCGTCTTGAACGGCTTGGCGTTGGCGCCGCCGGGAATGGGGTGCAGCATGGGCGTTTCCACTTCCAGAAAGCCGTGGCTGACCATGTATTCGCGGATGCTGGACAACGCCTGGCTGCGGGTGACGAAACGGCGGCGAGCGGCCTCATCGGTCATCAGGTCCACGTAGCGCTGGCGGTACTTGATCTCCTGGTCGTGGATGCCGTGGAACTTGTCGGGCAGCGGACGCAGGCTCTTGGTGATCAGGCGGATCTTGTCGGCGTGGATGGTCAGCTCGCCGGTGCGGGTCTTGAACAGCACGCCCTCGGCCGCCACGATATCGCCCAAATCCCAGTGCTTGAACGCGTTGTGCAGCGCTTCGCCCACGCTGTCGTTGTTCAGGTAGATCTGGATACGGCCACCCGACGGACCAAACGACGCATCTTGCAGCGTGGCAAAGCTGGCCTTGCCCATGACGCGCTTGAGCATCATGCGCCCGGCCACACTGGCGCGCGCCGGGTTGGCTTCCAGGCCTTCCTTGGTGGCTTCGCTGTGCAGGGCGAACAGCTCGGCGGCTTTGTCCGACGGCTTGAAGTCGTTGGGAAACGCCACACCCTTGCCTTGCTGCTGCGCCTCGCGCATGGCCTTGAGCTTTTCGCGGCGCTCGACGATCAGCTGGTTGTCATCAAACGCAGGGTGGGCACCGGTCACGGCGGTGTCGGCGGCTGGGCTGTTGGGTGTGGCTTGGGACATAAAAGGAACAGGTGGTTGCCCAGCGGGCAGATCGGGGTGGGTCCAGGCGCCGGGTGGCGACCACGCAGACGTCACGCGAAACCTTGCATTTTAGTTCTCTGACACCCAGTCAGGCACCGCCCGATAATGCAGGCCATGTTGCTGCGCGCCGGTCTGGTCTCCCTCGCCCTGTTGCTGGCCAGCCGCCTGCTGGGTTTGCTGCGCGAGTCGGTGCAGGCCGCCACGCTCGGCGCCACCGGCCAGGCCGACGTGGCCATCCTCATGCTCACCCTGCCGGACATGCTGACCGGCATTTTGGCATCGGGCGCGCTGGGTTATGTGCTGCTGCCCCTGTGGGCACGCCAAAGCGCCAGCGCTCAAGCCGTCACCCTCAAACGCCTGGCCGGGGTGTTGCTGGTGGGTGGGTTTGTAACGGCACTGACCCTGGTGCTCGCCCCCGGCCTGATCACCTCTGCACTGGCACCGGGCCTGAGCGAAACCGCCCGCGCCACGGCGCACCGCGCTTTGTTGTGGAGCGCCCTGGCCATGCCCCTGGCCATGCTGGCCGCGCTGTGGACGGTGCGCCTGCAACACCTGCGCGATTTCACGGGCATGTACGGCGCCAATCTGGTGGTCAACGGTGCGGTGGTGGGCGCGTTGCTGCTGACCATGACGCAAATGCGCGCAGACATGGCGGCACCCATCACCTGGCTGGGCTGGGGCCTGCTGCTGGGCATGGTGCTGCGGCTGCTGTGGCTCGGGTGGCGCACACGCCGGGCCGGCCCCCCTGAAGCACCCGCAACCGGCACCGCCGTGGAATGGCCGCACAGCCCCATCTGGTTGTGGGCGCTGGCCAGTGCCGGCCTGCCGTTGCTGCTGCCCTTGCTGGGGCGCAGTCTGGCGTCCACCACCGGTGAAGGGGCGCTGACCACCTTCAATTACGCCTGGAAACTGGTGGAGCTGCCGCTGGTGCTGGCGGTTCAATTGGTGGCCGCGCTGGCCTTTCCGGGCATTGCCAAAGCTTTTGCACCCCGTTCAGACTTGTCGGCAAAAGACCCGCTCACCCGGCAGCGTGACGCGTTGCGCCACGCGTTTGTGCTGGCCTGGGTGCTGGCCTGCGCCGCAGCGGCCGCCCTGGCCAGCATGGCGCCCGCCCTGGCCCAGTTGCTGTTTGGCTGGGGCCGCATGCCCGCAGAAGCGGTGGCCCAGGTGGGTGCCTGGGGGCGCATAGGCGCATGGTCGCTCTTGCCGCAAGCGCTGCTGGCGGTGCTGCTGACCCTGCTGGCCAGCACGGGACGGCTGCGCAGTGCGGTGGCGGCCTATGGCGGTGCGCTGGTGCTGCTGGCCGGGCTGGGCTGGGCCATGGGCGAAATGGGTGCAGTCAAAGGCCTGAACGGCAAGCAGGTGATGTGGGCCATCAACGGCGCCCTGAGCGCAGCTGCCGTGGTTTTGCTGGTGAGCGAACGTGATGTGCTGCGCGGCGTACTGAAGTTTGCTGACCTGCTGCCTGCAGCCCTTGCCGCCATCGCGCTGGCTCTGGGCGCCAACGCGTTTGAAACGCCGGAGCCCCTGCACGGACTGATCACAGCGCTGCTGCTGGCGGCCTCGGTGGCGGCGCTGGCATGGGTGTTTTCGCCCGGTCTGCGCCAGGCGCTGCGGCGATAATCCGCCCCACCCATGCTCGACCTGATCCAGATCACCAACGACCCCGACTTTGCTCGCCGCTGCGACGCGCTGGAGGGCATGCGCCTGTGGGTCGATCTGGAGCGATTTGGCAAGGCCGAGCGCCAGGTCGGGCGCAATACCTTCATCAGCACCCACACGCTGGACGACGTGGGCCGCATCAAGGCGGTGCTGCAGCGCTCGCGCCTGATGGTGCGGGTGAACCCACTCAACCCGGACACACACACCGAGGTAAACGCCGTGCTGGCGCAGGGCGCCGACCTGCTGATGCTGCCCATGTTCAGCGAGGCCTGGGAATTGCGGGCGTTCAGCGCCATCGTGGCTGGCCGCGCGCCCGTGGTGGCACTGCTGGAAACGCCGGGCGCATTAGAGACGCTGCGCGAATGGCTGGGCACACCGGGCCTGGATGAAGTTTATGTGGGCCTGAACGACCTGCACATCTCGCTGCGCCAGCGTTTCATGTTTGAGCCACTGGCCCTGGGCATGCTGGATGGCGCGGCGCGGCTGGTGCGCGCGCAGGGGCTGCGCTTCGGTTTTGGAGGCATTGCACGACTCGATGGCGGCTTGCTGCCGGGCCGTGACGTGCTGGCCGAGCACCTGCGGCTGGGCTCGCGGGCGGTGATTCTCTCGCGCACGTTTCACGACGCCACTTCGGCCGCCGGGTTTGAGCGTGAAGTGGCCGCGCTGCGCGAGGCCGAGCGTGCGCTGGGCCAGCGCGACGCGCAACAGGTTGAAGCCAGCCGCCGCCGCATCGCCGAAACCATCGGGCAGATCGCAGCGACCATGCCCGCGCCGGGCCAGCCTGCGGCATGAAGCGCCTGCTTGACATCGCAACTGCGTTGCTGGCCCTGCTGCTGCTCAGTCCGCTGCTGCTGGGCACGGCACTGGCGGTGGCCCTGGAGAGTGGTTTTCCGGTGCTGTTCCGCCAAACCCGCGTCGGCCTGCACGGGCGCGAATTCGGCATGTTCAAGTTTCGCAGCATGGTGAAAAACGCCGCCAGCATCGGCCCGTACTTCACCTCGGCCAACGACCCGCGCGTCACCCGCGTGGGGCGCTTCATTCGACGCACCAGCCTGGACGAGTTGCCGCAACTCATCAACGTGCTCACCGGCGACATGAGCCTGGTTGGCCCGCGGCCTGATGTACCAGCGCAGAAGAGTCTGTACACCGAAGCCGACTGGAGCCAGCGCTGCAGCGTGCGTCCTGGCATCACCGGGCTGGCGCAGGCGCTGTACCGCTCCGAATCCACCGAAGCGCAGCGGCTCGAAGCCGACCTGCGCTACACGCGCGAAACCTCGCTCTGGCTCGATTTGAAAATCTGCTGGTGGACCATCCGACGCCTGAGCGGAAAAGGAGCGAACTGACATGTGCGGCATCTTTGGCTACTGGGACCGAAAGCAACAAGCACTGGCCGATGAAGCCCTGCATGGCATGGCGCAGGCGCTGATCCACCGCGGCCCGGACGACGAGGGCATCCACTGCCGCCCGGCACGCGGCGTGGCCATCGGCAACCGGCGCCTGTCCATCATCGACCTCGGCGGCGGCCACCAGCCTTTTGTGAGCGACGATGGCCAGATTGCCGTGGTGCAGAACGGCGAAATCTTCAACCACATCGAACTGGCCGCCGAGCTGCGCGCCCAGGGCGTGCGGCTGGACACGCAGTCGGACACCGAGGTCATCCTGCGTCTGTACGAGCGCGAGGGTATCGCCTGCCTGCAGCGCCTGAACGGCATGTTCGCCATGGCCATCGACGACGCGCGCGCGGATGCCCTGTATTTGGCTCGCGACCGCATCGGTGTCAAGCCGCTGTACGTGCACGACGACGGCCAGCGCATGGTGTTCGGCTCCGAGATGAAAGCGCTGTGGCCCGCCGTGCGCCGCAAACCGGGCATGGACCTGGAGGCGATCCACCACTACCTGACCTTCAACTACGTGCCGGCGCCGTGGACCGCGTTCGAGGGCGTGCGCCACGTCATGCCCGGCACCTGGCAAAAATACACGCGCAGCGGTGGGGTGCAGACGCAACGCTGGTGGAACCTGGCCGACCAGCGCGAGCAGGACCACACGTTTGGGGCCTGGGCCGAAGCGTTCATGGCCCTGCTCGACGACGCCACCCGCATCCGCCTGCGTGCCGACGTGCCGTTTGGCGCCTTCCTCTCGGGCGGTGTCGACTCCAGCACCATCGTCGGCCTGATGGCGCGACATGTGACGGAACCGGTCAAGACCTTCTGCATCGGCTTTGCAGATCCACGCTACGACGAGTCGGCATTTGCCTTGCAGGCGGCGCAGCGCTTTGGCTGCGCCCACACCAGCGAAGTCGCCGAACTCAACATGCTCGACCGCTGGCCGCTGGTGCTGCACCACCTGGACCAGCCGCACGGCGACGCGTCCTTCATGCCCACGCTGCGCGTGAGCGAGCTGGCCGCGAAACACGTGAAGGTGGTGCTGACCGGCGACGGCGGCGACGAGCTGTTTGCAGGCTATGACAAGTACGCGCAATTCTTTGCGCGGCCCGACGCGTTGTCGTTGCCCCAAAACGATTTCGAACGCAGCTATTTCGACAGCATTTCCCTGTTTTCACCCGAAGCCAAAGCCACGCTCTACCGGCCTGGCGTGCGCGCCCAGCTGGGCGGCATGGACAGCTTCACCGCCGCCGCCCAGCCCTGGTTCAACGAAGCCCGCCACTTCGACCGCATCAACCAGGCGCTGTATCTCGACATGCAGTTGCTGCTGAGCGGCAACAACCTGGTCAAGCCCGACCGCATGGGCATGGCGGTGAGCATCGAGGCGCGCACGCCCTTCCTCGACTGGCGGATGATGGAATTTGCCTTCCGTTCGCGCGGCGCCACCAAGCTCTCGGCCCAGGGCGACAAGAAGCACTGGTTCAAGCGCGCGGTCGTGCCGCTGATTGGCGAAGACCTGGCGCACCGCAAGAAGCAGATGTTCACCGTGCCGGTGGGCGACTGGTTCAAAGGCGAGCTGCACGGCTGGCTGCGCCAGACCCTGACCGGCGGCGAAGTGATCGCCCGGCTGTTCGAGCCGGCCGGAGTCACCCGTCTGCTGGATGAGCACCGCGACGGCCGCTGCAACCACACGCGCGAACTGCGCGCGCTGACCGCGCTGGCGCTGTGGCACCGGGACGCGTTCGCATGAGTCGAACACCCCGCGTCCTGTTCGTCAGCTACGGCGGCGGCCATATCGGCATGGTGCTGCCGGTGATGCGCGAGCTGCAATCGCTGCTGCCCGGTGCCGACTGCCGTCTGATGGCGCTGACCACCGGGCACCTCAAGGCCAAGGCCGTGCGCCCCGACACACTGGGCTACCGGGACTTCCTGCACCTGGTGGACGCCAGCGCGGCCCGCACCTGGGGCGAGCGCCTGAGCGAAGGCAACACCAGCCCGGACGTGCCGAAGGAAGAAACCATCGCCTACCTGGGCATCAACTACCTGGACCTGATCGCCCAGCACGGCGCAGCGGGTGCCGCCGATCTCTACCGCGAGAAAGGCCGCTACGGCTTCCGTCCCCTGCACTTCATGCGCCGTGTGATCGACGCCCTGCGCCCCGATGCGGTGGTCGCCACCAACTCGCCGCGCAGCGAACGCACCGCACTGGACGTGGCGGGCGAACTCGGCATGCCTGCGGTCGGCATGGTGGACCTGTTCGGGCTGGACAACGACACCTATGTGCGGCACGAACCCCACCCGGCCTGGACTTGCGTGATTTCCGAAGGCGTGCGCCAGCGCCTGATCGCCCACGGCTTCCCCGCCGGCGGCGTGGTGGTGACGGGCAACCCAGCCTTCGACGGTCTGTTCAGCGCTGAAAACCGTTCAAAAGCGCAACAGTTCCTGGCCGAACGTGGCTGGCGGGACCTCAAACCCGTGCTGTTTGCCGGCCACCGGGAGCCCCAAGCCCACCCGGCCACGCCGGTGCCGGCGGGCCAGGCCCTGCCGCGCGAAATCGAAGCCGTGCTGCGCGACTGCGTGCGCGCTCGGGCCAACCTGGCGCTAACCGTGCGCTACCACCCGAGCGACTGGACCCAGTACCCCCGCCTGCCCGACGAACCGCGCATCCACTTCAGCGAGCCGTCCCGCGAACCCATCCACCCACTGATCCTGGCCTCGCAGGCGGTGGTGGTGCAGACATCCACCGTCGGCCTGGAATCGGCCGTAGGCGGCAAGGCGGTGATCTCGATCGAAAGCTCACCGTCAGCCCATCTCTGGTTCAGCCTGGCCCGGCTCGGTGTGGCCACGCCCAGCGCCACCCCAACCGACTTGCCAGCGGTGCTCGACGCGGTGCTGCGTGGCCACGGAAAGACCACTGACCCCACCTACCAGAGCGATGGCCGAGCCGCTCGACGCGTGGCCGAGGTCGTGCGAACTGCACTGAAGAACGCACCGCTCAACCGGGTTTAAGCCGCACGCTGTCCGTCAAAATACCCCATTACCTGCAACACGCCTGCCTGGCCCTTCCTTCCATGCTGAACAACGCCACCATCCTCATCACCGGCGGTACCGGCTCGTTTGGCCACACCTTCGTGCCCATGACGCTGGCGCGCTACAACCCGCGCAAGCTCATCATCTATTCGCGCGACGAGATGAAGCAGTGGGAAATGGCCAAACTGTTCCGGGGCGATGAGCGGGTTCGCTTCTTCATTGGCGACGTGCGCGACCGCGAGCGCATGTACCGCGCGCTCGACGGTGTGGACTATGTGGTGCACGCGGCCGCCACCAAGATCGTGCCCACCGCCGAGTACAACCCTTTTGAGTGCGTCAAGACCAACATCAACGGCGCAATGAACGTCATCGACGCCTGCATCGACACCCAGGTCAAGGGCGCGGTGGCCCTGTCCACCGACAAAGCCAGCAGCCCGGTCAACCTGTATGGCGCCACCAAGCTGGTGTCGGACAAACTCTTCGTGGCCGGCAACTCCTACGCCGGCGCCACCGGCTGCAAGTTCTCGGTGGTGCGTTACGGCAACGTGATGGGCTCGCGCGGCTCGGTCATCCCGTTCTTTCTCTCGCAAAAGGGCAAGGGCACGCTGCCCATCACCGACGAGCGCATGACCCGCTTCATGATCACGCTGGAGCAGGGTGTAGAACTGGTCTGGCACGCGTTTGAGGATATGGAAGGCGGCGAGATTTACGTCAAAAAAATCCCGTCCATGAAAGTAACCGACATCGCCCGTGCGGTCGATGCGCAGGCCCGGCACGAGATCATCGGTATCCGCCCGGGCGAGAAACTGCACGAGCAGATGATCAGCCCGGAAGACGCTTACTACACCTACGAATACCCAAAGCACTTCAAGATCCTGCCAGCCATCCACAGCTGGCACAAGGATTTCAAGCGTATCAAGGACGGCCAGCGCGTGCCCGAAGGCTTCACCTACGCCAGCGACAGCAACGCCGAGTGGATGGACGTGCCTGCGCTGCAGGCCTGGATTGCACAGCACCAGGACAAGATCGGTCGCATCTGACCGCAGGCAGCCCCATGGACTTCATTCCCTACGCCACGCAGTCCATCAACGAAGACGACCTGGCCGCCGTGCGCGAGGCGCTGACCTCGGGCTGGCTGACCCAGGGGCCGGCGGTGCCGCGCTTCGAGCAGGCGTTTGCTGCGCTGCACAGTGTGGCGCACGCGGTGGCGGTATCCAACGCCACCGCGGGCCTGCACATCGCCTGCCTCGCGCTGGGCGCCGGCCCTGGCAAGACCGTGTGGACCAGCCCGAACAGTTTCGTGGCCTCGGCCAACTGCGCGCTGTATTGCGGCGCCGGTGTGGACTTCGTGGACATCGATCCCGTCACGCGCAACATCAGCTTGACCGAACTGACCGCCAAGCTGGAACAAGCCGAACGCAACGGCCGCCTGCCGGCCATCGTGATCCCGGTGCATTTCGGCGGCCTGGCCTGCGACCTCGTGCCCATGCGCACACTGGCCGACCGCTACGGTTTCAAGATCCTGGAAGACGCGTCGCACGCGGTGGGCGCCCGCTACAACGGCCAGCCCATCGGCAGCCGCTACGCCGATGCCAGCGTGTTCAGCTTCCACCCGGTCAAGATCGTGACCACCGGTGAAGGCGGCATGGTCACCACCCAGGATGCCGCGCTGGCGCGCCGCCTGCAGCTGCTGCGTTCGCACGGCATCACGCGCGAGACCAGCGAGATGCAGCACCCCGACACGGGCGCCTGGCATTACGAACAACACAGCCTGGGCTTCAACTACCGGATGACGGACATCCAGGCGGCGCTGGGCCGCTCGCAGTTGCAGCGCATCGACGGCTTTCACGCCGCCCGCGAACGCCTGGCCGAGCGCTACGACCAGTTGCTGGCCGGCCTGCCCCTGCAGCGCCCGGCCCGCGTGCCAGGGCCGGGTTCAACGGCCCGTTCGTCCTGGCACCTGTACGTGGTGGAGGTGGTGCCCGGCCCCGGCGTGGCCGACCGCGCCACCGTGTTCGCCCGCTTGCGCGAGGCGGGCATCGGCGTCAACGTGCACTACGAACCCATCCCGCTGCAACCCTATTACCGCGGCCTGGGTTTCCAGCCCGGCCAGTTTCCGGCGGCTGAGGCCTTCGCCTCGCAAGCGCTCTCGATCCCGCTGTACCCCTCGTTGACCGAGGCACAGCAGGATTGCGTGGTGGGCGCACTGAAGAAGGCCTTGGCGGGATGAAAACCCTGCTCATCGTGCAAGCGCGCATGACCTCGACCCGATTGCCGGGCAAAGTGCTGCTGCCACTGGCAGGCGTTCCCATGCTCACACGGCTGGTCGAGCGCCTGCGCCGTGTGCAGCGGGCCAGCGGCATCGTGATCGCGACCACCACCAACGCCACCGATGAACCGATCGCCGCGCTGTGCGCGCAGCTGGGCGTGCCCTGCCACCGCGGCAGCGAACACGACGTGCTCTCGCGCTACGCCGACGCGGCCCGCGCGCACGGTGCCGATGTGGTGGTGCGCATCACGTCCGACTGCCCGCTGATCGACCCGGCGCTGATCGACCAGGTGATCGCGGTTTACCAAGAAGGCGGTAGCGACTGCGTGTCGAACATGCTGCCGCCCACCTGGCCTTACGGCATGGCGGTGGAGGTGTTCAGCGCCGCCGCGTTGCAACAAGCCCACGCCGAATCCACGCAGCCAGCCGAACGCGAGCACGTCACGCCCTTCATTTACGGGCACCCCGAACGCTACCGTCTGCGCAACGTAGAAAGCCCGGTCGACCTCAGCCACCACCGCTGGACGGTGGACACGCCGGAAGACTACGCGCTGGCGAGTCGACTGTTCGAGCGCCTGATGCCGACCCGGCCGAACTTCACCCAGGCCGACGTGCTGGCGCTGCTGGAACAACATCCCGACTGGATCGCGATCAACCAGCACATCCGGCAGAAACCGGCCACCGAATCACAGCTCCAAAAGAAAAACACCCGATGACCTTCAAGACCGAGCAAGAAGCCTTCTGGGCCGGCGATTTCGGCACCGATTACATCCAGCGCAACCAGGGCGATGCCCTGCTCGCTTCCAACCTGGACTTCTTTGGCAAAGCGCTGCGCGGTGCGCGTGGCATCCAGAGCTGCATCGAGTTCGGCGCCAACATCGGCATGAACCTCAAGGCGCTGAACCTGCTGCATCCCGGCATTGACGCGCACGCCATCGAGATCAACGCGGAAGCCGCGAAACAGCTGGGCACGGTGATCCCGCCGGCCAATGTCCACAACAGCTCCATCCTCGATTTCACACCCGCACGCCAGTGGGACCTGACCCTGATCAAGGGCGTGCTCATCCACATCAACCCCGAGGTGCTGCCGCAGGTGTACGACCAGCTGGTCGCCAGCACCAGCCGCTACCTGGTGGTGGCCGAGTACTACAACCCGGCGCCGGTCGCCATTCCCTACCGCGGCCACAGCGACCGCCTGTTCAAGCGCGACTTTGCCGGTGAGATCATGGACCGCCACCCGCAGCTGCAACTGGCGGACTACGGCTTCGCCTACCACCGCGACCCGAACTTCCCGCAGGACGACATCACCTGGTTCCTGATGGAAAAACGCTGATCACCTTTCAAGAGACACGAGCATGCTGACCTGCTGCAAACCCTGCGTGATGCCAGACGCCCAGCCGGACCTGCACCTGGACGACCACGGCGTCTGCAACGCCTGCCGCAGCTACGAAAAACGCACCGAGGTGGACGGGGATGCGCGCGACCAGGACAGCACCGACCAGGTGGTGCGCATGCTGCAGCTGGGCCTGAACCCGCTGTGCGTCACCTCGTCCACCGGCGATCTCTCGCCGCTGGCCCGCACCAACATCGAAAACCTCAAGCACCTGGGCGTGGACCCCATCGAGATCTCGCCCCACCCGCTGGTGCCCGCCAAGCTCAACCGCGTGGGCCTCACCCAAGTGGGCGACATTTCGTGGCCCGAGCAGGTGGGCCTCTTCACCCTCCCGGTGCGCGCGGCGGTGCAGTTCAATGTGCCGCTGATCGTCTGGGGCGAGAACTCGCAAAACGAATACGACTGCCCTGCCGCCGCGGCCGACAAGCACGTGCTCAACCGCCGCTGGCTCGAAGAGTTCGGCGGCCTGCTGGGCATGCGCGTGTCCGATCTGATCGGCCAGGAAGGCATCGAGGCCAAGCACCCTGATCGCACAGGCCAATGGCTTCCACAGCAACCACCAGGTGGTCCAGGGCTCAATGGTGAACTGCGAGAACCTGGACCACCACCAGACCGGCATCCACGACCACTTCAAGCGCCAGAAATTCGGCTTTGGTCGCGCCACCGACCCGGCCTGCCCGCACATCCGGCGTGGCCGGCTCACGCGCCCAGACGGTCTGGAAGCCGTCAAAGGCCTGAACGGCCTGCTCCCCTGGGCAGGCTTGGGCAAGCCGCTCAAAAACCGCTTGCGCCCGCGGGAGCTGACCGAAGACGCGTTCATCCGCATCGGCACCCGGTTCACCAACAAGAAAATCGTCAAGCGCGACGTCAGCGGCGCCCACTTGAAGGACCGCGACGGCAATCTGACGACACTCAAGCACGACAACGTCTGAACATGAAGGTCGGCGTCATCGACTGCAGCGTGGCCCCGGTGCGGGTTAACCGCGCGGCCGGCATGCTCGCCACCGACGGCCTGAGCCTGCCCGGTGTGGGCAACTTCGCCGACTGCGCGCGCCTGCTGCATGAAGGTGGCTGGACCACCGCGCTGCGCGACGCGGTGCAGGGCTACAAGCGCCCGCTGCAGGGCGTGTGCGTGGGCATGCGGTTGCTGGCGATCAGGGTCGACAACCAGCGCGCGGTCGATGCCGTGTGCCAGGCCTTGGTGCCCGTCGGAGCGCGATGAACATGGGTCCAGCGCCCCGCATCGCCATCCGCGTCGATGCCTCGGCCATCATCGGCACCGGGCACCTCAAACGCTGCCAGTCGCTGGTGCAGGCCCTGATCGAGCAGGGCGCGCAGGTCAGCCTGGTCACACGCGCACTCGACGGGGTGGCGGCGCAGGTGTTGCGCAACGCGCCCTGCCCAGTGCACTGGCTGCCGTTGCCAGGCGGCAGCTTCCAGACCGACAGCACAACGACGCCCCACGCGGCCTGGGCTTGCGTGTCGTGGGTGCAGGACGCCAAGGACACGGCGGACGCACTGCAGACCGAACGCCCCGGCTGGCTGGTGCTGGACCACTACGCTTTCGACGCGCGCTGGCACGATGCCGTGCGCTCTGCCCTGGGTTGCCGCCTGCTGGCGATCGACGACACCGCTGATCGCACCCTCAGTGCCGATGCCTTGCTGGACCACAACTGGGCGCTCGACCACCGCGCCAAATACGCTGACCGGCTGACGCAAGAACCGCACTGGCTGGCCGGCCCGCGCCATGCCCTGCTCTCGCCCGCCTACCGCAACGCACCGCGCTACCGCTTCCAGCCAGAAGTGCGCAGCATCGGCATCTTCATGGGCGGCACCGATCCCGACGGCATTTCGACCCGGGTGCTGGTCGCCTGCCGAGCCGCCGGTTTTGTCGGGGCCATCGAAGTGGTGTCCACCTCGGCCAACCCGGACCTGAGCAGCTTGCGCAAAGCCTGCGCGGCCGACGCCCATGCACAACTCACGCTCGATCAACCCGATCTCGCCGCCTTCTTCGCCCGCCACGACCTGCAGATTGGCGCCGGTGGCGGCGCCACCTGGGAACGCTGCTGCATCGGCGCGCCCACCATCGCCATCGCGGTGGCGGCGAACCAGCTGGCCGTGGTGCCCGGCCTGGCTGCGCTGGGTGCGGTGCGTGGCGCCACGGCAAACACGCTGACCCAGGTGCTGCACGAAGTGATCGAAGACCCGGCCACCCGGCAGGCCCTGGGTGAACGCGCCGCCGCGCTGGTGGACGGCCGTGGCGCCCAGCGCGTCGCCCTGCACCTGCTGCGCGACTCGCTCAGCCTGCGCCCCGCCACGCTGGCCGACGCCCCGCTGCTGCACGCCTGGCGCAACCACCCGGCGGTGCGCGCAGTCTCGGGCAGCAGCGAACCCATCACCTTCAAAGAACACCAAGCCTGGATGCAGCGCGTGCTGCGAACGCCTGACCGGTGGCTCTTCGTGGCACAAGTGGGCGCTCTGCGAGTGGGCAGCATCCGATTCGAGCGAACAGAAACGAGCGACCTCGAAGTCTCGCTCTACACCGACCCCCAGCTGCAAGGCCTGGGTCTCGGCCCGCGCTTGCTGAGGGCTGGCGAGCAGCAGATGCACCACATCCTGCAGACGCCGTTCACGGTGCAGGCCAGCGTGGTTGCAGGCAACACCGCTTCACACAAACTCTTCGAGGGCAGCGGCTACCATGGTGGACCGCTGCTCTACCGCAAAGCCATCAGGCCCCCGCCCGACGAACCAACCGCCACACCATGAAGATCCTTGACCGCGAGATTGGCCCTGGGCACCGCCCTTACCTGATCGCCGAGATGTCCGGCAACCACAACCAGTCGCTGGACCGCGCGCTGGCCATCGTGGACGCCGCCGCCGCGCACGGCGCCGATGCGATCAAGCTGCAGACCTACACCGCCGACACCATGACGCTGAACCTGCGCATGCCCGGTTTCGTGATCGACGACCCCAAAAGCCTGTGGGCCGGGCGCCAGCTCTACGAGCTGTACCAAGAGGCCCACACCCCCTGGGCGTGGCACGCACCCATCATGGAGCGCGCGGCACAACAGGGTGTGCACTGCTTCAGCACGCCGTTCGATTTCAGTGCGGTGGATTTCCTCGAATCGCTGAATGTGCCCGCCTACAAAATCGCCTCTTTCGAGAACACCGACCTGCCGCTGATCCGCCGCGTGGCCAGCACGGGCAAGCCCATGATCATGTCCACCGGCATGGCCACGGCCGGCGAGATCGACGAAGCCGTGCGAACCGCGCGCGAGGCCGGTTGCCGCGATCTGGTGCTGCTCAAGTGCACCAGCACCTACCCCGCCACGGCTGCGAACACCCACGTCAGCACCATCCCGCACATGCGCGCGCTGTTCAACTGCGAGATCGGCCTGTCGGACCACACCATGGGCTGCGGCGTCGCGGTGGCGGCCACCGCGCTGGGCGCCACGGTGATCGAAAAACACTTCACCCTGCGGCGTGCCGATGGTGGGGTGGATTCGAGCTTCTCGATGGAGCCGCACGAGTTGCGCCAGCTGCGCGAAGAAACCGAGCGTGCCATGCTGGCCGTCGGCCAGGTGAGCTACGGCCCTACGGCGGCCGAGATGAAGTCGCTCGCCTTCCGCCGCTCGCTCTATATCGCGCAGGATCTGCAACCTGGCGACGTGCTCACGCGCGCCAACCTGCGCTGCGTGCGCCCCGGCTTCGGTCTGGCGCCGAAACACCTGGACAGCCTGCTGGGCCAACGCATCGGTCGGGCGGTGAAGGCCGGCACACCGATGGCATGGTCGCTGCTGGGTGAGGGCCCGGCCGAATGAGCACAGCAACGGCCTGCTCCAAGCCAGCTCCCACGGCAGCCCGAAGGGCGGAGGACCCGCAATGAGCGCAGCGGCCCGCTGGCTGCAGCTTCCGATCGACTTGACTCTGGTCGCCATCGCCTGGTGGCTGGCTTTCTGGCTGCGCTTCAACCTGGATACGCCCGACGAATTTCAGGCCATGATGCTCAGCACCCTGCCCTGGCCCTTGCTCGGCTTTGGCTTCAGCCTGCTGGCGTGGGGCGTGTACCGCCACATCTGGCGCTACACCAGTGTGGCCGAGCTCACCCGTCTGGTCTACGGTGTGGCATTTGCTGGCCTGCTGACGACGGCTGCCGTGCTGATGCTGCGGGTCGAATTTTTTCCGCGCTCGGTGCTGTTGCTGCATCCGATGTTGGCGCTGCTGTTGCTGGGTGCCGCACGCACGAGCGCCAGGCTGTTGCTGGGAAAACGCACGCAACCTGCGTCTTTTGGCAAGCCCCTGTTGCTGGTCGGATCGGTGCAGGACGCAGCGGCCGCCTTACCCGCGCTGCGCGGCGCCCGCCTGTGGTCACCCGTCGGTATCGTGAGCCCCATCGCCAACGAGAAGGGCCGCACACTCCAGGGCCTGCAGGTGCTCGGTGCGCTCTCCGAGTTGCCCCATATCGCCGAGCGCACTCACGCGGCCGCGGCCCTCGTGGTGTCGGCTGCCGGTTCCCATGCGCGACGCGAAGCATTGGTCTGCGCGAGCGAGGCGGGTCTGCCCCTGCTCACCATGCCGCGCCCGGACGAATGGCTGCGCGTAGCAGCCGGCCAGCCCCGACGCATCGAACTCGAAGACCTGCTCGGGCGCGCCCCGGTGGCACTGGACGAAAAGGGACTGTCCGAACTGATCGCCGGCCAGACCGTTTTGGTAACGGGTGCGGGCGGCTCCATCGGCTCCGAGCTCTGCCGGCAGATCGCGCGGTTTGGCGTGGCACGACTGGTGTGCGTGGACGTTTCCGAATACGCCATTTACCAACTGGAGCAGGAACTGCGCGAAGCCCACCCGCAGATGCAGGGCCTGTACTACACGGCCAACGTGCGTGAGCCCGAGCGCCTGCTCGCGATTGCGCAGCTACACCGGCCCGCGGTGATGTTCCACGCTGCAGCTTACAAACACGTTCCGCTGATGGAGTCGCTCAACGAGATCGAAGCCCTGCGCACCAACGTACTGGGAACGCTCAACGCTGCCCGCGTCGCGGGAACGTTGGGAATGCAGCGTTTCGTGCTGATCTCCACCGACAAAGCGGTTAATCCGACCAACGTGATGGGCGCGAGCAAGCGGCTGGCCGAGCAGGTGCTGCAGGCCGTCGCCGGCGAATTCCCTGCCACGCGCTTCATGGCGGTACGCTTTGGCAACGTGCTGGGCTCCAGCGGCTCGGTCGTGCCGCTGTTCACACAGCAGATCGCCCGCGGCGGCCCGGTGACCGTGACACACCCGGACATCGTGCGGTACTTCATGACCATCCCGGAAGCCGCACAACTGGTGCTGCAGGCGGGGCTGATGGGTCAGACACGCCAGATCTTCGTGATGGACATGGGCGAGCCAGTGAAGATCGTCGACCTGGCCAAGCTGCTGATCCGCCTCTCGGGCCAGACCGAGCAGGATGTGCCGATCGCGTTCACCGGCCTGCGTCCGGGCGAGAAACTCTACGAAGAACTGCTGGCCAACGACGAAACCACCGAACCCACACCGCACCCCAAGCTGCGCGTGGCCAAAGGCGCCGACACCGCCGTGAACGCGGCCGAGGTGGTGCAGTGGATTCACGCCGCAGGCCCGGCTCCGCAAGCCAGCGACACGCGGGCCTGGCTTCGTTCGCTGGTGCCGGAGTACCGCAGCGCGCCTTGAGCCGCCTCCACGCAAGAGAAAAGGGACGGCAAGCCGTCCCTTTTCTCTTGGTGCCGAGTCCGGCGTGGGCGAGTCAATGGCCCAAATAGGCCTCGCGCACCTTGGGATCCGTCAGCAGTTCCTTGCCCAGGCCGGTCATGGTGATGAGACCGGAGTCCATCACGTAGCCGCGGTCGGCGATCTGCAGGGCGCGCTGGGCATTTTGTTCGACCAGCAACACCGTGACACCTTGCGCAGACACGTCGCGCACCACCTCAAAAATCTTGTCCACCATGATGGGTGACAGGCCCATGGAAGGCTCATCCAGCAACAGCACCTTGGGCTGGCTCATGAGCGCGCGCGCCATGGCCAGCATCTGCTGTTCACCGCCACTCATGGTGCCGGCCAGTTGGTCTTTGCGTTCGCGCAGGCGCGGGAAGATGCCGAACATACGCTCAATGTCGTTGGCAATCCCCACCTTGTCGGTGCGAATGTAAGCGCCCATCTGCAGGTTCTCGGTGATGGTCATGCGGGTGAACACACCACGACCCTCCGGCACCATGGCCAGACCCTGCTTCACCAAGTCCCAGGCGCCTTTGCCTTTGATGCTTTTGCCCATGTATTCGATGTCGCCAGCCTCAAAGGCCAGCGAGCCGGTGACCGCCTTCATGGTGGTGGTTTTGCCGGCGCCGTTGGAGCCGATCAGCGAAATCAGTTCGCCCTCGCGCACTTCCAGGTCAATGCCCTTGACCGCCTTGATGCCACCGTACGCCACTTTCAGGCCGCTGACTTTAAGTAATGTGTTTGCCATATCCAGATTCCTTGTTCGTTACTTCATCCGGTGCGAACGGTCTCCACCCAGAACATCGCGAAACCGGCTTTGCCGGGCCACAGATGTTGCCCTCTGGGGGTGACGGGCGCAGCGTGGCGCGGGGGGCACTTACCCGCCGCCCGTGCCCAGATAGGCTTCAATCACTTTCGGATCGCTCTGCACTTCAGCTGGTGTGCCCGACGAGAGCTGTTTGCCGTAATCCAGCACGGTCACGCGGTCGCACAGTCCCATGACCAGCTTCACGTCGTGCTCGATCAACAAGATGGTGCGGTTGTCCTTGCGGATGCGGTCGATCAGTTCACGCAACATGACTTTCTCAGTCGCGTTCATGCCGGCGGCCGGTTCGTCGAGCGCAATCAACAGGGGATCGGTGGCCAGCGCGCGGGCAATTTCCAGTCGGCGCTGATCACCATAGCTGAGTGTGCGCGACTTGTAGTCGGCAAACTTGCCAATGCCCACGTAGTCGAGCAGCTCCTGTGCGCGCTGTGCGATCTCGGCCTCTTCGCGCTTGAACCCTGGGGTGCGGAGTATGGCCCCGATCAACCCTGAGTGCGTGCGCACGTGGCGCCCGACCATCACGTTTTCCAGCGCCGTCATTTCCGCGAACAGCCGGATGTTCTGGAACGTGCGCGCAATGCCTGCCTTGGCCACCTCGTGCACGGCCGAGGGCGTGTACGGCTTGCCGGCCAGTTCAAACGAGCCGCTGTCCGGCGTGTAGAGGCCGGTCAGCACGTTGAAGAACGTGGTCTTGCCGGCACCGTTGGGGCCAATCAGACCATAAACCTGCCCGCGCTTGATATCAATGCCCACATCGCTCAGGGCCTGCAGGCCACCGAAGCGTTTGGAGACGTTGGCGACTCTCAGAATGGTTTCAGACATGGTTCGCCTTCTTCACTTGCTCAGGGACTTGCCGTGCGAGGGCGAGGGCCACAGGCCCTTCGGGCGCATCAACATGATGACGATCATCGCCAGCGCAATCAGCAACTGGCGCAGGATCTCTGGCCCCAGGCGCCCATCGGTCATGGCGGTGAGGGGGTGGGCCACGTGGCGCAGCAGTTCGGGCAGTCCAGCCAGCACCAGCGCACCCAGAATCACGCCAGGAATGTGTCCCAGTCCACCCAATACCACCATGGCCACCACCATCACCGACTCCATCAGAACGAAGGATTCCGGGTAGACGCCACGCATGAAGGACGCAAACAGCACGCCAGCCATGCCACCAAAAGTGGCACTCATGCCGAAAGCGGCCAGCTTGAGGTTGCGGGTGTTCAGACCCATGGCCTTGGCCGCAATCTCGTCTTCGCGAATGGCCATCCAGGCACGGCCGATGCGCGAGTCCTGCAGTCGGTAGGCGATGACGATGGCAATTAACACAAAGAAGAGGATCAGGTAGTAGTACAGCGTCACCGGCTGGAAGGTGTAACTCCAGTCGCCGATCGACACCGTCAGGCGCTGGCTCATACTGTGTCCGAACACCGAAACCGCATCGATGTTGCTGATGCCCTTAGGCCCATTGGTCAAGTTGATCGGGCGGTCCAGGTTGAGCATGAAGATGCGCACAATCTCACCGAAGCCCAGGGTGACGATGGCCAGGTAGTCGCCTCGCAACTTGAGCACCGGTGCACCCAGTATGAGCCCGACCACCCCGGCCACGAAGCCCGCCAAGATCATGACCAGCCAGAAGTTCATGTGCAGGCCATCGGGGAACATGGCTGCGATGAAGGCGAAGTTCTCGCTCAGGTGCGGCGATGCCAGCAAGCCGTACAGATAGGCTCCCACAGCAAAAAAAGCGATAAAGCCCAGATCCAGCAGGCCGGCGTAGCCGACCACAATGTTCAGGCCAAGGGCCAGCAGGACATACAGCAAGGCAACATCAATGATGCGCACCCAGGAGTTGCTCCCGGTGGCTTGCAGCACGATGGGCAGCAGCAGCAGGGCCGCGCCCAGCGCCACGAAGGCGACCAACTTGAAAGCTTTGGATTTCAACATGATGGAGCTCCTTGTCGGTCAGGCGCGGTCGGCCACACGCTCGCCCAGCAGCCCGGAAGGACGCAGGGTCAACACCAGGGCCAGCACGATGAAGGCAAAGATGTCGGTGTACTGGCTGCCCAGGAAACCGCCCGTGAGCTTGCCCAGATAACCGGCGCCCAGAGCCTCAATCAACCCCAGCAGCAAACCACCCAGCACGGCACCTCCAAGGTTGCCAATGCCACCCATGACCGCCGCAACAAAGGCCTTGAGGCCGGGCATGAAGCCCATGGCGTGCTGCACCGTGCCATAGTTGGACGCCCACATCACGCCGGCAATCGCTGCCAGCATGGCGCCAATGATGAAGGTGGCGGAAATCACCACATCGGGCTTGATGCCCATGAGCGCGGCCACCCGCGGGTTTTCGGCGGTGGCACGCATGGCGCGGCCCAGGTTGGTGCGGTTAACCATCCACATCAGCAGCGCAAGCACGATGACGGTGGTGGCCAGAATGACGATCTGCGTCAATGAGATCACAGCGCCACCGATTTCGATGGGCTCACTCGAGAGCATCGAGGGATAGGGCTTGGGGTTCGGCTTCCAGATGATCATGGCGATCGTCTGCAACAGGATCGACATGCCGATGGCGGTGATCAGCGGCGCCAGCCGAGGCGAATTGCGCAGAGGCCTGTAAGCCAGCTTCTCGATGGTGAAGTTCAGCGCCGCGCACACGACCATGGCGATGATGGTGGCCATCAACAATATCAGCCAGCCCGGTACCCCCAACATGGATTCGCGCATACCAGCGATGATTGTCCAACTGGTGAGCGCGCCGATCATGAGCACGTCGCCGTGCGCGAAGTTGATGAGTCCGATGATGCCGTAGACCATGGTGTACCCGAGGGCCACCAGCGCGTACATGCTGCCCAGCACCAGACCGTTGATGATCTGCTGTAGCAAGGTTTCCATGAAGTTTCTCCGTGTTTTTGACAGGCGCGGGCGGCTTGCCCGGACTGGCCTGTTTCAACTTAGCAAAAAACCCGCCAGGCTCGACCTTGGAACAGGACAGACTGCGGGTGGGTGCCGGATTGTAGCGAGGCGATTTGAAGGCCCGCATGCGTGTAAGCCCTTATCACGCGCGGGTTTACCCTGATTTCCAGATTTCAAACCGCGCTGCATCAGTGCGATTGGTCTTTCATTAGTTTTTGTTGTTCAGTTTTTTCAGCTCTCTCAACCTCTCAGCGATACGAATCTCCAGCCCCCGTTCTACCGGGCGGTAGAAACCAGGCTCGGCCATGCCCTCTGGCAGGTAGTTTTCACCCGCAGCGAAGCCACCAGCCTCATCGTGGGCGTACCGGTAGGCTTTTCCATAGTCCAGTTGCTTCATGAGCGCCGTCGGTGCATTGCGCAGGTGCTTGGGCACCGGGCGGGTGCCGTCCGTTTTCACAAACGCCTTGGCCTCAGCAAAGGCCTTGTAGACCGCGTTGGACTTGGGTGCCACAGCCAGATACACCACGCACTCGGCCAGAGCCAGCTCGCCCTCGGGTGTGCCCAGGCGCTCGAACACCTCGGCGGCGTCCAGCGCGAGGCGCAGGGCACGGGGGTCTGCCAGTCCAATGTCTTCGCTCGCCATGCGAATGAAGCGGCGCGCCATGTAACGCGGGTCTGCTCCGCCGTCGAGCATGCGCACAAACCAGTACAGCGCGGCATCGGGGTCAGAGCCGCGCACACTTTTGTGCAGCGCACTGATGGTGTCGTAAAACTGCTCACCGCCTTTGTCGTAGCGGCGCATGCGCTCGCCCAGCACACGCAGCAGCCAGTCATCGGTGACCTCGGCCAGTTTCTCGCGCCCGACCGCCACGGCCAGGGTTTCCAACGTGTTGAGCAGGCGCCTGGCGTCACCATCGGCATAGGCAATCAGGCGGTCGGCCGCGGCCGCTTGCAGCGGTGGCACCGCGTTGATGGCTTGCGCACGGCCAATGATCTGGCGCAAGTCGTCTTCGCCCAAGGGCTGGAGCACATACACCGCTGCCCGCGAGAGCAAAGCCGAATTGACTTCAAACGACGGGTTTTCGGTGGTGGCACCAATGAAGGTGAACAAGCCGCTCTCCACGTGTGGCAAAAAAGCGTCTTGCTGGCTTTTGTTGAAGCGGTGCACCTCGTCCACAAACACAATGGTGCGTTGCTGGTGCAAGCCGTCGCGCGCGGCTTCGGCCTTGTCCACCGCTTCGCGGATGTCCTTCACACCACCCAGCACCGCGCTGATGGTGATGAACTGGGCATCAAAGGCATCGGCCATCAGCCGGGCAATGGTGGTCTTGCCCACCCCCGGCGGCCCCCAGAGAATGCAGCTGTGCGGCTGGCCCGACTCGAACGCCAGCCGCAGTGCCAGGCCTTCGCCCAGCAGGTGCTGCTGTCCGATGACGCTGGCCAGGGTTTGCGGGCGCAAGCGCTCCGCCAGGGGCGTGTGTTGTGGAGCGGCTGCACTCACAGAAACCAGCGGTTTTGGACCGGCTTGAGGCTCAAGGCCGGATCACGTCGGCACCTGCAGGCGCCTGAAAGCGAAACCGCTCGGCGGTCAGCGGCGCGTTGCCCTGCCACTGGCTGAAGGTCAAGACCGAGCGCTGACCGAGACTGTCCGCAATCTCCAGCGCCGTCAACTGGCCTTGCCGAAAACCCACGCGCACGCTTTGCAGCTGCCCATCTTTGGCGCGCGGGCGCGCTTCCAGCCACTCCATGCCGTCCTGGGCAGGCGCTGCCTTCAGGTCAAAAACCTCAGACAAAGCCCGCAGGTCGGTGCCCGCGGCAATCAAGGCTGCGGGCGTGCTGCCCAACACCTCTTGCTGCTTGCGGGCGGTCACCTGGTTCAGGTCCACGTCGTAAAGCCACAGCGTCTGACCGTCGGCCACGATGGTCTGTTCAAAAGGCTTGGTGTATTCAAACCGAAACCGGTTGGGCCGCAAAAATTCAAACCGGCCGCTGGACGTCTTGCTGCGCGCCACCGTCTCCCCGGTGCGTTTGGGCGAGGTGACCACCTGGATAAAGCTGGCCTGCGCGCTGTTGACTTCGCGCAGGAATTTTTCGAGGTCTTTCAGGCCGTCGGCCTGCGCTGCGAATGCCGTCAAGGCGAGCGCGGCTGTGGTTATCAGTGTTTTGATCATGTCCAGTCAGAGCCGTTTGCGCGCACAAGGTTGCATGGCGCCCTCATTCATTGCGCCCAGGCACCAAAATGTCGCGCTGCCCGCTCGACGTCAACGCGCTCACCAAACCGGCGTTTTCCATGTCTTCCAGCAAGCGCGCAGCCCGGTTGTAACCAATTTTCAGCTTGCGTTGCACGTAAGAAATACTGGCCTTGCGGTCGTTCAAGACGATTTCAACGGCCTGGTCGTACAGCGCATCTTTCTCGCCACCACCGCCAACGCCCTCGCCAAACACGTCGCTGCCATCGCCCTCACCGGCTGCAGCCTCCAGCACGCCGTCAATGTAATTGGGCTCGCCGCCCTGCTGTTTCAGGTAAGCCACCACGCGGTGCACCTCGTCATCGCTCACAAAGGCACCGTGGACCCGGATCGGGAAACCGGTGCCCGACGGCATGTAAAGCATGTCGCCCATACCCAGCAGACTCTCGGCACCCATCTGATCCAAAATGGTGCGGCTGTCAATTTTGCTGCTGACCTGGAACGACAAGCGGGTGGGAATGTTGGCCTTGATCAGGCCGGTGATCACGTCCACGCTGGGGCGCTGCGTGGCCAGTATCAGGTGAATGCCGGCCGCACGCGCTTTTTGCGCCAGGCGCGCAATCAGTTCTTCAATCTTCTTGCCCACCACCATCATCAGGTCGGCGAGTTCGTCAATCACGACCACAATGTAAGGCAGACGCTCCAGTGGTTCGGGCTGCTCGGGCGTGAGGCTGAACGGGTTGCCGATGATCTCGCCCCGTGCCTTGGCTTCGTCGATCTTGACGTTGTAGCCCGCGAGGTTGCGCACGCCCATCTTGCTCATGAGTTTGTAGCGCTTCTCCATTTCAGCCACACACCAGTTCAGGCCGTTGGCTGCATGTTTCATGTCGGTCACCACCGGCGCCAGCAGGTGCGGAATGCCCTCGTAGACGCTCATCTCCAGCATCTTGGGGTCGATCAGCAGCAAGCGCACGTCTCTGGCATCCGCCTTGTACAACAGCGACAAAATCATGGCGTTGATACCCACCGACTTGCCCGAGCCTGTGGTGCCGGCCACCAGGCAGTGCGGCATCTTGGCCAGGTCGGCCACGATCGGCTGCCCCCCAATGTCTTTGCCCAGCCCCATGGTCAGCATCGACTTGGCGTCGTTGTAGACCGTCGACCCCAGAATTTCGCTGAGTTTGATGGTCTGACGCTTGGCATTGGGGAGCTCAAGGGCCATCAGATTTTTGCCGGGAATGGTCTCAATCACGCGAATAGACACCAGCGACAAGGAGCGCGCCAAGTCGCGCCCCAGGTTCACGATCTGGGAACCCTTCACGCCCGTGGCGGGCTCAATCTCATACCGCGTGATCACCGGGCCGGGTGCGGCTGCGACCACCCGCACTTCCACGCCAAAGTCCCTGAGTTTCTTCTCGATCAGCCGACTGGTCATCTCCAGAGTCTGGCTGTCCACGCCCGGCTGGTTCAATGGCGCACTGTCGAGCAGGTCCACCTGAGGCAGCTTGCTGTCGGGCATTTCGCTGAACAGCGGTTTTTGCCGTTCTTTGGCCACGCGCTCGCTCTTGGGAACCTCCGCCAGCGTCGGCTCGATGACGACCGGCATGAGCTGATGCTCGACAGCATCGACCCGCTCCACCTTCACCACCTCTTCACGCTCACGTGCGGCCTGCTCGCCAATGCGATGGTCTTCCACCGCCTCGCGCTTTTCACGCCGCGCCTCAAACCAGCCGTCCAGCAAGAAGCCCACCCGCTCGGCCCAATGGCCCCACGAAAACCGGAACACACGCGGCAGACAGAGCACCAGCAATGCCAACATGGCCAGCGCCGAGCCGGTGAAACCGAGCCAGCGCATGGCCAGCGGCCCCAGCGTGTGGCCCAGCACACCGCCTGCATGGCCGGGCAGCAAACTCTCCAGCCGGTACATGCGGGTCCATTCCAGCACGGTACTGGCGATCAGCAGCAACACCAAGCTCACCCAAAAAGCACTGCGGAGACCCCAGAAACGGCCCCAACGGGTGGCAACGGCTGCTACGGCACCCTCATCGCCTGCACCACCACCTTGTTGCCCGCGAATCCAGCGGGCAAGAGTCGACAGCCAGGCGCGCAAACCGGCAAAGAAACACCACCATACAGAGAAACCCAACAGGTAGTAGCTCCCATCGGCCAACAGCGCCCCCAAACGACCGCCCCAATTGCCCGCTTCCAGCAGTGTGCCGGTGGTGCTCCAGGCTGGATCGGCCAGCCCATGGCTGAGCAGTGCCAGCAGCCAGAAAGCCAGCGCCGCTGCGCCGAGAACAAGCCCGATTTCTTGGGCGAAACGTGCCACTCCCACCGGTGCAGCGCTGGCACGATCGGCGTTGAGTGTGTTCAGTGAATAGGTCATAGGCTTCGGAATTTCCCTGAAGCGAGCTTAACCCAAGGTTTTGTGCTTTCGCTCTGGCGTGCAGGGCAGGCTCGCCCGGGAAAGCGCCCCCTGTCACGGGGAACCCGCCGAACCCCCTGCGGGAACGCTCAGCCTAACGCATTGAGACGTTCCCTGAGGAGCGTGCAGCCGTCTTCGGTAACCTCAATAAAGCCGCGGTCCTCCAGGTCCTTCATTACCCGGCTGACCATTTCACGCGACGCGCCGATCATTTTGGCCACATCCTGGCGAGACACGCGGTCGCGGATCACCAATTGGCCATCTTTGTCCGGCTTGGCAAACTCCAGCAGCGCACGGGCGACCCGACCATACACATCCATCAACGCCAGCGACTCGATTTTGCTGTCGGCATGGCGCAGACGCTGCACCAAACCCCTCATGACAGCGTAGGCCATGGACGTGCTATCGGGCAAACAGCGCGAGAACTCCGCCAGACCCAAAACAAGGACGTCGGTCTGTACCTCAGCCCGCACCGTTGCCGAGTGCGGCTGGTTGTCGATCAGACTCATCTCACCCACGTAATCGCCCGGATTCATGGTCGCCAGAATCACCTCGCGACCCCGTGCGTCGGTGGTCACGACGCGCGCCCGGCCGGTCAGCATGATGGCCAGGAAATTGGACTTTTTGCCCTGCTCGACGATGCAATCTCCACGCTTGAAACGTCGCTTGATCACAGCATCGGCCACTGACTCGGCCTGAGTCTGGGTCAGGGTTGAAAACAGCGGAACCCGGCGAATCAGATCCAGATTGGACAGTAGGGACATGTGTTATTCCTCTCGTCAGGCTGCATAAGCAGCGCTGTTTCATACAATGCCGAAGAGATACAGGCCCCCATCCCGCTACAGGATGGTTTGAATGGCGCTGGCTGCGGCCATTTGTCTCATCACTCTAAACCACTTACCCCGAATCACCTTCGGGGCTTGCATCATGAAGCATACTAAAGTTCTTATCCTTGGATCAGGCCCAGCCGGCTACACGGCTGCTGTGTATGCCGCACGCGCCAACCTGAATCCCATGCTGATCACCGGTATTGCCCAGGGCGGCCAGCTCATGACCACCACCGAAGTGGACAACTGGCCTGCCGACGTCAACGGCGTGCAAGGCCCTGAGTTGATGCAGCGCTTTCTGGCACATGCCGAACGTTTCAATACCGACATCGTGTTCGACCACATTCACACCGTCGACTTTTCAAAACGCCCCTTCATCCTCAAAGGCGACAGCGGCGAATACAGCTGCGACGCGCTCATCATCGCCACCGGTGCCTCGGCAAAATACCTGGGCCTGCCGTCCGAAGAGGCCTTCATGGGCAAGGGCGTTTCAGGTTGCGCCACTTGCGATGGCTTTTTCTACCGCAACGACGTCTGCAGTGTGGTCGGGGGTGGCAACACTGCCGTGGAAGAAGCGCTGTACCTGTCCAACATTGCCAGCAAGGTCTACCTGATTCACCGCCGCGACACGTTCAAGGCCGAAGCCATCATGATCGACAAGCTGATGGAAAAAGTGGCCGCGGGCAAGATCGAACTCAAGCTGCACAGCACCCTTGACGAAGTGCTGGGCGACCAGACCGGCGTGACTGGCGTTCGCTTGAAAAATGTGCAAACTGGCGAAACCGAAGACCTGGCGGTCAAGGGCTGCTTTATCGCCATTGGTCACAGCCCCAACACCGACATCTTCAAAGGCCAGTTGGAAATGCAGGACGGCTACATCGTCACCCAGTCCGGTCTGAAAGGCATGGCCACCATGACCAGCGTGCCCGGCGTGTTCGCTGCCGGCGACGTTCAGGATCACATCTATCGCCAGGCCATCACCAGCGCAGGCACCGGCTGTATGGCCGCTCTGGACGCCCAGCGCTTCCTCGAACAGAACGAACTGTAAGTCGGGCTGCCCCGGAAAAGCAGGAATCCGCTCTCTCGTAGACCGTTTTCCAGCCCGAGGCTATAATTCAAGGCTTTGCTGCAATTTTCCGGGTTTTTAACCTTGGCTTCACTCGTTGCAGCAAGATTCGGGTTACCGCCACCCTATTTTGGCGAGGTGAGGCTGAAGTGCCAGTGAAGGCCTGCTGCGATACAGCGTCAGGTCTTCGGCAAACAGCTGTAAGAAAATGATCGGAGTGTCCTCATGGCACGCGTCTGCGACGTAACGGGCAAAAAGCCCATGGTTGGGAACAACGTTTCCCACGCCAACAACAAAACCAAGCGCCGGTTCCTGCCGAACCTGCAATACCGCCGTTTTTGGGTCGAGAGCGAAAACCGCTGGGTGCGTCTTCGCGTCTCAGGTGCAGCCCTGCGCCTGATCGACAAAAACGGCATCGATGCCGTGCTCGCAGACCTGCGCGCACGCGGCCAGGCTTAAGGAGAACCGACCATGGCAACCAAAGGCGCACGCGAGAAAATCAAGCTGGAATCCACTGCTGGAACCGGCCATTTCTACACCACCACCAAAAACAAGAAGACCACGCCCGAGAAAATGTTGATCAAAAAGTTTGATCCAAAAGCTCGAAAGCATGTGGACTACAAAGAAATCAAGCTGAAGTAATTCAGTCGGATGTCTCCAACAAAAAAGCCGCTGTGAAAACAGCGGCTTTTTTGTTGGGGGCCCATCTGGAGAAGATAAAGCCTGGATCTTTCCGGCGCAGAACCGGCTTAGACGGGTCGCCAGCGTTGTCACCCCTGAGGGGTAGCCGCGCCGCAGCCGCGGCGGTGAACCAAGTTCAGGCCCGAGCAGAGCGCAACTGAATCGAGAACTCGCGCAAGGCAGCAATACCACTTTCTTCGGCACGACGGCACCAGGCCTGGAGGTCGGCCGCGAGTTGCTCGCGCGAATGCGATGTATTCAGCCAGATCTGACGCAACTCCTCACGCATGACCACCATCTTGTCCAGCACCGGGTAGGCGGCACGTGCCTGGCTCAACTGCGATACGGCGGCCGCAGGCACCTTGTCCGCATCGCGATGCAACCAGCGACTGGCGGTTTTGAGCACGCTGGCATCCACCTTGGGCGTGGCGGCTTCATGCTGAAATACATCGCGCATTTTTCGGGCGTAGCCGGCCATCACCTCATAGCGGTTGGCAATGATGGCTTCCAACGTTTTCTCGTCAGCCACGGGTTTGACGTCGCCGTAAGCCATTTTTGGCGGCGTCTTTTTCACGGTCGCCAAGCCCATCATCTGCATGATGCGGATGTACATCCAGCCAATGTCAAACTCGTAGGGCTTCACCGACAGCTTGGCCGAGGTGGGGTAGGTGTGGTGGTTGTTGTGCAACTCTTCGCCGCCAATGAGGATGCCCCAGGGCGAAATGTTGGTGCTGGCGTCGGTTGCCTCGAAGTTGCGGTAGCCCCAGTAGTGGGCCGCGCCATTGATGATGCCGGCCGCCGTGATGGGAATCCAGGCCATTTGAACCGCCCAGACCGCCAGACCCGCAGCGCCAAACAGGGCGATGTCGATGATCATCATCAGCCCCACCCCTTGCCAGGAATACTTGGTGTAAAGGTTGCGCTCAATCCAGTCGTCCGGCGTACCGTGACCATAGCGTGCCATGGTTTCCTTGTTTTTGGACTCGGCACGGTACAACTCAGCACCCTCAAACAGCACTTTCTTGATGCCGTACACATGCGGGCTGTGCGGATCTTCCGCTTGCTCGCACTTGGCGTGGTGCTTTCGGTGAATAGCTGCCCATTCCTTGGTCACCTGACCCGTCGTCAGCCAGAGCCAGAAACGGAAAAAGTGCGAGGCAATGGGGTGCAGATCCAGCGCACGGTGCGCTTGGTGGCGGTGCAGAAAAATGGTGACGCTGGCGATGGTGATGTGCGTAAACACCAAGGTGACCACGACGATCTGCCACCAACTGGCCTCCGTCAGTCCGTGAGCCAATTGCTGAATCACAGCAGCCCACAGGGTGGAAAAAAATCCGGAATCGGTAGAAAACATTGATTTCCTATATGACCGCCCAACGGCGGCGGGTGCATGAAGCTTGACCCCTCTGAAAGAAAGGTGCAGCCAAAAAACCTGAAATTTTAAGGCCGAGGGTGCAAATCACCAAATACTCGACAGACTTGCGGGCATCAAGCATGGCAAACATCAGGCCTCTATTTCATTCTTCAAGTCTTCTTCTGCCAGACGGCAGCAAAAAAGCCGTCTGTTGCGTGCCGATGCGGCCACAAACGCAGCATTTGCCCTCCCTCCAAGATACAGAGCGACGCAGCGTCGGGCACCTGGGCAACTGCCAACAAACCAGCGACAGGCACCAGATCGAAGTCCGGATGGGTCTCGCTGAAGGCTTGTGCAACCGACTCATTTTCTGCAGGTAGCAGGCTACAGGTGGCATAAACCAAGCGCCCACCCGGCTTCAGCAGGCGCGCCGCACTGCGCAAAATCGCCTGTTGCAACTCGGCTTGGGCCGCCACGGTCTGGGGGTTTTGGCGCCACTTCAGGTCGGGGCTGCGACGCAGCGTACCCAGGCCTGAGCAAGGCGCGTCCACCAGCACGCGGTCGATCTTGCCCGCGAGGCGCTTGATGCGATCGTCGCGCTCGTGCGCGATGGCCACCGGATGCACATTGGACAGGCCGCTGCGTGCCAACCGAGGCTTGAGTGCATCGAGCCGATGACCGGACGTATCAAACGCATACAAGCGTCCGCTGTTGCGCATGGCCGCGCCAATGGCCAGCGTCTTGCCGCCGGCGCCGGCGCAAAAATCCACCACCATCTCGCCGCGTTTGGCATCCAGCAGCAGGGCCAGCAGTTGGGAACCCTCGTCTTGCACTTCCACGTCGCCTTGCACAAAAGCAGGCAGTTTGGCCAGCGAGGGCTTGCCCTGCAAGCGGATGCCCATGGGCGAATACGGTGTGGGCTCGCAACTCAGACCCGCTTGACGCAGTTCGGCCAGCACCGCTTCGCGCTTTTTTTTCAGCACGTTGACACGCAGGTCCAGCGGCGCGGGCTGGTTCAGGCTGGCCACGAGCGCGTCAAACTCAGGCCCCACCTGCTCGCGCAGTGCGGTGGCCAGCCACTCGGGCAGGTTGTGGCGGTGGGGCGCCATCAGGTCGGCATCGATCACTGCATCGCAGCGGTCGAGCCAGTTCTTTTCGACATCGGTGAGCGCGCTTTTGAGAAAGTCACGGTCACCCGGAAAACCCAACACGGCCAAGCGGCGCCATTTGGAACCGCTGCCGGAGCGCGCGAGCCATTCAAATTTCAGGCGCTCACGCAGAGTGGCGTAAACCGTGTCGGACAGGGTGGCCCGCTCGCGCGGACCGAGCGAGCGGTGCTCCCGGAAGTAACGGGACACCACCGCATCGGCGGGGTGCTCAAATTTGTAAACGAGTTCGATCAGGTTGGCGGATTCGTCCAGAAGGGCTTTTGGGTGCATGGGTCTATTGTCCCATTGCCTTCATTCGGCTGCTGGCACAGCCGCCGGCGAGTTGTGCATGCGCTGCAGGCAGGCCGGCTGGGGTGCGGGATAATCAAAGGTTATGTCCGAACTCTCCAACCAGGTGCGCCGCCGGCGCACATTCGCCATCATTTCCCACCCCGACGCGGGCAAGACCACGCTGACCGAGAAGCTGTTGCTGTTCTCTGGCGCGATCAACATCGCCGGGTCGGTGAAGGCGCGCAAGGCGGCACGCCACGCCACCAGCGACTGGATGGAGATCGAAAAGCAGCGCGGCATTTCGGTCGCTTCGTCGGTGATGCAGATGGAATATCGCGACTGCGTGATCAACCTGCTCGACACGCCGGGCCACCAGGACTTCAGCGAAGACACCTACCGCGTTTTGACTGCGGTGGATGCTGCGCTGATGGTGATCGACGCCGGGAACGGCGTGGAGCCGCAGACGCGGCGCCTGCTGCAGGTGTGCCGGGCGCGCAACACACCCATCCTCACCTTCGTCAACAAGATGGACCGCGAAGTGCAAGCCCCGCTGGACCTGATGGACGAGATTGAGCGCGAGTTGGGTATGACGGTGGTGCCATTCACCTGGCCCGTGGGCATGGGCAAGACGTTTCGGGGCGTTTTTGACCGCCGCACCGACCAGATGCGTGTGTTTGCCGCCGGCGAAGACCGCCGCGGTGGCGACGAAGACGTGCTGAGCGGGCTGAACAACCCCGAAAGCGTGAAACGCTTTGGCGCTGAATTTGAACAGGCCAAGGAGGAACTGGAGTTGGTTGAAGGTGCTTCCCCCGCGTTTGACGAGGCCGAATTTTTGGCCGGGCGCCAGACGCCGATGCTGTTTGGCTCGGCGGTGAACAACTTTGGCGTGCGCGAGGTGCTGGACGCGCTGGTGGACCTGGCACCGCCGCCCGGCGATCGCCCGGCCATTCAGCGCGTGGTGCACCCGGACGAGCCGAAATTCACCGGCGTGGTGTTCAAGATCCAGGCCAACATGGACCCGGCGCACCGCGACCGCATCGCCTTCGTGCGCGTGGCCAGCGGCCACTTTGAGCGCGGCATGAAGCTCAGGGTGGTGCGCAGCGGCAAAGACCTGCGCCCCAACACCGTGGTGAGCTTTTTGAGCCAGCGGCGCGAGTTGCTCGACGAAGCTTTTGCGGGCGACATCATTGGTATTCCCAACCACGGCGTGCTGCAACTGGGCGACACGCTTACGGAAGGCGAAACGCTGCAATTCACCGGCCTGCCGTTTTTTGCGCCAGAAATCATCCGCAGCGTGGAAGTGGCCGACCCCCTGCGCAGCAAGCAACTGCGCGCGGGCCTGACCCAACTGGGTGAAGAAGGTGCCATTCAGGTGTTTCGCCCGGTGGCGGGCAGCGTGCTGCTGCTGGGCGCTGTGGGACAACTGCAGTTTGAAGTGGTGGCGCACCGGCTGGAGCATGAATACGGCGTGAAAGCCCGCATCATGAACAGCCCTTACCAGGTGGCACGCTGGGTGACCTGCGCACCCGAAGACGGCGGCGAGGTAGAGCTGAAAAAGTTCATTGATGCCAACAGCCACCGCGTAGCGCTGGACGCCGTGGACGCGCCCACCTTGCTGGTAGACCACCAAGCCACGCTGCGGGCGGTGGAGGCGAACTGGCCGAAGATCAAGTTTCACGCCATGCGCGAGCATGCGGGCCTGGTGTTTCACAAGAGCATGTAAACGGCTTGACCCATCCCCGCGCCGCCGGCGCGTCACCCCCTCGAGGAACTTCGCTCCGGGCCCGGCGAAGCGGGTTCCGCCGCCTTCTCGGTTGACGGTCCTTCGTCGCTCTGCCAGCTTGGTGGATTTATACGATTTGTTCCAGCAAGCCCTCCACCGCCCGCGGGTAAATCAGGTGCTCTTGGGTCAGCACGCGCTCGGCCAGTGCCTGTGCCGTGTCGCCGGGCAGCACCGGCACCACCGCCTGCTCCAGAATGTCGCCATGGTCCAACTCGGTCGTCACACGGTGCACGGTACAGCCGCCAAACTTGCAACCCATGTCGATGGCGCGCTGGTGGGTGTTCAAGCCCGTGAAAGCGGGCAGCAAGCTGGGGTGGATGTTGATGAGCCGGCCCGCGTAATGCTGCACAAAGCCGGGCGTGAGGATGCGCATGAAGCCGGCCAGCACCACCAGCGCGGGGGCATGGCGGTCGATCGTGGCCATCAGCTCGGCGTCAAAAGCTTCGCGGTTGGCGAACGCCTTGTGGTCGACCACGGCGGTGGCGAGGCCCTGTTCACGGGCAAACTCCAGACCTTTGGCCTCGGCCTTGTTGCTGATGACGGCCGCCACTCGGGCGCCGAATTGCTCTCTCCAGTGGTGTTTTTGAGCGGTCTTCACGATGGCGGCCATGTTGGAGCCGCTGCCGGAGATCAGAATAACGATGTTTTTGTTCACGCCTGACATGGCCGAGAAGTGTAATGACCCCAGACCAAGCGATCACCCCGCGCTCACACGATTTTCAACAGCGTCCGCTCTCGGTTGCCGAAGCCCGCGTGCTGGGCACCCTGATGGAGAAGGCCCGCACGGTGCCCGACAGCTACCCACTCACGCTCAACACGCTGATCACCGGCTGCAACCAGAAGTCCAGCCGCGACCCGGTGCTGCAACTGCCCGACGCGCTGGTGGTGGAAGCTCTGGAAGGTTTGCGCCACCTGAATCTGGTGTTCGAGTCCAGCGGCGGGCGGGCCACCCGCTACGAACACAACTTCATGCGGGCGGTGGGCGTGCCCGAGCAGTCGGCCGTGCTGCTGGGCATGCTGATGCTGCGCGGGCCGCAAACCGCCGGTGAACTGCGCCTGAACACCGAGCGCTGGTACAAGTTTCTGGACATTGCATCCGTCGATGCCTTTCTGGAAGAGCTGCAAGACCGGTCCCCTGAAAAAGGCGGCGCTCTGGTGGTGAAACTGCCGCGCGCACCCGGGGCACGCGAGCAGCGCTGGGCGCACCTGCTCTGTGGCCCAGTCGATCTGTCTGCGCTGCAAAACACCGCCGCTCCCGGCGCCACTGGCGCCACAGAGGACGACGTGATCGCGCTCACCCGCCGCGTGGCCACCCTGGAAGACACCGTGGCCTTGCTGCAAGACCAGTTGCAAAGCCTGCACAAAGCGCTCGGCTTGTCGCAGCCCGGACAGGACTGAAACGAACGGTCGTGCCAAACTTGACGGCTGATTTGCGCAGAGCCTCTTTCACACTGCGCTCACTAAGGAGACAACCCCATGGATCTGGCATTCACGTCCGAAGAGCAGGCGTTTCGTGAAGACATTCGCGCCTGGGTCAAGGCCAACCTGCCCGCCGACATTGCCCACAAGGTGCACAACGCGCTGCGCCTGACGCGCGACGACATGCAGCGCTGGGCCAGGATACTGGGCAAAAAGGGCTGGCTGGGCCATGGCTGGCCCAAAGAATTCGGCGGTCCCGGTTGGAACGCGGTGCAAAAACACCTGTTTGAAGAAGAGTGCGCCCTGGCCGGTGCGCCGCGCGTGGTGCCTTTTGGCCCGGTGATGGTGGCCCCGGTCATCATGGCCTTTGGCAACAAGGCGCAGCAAGAACGTTTTTTGCCCGGCATCGCCAGTGGCGAGGTGTGGTGGAGCCAGGGCTACAGCGAACCCGGCTCGGGCTCTGACCTGGCTTCGGTGAAGTGCCGCGCCGAGCGTCAGGGTGAAAAATACATCGTCAACGGTCAGAAAACCTGGACCACGCTGGGCCAGTACGGTGAATGGATTTTTTGCCTCGTCCGCACGTCCACCGAAGGCAAGCCGCAGACCGGTATCAGCTTCCTGCTGATCGACATGAACTCGCCCGGCGTCAGCGTGCGCCCCATCAAACTGCTGGACGGCGAATGCGAGGTCAACGAAGTCTGGTTTGACAACGTGGAAGTGCCAGCGGAAAACCTGGTTGGCGAAGAAAACAAGGGCTGGACCTACGCCAAGCACCTGCTCAGCCACGAGCGCACCAACATCGCCGACGTGAACCGCGCCAAACGCGAACTGGAGCGCCTCAAGCGCATCGCCAAGGCCGAAAGCGTGTGGGACGACCTGCGTTTTCGCGACCAGATTGCCTTGCTGGAAGTGGATGTGGTGGCACTGGAAATGCTGGTGCTGCGCGTGCTCAGCGCTGAAAAATCGGGCAAGAACTCGCTGGACATTGCCGGCCTGCTCAAGATCAAAGGCAGCGAGATCCAGCAGCGCTACGCCGAACTCATGATGCTGGCGGCTGGGCCGTTTGCCCTGCCGTTCATCGAAGAAGCCATGGAAGCCGGCTGGCAAGGCAACTTCCCGGGTGGCGAGGTGGCCAACGCGCCGTTGGCGTCCACCTACTTCAACATGCGCAAGACCACCATCTATGGCGGCTCCAACGAAGTGCAGCGCAACATCGTGGCCCAAACCGTACTCGGCTAAGCCCCTTCGACCAGCTCAAAAACGGAGACACACATGGATTTCGATTTCAGTGATGACCAGGAACAACTGCGCGACGCGGTGCGCAAATGGGTGGACAAAGGCTACGACTTCGAGCGCCGCCGCAGCATCGTGAGCGCCGGCGGCTTTGACCGGGCCGCCTACAACGAACTGGCCGAACTCGGCCTGGCGGGCCTCTACATCAGCGAGGCCGACGGTGGCATGGACATGGGCCCTACCGAAGGCATGCTGGTGATGGAAGCGCTCGGGCGGGGTATCGTGCTGGAGCCGCTGGCCCAGACCCTGATGTGCGGTGGCGTGCTCGGCGCCTACGCAAACGCCGACCTGAAAGCCGCCTGGCTCCCCCGCGTGGCCTCGGGCGAAGCCTTGGTGGTGCTGGCTCACCAGGAGCGCGCAGCGCGCTACCGGCTTGACGTGTGCAAAACCCAGGCCCACGAAGGCTCCGCAGGCTGGACACTGCGCGGAACCAAGAGCGTGGTGCCGGTGGGTGACCAGGCAGACGCTTTCATGGTTCCCGCCATGGCGGGCAACCAGTTGAGGCTCTTTTTGGTGGAGCGCTCGGCAACAGGCGTGACCACCCAAGGCTACCGCACCCAAGACGGCAGCCGGGCGGCCGACCTGGTGCTGGAGAACGCCCCGGGGCTGCTCATCTCCACCGACGGCCTCACGGCCCTGGAACACGCGGTGGACATTGGCATCGCGGCCACCTGTGCCGAAGCCGTGGGCGTGATGGACCAGACCCTCGCGATCACTGTGGATTACATGAACACCCGCAAGCAGTTTGGCGTCGCCATTGCCAGCTTTCAGGCACTGCGCCACCGCGTCGCCGACATGAAGATGCAGCTGGAACTGGCCCGATCCATGAGCTATTACGCCAGCCTGAAGCTCAACGCCCCTGCCGCCGAACGACGGGCCGCCATGGCCCGCGCCAAGGTGCAACTCGGGAACGCCATGCGTTTCGTGGGCCAGCAAGCGGTGCAACTGCACGGCGGCATTGGCGTGACCGACGAGTACATCGTGAGCCACTACTTTAAAAAGCTGACCCAACTGGAGATGACATTTGGCGACACGCTGCATCACTTGGGCGAAGTGTCTGCCCGGATGCAGGACACGGCGGGTGTGTTTGCCTGAGCCTGAGCGACGGCCTCTTTGACTTGAGGAAATGCTTCGCGTTGCGGAGCATGTCTATGCCCCAGGGTTGCGCAAACCCTAAAGGTGCAATCGCGACGTTTTAGGTAAATGAGCCATCAAGAACTCCATCTGATCGGCCAGGATGCGGCGGTTGCGCAAGATGAAGTCTTCCCACAGGCTGGGCACATAAGGCGCATAAAGCAGCGGCATATGGGCCTGCTCGGGCGTCCGGTTGCCCTTGCGATGGTTGCAGGAGCGGCAGGCCGTCACCACATTCATCCAGCTGTCCACCCCGCGCTGCCCCAACGGCACGATGTGCTCCCGCGTCAGCAGGTCTTCGTGAAACTGCTCTCCGCAGTATCCGCAGAGGCAGCGGTCCCGTGCGAACAACTTGCTGTTGGTGATGGACGGCCGCAGGTCAAACGGGTTGATGCGTGGCACGCCCTGGGTACCGATGATGGAATTGATGGTGATGCTGGACTGGCGCCCGGTGAGCGCGTTGTGCCCGCCACGAAACACGGCCACTTCGGCGCCCATTTCCCAGCGCACTTCATCCGCCGCATAGTGCAACACGGCCTCTTCAAGGCTGATCCACGACTGCGGCAGCCCCTGTGCAGACAGCTTCAAGACCTTCAAGACCCACCTCCACGTTGACGACCAACCGGACAATCTGTCTTCAAGACGGGCCTCCCACCCGAGAGGCCGCATCGGCTTGTGTGTCAATATACCGTGCTTCTGTGACAAACACCTTGAACCGCATCCAACACCCCGGCTTGGACGGATATCGCCCATGAAAATCATCCGAGGTCTGTGGAACCTTCAACACGCCCTGCGCCACGAGACCCAGACGGGCTGCGCCCTCACCATTGGCAACTTTGACGGCGTGCACCGGGGTCACCAGGCCATGCTGGCTTTGCTGAACAATGAAGCCCGCCACCGGGGGGTGCCGAGTTGCGTGATGACCTTCGAACCGCACCCGCGAGACTACTTTGCGGCCCTGCACCAAAAGCCCGCCCTGGCCCCGGCCCGCATTGCCACCCTGCGCGACAAGCTCGAAGAGCTGTCCCGCTGCGGCGTGAACCGCTGCCTGGTGCTCCCGTTCAACGCGCGCCTCGCATCACAACGGCCACAAGCCTTTATTGAAGAAACGCTGGTGGGCGCCCTGGGCGTGAAATACGTGCTGGTCGGTGACGACTTTCGCTTTGGCGCCCAGCGCGCGGGCGACTACGCCATGCTCGATGCCGCCGGGGAGCGGCTGGGCTTTGACGTGGCGCGCATGCAGAGCTACGAAGTGCATGGCATCCGCGTGTCCAGCTCGGCGGTGCGCGACGCACTGAGCTCCGGCAACCTGGAGCGGGTGGCCGCATTGCTGGGGCGCCCTTACAGCATCAGCGGTCATGTGGTGCACGGCCGAAAACTGGGACGTGAGCTCGGCGCCAGCGCCGAGGGCAGAGGGGACGGCTTTCGCACACTGAACCTGCGTTTTTCTCACTGGAAGCCCGCCGCCAGCGGCATTTTTGCGGTGCATGTGCACGGGCTGACACCCAACGGCATACCGCTGACCGGCGTGGCCAACCTGGGCGTGCGCCCTTCCATCGACCCCAGCGATGTGAACGGCGGCCGTGTGCTGCTGGAAACCCATTGCCTCGACTGGCCCGAGGCGCTGGCCCGCAGCCTGCCCGGCGGGGAGGCCTACGGTAAAATCATTCGCGTGGACCTGCTGCACAAACTGCATGACGAACTGAAGTACGACAGTCTGGGCGCCCTGACCGAGGGCATCGCCAGGGACTGCAACGATGCTCGTGCGTTTTTTGCCACCCTCCCCTCTCAGGCCTACGGGCAAACCCACCGCCAGACCACGCGCGACCGAATTTAGCGCTCACGCGCATCCGGTCGCCGCCCTTCGACAGGCTCAGGGCGAACGGTGATCCTTCCCAGCATCCGTTCCACCCCGTTCGGGCTGAGCCTGTCGAAGCCCCCACCGAGCCGCCCCATGTCTGAAACCAAACCCCACGCAGCCGCTGCCAGCAAACCGGAAGCCAGCGCCTACCGCGCCACGCTGAACATGCCCGACACGCCGTTTCCCATGCGCGGCGACCTGCCCAAGCGCGAGCCGGCCTGGGTCGGGAATTGGAACGGCGGCGGCCTGTACAAGCGCCTGCGCGAGGCCCGCCAGGGCGCGCCGCTGTTCGTGTTGCACGACGGACCGCCCTATGCCAACGGCAAGCTGCACATCGGCCATGCGCTGAACAAGGTGCTGAAAGACATGATCGTGAAGTCGAAACAGCTCGCGGGTTTCGACGCCCAGTACATCCCCGGCTGGGACTGTCACGGCCTGCCGATCGAGAACGCGATCGAAAAACTCCACGGCCGCAACCTGGGCCGTGACGACATGCAGGCCAAGAGCCGTGCCTACGCCACCGAGCAGATTGACCAGCAGCGCGAAGACTTCAAGCGCCTGGGCGTGCTGGGCGACTGGGAGCGCCCTTACCGCACCATGGACCCGGCCAATGAGGCGGGCCAGATCCGTGCCTTCAAGCGCGTGATCGAGCGCGGCTTCGTCTACCGCGGCCTCAAGCCGGTGTACTGGTGCTTCGATTGCGGCTCCTCACTCGCCGAGTTCGAGATCGAATACGCCGACAAGCAGAGCGACACACTGGACGTGGCGTTTGAGTCCAACGACCCGGCCGGTCTGGCCCAAGCGTTCGGACTCGCAGCCCTGCCCGCTGGAAAATCGGCCTTCGCGGTCATCTGGACCACCACCGCCTGGACCATCCCGGCCAACCAGGCGCTCAACGCCCACCCCGAGTTGGAATACGCGCTGGTGGACACGCCCAGGGGCGTGCTGCTGCTGGGTGCCCGCCTGGTTGACAAGTGCCTGGAGCGCTTCGGACTGGAAGGCAGCGTGCTGGCCACGGCCCAGGGCGAAGCCCTGCGCGGCCAGGTGTTCCGCCACCCGCTGCACGATGTGGACAGCGGCAACGGCAAGTACAGCTACCGGCGCTTGTCGCCGCTGTACCTGGCCGACTACGTCAGCGACGGTGACGGCACCGGCATCGTGCACTCGGCCCCAGCCTACGGCGTAGACGACTTCAACAGCTGCGTGGCCCACGGCATGGCCTACGACGACATCCTGAATCCGGTGCAGGGCAACGGCGTCTACACCGAAGAACTGCCACTGTTTGGCGGACAGCACATCTGGAAGGCCTGCGCGCTCATCATCGACACGCTGCGCGAGCACGGCCGCCTCATGGCCACGGTGGGTATCACCCACAGCTACCCGCACTGCTGGCGCCACAAGACGCCGGTGATCTACCGCGCCGCTGCGCAATGGTTCGTGCGCATGGACGAGGGCGAGGGTGTGTTCACCAAAGACAAAGCGCCCAAGACGCTGCGCCAGCTGGCGCTGGGTGCCATCGACCACACCCACTTTTACCCGGAGAACGGCAAGACTCGCCTGCGCGACATGATCGCCAACCGGCCCGACTGGTGCATCAGCCGCCAGCGCAGCTGGGGCGTGCCGGTGCCCTTCTTTTTGCACAAAGATTCGGGCGAGTTGCACCCGCGCACCATGGACATCCTGGACCAGGCGGCCGATATTGTGGAGCAAGGCGGCATCGAGGCCTGGAGCCGCGTCACGGCCGAAGACATCCTGGGTGCCGACGACGCGCCGAGCTACACCAAGAGCACCGACATTCTGGAGGTGTGGTTTGACTCGGGTTCCACCTTCTGGCACGTGCTGCGCGGCAGCCACGCCAAGGCCTACCCCAACGGCGCCTTCCATGCCGACGGCCCCGAGGCCGACCTCTACCTGGAAGGCCACGACCAACACCGCGGCTGGTTCCACAGCTCACTGCTGCTGGGTTGCGCCCTGTTTGACCGCGCGCCCTACAAAGGCCTGCTGACCCACGGTTTCGCCACCGACGGCCAAGGCCGCAAGATGAGCAAGAGCCTGGGCAACACGGTAGAGCCGCAAAGCGTGACGAGCAAGCTGGGTGCCGAAATCGTGCGCCTGTGGGTGGCCAGCACCGACTACTCGGGCGACCTCAACATCGACGAAAAAATCCTGGCCCGGGTGGTGGACGCCTACCGCCGCATCCGCAACACGCTGCGCTTCCTGATGGCCAACACGGCCGACTTCAACCCCGCCACCGACGCCGTGCCGCTGGACCAGATGCTGGAGATCGACCGCTACGCGCTGGCCCGTGCCAGCGAGCTGCAGGCTGAAATCTTGGCCCACTTCGATGTGTACGAGTTCCACCCCGTGGTGAGCAAGCTGCAGGTGTACTGCTCGGAAGACCTGGGCGCGTTCTACCTCGATGTGCTGAAAGACCGGCTCTACACCACCGCGCCCAAGAGCCTGGCGCGCCGCAGCGCCCAGACCGCGCTGCACCAGATCACCCAGGCCATGCTGCGCTGGATGGCCCCGTTCCTGAGCTTCACCGCCGAAGAAGCCTGGCCCGTGGTGGCTGGGGCCGACAACAAAGGCTCGATTTTCTTTGAAACCTTTCTGCCGCTGCCCGCCCCCAACGAGGCGCTGCTGGTCAAGTGGTCACGCATCCGCGCCATCCGCGATGTGGCGAACAAAGAAATCGAGGCCGTGCGCACGGCCGGGCAGGTGGGCGCATCGCTGCAAGCCACGCTGGCCATCACCGCAGGCGCCGACGACGCGGCTTTGTTGCGCTCGCTGGGCGACGACCTGAAGTTCGTCACCATCACCTCCACCGCCACCGTGGTGGACGGCGACGAGCTGCAGGTGAGCGTGTTGCCCAGCACCGCCGCCAAGTGCGAGCGCTGCTGGCACTACAGTGATGATGTGGGGCACCACGCCGAGCATCCGACGGTGTGCGGGCGCTGCGTGAGCAACCTGGCCGAAGCGGCTGGCGCCGGCGCCGGCGAAAAACGCGGGGTGGCGTAATGCTGAACAGCAAAAATTCCATGTGGCCCTGGCTGGGACTGGCCGCTGTCATCGTGCTGGTGGACCAAATCACCAAGCAGCTGATCGTCGCCAACTACCAGTTGGGCGACAGCACCTATGTGACGAGCTACTTCAACATCGTGCGTGCGCACAACCCGGGCGCTGCCTTCTCGTTCCTGGCCTCGGCCGGCGGCTGGCAGCGCTGGTTCTTCACCGGCATCGGCCTTGCGGCCTCGGTGTTCATCGTCTGGATGCTGCGCTCACACTCCGGGCAAAAACTGTTTGCCTTTGCGCTGGCCTGCATTCTAGGTGGCGCCATTGGCAACGTGATCGACCGCGTGTTGTATGGCCATGTGGTGGACTTCCTCGACTTTCACTGGTCGTTCCTGTCGGGCATTTTTCATGGCGGGCATTTCCCCTCCTTCAACGTGGCAGACGCGGGCATCAGCATCGGCGCCGTCTCGCTGATACTCGACGAAATTTTGCGCATGCGCAGGAGCAAATAAAGGCCCATCCTGCGGCTGGCACCTTCGTTGGCGCGGACCGGCGATCCAAGGCCGCGCGGTTCGAGACGCCGGTTTTCATGGCGCTGTGCTAATCTGACCGGCGAACTTGTTGACGGAGACAAACATGCCCGGACTGCTGCCCCACATCGACCCCGACGGTCTGCTTGAATTTTCGGTGGTGTACACCGACCGCGCACTCAACCACATGTCCAAGCGCTTTCAGGGCGTGATGACCGACGTATCGGCCATGCTCAAGCGCGTGTATGGCGCCCACTCGGCGGTGCTGGTGCCCGGCAGTGGCACGTTTGGCATGGAGTCGGTGGCACGCCAGTTTGCCCACGGCAAGCACGTCATGGTGCTCCGCAATGGCTGGTTCAGCTACCGCTGGACGCAGATTTTTGACATGGGCTCCATCCCCGCCAGCCACACCGTGCTGAAAGCCCACCGCACCAGCGAGGGCTCGCAAGCCGCCTGGGCGCCCGCGCCCATCGAAGCAGTGAAAGCCGCCATTGCTGCGGAGAAACCAGCGCTGGTGTTTGCCCCACACGTCGAAACCTCTTCCGGCATGATCTTGCCCGACGATTACCTGATCGCCGTGGCCGACGCGGTGCACGCCGTGGGCGGCCTGTTTGTGCTGGACTGCATCGCCTCAGGCGCCATGTGGGTCGACATGCAAGCCACTGGTGTGGACATCCTGATTTCAGCGCCGCAAAAAGGCTGGAGCAGCTCGCCCTGCTGCGCCATGGTGATGCTGAGCGAGCGCGCACGGAAAGCCATTGATGCGACCCAGAGCACCACCTTTGCCATGGACCTGAAAAAGTGGCTGCAGATCATGGAAACCTACGAAGGCGGTGGCCACGCGTACCACACCACACTGCCCACCGACGCTTTGGTGCGTCTGCACGAAACCATGAAGGAAACCGAAACCTATGGCTATGAGCGCGTGCGCCAGGAACAAATGGCTCTGGGCCGCGACGTGCGCAGCCTGCTGGCGCGCCATGGTTTCCCCAGCGTGTCGGCGCCCGGCTACCAGGCGCCCGGCGTGGTGGTGAGCTACACCACCGACCCGGACATCCAGAGCAGCAAGAAGTTTCTGGCCGCCGGCTTGCAAACCGCTGCCGGCGTGCCGCTGCAGTGCGACGAACCGGCCGACTTCCGCACCTTCCGCATTGGCCTGTTTGGGCTGGACAAGTGGCACGACGTGCCCGCCACCCTGCAGCACCTGGAGCGCGCACTGGCCGAGGTAGCGCCTGCCGCCCTGCCCGCCTGAGCGCTCAGGTAAGCGTTTGTTGCCTGCCGGCGGTGCAGGCAACATGCGCATACAGTCTTCACACTTCAGAATTGATAGCGATACACCCCAGCCAACATAGGCCTCCAAGATAGAAACGTGCTGACATCCAGCGCATTTCCTCAATCTCAAATGGAGGTCTCATGACCCGCTTCGCAAAAATTTCGGCTGTTTTGGGCTTCGCCGTGTTGGCCGTCGGCGCTCAGGCGCAATCCGTTTACGGTGAGCTGGGCTACACCGCGCTCGACTTCAAAGAACCCGGCCTCAAGGCCAGTCCGGGCATGGTTCGCGGCATTGTGGGTTACGAAATTTCGCCCAACTTTGCCGTTGAGGGCCTGGTGGGTGCGGGCGCCCGTTCAGACACCGAATCGGGCACCAAGCTCAGCGTCGGCAACATGGTGGGCGTGTTTGGCAAGGTGCAGGCGCCCGTGACCGACGCCCTGAAGGTGTATGGCCGCCTGGGCGTGGTGCGCACCAGCCTGAAGGCCAACGGCGTGTCAGACAGCGACTCGGGCCTGGCCTACGGTGCGGGCGTGAGCTACGACCTCAACAAGGCGGTGTACCTCAACGCCGACTACACCAGCTACTACGACCGCAAAGACCAAAAGCTCGACGGCTTCACTGTGGGCGTGGGCTACCGTTTCTGAGCCTGCCCACCACGAAGAAAGCCACCCTCGGGTGGCTTTTTTTTTCCAACATGGCGCCAGCGGTCAGGGCAGCAGCACGGTGCAGCCCGTCGTGGCCCGCGCTTCCAGGCTCTCATGGGCCTGGCGCACATCGGTCAGCGCAAAGCGCTGGTCAATACGGATCTTCACCGCACCGCTTTGCACCACGGCAAACAAATCGTCGGCCATGGCCTGGGTGCGCTCGCGGCTGGTGATGTGGCTGAACAGCGTCTGGCGCGTCACGTAAATCGAACCCTTGGGACCGAGGATGCCGGGCGCAAACGGCGCCACCGGGCCGCTGGCGTTGCCAAAGCTCACCATCAGGCCAAACGGCATCAGGCAGTCGAGCGACTTGTCAAACGTGTCTTTGCCCACCGAGTCGTAGACCACTTTCACGCCCTTGCCACCGGTGATCTCTTTCACCCGGGCCGCAAAGTCTTCGGTGCGGTAGTTGATGCTGAACTCGGCACCGTGCTCGCGGGCCAGCGCACATTTTTCGTCCGAACCCGCCGTGCCGATCAACCGCAGGCCCAGCGCCTTGGCCCACTGGCAGGCAATCAGGCCCACGCCGCCGGCAGCGGCATGAAACAGCACAAAGTCGTCGGCCGTCAGGCCTTCCACCGGCTTGCAGCGTTTGAGCAAATACTGAGCGGTCAGGCCTTTGAGCATCATGGCCGCACCAGTTTCGAAACTGATCGCGTCGGGCAACTGGCACACGTTCATGGCCGGCATCACACGCACGTCGCAATAGCTGCCAGGCGGGTTGGCGGCGTAAGCCGCGCGGTCGCCAGGGGCCAGGTGCGTCACGCCCTCACCCACAGCCTCCACCACGCCGGCGCCTTCCATGCCCAGTGCCAGGGGCATGGCGTTGGGGTACAGGCCGGTGCGCTGGTACACGTCGATGAAGTTCAGGCCAATGGCGTGGTGGCGAATGCGCACCTGGCCGGGCCCGGGTTCGCCCACCTCCACGGTGTCGATCACAAGCTGTTCGGGCCCGCCATGGGCGTGAATGCGCACGGCGCGGCTGGTCTGGGTCATGGGTATCTCCTCGTTGTTGTGGGGCTGAAAAGGCAAAGTCTGAACGAAACAGGCCTGCCATGCTGCCACGAAACACCACCCGCGCCTGCGCGACAGCCGCGCAGCCCCATGCCGGGGTCGGGCTTGGCGCGGTTGTTACAGTGCAGGCCATGCCGCACACCGCCTCTGCACGCCTCACACCCGCCACCATCGCTCTGCTGGTGATTCCACCGCTCATGTGGGCGGGCAACGCCGTGGTGGGCCGGATGATGCAGGGCGTCCTGCCGCCCATCACCTTCAACCTGCTGCGCTGGACGCTGGCGCTGCTCATTTTGCTGCCCGTGGCGGGCTGGGTGCTGCGCCCCGGCAGCCCCCTGTGGCCGCACTGGCGGCGCTTTGCGCTGCTGGGCCTGCTGGGTGTGGGCCTGTACAACGCGCTGCAATACATGGCGCTGAAAACGTCCACACCGCTCAATGTGACGCTGGTGGCTTCCAGCACACCGGTGTGGATGCTGCTGCTGGGTCGCCTGTGTTACGGCGTGCCCGTTTCCCGCCGTGCGGCGCTGGGTGCTGCGCTGTCGCTCGCGGGTGTGGCCACGGTGCTCTCGCGCGGCGACCTGGCCCAACTGCAAGCGGTGAAACTGGTGCCCGGCGACGGCTGGATGCTGCTGGCATCACTGGTCTGGGCCTGGTACAGCTGGCTGCTCGCCAAGCCCGAACCCGGCGCCGAACCCGCCGCCATCAAGGCCGACTGGGCCGCCTTTTTGCTCGCACAAATGGTCATGGGAGTGGTGTGGTCCAGCGCCATGGTGGCGACCGAATGGAGCCTGTTACCCACCCTGCCGGCGGGGCAAAGCCACATCCAGTGGGGTTGGCCGCTGGCGGGCGCCCTGCTGTTCGTGGCCATCGGCCCGTCGCTGCTGGCCTACCGCTGCTGGGGCGCCGGTGTGGGCCGCGTCGGGCCCTCCATCGCCAGCTTCTTCACCAACCTCACCCCGCTGTTTGCCGCACTCATGTCGGCCATGCTGCTGGGTGACATGCCCCAGCTGTACCACGCGGCGGGGTTTGCGCTCATTGTGGGCGGGATTGTGGTGAGCTCGAGGCGGTAGCCCCCGCCCCGCCTGCGGCGTTGCGGGGAGATCATTCAAAACGTTCCCGCGTAAGCCCCGCCATCGGCCAGCACGTTCTGCCCCGTCATGTAGGCCGCGTGCTGGCTGCACAGGAACGCGCAGATGGCGCCAAACTCTCGCGGGTTGCCAAAGCGGCGGGCCGGAATCAGGGCCTGCTGGGCCAGGCGAATGTCGTCCACGCTTTGGCCGGTTTTATCGGCAGCACCCTGGATGACGGCGGCGATGCGGTCGGTGTCAAACTTCCCCGGCAGCAGGTTGTTGATCGTTACGCCCTGCGCGGCAATGCCGCTGCGCGCCACGCCGGCCACAAAGCCGGTGAGGCCGCTGCGCGCGCCGTTGCTCAGGCCCAGGATGTCGATGGGCGCCTTCACCGCACTGCTGGTGATGTTGACGATGCGGCCGAAACCGCGCTGCGCCATGCCATCCACCGTGGCCTTGATGAGTTCGATGGGGGTGAGCATGTTGGCGTCGATCGCCTGGATCCAGGCGTTCCGGTCCCAGCTGCGAAAGTCGCCGGGCGGCGGGCCGCCCGCGTTGGTGACCACAATGTCAAACGCCATGCCGGGGCCACCGGCGACAGCGAACGCCGCAGCGCGGCCCTCGGGCGTGGTGATGTCAGCGGCCACCGCGACCACCTGCACACCGGGCGACACGGCGCGCAGGGCAGCCGCTGAAGCGTCCAGCACATCGGCCCGGCGAGCCACCATGACCACATGCACGCCCTCGGCCGCCAGCGCCTGCGCGCAGCCCAGGCCCAGCCCTTTGCTGGCGCCGCACACCAGCGCCCATTTGCCTGCAAGTCCCAAGTCCATGTGTTGATCTCCTGATTAAAACTATTTCGCCGCGCTGGCCGAGCCAAAGCGCGTCACCAAAAACACGCCGGACACCACCAGCACGGTGCCCGCCACGATCCAGCCGTTGAAGGGCTCGTCCAGAATCAGCACGCCCATGGCGATGGTGGACATGGGGCCGATCATGCCGGTCTGCGCGGCCAGGCCGGCGCCCAGGCGTTCAATGGCCATCATCACCATGATGACGGGCGCAAACGTGCACAGCGTGGCGTTGAGCACCGACAGCCAAATCACCTCGGGCGCCACCACGGCAGCGCTCAGCGGACGCAGCAGCGCAAATTGCAGCAGGCACAGCACGCAGGCCACGCTGGTGGCCAGGCCCACCAGCCGCATGGAGCCGAGGCGCTTGACGAGTTCGCCGCTGTACACGAGATAAATGGCGTAGCTGATAGCGCTGCCAAACACCAGCGCGGCGCCCAGCACGGCATTGGGCCCGGCAAAGTCGGCTTCGTGGCCAAACACCAGCAGCACGCCGGCGTAGCTCACGGCCATGGCCAGCGCCTGCAAGCGTGTGATGCGCCGTTTGTAGACCACCCAGCCCAGCACCAGCACCAGCGTGGGGTTGAGGTAAAGAATCAGCCGCTCCAGGCTGGCGCTGATGTATTGCAAACCCCAGAAGTCCAGAAAACTCGCCAGGTAATAGCCGGTGAACCCCAGGCCCAAAATGCCCAGCCAGTCTTGGCGGGTGAGCGCCGCTTTGCCTCCACCCCCTTGCCGGTACGTGGCCCACCAGGCCAGCGCCAGAAACAGTGGCAGCGCAAACAGCATGCGGTACATGATGAGCGTGACCGCGTCCACCCCATGGCGGTAGGCCAGCTTGACGATGATGGCCTTGCCCGAAAAAGCAATGGAGCCCGCGCCGGCGAGCAGCAGGCCGGTGGCGAGGTGGGGCACGGCGCGTGCGGGAATGGAGGGCATCGCCCCGATTATCGGCACATGCAGCCGGCCCACCTGTCGCTCAGGACTTGGGCACGGACAGCCGCTCGGCGTCCACCACGCGGTAGACGCGGCTTTGCTTGTCCAGCGGCTCAATGAGCCCTTCGCGCTCGAAGGCCGAGAGCGTGCGGCTCACCGTTTCCAGCTTCAGGTCGAGCATGGCGCCCATGTCGTCGCGCAAAAACAGGCGGGACATGATCGGGTTGTCTTCGACGCGCATTTTCAGAGCGCTTCCAGGCCCACCACGTCGCCCGGGCGCAGCACGCGCACGATGCGCTGGCACCCGTCCACCGTGTGGCGCACCAGTTTGATCATGCCGGCGCGCAGCGTGTAGAGCGAGGTGGCGGCGTCGCCCATGCGCACCCGCGGCTGGCCGGCGGCAAACGCCAGGTCGTCAATGGGTGCATGGATCAGCTCAAAGTCTTCTTCGCGCAGGTCGGCAAACAGCACCATGTCGCGAATGCCGCAGTGGCGGCATTCGGTGGTGCCGCCCAGGCGAACTCGGTTTTGATGGGGATCATGCGGGTGACGCTGGGTTTGGTTGGCTCAGCGGTCAAGGTACGGCCGTGAGAGCGATCCGCCGCCGGGCCGCCCCAAGGCGGGTCAGCCCCCTCGGGGGGGCAGCGACCCGCGCAGCGGCGGAGCGTAGCGGCATCAGCACACCGGTGGCGTGGTGGCCAGCACCTCTTCGAGCGTGGTGAGGCCTTCGGCCACGCGCGCGGCGCCGGCCAGGCGCAACGGGCGCATGCCATCGGTCACGGCCTGTTTGCGCAGGCTCTCCAGCTGCGGTTCGCGGCTCACCTTGTCTTTGAACGCGTCGGTGACCACCAGCAGCTCGTAAAGCCCCATGCGCCCGCGAAACCCGGTCATGCGGCAGTCCACACAGCCCACCGGCTGGTAGGGCCGGTAGCTTCCGCTCACTTTCCAGGGTTTCACCAGCTCGGCCAGCGCCTGGCTCGACGTGGCGGTGGTGGCCTCGTCTTCGCGCGTGCGGCAGGCCGGGCACAGGGTGCGCACCAGGCGCTGCGCCAGCACACCGAGCACTGTGGCGTTGATCAGATACGGCGGTATGCCCAGCTCCATCAGCCGCATGATGGCCGCGGGTGCGTCGTTGGTGTGCAGCGTGGTGAAAACCAAGTGGCCGGTGAGCGCGGCCTGCACCGCCATCTCGGCCGTGGGCAGGTCGCGTATCTCGCCCACCATGATGATGTCCGGGTCTTGGCGCATCAGGGCGCGCAGGCCCTGGGCAAAGTCCAGATCCAGGTGGGTCTGCACCTGCGTCTGGTTGAAGGCGGGCTCAATCATTTCGATCGGGTCTTCCACCGTGCTCACGTTCACCTCTTCGGTGGCCAGGCGCTTGAGCGTGGCGTAGAGCGTGGTGGTTTTGCCCGAGCCGGTGGGGCCGGTCACCAGCACGATGCCGTGCGGTCGCTGGGTCAGGCCTTCCCAGCGCTGAGCGTCGTGCGGCGCAAAGCCCAGCGCACTCAGGTCTTTCACCGTGGCCTCGGGGTCAAAAATGCGCATGACCATCTTTTCGCCAAAGGCGGTGGGCAGGGTCGAGAGGCGCATTTCCACCTCGTCGCCCTTGACCGCACCTGACCCAGGACGCAGCGTCTTGATGCGTCCGTCTTGCGGGCGGCGCTTTTCCACCACGTCCATGCGGCCCAGCAGCTTGATGCGCGCAATCATCGCGTTCATCACACCCATGGGCATCTGGTAGACCGGGTGCAGCACGCCGTCGATACGGAAGCGGATCACGCCCTGCTCGCGCCGCGGCTCCAGGTGGATGTCGCTGGCGCGCTGGTCAAAAGCGTATTGCCACAGCCAGTCCACCACCTGCACCACGCCCTGGTCGTTGGCGTCGAGCTGCTTGTTGGTCTTGCCTAGTTCCACCAGTTGTTCAAAGCTGCCAAAGCCGCCCGAGCCGCCGCCCTTGTTGGCCGCCCGCACCGACTTGGCCAGGGCAAAAAACTCGGCCGTGTACCGCGTGATGGCCATGGGGCTGGCCAGCACCAGGCGCACCGTTTTGCGGGTCTGGCGCTCCACCTCGGGCACCCAGTCGCGTATGAACGGCTCGGCCGTGGCCACCACCACCTCGGTCGGGCTCACCTGCACCGGCAGCACCTTGTGGCGCTCGGCGTAAGCCGCGCTCATCACGTCGGCCACCTTGCCCACGTCCACCTTCAGCGGGTCGATGCGCATGTAGGTCAGGCCAGTGCGTTTGGCCAGCCACTCGGTGAGCAACTCGGCATCGAGCAGATGGCCGTCCGTCGCCCGCGCCATGCCCACCACCGCCAGGCGCTGCAGCGGGTGCTGCGCGCTGTGCGCCGAAGCGCAGCGGGCAATGGTGCGCTCGGCCTCCGGCGCAGCAATCACCCCATCATCGCGCAGCCAGTCCACCAGCGTGCGCCAGTCGAGCGGGCCCTGGGGGACTTCGGGTGCATGGGTTTTGCTGGTGGTTTTCATGGGTTCGTTTCGACAGGACTCGGCGGTTCAGTGTTCAGGTCACCCGTGCCGCGCGCCACAACGCCACCCAGAGGCACCGCCGGACGGCTGGTGCCGCCCCAGGGGGGGGTGATGCGAAGCGGCGCGGGGGGCCACGTCAACTCACGGGTTTGAAAATTTTCAGCCACTTCACCGCGGGCAAGCCCCAGCGCTCTTGCACCACCTCGGCGCGCGCCAGCAGCGCCATGCGGGTGGGCCGGCTGGCGGTGCGCTGGGCCAGCACAATGGTGTTGCCCTCGCGCGTGGGCTTGAAAGCCCACACCGCGTCTTCGCCAAAAGCCGCACAAATGCTTTGCAGCGAGCGCTCGTAACTGGTGTCCCGGCCAAACAGGTTCACCGTCATCACGCCGTCGTCGCTCAGCACCGAACGGCAGTCCACGTAAAAGTCGGGGCTGTCCAGCACCGGGGCGGCCGCCTCGTGGTCGTACAGGTCCACCTGCAAAGCGTCAATGCGGCCGGTGTGTGCGGGATTGCGTATTTCCTGGCCCGCGTCGGCGAGCAGCACGCGCAGGCGCGGGCCATCGTCGGGCAGCTTGAACCAGGTGCGGCACACCGCCAGCACCTGGGGGTTGATCTCCACGGCGGTGGTGTCCATGCGCAGTTTCTTGAAATGAAACTTGGTCAGTGCCGCCGAGCCCAGGCCCAGTTGCATGGCGCGGCGCTTGCCCACCGACTCGGGCGCCACAAACAGCAGCCAGGCCACCATGCGCTGCACATAGTCCAGCTCAATGTCGAACGGCGCGTCCAGCAGCATGGAACCCTGGATCCATTCGGTGCCCAGGTGCAAAAAGCGCACCTCGCTGTCTTCAGAAATCGTGACCTCCGGCAATAGTGGCTGGCCCGTGCGCTTGCGGGCCGCGGCGTTGGCACCGGCCTTCATGCGCCCTCTCCGCTACCCGCGAACAACAGGCGCGCGAACCATGCCACAGACACGCATGGCGTGTGGCGCTGAGGGGTAGGAAAAAGGGTGGAGGCGGGTGAACACTTCATTTTTATCTGCGATCTGCGAAAGGAATCATTATGAACATGGAAGCCATCTGGACATTTCTGTCCTCTCAAAGGCCGCATACGGTCTGAAGATACGCGGCGCCATTGCCGCCTGGATCGTGGGCCGCTGGCTCATCGGCATGGCCGTGGGCCTCATTGGCCGGGGCATGGAGCGCGGAAAAAAGATCGACGTCACGCGGATCCAGTACCTCAAGTCCATCATCTCGGTGGGCCTGACGCTCATTCTGGTGCTGGCCATTCTGGACATCTTCGGCATCAAGACCACTTCGTTTGCCGCCTTGCTGGCCGGCGCTGGCCTGGCCTGGCCATTGGCGCCGCCTGGAGCGGCATGCTCGGCAACTTTGCCGCCGGCATCTTCCCGCAGGTGTTGCGGCCCTACAAAGTGGGCGATTTCATCAACGCCGGCGGCACGCTGGGCACGGTGAAAGAGCTCGGCCTGTTCGCCACCGCCGTGCTCACGCTCGACAGCCGGTGTACTTCGACACACACAAGGCCATCGTTTCGACTTTTGGCGCGGCTGGATACCCCGCACCTGAAACACCGATGGCGCATCGCACTGTGTGATTCGCTGACGTGACATCGAAGAGCCGTCCGGTGCTTGCCCCGGGCGGCTTTTCTTTTGGGCTCGCGGTTCTGGCCTGCATGGTGCTGGGACGCTGCCGCCGCGCGGCCGACTCCGCGAATGTCCCCCGGGCCGTCCCGGCCCTCCTCCTTGACTTCGCTGCGCCAGCCACCCGATGCCATCGTGACAACGAGGCTACAGCTACCCGACGCAGGAATGCCCACCCGCCTCCAGCTTGCTGCGGCGGTGCGTTCTGCACAGCGAAGTAAAGGAGGAGGGCCGCAGGCCCGAGGGACACGAGCGGCGCAGAGCACACCACCGCAGCAAGCCAGCGAGGTCTTGCGCAGCCCTACGACGCCACCCCATGCCGCCGCAACACCTCAGCCCACGCCGCCAGCTTGCGGTCAAACGACCAGCTCGCATTCGCCGGGCTGGTGGACGGCAACTTGTAAACCGGCAACCCGAACGCCGACGTGTGCCTGGCGTGCCGGTAACTCTCACCCCCGTTGTGCGCAATGGCCTCCAGCAGCGGACACTGCCGCAGCAACGCAGCGAAGTCGTTGAGTTCGGCAGCGCGGATGTCGGCGTCCAGGCTGCCCTCACGCTCGCAAGCGCCGTACACGTCCCACAAGCCCACGCCGTGGGCCTGCAGCGCAACCAGGCGTTCGGCATAAGGCATCTGCATGAGCGGCAGCGCCCACAAAGCACCCAGAATTTTCCAGAAATGGTTTTGCGGGTGGCCGTAATACTGCTGCGCCCGCAAAGACGCCACGCCGGGAAAACTGCCCAGCACCAGCAGCCGTGTGTGGGGCCCCACCACCGGGGCCAAGCCTTGCAGGCGGCAAGCTGGTGCACCTTCGCCCGGCGGGCTGCGGTGCGAGCTTGCTTGGGAACGGCCCGGCGCTGCGCTCATGCCAGGCCCTGCGGCAGCAAAGCCGCCAGCCGGGGCAGCGCCTGCAAGGCGTTGGCCGTGGTGGCCTGCGCCAGATCGGCCACCGGTAGGCCGCGCAAACCCGCCGCCACGGCGGCAATGCGCGGCAACTCGGCTGGGGAGTTGATGCCCTGCGCGCGCCCATTCAAGCGCTCGGCGGCCGTGGCGTACAGCCAGTGCGGCGGTATGTCAGGCGCGTCGGTTTCCAGCACCAGCGCTGAAAGCGGCAGCGTGCTGGCCAGACGGCGCAGGCGCTGCGCGGGCTCAAACGTGAGCGCCCCGCCAAAGCCCAGCTTGAACCCCAGGCCCAGAAACGCCTGGGCTTGCTGCTCGCTGCCGCTGAAGGCATGGGCGATGCCGCCGCCGGTGGGCACTTCGCGCAGGTGCTTGAGCAAGGCGTCGGCACTGCGGCGCACATGCAAGATCACCGGCAGGCCGTGCTTTCGGGCCAGCTTCAGCTGCTCGCGGTAAAACCAGGTCTGGCGCTCGCGCATCGCGCTCTCACACAACGCGGGCACAAAGAAGTCCAGCCCGATCTCACCCACCGCCACCAGGCGCGGGTCGTCGCGGTGGGCGGTCAGCGCGGCGTCGAGCGCCTGCAGGTCGGCCTCTAGGGCCTGCGGCACACACAGCGGATGGATGCCCAGCGCATAGGCGTCGCCCATGTGGTGGGCCAGCTGGCGCACGGTGTCAAAGTTGGCGCGTTCCACCGCCGGAATTACGCACAGCCCCACACCCAGGCCGGCAGCACGCTGTCGCAGCGTGTGTGCCAGTGCGTGGGCCGCGCCAAATTCGGGGGCGTCCAGATGGCAATGGGTGTCGATCCACATGAGCGTGTTCGCGCAGCCGCACACCGCTGGTCAACAGCCGTTCAGGTCAGCACGCCAGCGGTGAGCCGCATCACCCGCCCACAGCGTGCCGCCAGGGTTTCGTCGTGAGTGACCACGATGAAAGCGGTGCCCTGGTCGCGGGCCAGTTGCATCATCAGTTCAAACACGCCGTCGGCGGTGGCACGGTCGAGGTTGCCGGTGGGTTCGTCTGCCAAGACGCAGGCGGGCTGGGTGACCAGCGCGCGCGCCATGGCCACGCGCTGGCGCTCACCACCTGAGAGCTCGGCGGGCCGGTGGGCCAGGCGCTCGCTCAGGCCCACGCGCTGCAGTATGTGTGCCGCGCGCTCACCCGCTTGCGGGCGCGGCATGCGGCGAATCCACAGCGGCATGGCCACGTTGTCGCGTGCGCTGAATTCGGGTAGCAGGTGGTGAAACTGGTACACAAAACCCAGGTGCTGATTGCGAAGCTGGCCTTGCTGCGTGGCGCTCAGGCCCGACAAGGTTTGCCCCATCAGCTGCACCGTGCCGCTGGTGGGCGCGTCCAGCCCGCCCAGCAGGTGCAGCAACGTGCTCTTGCCCGAACCGGATGCGCCCACAATCGCAACGGTTTCGCCGGCGCGCACGGTCAGGTCCACGCCCTTGAGCACAGTCACGTCCAGCCGGCCTTCGGTGAAGCGTTTGGTGAGGCCGGTGGCCTGGAGAACGATGTCGGTCATACAGATGAAGTAAGTGCCGTGGTGCAGCAGCCAGAAGCAAGTTTTGCCGCCGGGCCGCCCCAAGGCAAAACGCGCCCCCTCGGGGGGCAGCGACCCGCGCAGCGGCGGAGCGTGGGGGCCACATCACTCATAGCGCAGCGCCTCGGCAGGGTTCACGCGGCTCGCACGCCAGCTCGGGTAAATGGTGGCCACAAACGACAGCGCCAGTGAAATCAGCGCAATGGGCAAGATGTCGCTTTGCTGCGGGTCGCTCGGCATGCGGCTGATGAGGTAAATGTCTTGCGGCAAGAAGCTGGCACCCAGCGCGCGCTCCAGGGCAGGCACCAGGGTGTCGATGTTGAACGCCACCCCCAGGCCCAGCAGTAGGCCCAGCCCAGTGCCGATGATGCCCACCATGGCGCCCTGCACCATGAAGATGCCCATGATGCTCTGCGGGCTGGCGCCCAGCGTGCGCAAGATGGCAATGTCGGCGTGCTTGTCGGTCACCGTCATCACCAGCGTCGACACCAGGTTGAACGCCGCCACCGCCACGATGAGCGTGAGGATGATGAACATCATGCGTTTTTCCAGCTGCACGGCCGCAAACCAGGTGCGGTTCTGGCGCGTCCAGTCGCGCACCAGCAGGCCAGGGTCGAGCTCGGAAGCGATGGAAATGGCCACCTCGCGCGCCGCGTGCAGGTCCTTGATCTTCACCCGCACGCCGGTGGCGCCTTCCACCCGGAAGATGCGGGCCGCGTCTTCTATGTGCAGCAGCGCCAGCGCCGAGTCGTATTCGAAGTGGCCCGAGTCAAACACGCCCACCACCGTCATCTGCCGAATGCGCGGCAGCACGCCCGCGGGCGTCACCTGACCACTGGGCGCGATCAGCGTCACCGTGTCACCCTGGGCCACGCCCAGGCTGCGCGCCAGTTCACCACCCAGAATCACGCCAAACGCCCCCGGCACCAGCCGTGGCAGCGCGGTGTCGGCCAGTTCGGCCACCAGGTCGGTCACCTTGGGTTCCAGCGCCGGGTCAATGCCCCGCACCAGCGCACCCTTCATGTCCTCGCCGCGGGCTATCAAAGCCTGCGCGCCCACAAACGGCGCTGCGCCCAGCACTTCAGGGTGGCGTTCTATGGCGGCCAGCGTGTCGGCCAGGTTGGGAATGGCCTGGCCACCAGGCTCAAACACCTCGATGTGCGAAAGCACGCCCAACATGCGGTCGCGCACCTCCTTCTGAAAGCCGTTCATCACGCTGAGCACGATGATGAGCGCGGCCACGCCCAGCGCAATGCCCAGCATGGACACGCCCGAGATGAAGGAGATAAAGCCGTTGCGCCGTGTGGCGCGGCCCGCGCGGGTGTAGCGCCAGCCAAGAATGAGTTCGTAGGGGGTTTGCATGGGTAAGAGCTTTGCTTGATTGTGGCATCCCCGACAATCAGAGGCATGTCTGCCTCCCCCACGGCCCCAGAAGCCCTCCCGCACCTGCTCGTCCCGTTTGCCAGTGCCAGCGCCCCCGAATGCCGGGCCTTGGGGCCGCAACTGGCCACACCCCACCTGAACGCCCTGCTGGCCGAGCTGACACGGCAACACACCGACACCGGTGACGACCACAGCCTGAGCCTGCCGCACGAGCGCGCCTTGGCCCATGCACTGGGCCTGATGCAGTCCGCCGGAACGCCTTACGGCGACGGCTTGATTCCCTGGGCCGCCGCGCAAAGCAACAGCCCGGCCACGCCGCAGGCCTGGTTCACGCCCTGCCACTTTCAGGTGGGCATGGAGCAGGTGACCCTGCTGCCCGGCGAGCAACTGGGCCTGGACGATGCCCACGCGCGGCCCCTGTTTGACGCGCTGGCGCCGTTTTGCGCCGAAGACGGCATCACCCTGCACTTTGAGAGTGCCACCCGCTGGCACGCCAGCGGCGAGGCGCTGCGCGGCATTGCCTGCGCCAGCCTGGACCGCGTGATTGGCCGCCCGGTGGACGCCTGGCTGGTTGAAAGCCCTGCCAACCCGGCGGGCGCCCAGCTGCTCAAGCGGCTGCAGAGCGAGGCGCAAATGCTGTTCTACACCCACGCGGTGAACGATGCGCGCGAAGCCGCTGGCCTGCACATCATCAACGGCATCTGGATCAGCGGTGCCGGCGCACAGGCCGAGCCACTGGCACCAAAGCCCATGCCGGACATGCCCGAAACCCTGCGCCAGGCCGCGCTGCGCGCCGACTGGGCCGCCTGGCAAGCCGCCTGGGCCGCGCTCGACGCCACCACCATCAGGCCCCTGCTGGACGCCGCCCGCCGGGGCGAGCCCGTCACCCTCACCCTGTGCGGCGAACGCAGCGCGCAGCGCTGGGTCAATGCGCCACGCAGCGCGGGCGCCCGCCTGGGCCATTTCTTCAAAAACCTGCGCGCCCCTGCGCCCGCCTGGAACGTTCTCGAAGCCTTATGAAAATCATCACCCGCGATGTACCGCCCCGCGCCGCCTGGGCGCTGGAGCAAAGCGGCGTTCACCCGCTGCTGGCGCGCCTGTTTGCCGCGCGCGGCATCACCGCCAAAGAGCAGCTGGACGACGCCCTCGCGCTGCTGCTGCCGCCGTCGTCCATGAGAGGCGCCGCCGAGGCCGCCTGCGCCCTGGCCGACGCCATGGCCGCTAACCAGGCCATCTGCATCGTGGCCGACTACGACTGCGACGGCGCCACCGCCTGCGCCGTTGGCCTGCGCGGCCTGCGCCTGCTGGGCGCGCCCATGGGCTTTGACCGCGTGAACTACCTGGTGCCCGACCGCGTGACCGACGGCTACGGCCTCACCCCGTCCATAGCGAAGCGCGTGAAGGCGCAAGGCGCTGATGTGCTGGTGACGGTGGACAACGGCATTGCCAGCCTGGACGGTGTGCGCGCCGCCCGCGAGTTGGGCCTGCAGGTGATCGTGACCGACCACCACCTGCCTGCGCTACAACGCGGCGAGGTGGTGGTGCCCGACGACTGCGTGATCGTCAACCCCAACCAGCCGGGCTGCGATTTCGAGAGCAAGTCGATTGCCGGTGTGGGCGTGATGTTTTATGTGCTGCTCGCCTTGCGAGCCGAACTGCGCGAGCGGGGCGTTTTCACGGCGCAGACACAACCGAAAATCGATGCGCTGCTGCCGCTCGTGGCGCTCGGCACGGTGGCCGACGTGGTCAAGCTCGACGCCAACAACCGCCGCCTGGTGGCACAAGGCCTGAAGCGCGTGCGCGCCGGCGCCATGCCGCCGGGGATGGCGGCGCTGTTCAACGTGGCCGCCCGCCGGCCCGAGGCCGCCACCAGCTTCGACTTTGGCTTTGCCCTGGGCCCGCGCCTGAACGCCGCCGGGCGCCTGGCCGACATGACGCTGGGCATTGAATGCCTGAGCACCGACGACGCGCTGTGCGCCGACGAACTGGCGCGCACGCTGGACGGCATCAACCGCGAACGCAAAGCCATTGAAGGCGACATGCGCGACCAGGCGCTGATGCTGGCCGAAGACATGTTTGACGAATCCGAAGATCCCCCGCCGGCGCTGATCGTGTTCGACCCGGACTTCCACGAGGGCGTGGTCGGTATCGTGGCGTCGCGGCTGAAAGACAAGATGCACCGCCCCACATTCGTGTTTGCCGCCAGCGGCGCCGAAGGCAAAGAAAATGAGCTCAAGGGCTCGGGCCGCTCCATTCCCGGCTTCCATTTGCGCGACGCACTCGACCTGGTAGCCAAGCGCCACCCCGGCGTGTTGCTGCGCTTTGGCGGCCACGCCATGGCCGCGGGCTGCACCATCGACGAAGAACACCTGGAAACCTTTGAAGCCGCCTTGCAATTGGTCGCCCACGAATGGCTGGACGCCGCCACCCTGCAACGCCGGCTGGAAGCCGATGGCGTGCTCGACAAGCAGTACCGCCGCACCGACCTGGTGGACACCTTGCACAAAGAGGTGTGGGGTCAGGGCTTTGCGCCACCGGTGTTTTGCGAAGAGGTGCAAATCGTCAGTCAGCGGCTGGTGGGTGAAAAACACCTGGCGCTGAAAATGAAACACCAGGGCGAGCCGGTGGACGGCATCTGGTTCGGCCACACCGAGCCACTGCCCGAGCGGGTGAAACTGGCCTTTCGGCTGGACGCCGACGAATGGCAGGGTCAGCGGCGGGTGCGGTTTCTCATTGAGGCTGCCGAATATTGACTCCCCGCGCGGCCTGCAAGGCAGGCCGCAGGCAGCGCGGGGGGAGCCTTTCTAGCTCATCAGCGCCTCACGCACCGCCGCCAGCTGTCGGCGCGACACCGCCAGTCGCTCTTCCACACCATCCAGGCGCACCATCCAGCCTTCGCCTTCCACCGGATCGTTGTGCTTTTCCACCGCCCGCACCGCACGCCGCGCCACCAAGGCATTGCGGTGAACGCGCACAAACAGGTGGGCGTAGCGCTGCTCCAGGTCGCTCAGCGCGCCATCAAAAATATGTTCTTTTTCGGCTGTTCGCACGGTGATGTATTTCAACTCGGCCTTGAGGTAAACCACGTCGGACAGCGCCACGCGCTCGCTGCGCCCGCGCTCCTGAATGATCAGGCTCTCTGTGCCAGCGCTGTTGGACTCATACTGCGGACCACCGTCGGTCGCCATGCGCAGACGTTCGACCTTTTGCAGCGCCTGCTGCAGCCGCTCGCGGCGCACCGGTTTGGTGAGGTAGTCCACGGCTTCGAGTTCAAACGCCTGCACCGCGTGCTCGGCGTAAGCGGTGACAAACACCACCGCGGGTGGTACTGCCACCTGGCGCAGTGTGGCGGCCAGGGTCATGCCGTCCACACCGGGCATGTGCACGTCCAGCAGCACCAGGTCGCAGTGGGTACGCTGAATCTGGTCCATGGCCTGCACGGCGTTGGCGGCCTCACCCACCACGTCCACCCGTGGGTCGAAGCACTCACTCAGCAATGTACGCAACCGGGATCGCGCCAGTGTTTCGTCGTCGACGATCAGTACCTTGAGTGTCATGCGATGCTCCGTTGCCTATGTGAGCTTATATCGGGATTTCCAGGCGCACCTGAAACACGCCGTTGACCAGTGCGCTCTGAAAGCGCCCCTGCACGTCGTGCAGCAGCGTCAGGCGCTGGCGCACGTTGTCCAGCGCCAGCCCATGGCCTCGGCGCCCGCTGCCCGCTGGCACCGTGTTGGTGACCTTGATCACCACCACGCTGCCACGCCGTTGGGTGCTGATGCGCACCATGGCGCCTCCAGGACTGGGCTCCACGCCGTGTTTTACCGCGTTTTCCACCAAGGGCTGAAGAATCAGCGGTGGCAGCCGGGCTTTGGACGCCGCCTCGTCGAGGCTCCACTCCACCTTCAAGCGCTCACCAAAGCGCAGCTGCTCAATGGCCAGGTAGTGTTCGGCCAGTTCGAGCTCTTGCCGCAGCGGCACCGCCTCTTTGGTATCCGCCAGCGCGTGACGAAACAGTTCGCTCAGATCTTCGAGCAGGTTTTCGGCTTTGGCCGGCTCTTCACGCACCAGCGCAATCGCCGTGTTGAGTGTGTTGAACAAAAAATGGGGCCGTATGCGCGCCTGCAACTCGGCCAGCTGGGCTGTGGCGCCGGCGGGCGCGCGCGCCTTGGTACGCCACACCAACGCGGCCACCAGCACCGCGGCCACCAGGGCGCCACTCGCGGCACTGCCCAGCCAGGGCGCCGGGTCGGCCAGGCCCATCCACACCAGAAGGCCACAGCCATACAGGGCGGCCAGGGCACCCAGCGCCATACCCGCCGTCCATTGCGCGGGGATGGGCAGTCCGTCCAGCGGCTTTTTCAGGGCACACACCGTCAGCAGCCACACCAGCGTGGCGGGCAAGGCAGCGCCGGTGAACAAGGCCATTTGCGTGAGCCAGCCCCACACCGTGGTGGCGCCAAAGAGCCCCGCCACAGCGGCAATGGCCTGCACAAACAGCACCGCCCGCAACACCACGCCGGCTTTGCACGTATCAAACACCAGGTCCCGCACGCGCACCAGTTCAGGCATCTGTGCCAGCGGGCGGGCACCTTCTGCGTGGGGAAGTTCCTGGAAGCTCGATAAAATTCGGGAATCTTTCATGGGTGCACTATAGGCTGAGCCCAGCCGCCTGGCGGGCCAAAACATCGCTGGCGTGGCAAGCGACCGCTTGGTCCCGGCTCCTGCCCCGCCCGTAGCGACACGCCGCCCTTTTCAAGCCCTTTTCAACCCCTCACCCAGCCGCTGGCAACACCATGTCCACCAATCAACTCGACAAGAAATCTGAAGCCTGGTCTGCCCTATTCTCGGAGCCCATGAGCGAGTTGGTCAAGCGTTACACCGCCAGCGTGTTCTTTGACAAACGCCTCTGGCTGGCCGACATCACCGGCAGCCTGGCCCACGCGGAAATGCTGGCCGCCCAGGGCATCATCGGCGCCGACGACCGCGCTGCCATCGAGCGCGGCATGGCGCAGATCCGCGCTGAAATTGAAGCCGGCAGCTTTGAATGGAAGCTCGACCTGGAAGACGTGCACCTGAACATTGAAGCCCGGCTGACCCAGCTGGTGGGCGACGCCGGCAAGCGCCTGCACACCGGCCGCAGCCGCAACGACCAGGTCGCCACCGACGTGCGCCTGTGGCTGCGCAGCGAAATCGACCTGATCACCGACTTGCTGGCCGAGCTGCAAACCGCCTTGGTGGACGTGGCCGAGCGCAACGTCGAAGTGATCATGCCCGGCTTCACGCACCTGCAGGTGGCGCAGCCGGTGAGTTTTGCCCACCACCTGCTGGCCTATGTGGAAATGTTTGCGCGCGACGCCGAGCGCATGACCGACGTGCGCCGCCGCACCAACCGCCTGCCGCTGGGCAGCGCCGCGCTGGCCGGCACTACCTACCCCTTGGACCGTGAGCGCGTGGCGCGCGCGCTGGGCATGGTGGACGACAAAGGGGTTGCGCAGGTCTGCCAGAACAGCCTGGACGGCGTGAGCGACCGCGACTTCGCGATCGAATTCACCGCCGCCGCCAGCCTGTGCATGGTGCACATCAGCCGCTTCAGCGAAGAACTCATTTTGTGGATGAGCCAGAACTTCAACTTCGTGAAGATCGCCGACCGCTTCACCACCGGCAGTTCCATCATGCCGCAGAAGAAAAACCCCGACGTGCCCGAGCTGGCGCGCGGCAAGACCGGCCGCGTGGTCGGCCACCTCATGGGCCTCATCACGCTCATGAAAGGCCAGCCCCTGGCCTACAACAAGGACAACCAGGAAGACAAAGAGCCGCTGTTCGACACGGTGGACACGCTCAAAGACACGCTGCGCATCTTTGCCGAGATGGTGGGCGGGCAACTGAACCCGGCCACCGGCACCAAGGAAGGCGGCATCACCGTCAACGCCATCGCCATGGAGGAAGCCGCCAGACGAGGCTACGCCACCGCCACCGACCTGGCCGACTACCTGGTGAAAAAGGGCCTGCCGTTTCGCGACGCCCACGAGACCGTCGCCCACGCCGTCAAAGCCGCCAGCAGCCACGCCTGCGACCTGTCCGAACTGCCACTGGCGGTGCTGCAAAGTTTCAACGCCAGCATTGAAAAAGACGTGTACGAGTGCCTGAGCCTGCGCGGCAGCCTGAACGCCCGCAACACGCTCGGCGGCACGGCCCCGGTGCAGGTGCTGGCGCAAATAGCGCGCCACCGTGCCCGCCTGGCCTGACCCCAAGAGCCGGCCACAGACCCGATACACAGGGCCGACAGGCCACGAAACATTCCCAGATGCCGCGTTGGCCCTCAACCCCTGAGGGATTCCGCTGTGTCCTTCTTGCTGCTCTGGGTTGCCGGCGTTGTCGCGATCCGCTTGGCTGGGTGGGCTTTGCAACGCACGTGAGGCCCCAAGCCGGCGCTGGCCGCGCCAGCGCCGGCGCATCCCTTGCGGGCGCTCTTACACTGCCTCTTACCCCCTGTCAGAGGTCAAGATGGTTGTCTACACACCCCGTAGCGCGGTTGAAAGCCTGCTGGCCTGTCTGCAGCGCTGGTCGCTCCAGCTGCTGGTCAAGCCGGTTTTTTCACCACGTTTTCCCATCGCGTTCCAGCGCCGCTGGCTGGCTGTGCTGGCACGCCTTTCGCTGCCGGTGCCGCGCGCGGCCAGCGCCACGCCCGCCCAGGTGGGCGGCATGCCCGGCGAGTGGTTGCGCCCGCGACGCACGGTACACAACGTGACCGACACGGGCCACGCCCGGGCCACCGTGCTCTACCTGCACGGCGGCGCCTACTGCATTGGCTCGCCCGCCACCCACCGCTCGCTCACCGCACGGCTGGCGCTGGCCAGCGGCCTGCCCGTGTTTGCGCTCGACTACCGGCTGGCACCCGAACACCCCTACCCCGCTGCGTTGCACGACGCGCTGGCCGCTTTTCGGGCGCTTCGGGCCGATGGCCCGGTGATCGTCGGCGGCGACTCGGCCGGCGGCGGCCTGGCCTTGGCGCTGGCCATGGCCCTGCGCGACGCCGGCGACCCCGGGCCCGCTTCGCTGCTGCTGCTGTCGCCGCTGGGCGACGCCGTGGCGCCCGACCCACTGCCAGCCCCACCGCCCGGCGAAGCCATGCTCAGCCACCGCTGGGCGCAGGCCTGTGTGGACTTTTACCGGGCGCAGCGCAGCGCCGCAGACCCTGGCATTTCACCCTTGCGGGGCCACCTCGGCGGCCTGCCCCCGGTGCTGATACAGGCCGGCACCGACGAGCTGCTGCACGACCAGGCCCTGGCGCTGCACGCCGCGCTGCAAGCAGCCGGCGTGACCGCCCGGCTGGAAGTGACGCAACACCGCTGGCATGTGTTTCAGCTGCACGGCGGCGTGCTGAAGAGCGCTGACGAAGCCATTGCCCGCCTGGCCAGCTTTGCCCACGCGCACCTGCCGCACACCCAGCCCAACGGCGAGCAGGCGCACGAGGTGGTCATCCTGGGCGCCGGCATGTCGGGCCTGTGCATGGCCATTCGGTTGCAGCGCGCGGGCCTGCACAACTTTGTCATTTTGGAAAAGCAGCCCGGGCTGGGCGGCACCTGGTGGGACAACACCTACCCCGGCGCCCATGTGGACGTGCCCGCGCCCGCCTATTCGTTTTCCTTTGCGCCCAACCCCGGCTGGACGCGCCGTTTTGCCTCCGCCCCTGAAATTCAGGCCTACATGCAGCAGCTGGCCGAGCGCCACGGGCTGCTGGCGCACATCCGCTTTGGCACCCGGCTGAGCGAAGCGCGGTTTGAAGAAGCCACCGGCCAGTGGCGCTTTGCCACCGAGCAAGGCACCACCCTGCGTTCGCGTTTTTTTGTCTGCAGCACCGGGCCGCTGAACCAGCTGCGCTGGCCCGACATTCCGGGCCTGGAAACCTTCAAGGGCCGCAAACTGCATTCGGCCCGCTGGGACGCCCAGTGTCCGCTGCAAGGCCGGCGCGTGGCCGTCGTTGGCACCGGCTCCACCGCGTCGCAGCTGGTGCCCCACATGGCCGCGCAGGCCGCCCAACTGCATGTGTTTCAGCGCACCGCCAACTGGGTGCTGCCCCGGCTGGACCGCCGCTACCACGCGCTCGACCGCTGGCTGGCCGGCTTCAGCAGCTACAACCGCCTGGTGCGCTGGAGCTGGGTGCAGGTGCTCGAATGGGGCCGCCGCGGCTTTGAAGACGGCACCCTGGCCCGCAAAGGCATGCTCAAAACCGCCGCCGCCCACCGCGCGCGCCAGGTGCCCAGCCCCGCTCTGCGCCAGCAGCTCACCCCGCCCTACCCGCTGGGCTGCAAGCGCATCATTTATTCCAACGACTTTTACCCCGCGCTGAGCCAGCCCCATGTGGAACTGGTCACCACCGGCATTGAACGCATCACCGAACACGGCATCGTGACCACCGACGGCCGCGAGCGCGCGGTGGACGTGCTGGTGTGCGCCACCGGCTTTGACGCCGTGCACCTGCTGTCCAGCATCAAAGTGACCGGGCTGCACGGGCGCACGCTGGCCAGCGCCTGGGCCAACGGCCCCGAGGCCTACCAGGGCATCACCGTGGCCGGCTTCCCCAATATGTTTCTCATGCTCGGCCCCAACACCGCCACCGGCCACACCTCCACCCTGCTCTACATCGAGCCCGAGGTGGAACACGCCATCGGCTGCATGCAGGCCGTGCGCCAGGGCCAACACCGCTGGATCGACGTGCGCGCCGACGTGATGGCCACCCACAACCAGCAACTGCAGCAGCGCCTGGCCGGCTCGGTGTGGAGCCAGTGCCGCAGCTGGTACCGCATGGACAACGGCCGCATCGTGGCGCTGTTTCCCGGCTTCACGGCCGAATACGTGAAAGCCGTGCAGCGCCCCCGCCTGGCCGACTACCACCTGCAATAAACCCCAAACCTACCCGAAGACCACGGGCCGTTGACCTGTATCAACCCCACCCCAGCCACCCCGCTGCTAAGCTTGCGCCCCATGCAAAACACCGCCACCCCCATCACCCCCGCTGCGTCTGCCCCGCTCAACTGGTCACCCGCCCTGGCCGTGGGCGACGCCCGCATGGACGACACCCATGAAGAGTTCGTGGCCATGCTCAACCAGCTGCTGGCCACCCCGCAAGACCAGCAACTGCCGCTGTACCGCCAGTTTGTGGAGCACACGGTGGAACACTTTGCGCAAGAAGAGCGCTGGATGCTCGCCACCGGCTTTTCAGCCGACAACTGCCACGCCAGCCACCACGCCACCATTCTGGAAACCATGCACGCCGTGGTGGAGCACTACGAAAAGGACGACCAAGAAATCATCACCCGCCTGGCCGAAGCCCTGGCCGAATGGTTTCCCCAGCACGCCGCCAGCATGGACGCCGGCCTGGCCCTGCACCTGAAAGAAGTGGGCTTTGACACCCGCACCGAAACGCTGGCCGACCCCAGCACCGTGCGCCCCGCCAGCATGAGCGGCTGCGGCAGCGTCACCTGCAGCTGAAACAAAGCCGCGCGCCTCGCGGGTGACCGCGCTGGCCTGCACAACTTCGCCCCGGTTTTGCCTTAACCCCCTCTCCCGCTTGCGGGCGAGGGTTGGGGTGAGGGGCTTCTGGCTTCAACCGGCCAAAGGCAACAGCAGGGGAGCGCCACCCCGGCCTTGGCGGATCACTTGCGCTGTTCGCTGATCCAGTCGGCCAGGGCAAACAGCAGGCCCGAGATCACAAACGTCAGGTGGATGGCGATCTTCCACTTCAGCTGCTCGCTGGTGAGCGTGGTGCTGACCAGGAAAGCCTTGAGCAACTCCACCGCCGAAATCGCCACGATGGCGCCGATCAGCTTCATCTTCAGGTCTGAAAATCCCACCTTGCCCATCCAGGCCGGGCGGTCCTCGTGGTCGCCAATGCTCAGCTTGGAAACGAAGTTTTCGTAAGCACTGAACACGATGATCAGCAACAGCACCGCGATCAGCGCCGTGTCCACCAGCGTCAAGATGGAAATCACCGTGTCGTGCTCGATGATGCCCAGAACCCCCTGAATCAGCAGCCCCATTTCTTTCATGAACTTGAGCAGCAGCACCGCCATGCTGACGATGAGGCCCAGGAAAAACGGCACCAGCAGCCAGCGGCTGGAAAAGATGAACTTCTCCAGGGCCAATTCGATTTTGTTGGGGGTAGCGGGCATGAAAGATTAACGGCTCGTGTTGCACAAGGGCGCAAGCATAGCGAAAGTGGGGGCGGGGGTATGACGGCGCGCAACGCGCACAGCCGGTAACCCCGCACGGTCTTCACACCAGCGTGTTCATCTGGCCATCATGCCGGATGGCTCGGCGCTGGTGGTTTATTCGCAGGATTCATGGTCAGCCCGTGGTGACGCACGCGGCTACTTCAGGGTTTTTGACGGTTGTGCTGCCGACGCAGCACTGATCATTCAGTTCAAAATCAATCAGGTGCCGGTCACCGTGATGGACACACTTCATGACGACTCGGCGTTGAGGGGTGTCTGGAAAATGGCGGGGCGCCACTTGACTTCAACGATCTCCCTGAAGCGGGTTTCCTCCGAAGAATTCAGGGCGCTGGCGTCGGGTTTCGCCGTTGGTGCCGGGGCCAGCGCTGGGTGTGCGGCGCCCTTGCGGCCCTTGATGTAAGCTGCGCGCACCATAAACGGGCGCTACCCAAGCTCCAGCCAACGGAGGATCCCATGTCCACCAAGCCCCAACCTCACCCCCGGCAGAACCATCTGCTGGCCGCCTTGTCGCCGGAAGTTCAAGACCGGCTTTTTCCCCACCTGGAACTCGTTGCGCTGCCGTTGCGCGCGCTCATGTACGAGTCGCGCCGGCCCATGCGCCACGTCTACTTTCCCACCGACGCCATCATTTCGCTGCAATACGTGATGGAAAACGGGTCGTCTGCCGCTATTTTGGTGGTGGGCAACGAGGGGCTGCTGGGCATTACCTTGTACATGGGCGGCGAGAGCACGCCCAGCCGCTCGATGGTGCAGAGCGCCGGTTATGCCTACCGCCTGCCCCGCAGCCGGGTGAAGGAAGAGTTCACGCGACACGGCGAGCTGCTGGTGCTGATGCTGCGCTACACGCAGGCGCTGATCACCCAAGTGGCCCAGACCGCCGTGTGCAACCGCCACCACAGCATCGACAAGCAGCTCTGCCGCTGGCTGCTGCTGTCGATGGACCGGCTGTCCAACAACCACCTGACCATGACGCAGGAATTCATTGCGAACATGCTGGGTGTGCGGCGCGAGGGCGTGACCCATGCCGCGCTGAAACTGCAGGAGCTGGGGGTCATTTCGTACAAGCGCGGCTCCATCAGGGTGCTGGACCGGCCGCAACTTGAAGCCCTGAGCTGCGAGTGCTATGCCGCGGTGAAGAAGGAAACCGACGTGCTGCTCAACTACATGCCGCAGCGCCAGGTGATCAAGGACGCCAGCACGATTCCGGAGGTGACGTTGCCCACCGGCGAAGCGGTCTTGTCGGCCTGACCATCGCAGCACAGGCCCGCAGCGAAGCGCTGGCCCTGCTCACCCACCACGTGGGCGGGTTTGAACGGTTGCCGGGCCTGCTGCGGTAGAGCTGGGTAGAGCGTTGTGGCCGGCCCGAGGTGGTCAAGTCCCGGTAGCCAATCGCTCGCGCAACACCGTTTTCAACACCTTGCCGTAGTTGTTCTTGGGCAGCGCGTCCACCATTTCGTAGCGTTTGGGCCGCTTGAAGCGCGCAATATGCTCCAGGCAAAAAGCGTCGAGCGCCTTGGAATCCAGCGTTGCGCCCGGCTGCAACACCACGAAAGCGACCACGATTTCGCCCCACTCCGGGTCGGGTGCGCCCACCACGGCCACCTCGCTCACGCCGGGCGTGGTGAGCAGCACTTCTTCCACTTCGCGCGGGTAAATGTTGCTACCGCCGCTGATGATGAGGTCTTTGCTGCGGTCTTTCAGGGTCAGGAAGCCGTCGGCATCGAGCGCGCCCATGTCGCCAGTCCAGAGCCAGCCGTCCCGGATGGCCGCCTGGGTGGCTTCTGGGTTTTGCCAGTAGCCGGCCATGACGCTGTCGCCCTGAATGAGCACTTCACCCACTTCGCCCGGCGCCACCGGCTCACCACCTGGCCCGGCCACGCGGATGCGCACGGGCGTTTGCGCCACGCCCACAGAGGCTAGGCGCTCGGCGTACCTCGGGTGAGCTGCGTCGGCCAGATGGGTGCGACTGAGCGCAGTGCCCACCATGGGGCTTTCGCCCTGGCCGTAGATTTGCACAAAGCGCGGGCCCATGGTGCGCAGGGCGCGCTGGATGTCGGCGGCGTACATGGGCGCACCGCCGTAAACGATGGTTTTGAAGCTTTGGCCGCATTGCTCGGGCGTAAGGCCTTGCGCCTCGGCTTCGTCCACGATGCGTTTGACGATGGTGGGCGCGGCGAACAGCGACAGCGGCCCAAGCTGCCGGCCCAGCGCGAACAACTCGGCCGCATCAAACCCGCCCGAAGCGGGCACCACGTGGCGTGCGCCGGCCATGAGGTGCGGGATGGCATAAAGGCCCGCGCCGTGCGACATGGGTGCGGCGTAGGCAATGGCATCACCGACATCCACAGGGTCCACGTCGTTGAAGTAGGTGAGCCCCATGGTGAGCAGGTTGCGGTGCGTGATCATCACGCCCTTGGGGCGCCCGGTGGTGCCGCTGGTGTAGAAGAGCCAGGCGGTATCGGTGGGCGCGCGCTCGGTAATGGCCGGCAGGGCTTCGCCGCCTTCCAGCCAGGCGGTGCAGGCGGCGCTGTCGGCGTCCATCACGCCGTCCAGCCCGGTGAATGCCGCCGGGTCGGGCGCCACGTCGCTCGTCACGAAGGCCCAGCGGGCCTGGGCGTTGTCCACGATCCACTGCACTTCCTTGATATGCAGCTTGGCGTTGACCGGCACCACCACCAGCCCGGCCCACCAGGCGCCAAACATCAGCTCCAGGTAGCGCGGGTGGTTGCGCATGAAAAACACCACGCGGTCGCCAGGCTGCAGGCCGGCGGCGCGCAGGTGAGCACCCACTCCGGATGCGCGCTGTGCCCATTGCCCGTGCGTGGCCACGCTGCGGGTGCCGCTGAAAATGGCGGGGCGCGCGGGGTCTTGCAGCGCGGCGCGCTCAAGCAGGTGGGCCAGGTTCATGGGTGCCGTGTCCGTGGGTTGCTGGTGGTGACTGTTGCGGTATTTTCACAGGCTTGACGGTGGATGCACGGCGGTGTCAGGATGCCACAGGGTGTGGGCACGTAAAGTGGCTCGCATGAACGACGCACTGCCGCCCCTGATCACCGCCCTGCTGAACCCGGCGCGGTATGCCGACCGGCAGCCGCAGGCGGTGGAGCGCGTGACGCTGGTGGAAACGCATGGCGCCTGGGTGCTGCTGGCGGGCGCGTTGGCCTACAAGATCAAAAAGCCGGTGCGCTTTCCGTTCATGGACTTCAGCACCCTAGCCCTGCGCCGCCAGGCCTGCGAAACCGAGATTCGGGTGAACCGTCGCTTTCAGCAGCACGATCGACCCGATACGCAGCTGTATCTGGGCGTGCTGCCCCTTGTGGGCACGGCCGCACAACCGCGCTGGGGCGTGCCGGGTACGGCCGACGACGCACAGGCCATTGAATACGCGGTGAGCATGCGCCGCTTTGACGAAGCTGCCCGGCTGGACCACCTGTGTGAGCGCGGCGCGCTCACACCCGAGCACATGGCCGGGCTGGCGCGGCGCATGGTGATGTTTCAGGCCCGGGCCGCCGTGGCGGGCAATGGCCAGGAATGGGGGCATGCGGCCGCAGCCATGCGCTGGCCGCGCGACAACTTCAACACCCTGCGCACGGCCCTGACCGACCCCGCTGACGCCGCGCTGGTGCGCGAACTGAGCGAATGGACCGAACAGCGTTTCAACGCCATTGAACCGCTGCTTTCGCGGCGGCGTCAAAAAGGCCGCGTGCGCGAAGGCCATGGCGACTTGCACCTGGCCAACCTGGTGCTGGTGGGGGCGGACGGCCACCCAGACGTGTTGCCGTTCGACGCCATTGAGTTCAACGACGCGCTGCGCTGGATCGATGTGGCCAACGACATGGCCTTTGCCTGGATGGACCTGCTGAACCACGGCCGCCCCGGCCTGGCCAATGTGTTGCTGAGCGCCTGGCTGGACGACAGCGGCGATGTGTCAGCCCCCACGGTGTGGAGCTTTTTTGCCAGCTACCGCGCGGGGGTGCGCGCCAAGGTGGCGGCGCTGCGCCTGGGGCAACTGGGCGGCGCTGTCCCCGAAGGACTGGCGGCGCCCGAAGCCCAGGCTTGTCTGGCCGAAGCCCGGCGCTACCTCGGGCTGGCGCAGGCCATAGCCCACCCACCCGCGCCGCAACTGGTGATCACGCACGGCCTGTCGGGCAGTGGCAAAACCTGGGCTTCCAGCCGCTGGCTGGCTGCCGAGGCCACAGGCCGCGCCATACGCCTGCGCTCGGACGTGGAGCGCAAGCGCCTGCACGGCCTGAGCGCGCTGGCGCCCAGTGGCTCGGGGCTGAACACCGGGCTGTACAGCCCGCAGGCCCATGGCGACACCTATGCCTCGTTGCTCAAGCGCACGCGCCGGCTGCTGACCGACGGCTGGACGGTGCTGGTGGACGCGGCCTTTTTGCGCCAGCACGAGCGCGCAGCGTTTGCCACGCTGGCACGCAGCACGGGCGCTGCGTTTCGCATCTTGGCCTGCGAAGCCCCGGTGGATGTGCTGCGCCAGCGCATCACCGAGCGGCAAGCCCACGGCACCGACGCCTCAGAGGCCACGGTGGCCGTACTGGAACAGCAACTGGGCTGGCTGGAACCACTGACCGAAGCCGAGCGCGGGCAGGTGCTGCCCGCGCCGGGCTGAAGGTCACACCGCTTTCATCAGTTGCCGGCGTAAGGCAGCGAAGAGTGGTGCACCACGATGCGCAGGTTGCCGGCATCGTCTTTCACGTATTTCCAGGTTTTGTCCACCGTGGTCACGGCACCCGACTTGTTGGTGATCATGACGTTGCCCATGCTGGTGGCCGAATCGCCGGTGATGAAAACAGCGGCATTCTTGGCCTGGCACTGGGTCCAGCCCTTGAGGGCAAAGCCGGTGTCTTTTGGAAAGTTGCGGTCGCCGCCCACGAAATAAGCCAAAGCGCCGGCGCGGGTGGTGCGAAAGGTTTGCGGCACCACGGTGAGCGTGGGCTTGAACAGCACGGCACCCATCTGGTAGCCGTAGGCGCCGTCGATGACTTTTTCGGCCAGTGCTTTGGCCGCTGCCTGACCGCTTTTTTCGTGGATCTGGCTGATGTCGACCAGCGCTTTGCACCAGCCGGCCTGTGCAGCCAGCACTTCGGCCTCGGTGATGGATCTGTTGACCACGGTGGCCGATGCAGCGGTGCTCAAGGAGGCCAGGGTGAGTGCAGCAGCGAGTAGAGGCAAGTTTTTCATGGCGGGGCTCCGGATGAGGTTGTAAGAACAGGCACCTGTACTGGCTTTGAGCGAGGGCCTGCCTGTATTGAAATACCACCGGCTGAATGGGGTTTGAACCCTGCATGACCAGCCTCTGACGGCCAGATGAACAGAAGATGACAAGCCCGGGCACGGGGGGCAACCCGTACACAATGGGTGCATGTTCCGTCGCCGCCTCAGCCTGGTCCTGATCTTTCTGGCCGCCACCCTGGCGCTGCAGGGTATTGGTGCGGTGTTTGCCCTGCGGGAAGCCGAGCGACAGGTGGTGCGCGGCCGTATTGCGAGCGACATTCACCTGGGTTTTGTCAAACTGTCGGCAACCAAGCAGCGCTTGCGCTCGTGGGTCACGCAGCAAAAGATTGGTGCCGGCGGTGAACTGGCTGAGCGGGATGCATTGCTGCACGACATGAAAACGACGCTGGCCGACCTGGCTCGCCTGACCGAAGAAGCCCGCCTCACACGGCTGGACACCACGGGCGAAGCAGAGCACCTGGCGCGGCTGGATGCCTTGCGTGTGCTGGGTGTGACGGTGCGAGCCCTGGGGGCCAGCATTGGACAGATGAACGTGTTGCCGCCCGACGCACCCGCACGCCAGGGCTGGGACGCGCTCACCGAGGTTTTTGAACGCACCGACGGCCGAGACCTGCGGCAGCTGATCACCCAGAGCATCACGCGCGAAACAGCTGCCGTGGAGCGCGAGCGCATGGCCGCTGACCAGGCACTCGCGCGCATGCAGGCGCTGTGGATCGGCATGGCGCTGCTGCTGGCGCTCGTTGCGCTTGGGGCCATGGTGTATTTCGCCCGCGCACTGCGCCGCCCACTGGACGCCCTGGTGAACGGCGCACAGGCCTTGCGCCAGGGCAAGTTGCAGCACCGGGTGGCAGTCCAGGGGCAAGACGAGTTTTCGGATGTGGCGCGCAGCATGAATGCCATGGCCGAGGAACTCGAACAACACCGCTTGCGGGAAGCTGCTCAGCGCCACGAGCTGGAAAACGAGGTGCGCGAACGCACCCGGGCCTTGCACGAGGCCAATGAGTCGCTGCAAAGGACCGACGTGCGTCGACGCCAGTTGCTGGCCGACATCAGCCACGAACTTCGCACACCCACCACCGTGATACGCGGCGAAGCCGAGATCACCTTGCGCGGTGGAGCCCGCAGCGCCACGGAGTACCAGCAAGCGCTGCACCGCATTGTGGACACCTCGCGCCAGCTCGGCGCCGTGATTGAAGATCTGCTGGCCATGGCGCGCAGCGACATGGACTCGCTCACCATGGTGCGCCAGCCCGTGGACCTTTCGCTGTCCCTGGCCGATGCGCTGACACAAGCCGCAGCGCTGGCAGCGGCCAACCAGATTCGCATTGAAGGCCCTTGCGGTGAGCTGAAGCCAGTGTGGTTGCTGGGCGATGCACAGCGCCTTCGCCAGCTGCTGTTGCTGATACTGGACAATGCGGTGTGCTATTCCTTTGCGCAGGGACTCGTGAAGGTGAGCGTGCATGAGACCGGCGGTGCCAACCCCCACGTCGAACTGCATGTGAGCGACGAAGGCATTGGCATCGAACCTGAGGAACTGCCGCGCGTGTTCGAGCGGCAGTTCCGGGGCGCTGCGGCGCGGGTACACCGGGCTGGGGGCATTGGGCTTGGCCTGTCGATTGCGCAAGCGCTGGCCCAGGCACACGGCGGCAGCCTGAGCTTGCGCAGCCCGGCCAGCGCCGCGGGCAACAAGGGCACTTGTGTGGTGCTGCGCCTGCCCATGCTAAAAACCGCTGCACCGACCGTATCCGGACCGTAAGCGCTGCCCCATGAACATCATCCTGATTGAAGACGATCCGCGCATTGCCGACTTTTTGCAGCGGGGCCTGCGCGCCGAGGGCTACCAGGTGCAGCATGCCGCCACCGGGCCTGAGGGGCTGGCGCTGGTGCAGGCGGCGGCGCGGCACCAGCCCAGCGGCACCACACCAAGCGTGGTGGTGCTGGACCTGATGCTGCCCGGCATGGGCGGCTTGGAGATTTGCCAAACGTTGCGGGCACAAGGCGTGAAACTGCCCATATTGATACTGACCGCACTCGGTTCGCTGGACGACCGCGTGAACGGCCTGCGCACCGGCGCGGACGACTATTTGTGCAAACCCTTCGAGTTTGAAGAACTGCTGGCCCGGCTTGAGGCACTGGCCAGGCGCTCTCACGGCCTGCAGCCCGGCCGTGCCCGCGTGCTGGCGGTGGCCGACCTTGAACTCGATCGGGAGAGCATGCGCGCAAGCCGGGCGGGCACCAGCCTGAACCTGACGGCACGCGAGCTGGCGCTGCTGGAATTGCTCATGGGCGCGCCTGGCCGGTTGTTCAGTCGCGAACGCATCTTGTCCAGCGTGTGGGGGCAAAGTGAAGACCCGCTGACCAATGTCGTGGACGTGTACATCCGCCGTCTGCGCAGCAAGATCGACGAGGGTCACCCCGTCGCACTGATCCAGACCGTGCGCGGCCTCGGCTACCGGCTGGAAGCGCCCGCAGGGCCTTCACACCAGCCAGCAGCGCCGGCGGCGGCCTGATCATCGACCGCCTCAGCGCTGCGTCCTGCTGAACCCGCCTCCAAACGGACACGGGGCGCAAGAAATTTCAATCCGGCCAAGGGGCTTTCACAAGCCTTTTCCAGGTGGTCTGGCTAACATCGCGCTCAGAGCACACCCACAACACCGGAGACAAACCCCCATGACCGTCATCACCACCGTCGAAGACCTGCGCGTATTGGCCAAAAAGCGCGTGCCGCGCATGTTTTACGACTACGCCGACAGCGGCTCGTGGACCGAGAGCACCTACCGCGCCAACAGCGACGAGTTTCAAAAGATCAAGCTGCGCCAGCGCGTGGCGGTGAACATGGAAAACCGCAGCACCGCAACAAAAATGGTGGGCCAGGTGGCCAAGATGCCGGTGTGCATTGCCCCCGTGGGCCTGACCGGCATGCAAAGCGCTGACGGCGAGATCAAGGCGGCCAAGGCGGCCGAGAAATTCGGCATTCCGTTCACGCTGTCCACCATGAGCATTTGCTCGATTGAAGACGTGGCGGAAAACACCACCGCGCCGTTCTGGTTTCAGCTCTACATGATGCGCGACCGCGAAGCCATGGCCCGCATGATCGAGCGCTGCAAGGTGGCCCAGTGCAGCGCGCTGGTGCTCACGCTGGACCTGCAGGTGATTGGCCAGCGCCACAAAGACTTGAAGAACAAGATGCGCGCCTCGGTCATTCCGTCGCTGGGCAACATCGTGGACATCGCGACCAAACCGCGCTGGGTGCTGGGCATGATGGGCACGCGCCGCCACACCTTTCGCAACCTGGTGGGCCACGTAAAAGGCGTGAGCGACATGAGTTCGCTGGCTTCCTGGACCAACGAGCAGTTTGACCCAACGCTGAGCTGGGAAGACGTGGCGTGGGTGAAGAAGCAGTGGGGCGGCAAGCTGATTTTGAAGGGCATCATGTGCGAGGAAGACGCGCAACTGGCCGTGGCCAGCGGGGCCGACGCCATTGTGGTGAGCAACCACGGCGGGCGCCAGCTGGACGGCGCGCCCAGCAGCATCGAAGCGCTGCCGGCCATCGTGGCGGCGGTGGGTGATCAGATTGAGGTTTGGATGGACGGCGGCATTCGCAGCGGACAGGACGTGCTGAAAGCCTGGGCGCTGGGCGCGCGCGGCACCATGATTGGCCGCGCCATGGTGTACGGCCTGGGTGCCATGGGCGAACAAGGCGTGACCAAGGCGCTGGAAATCATCCACAAGGAGCTGGACGTGACCATGGCGTTTTGCGGCCACACCAATATTCAGAACGTGGACAAAGGCATACTCCTACCCGGTACCTACCCCTCCTGATTGACCCATGACCGACACCGCAACCGCCTCTGACAACACCAACACCCCCGCGTCCACCCCGGCCTCGCGCCGCGTCAGCCCCTGGTGGCGCGCCCTGGCCGTCTTTTTGCTGCTGGTGGTGCTGATTGGCTGGGCCGCCAGCGCCAGCATGATGACGCAGCTGAAAGCCCAGATTCAGCATGCGCAGGCGCGCCTGATCGAGGTGCCGCAGATTCGGCAGGTGGCGGTGCTGCTGGACAAAGACCAGCAAGCCGCCATGCTGGTGACCTACAACCCCAAAGACAGCGCCTTGCTGGTGCAGCGGCTCAACGACGTGAAAGAAGGCCGCGAAGACAGCCTGCAGGTGTGGGCCATTGCCGGTGATGCCCCACCCCGCTCGCTGGGCGTGGTCACGAGCAAATACAAAACGCTGCAGATGCCGGTGAATGAATCCGACCTGCAGGGCGTGACGGAAATTGGCGTCAGCGCCGAAAACAAAGGTGGCGTGGCCACCGGCGTGTCGCCCAGCCTGCCTTGGTTGTTCAAGGGCTGGCTGGTGCAGAAGTCGATTTGACGTAAATCCCGCGCTGCGCATGTGCGGCGCGCGGGCCGCTTGGGCCCGCAGGGATGGATTGCCGCGCTGCGCTCGCAATGACGGGCCTTGCAGGCCCGGTAGCGCGCCGCCATTGCAAGCGCAGCGCGGCATTCCACCCCGACGCATGAAACGCAGCAGCCCAGGGCACCGCCGGGCCGGCTTTGCCGGACGGCCAGTGCCGCCCCCCGGGGGGTAGCGCGCAGCGCTGCGGGGGGTACTTACCTCAACTCGTATTCAAACGTGCTCACCACCCGCAGCCGCTTGGTGCGTGAACTGCCGTCGTCAAAGTCGTTGCCATCGTCGCCCGTGATGCGGATCACGCCCTGGTTGGCGTTTTTCAGCGGACCCAGCTGCGCGCCGGCTTCGGCGGCAAATTTGTCGGCCTGCTCGCGGGCGTTGCGGGTGGCTTCGGCCAGCAGGGGCGCTTTGATGTCGTTGAAGCCGCGCAGCTGAAAGCGCGGGCCGCTGCGGCCGCCTTCGTTTTCACCGCCCAGTTGCACGCCGGCCTGAATCAGCGGGTCCACCGCGCGGGCAGCAGCGTCCACCTCGGCCACCCGGGGTGACTTGACCAGCACCTGGCCCGTGCCGTTGAACCGCAACGGCGTGTTGCCCTGGGCGTATTCGCGGGCAAACAAGTCTTGCACCTGCAGCGGGCGGGCATCCAGCTCCGCTTCTGTAAAGCCGCGCGTTTTCAGAAAGGCGAGCACCTTGTCGCGGTCGCTGGCCAGGGCCTGTTGCACGTCGCCAAACTCGGCGCCGGCGCGGCGAAACGACAGGGTCCACACGGCGAAATCGCTCTCCACGTCTTTTTCGGCCAGGCCCTTCACAATGACCGAGCGGTCTGCCATGCGAAAGCGTTCCAGCCCCTGGTTGACAGCGAAGCCGGCCACGGCAATGCCCGCGCCCACCAGCAGGGCTGCGATCAAACGCGAAACGGTGTTGTTCATGGTGTTTCAGCTCCCTAAAGCAGCCAGGCGAAAGTGCCGGCTGCACCCAGCATCTTAGACCTGCAAAACCCCTGGCGGGCGGCGCTATGCTTGCAGCGTGACCCCATCCACCCCACCGCGGCAGCGCCGCATCGCCCACCTGGACATGGACGCTTTTTTTGCGTCGGTGGAGCTGCTGCGTTACCCGCAGCTCAAGGGCTTGCCGGTGGTGATTGGCGGCGGGCGACGCAAGGAAGACGATGTGCTGGCCCGCTTGCGGGAGGTTTACCCGGAACGGGAATGGTCGGGCGCCACGCTGGACCGCATTCCGGTGGACTTTTTCCCCCGCCTGGCGGGCTACACCGGGCGCGGTGTGGCCACCACCGCCACCTATGCGGCGCGGCAGTTTGGCGTGGGTTCGGCCATGGGGCTGATGAAAGCGGCCAAGCTGTGCCCGCAGGCCATTTTGTTGCCGGTGGACTTTGACGAGGTGCGCCGTATTTCGCGGCTGTTCAAAAGCACCATTGCCGAGATTGCACCGCTGGTGGAGGACCGGGGTGTGGACGAGGTCTACATCGACTTCACCGATGTGCCCGGCGGCCAGCGCGAGGGCGGGCGGGTGCTGGCGCGGCTGATTCAAAAAAGCATTTTTCAAGCGACCGGGCTCACCTGCTCAATTGGCGTGGCGCCCAACAAGCTCATCGCCAAAATGGCGAGTGAATTCAACAAACCCAACGGCATCAGCATCGTGCAGAGCGACGACCTGCAAGACAAGATCTGGCCGCTGCCCTGCCGCAAGATCAACGGCGTGGGGCCCAAGGCCGACGAAAAATTGAAGAGCCACGGCATTCACACCATTGGCGAGCTGGCCGCCCGCGACCGCGCCTGGCTGCTTGAAACCTTTGGCAAGAGCTACGGCCACTGGCTGCACGACGTGAGCTGGGGCCGCGACGAGCGCCCGGTGGTGACCGAGAGCGAGCCGGTGAGCATGAGCCGCGAGACCACCTTTGAGCGCGACCTGCACGCCGTGCGCGACCGCGCCGAGCTGGGCGCGGTGTTTACCCGGCTGTGCGAACAGGTGGCGGCCGACCTGCAACGCAAAGGCTACGCGGGAAAAACCATCGGCATCAAGCTGCGCTACGACAATTTTCAGAGCGTCACGCGCGACATCACCCTGGACAGTTTCACCGCCGACGCGGCCACCATCCGGCGCCACGCCGGGCTGTGCCTGAAGCGGGTGGACCTGAGCCGGCGCTTGCGTCTGCTGGGGGTGCGGGTGGGCAAGCTCGTCAAGGCCGGGACAGAGGGCAGCCAAACCTCGGGCTACAGTGTCGGCCACCCCAACCGCCCCTCGAGAGACAAGGCCCCCGATGAACACACCGACCTGCTTTTCCCTGAACTTGACTGACGACCACGTGGCCCACCTGGTGCTCAACCGCCCCGAGGCCATGAACACCATGCACCCCACTTTTTGGCGCGAGCTGGACGAGGTGCTGACGCACATCCACACCGAAGGCACGGCGCGTGCGCTGGTGATCAGCAGCACCGGCAAACACTTCAGCGCCGGCATGGCGCTGGAAACCTTCAGCGGCGCCATTGCCATGGACGACCAGAGCCCCGAAGGCCGCGCAGCCATCTTCGACCTGCTCACCGACATGCAGGCCACATTCACCAAGATCGAAAACCTGCGCTGCCCGGTGATTTGCGCCATCCAGGGCGGCTGCATTGGCGGTGCGGTGGACATGGTCACGGCCGCCTGCATCCGCTACGCCACGGCCGACGCCTTCTTCTGCGTCCAGGAAATCAACATCGGCATGGTGGCCGACGTGGGCACGCTGCAGCGCCTGCCCAAGCTCATTCCATTTGCTGTGGTGAAAGAAATGGCGTACACCGGCCGCCGCCTGCCCGCCGCCAGAGCGTTGGCGTACGGGCTGGTCAACGAGGTTTTTGACACGGCTGACGCCATGCTGGCTGCGGCACTGCAATGCGCGCGAGAGATTGCGAGCAAACCGCCCATTGCCATCTGGGGCACCAAACAGGCCGTGACCTATGCGCGCGACCATTCGGTGGAAGACAGCCTGCGCCAGATGGGCTGGCTGCAGGGTGCGATCTGGAGCAATGCGCATGTGCGCGAGTCCATCACCGCCATGAAGGAAAAACGGGCCGGCGGTTTTTCGTCCCTGTCGCCCTTGCAGTCGTTCAAGGAACTGGGCTGAACCTCACCCGGCTTTCGTCCGTTTGACCCAGCCCTGAACAGGGTCTGCTAGGGCTTGCAGCTACCGCCTCGGGACACCGTGCCGTCCTTGCACTCGGTCAGCATGTCTTCGTCGCGGGTGGCCTTTTTAGTGAGCCGGGGCTTGGGCGTCACAGGGGGCGCGAGCGCCTGCGCGGCGGGTGCCACGGCGCGGACAACCGGGGCCGTGCTGCCGCGGGCATACACGATCTTCTTCGCACCGTTGCCGCAGCTGCCCACCACCTTGCCGGGAACGTCAGCCGCAGCGTCCAGCGTGGTGACGGTGAAACCCGTCACCCCCGTGCCGGCAATCTGGGCCTCAATCCTGGCGCGCAGCGGCTCACAGTTGTCGGCGGCGTGACCGGCGGTGGCAGACATCGTCAGCGCAAACAAGAGCAGAGTGGACTTCAACATGGTTGGCAAGTAGCGGGCTGGTCGGACAGGCAGGAAGTCTAACGGCGCGCCAGCCCCGCGCCAAAGCGCAGCGTCAGCCGGCCAGCGAAACGCTGATTTCCGCGAAATTGTTGGCTCGTTCCACCACGTCGATCGGCTGACCGAGCTGGCGCTCGATCTGCGTCTGCGAAATCACGCCGCGCACGCGCGGGCCATGGCCGCTGCCCGCCCTCTGCACCACCAGCATGTGCCGGCGTCCGAGCTGCTTGAGCGTGGCGATCACTTTGGCCACATCGGCGTGTGCCAATTCGTCAAGATCGATCGCATCCAGTTTCGACAGGGGCGACATCACATCAACCACCACGAGGTCTTCGTACTTCACGCCGCGCTGGTCCAGCACCTGCATCGGGCGCTCGCCTTCAAGGTCGGTCGAGGTGATGAGACCGTCCACACAGGGCATTTCACTCACCACGAACAGGAGGCGCACCCCTTGGTGGATCATGGTCTGGCGCGCTTCGGTCAATGGCGTGTCCGGCGAGATGGTGGCCGCGCGCACATGGGTCAGATCGGTCATGACGGCTCGCGCCGGCGATGTCAAGGTGACGGGTACGCCCATGTGCGGCTGTGCCTGGGCAATACAGGCGCCCTCGGGGAACCGGAAAGTGGTCAGGGTATTCACGGTACGTTCACCTTTATGAAGCTGGAAGAGAAAGATGCCCCGAGCCAGAAGGCTTCATGGCCCGGACCACGCCATCAGGCTAGCAGCGCGGAGTCCACACCGCAAGCGCGTTTTCCATGGCCGGTCATGCCAGCGGGGTCGGCCCGTCGGAAACCCGGCTTGAGCCGCCCCGGTCATGAGCGGTTCAGCACTTTGGCCACCGGGTTGTACCGCAGGCGGAAAGCGTCGGGCATGTCCGAGCCCAGCAGCGGGCGCAGGTAGAGACGAAAAGCGTCGGTCACGTCGGTGCCGCTGGCGGTGATGAACTCGTCTTCCATGGTGCGCGTCTTCCCGGCCACGGCGTCCAGCGGCAGCAGTTCGTAGTCGGCCGAATAGAAGCCGGTGCGCTTGATCGCCACCGAGCCGTCCACCCGGCCCCACATGGCGAACTGCACCGCCTTCTCGCCCACCTCGCGCGCTTCGCGCTGATCCACGTCGGACACACAGCCGATGAAGCTGCGCTGCAGGTAGCCGAAGGTGTCGCCGCGCACGCGCTTGATGCCCAGCCTGGCCTTGATCTCTTCGCACAGCAGGTCGGCCAGCGCGCCGGTGCCGCTGAGCTGCACGTTGCCGTGCGCGTCCTTCTCGATGTCCTTGGCCAACTGCGTGATGATGGGCTGGCCCGAGGCGTCGTGGATGCCCTCGCTGACCGCGATGACGCAGCGGCCATAACGTTCATACGTGGCTTTCACGTCGGCCAGGAACTTGGGGATCTCGAACACGCGCTCGGGCACGTAGATCAGGTGCGGACCGTCGTCCGGAAACTTCTTGCCCAGCGCCGACGCGGCCGTGAGAAAGCCCGCGTGCCGACCCATCACCACGCCCACGTACACCCCGGGCAGCGACGCGTTGTCCAGGTTGGCGCCGGCAAAGGCCTGCGCCACAAAACGCGCCGCCGACGGGAAACCGGGCGTGTGGTCGTTGCCCACCAGGTCGTTGTCGATCGTCTTCGGGATGTGGATGGAACGCAGCGGGTAGTTCGCCTTGCGCGCCTCTTCGCTCACGATGCGGACCGTGTCCGACGAGTCGTTACCGCCGATGTAGAAGAAGTGCTCGACCTCGTGCGCCTTGAGCACCTTGAAGATCTCCTGGCAGTACTTCAGGTCCGGCTTGTCGCGCGTGGAGCCCAGCGCCGAAGCCGGGGTGCGCGCCACGGCTTCGAGGTTGTGGCTGGTCTCCTGCGTGAGGTCCACGAAGTTCTCGTCCACGATGCCGCGCACCCCGTGGCGCGCACCGTAAACCAGCTTCACGTTCTGGAAGCGCCGCGCCTCCAGCGCCACGCCCACGAGCGACTGGTTGATCACGGCGGTGGGGCCGCCGCCCTGGGCGACGAGGATCTTTCCGGATGACATGGGACGTTCCTTGGGTGAACAGGTTGGCTGGTGAGGTGCGTGGCGCAAGCGCCGTGCAAAACCGCCAGTGTGTCAGGTACGGCGCTGCAACGCCAAGAGGGACCGAGGCCCACCGCGATCGAGGCCAGGCCCCGAGCTCCGGTTCGCCGCCGCCAGCCGCCCATGGCTCTGGCTCCAGCTGATGGTCAGGCGGTTGTCCGGGTCGGGATCGATAACCACGGGGGGCGAGGTTGGCCAGGAAGATTCGGCAGGCAGCATGAGGGAAATGTGCCTGAGGCGACCAAGCATTTGACTTTTGAAATGAACGGCATGATCCCGTTTGACCGGGCCTGACCGCTCACTGGGCAGCTCCGGCGGCGGCTTCCCAGGCAGAACGCAACCCAACCCCGACCTCATCGTTGATGTCTTCCACCGGATGCCGTTCTCAATGAGAGGGTAAACCGCTTGGGCGCCCCTCGGATGACTTGCTGCCACCGGGGTGATTCGTCTCTGCTGGACAACGACAGCGTGAGCGCAAGTGGTACGGCAGCCAGCTTCAGGCACGTGCCCGGCATCCCGACCACCGCGACGGTCTGCCCCCTGCGAATGGCCACTTGACGTGTGCCGACACGGCGACCGACGCCACCGAGTTGCGCGATTTCCTTTGCCAAAGCGTCCAACAGGCGTCGTGCCAACGGTGCGTCGCCGAAAAAATCATCTGGTGTCCTTCACGGCAACGGCCATTCAGCGCCAGCGGTTCAAGCCACCGTCTTGACCACCCGGAATGCAGGTGCAGGTGGCTGCGGCATGATGCTCCTCGCTCCGAGAACGCACCGGCCATCAGGCCTGCTCGGCGCAAGCACCCGGAAAGTGAACTCTGCACATCCGGGACCTGAAGGCAACCCCGTTCGTGCCGATGCGGGCGGGACATGCGCCCCACGTCCCGTGCGTCGTGGCTCAGGTCCACGATGCACCCGCCGATCCGGTTGTGCTGGCGCTGGAAGTGGCTGCGGATCGAAGGACCAAAGACGGATCGCATGAGCCGGGAACCGCAAGGGAAGGCGCCCGACAAGCCAGGGGTGGGTCGGCCAGGTCTGGGTCGCGAGGTCGCTCCAGCGGTTGAACACGAACCGTTTGACGCGAGCGAACAGGTTGTCACTGCAGGGCAGCGGGGGAAGTCGTGCCGAGGTCGAGTCGATGGATGGCACGGAAACCTGAGCAAGCGGTGTCGGACACCAACGGGGGAGGTGCTGGCCAGTTTCTGCAACCCCGCCCCTTTGAGGGATTCCGTCGGCCTGATGCCGCGCCGCCGCAACCACCGCACGCCGCAGCCGAACGGCGACAACCAGGCTTCGATGCGACACTTCGCCCATGAAAACCTTCTACAACCCCCACCACGCCCTGCACCAGGGGCGCGAAGAGATGTTCCGCGGCCGCATGGTGCCTTGCCATGAGGTGCCGGCGCGGCTGGACTTTGTAGTGGCCGAGCTGCAGCGGCGACCGCTGGGCGAACTGCTCACGCCCGCGATCAGCGATGCCGAACTGGACGCGGCGATGGCCCAAGTGCACAGCTCCCGTTACACCGATTTCCTGGCCGGCGCGTGGGATGACTGGGTGGCCATGGACCCGGCCAACACGCAGCGCGACGCCCTGCCCTCAGTCTGGCCACTGGGTAACCGCCACGCCTTCCGCACCGACGTCCTGCCGCAGAACTTCGCCGCGCGCCTCGGCCTGTTTTCTTTCGACTCGGGTTCGCCGCTGATGGCGGGCACCTGGGCGGCGGCACGCGGCGGTGCGGCGTGTGCGCTGGCGGCCGCGCGGGAGGTGCTGGGCGGTGCGCGCAGCGCGTTCGCCCTCACCCGCCCGCCGGGCCACCACGCGGGGTCGGACTTCTTTGGCGGCTACTGCTTCCTGAACAACGCCGCCATCGCAGCCCAAGCTTTGCGCGATGGCGGGAAGCAGCGCGTGGTGGTGCTGGACGTGGACTACCACCACGGCAACGGCACGCAGACCATCTTTTACGAACGCGCCGACGTGTTCACGTTCTCGATCCACGGCGACCCGGCGACCGAATACCCGTTCTTCCTCGGCCATGCGGACGAACGCGGTGCGGGCGCCGGCGAGGGTTTCAACCTCAACTTGCCGCTGCCGCGCGGCACCAACTTTGCCACCTGGCGCGCGGCGCTGCGCCAGGCACTGGACGCGGTGGCGGCGTTCAAGGCCGACGCGCTGGTGGTGCCGATGGGCCTGGACACGTTTGAAGGCGACCCGATCTCTGGCTTCACCTTGCAAAGTGCCGACTACTTCGCCGTAGGCGAGGCGCTGGCCAGCGCCGGCCTGCCCACGGTGTTCACGTTTGAAGGCGGCTACGCGGTGGACGCGGTGGGCACCAACGCGGTGAACCTGCTGGAAGGGTTTGAGCGCGCTGCCTGAAGGAACCAGCGTTTCGGATGACTTCGGAGCACGACCCCCGCGCAAGAAGCAGTGAAAACCCAGAGGCACCGCCGGGCTGGCTCTGCCAGACGGCCCGTGCCGCCCCCGGGGGGGCTGAGAACCGCGGCTCCAAGCCTGCCTGCGCAGGCCTGGACGGGACGAAGAGGCATCGGCTCCGACGACGCCGCGGCCTGCAAGGCACGCGAAGCGGCGCGGGGGGTGCTTCCTGATCAAGCGGCTTTCCAGAAGATGTAATCGGCCTGGTAGTTGACGATCTGCTTGCTACCCATCTGGCTGCCGTCGCACGGCATGACGGGCGCCACGCCACCTTGCGTGGCCACGCGCTGGATGTAGCTCACGCCCTGCATCGCGCCCATGCCCATGGCTGGGTTGGCCTTGACCAGCTGCAGCGGGATGCTGCCAGCCGCGGCCGGTGCCACCGCCAGCTGCGTGGCGGTGAGTTTGGAGCCGTCCATGCTCTCCCAGGTGGCGGGCGGGCCGTAGTAGGTGCCTACCTGCTTGCCCATGCGGTCCATCAGCTTGGCGTCAGGGCCGACGAAAACCCACTCGTGGCCCATCGCGTCTTTCTTGGCGCGGCATTCGTAGGTGATCTGGCCCACACCCACGGTTTCCATGGCCACCCGGTGCCCGGCCGGCACCTGCACGGCGGCGGGCAGGCTGGCCTGCGAATACATCATGGGGGCGGGCGCGCTCATGCTGGAGGCGCAGGCAGAGAGTGCGAGGGCTGCGGTGGCGGCCAGGGTGATCTGGATGAACATGGAATGGCTCCTCGTTGCGGTTGTTGAAAACGGATCGGGAAAGGGGGTGGGCCGGCCAGCGGCCGACCCGTTGAAACACAAAAAATCAGGCGCCGAACGACAGCGCGCCCGCAGGCAGGGGACGGCCCAGGGCGTTGGTCAGCACCGTGAAATGCATGGTTTCGTCAGCGGCCAGGCGGGCGGCCACCTTGGCGAGTTCGCGGTCGCCCAGCGCGGGGATCACGCTCAGGTAGGCGTTGGTCGCGCCCAGCTCCAGGCGGGCGGCGAGGTCGAGCACATCGCCCTGGCTCTTGAGCGAACCGGCGTTGAGCGCCTTGGCGTAGTCCACCAGCGTCATCTCGGCCACCGGCTTGCCGCCGAGCTTCTGGATCGTGGCGATGAGCGCGTCGCGGTGGGTCTTGTGGTGGCCCTGGAACTGCAGCGCGATGTCGAGCACCGGCTTTTGCAGCAGACCGCTGCCGGCACCGAGCTGGTAGGCGTTGATGGCTTCGTGCTCCAGCGTGAGCGCCACGTTGAGGATGGACACGTCCTGGGACGTGTCGGCCTTGTGACCCGCGGCCAGAACGTCTTTGCCGGCCAGCAGGGCAACAGCGACGGTCGAAAGGGCACCGCCGGTGCCCATAAAGGAGCGGCGCGACGGCGTGGCGGTGATCAGCGAAGAAGCGGATGCAGTGGTGGTGCGGGACATGGTGGGTTTCCTTGAGGTGTGTGTCGGTTGTCGTGGAGCCGGTGGTGCTGGCCGGATGGACCTTGCACTGCCGACACACCGGATACGCAGGCGACCCGGCGGCCGGATTCAGAAACCCCACATTTTTTGGGGTCATGCCCTGTGCTGAATCCACACGGCGCGGTGTTGCGTAGTGGGAGAGCCAGCGGTGCCGACGCAGCGCTGACAACACGCACCAACAGACCCCCTCAACAGAACCACGCCATGAAACAACTCTGCCCCACACACCATCGCAAGACGCCATCGCCCACCCTGCTGGCCCTGGCCGCCACCACCGCCCTGCTCGCCGCAGCTCCCGCCCAGGCCGACACCGGCAAGCTGCTGCTGACCGGCGGCGTGAGCAGCGTGGAGGGCTCAGCCGGCGGTGGCCTGTCGCCCTGGGCGGTGATCGGCAGCCAGGCCGCCGAAGGCGAAACAGGCGTGTCCGCCTACCTGAGCCGCGCCGTGACGCAGGACTACGGCCTCAGCGCCGCGGGCGTGGCGGTCGGCATCAACGACCGGGTGGAGCTGTCATTCGGCCACCAGGACTTCAACACCCGCGCCACCGGCACCGCGCTGGGACTGCCCGGCCTGCATTTGAGGCAAAACATCCTGGGCGCCAAGGTCCGCGTGGCGGGTGACGCCATGCTCGACAGCGACTCGCTGATGCCACAGCTCGCCGTGGGCATTCAGGCCAAGCGCCTGCAGTCCAGCGGGCTCGACGGCACGCTGGCCGCCCTGGGCGCGAAGCGCGACGGCGTGGATGTGTACCTGAGCGCGACCAAGCTGTTCCTGGCGCAGGGCATTCTGGTGAACGGCACGCTGCGCGCCACCAAAGCCAACCAGAACGGCTTGCTGGGCTTTGGTGCCACGCTGGGCGGCGCGGACAACGGGTACCAGCTCATGCCCGAACTCAGCGTGGCCTGGCTGCTGAGCAAGAACGTGGCGGTGGGCTTTGAATACCGCGCCATGCCCAACAAGCTGCAGCGCGCGGGCGCCGCCGCCGGCCTGGGCAACGGCCTGCGCGCCGACGACTGGATGGACCTCTTCGTCGCCTGGGCGCCGAGCAAGAACCTGTCGCTCACCGCCGCCTATGTGAACCTGGGCCGCATCGTGCCCGCCACCACCAGCGGCAAGAAGCAGACCGGCGTGTACCTCTCGGCCCAGGTTGCCTTCTAAACCCGGCCCGCACACCACCAGGCTCGCCAACCCCTTCCATTTTTTTGAACCCCCACCATGAAAACGTTCATCACCTCAGCCACCCTCACCCTGCTCGCCATGGCGAGCGGCCATGCCATTGCCCAGTCCATGGCCATGGCGGCCAAGCCCCCTGCCGCGCCAGCCGTGACACCCGCCAGCGCCTACCCCATGGCACCAGCCGCCGGGTTGTACCAGGCCTTCGGCGAACAGGCCGGCATCCGCGCGCTGATGGACGACTTCGTGGTCCGCCTGAAGGCCGATGCGCGCATCGGTGAGCAGTTCAAGGACACCCAGCTCGACCACCTCGCCCAGCAACTGACCGACCAGGTCTGCCAGCTCGCGGGCGGCCCGTGCGTTTACAAAGGACCCGACATGAAAGAAGCCCACGCCAACATGGACGTGAAGCGCAGCCACTTCAACGCGCTGGTGGAGGTGCTGCAGCAGAGCATGGACGCGCGCGGCATACCCTTCACCCGGCAGAACCAGTTGCTGGCGCTGCTGGCGCCGATGCACCGCGACGTGGTGAACACGCGATGAGTGCCCGGTTTTTGTTGCGCCCCGCTGCGCTGGCGCTGACGCTGCTGTCCGGTGCGACGCAAGCCGCCACGGTGCAGGTGACCGTGACCGGCCGCGACGGTCAGCCCCTGGCCGACGCGGTGGTGGTGATCGAGCCCGCCAGCGCGGCCAAGGCGCGCACACCGGAGCCGGTGCAGGCGACCATCCAGCAACACAAGATGCAGTTCGTGCCGGCGGTCAGTGTGCTGCCGGTGGGCTCGCGGGTGCGCTTCACCAACCTCGACGGCTGGGAGCACCATGTGCGCGGCCTGCCCGCCGGGCTGGCCGGCCTCAACGCGGGGCCGAAAGCCGGGTTTGAACTGCGGCTGGACGGCCGCACCGCAGGCAAGGAGCCCCAGAGCGCCGACGTGACGCTGGACCAGGGCGGCCCGCTGGCGCTGGGCTGCCACATCCACGGCTCCATGCGCGGTTTCATCTTCGTGGCCGGCACGCCCTGGGCACTGAAGACCGACGCCGCCGGCGTGGCCACGCTGCAGGACGTGCCCGAGGGCCCGGCCCGGCTGCACGTGTGGCACCCCGACCAGCTGGTTGAAGCGGCACCGGTGGCGGTCAACATCACCCCCGTGACGGCGCTGGCCGTGCCCACGCAGGTGCAGCCGCGCCGGCGGCGGCCGTGATGGCCTGGCACGCGGCCTGGCAAAGCCTGTGGCCGGCAAACCCAAGGGGCTTGCTCCACAATGCGCGCATGAAAGACGAACCCGACGCCCCGCTGATGGCCCTGATCGACCGCATCGGCCAGGGCGACGAGGCCGCGCTCAAGGCGCTGTACGACACCACCTCGGGCAAGCTCTACGGGCTGGCGCTGCGCGTGGTGCGCAGCCACGAATGGGCCGAGGACGCGCTGCAAGACAGCTTTCTGCAGATCTGGCGCACCGCACCCGACTACCGCGCATCCTTGAGCCCGCCCATGGCCTGGCTGGGCCTGATCGTGCGCAGCCGCTCGCTGGACCTGCTGCGCCGCCGCAAGGCCGAGCGCGAACACCTGACCGACGAGATCGACGAGACCATGGCCGACACGCTGGAAGGCGACTCGCCCAACCCGCTGGACACCAGCCTCGCCAGCCAGCAGGCCTGGGCGCTGCACCGGTGTCTGGGCCAGTTGGAGAACAAACAGCGCGAGGTGGTGAGCCTGGCCTACCTGCGCGACCTGAGCCACGGCGAACTGGCGCAACAACTCAAGCTGCCATTGGGCACGGTGAAGACCTGGATCCGCCGCGGGCTGGACCAGCTGCGCAGCTGCATGGCTGGGTTCGCGTGAACACCCCCCGCGCCGCTTCGCGTCACCCCCCTCCAGGGGGGCGGCACTGGCCGTCCGGCGGAGCCGGCCCGGCGGTGCCTCTGGACTTTGCACCCTTTCGTGCGGTGCGGGTGGTGCTCCGGCGCCGTGAAGAATTGAGAGCTTGTCCATGAAATTGAGCCAACACCCTGAGCTGCTGGACCGCCTGGCCAGCGCCTACGCCCTCGGCACGCTGCGGGGCGGTGCGCGCCGCCGCTTCGAAGCACTGGCACGTGAACAGGCGCCGGTGCGCGCGGCCGCGCTGATCTGGCAAAGCCGCGTGGCCGGCATGAACGAGCTGCAGGTGCCCGCCGAACCGTCGCCGGTGGTGTGGACCCGCATCCACAACCTGGTGCGCGCCGACAGCGAGCACGTGGCCATGGCCGCTGCGCGCACGGACGCCGCACAACCCGCCCCAAGCGGCTGGTTGCGCAGCCTGGCGCTGTGGCGCGGCACCACCGCGGCCGGTGCGCTGGCCACAGTGCTGGCCGTGGTCACGGCGGTGGGCCTGCGCGATGAAATGGGCGCCCGGATCGGTGATCTGCAGGCGCAGCTGTCTGCCCAGCCGCAGATCGAATACGTGGCGGTGCTGAACGACGAGCAGGCCAGCGCCTCGATGCTGGTGACCTTCGATCCGAAGAACGGGCGCCTGACGCTGCAGCGCGTGGGCGGCTACCAGGAAGCGGCCGACAAGTCGCTCCAGCTCTGGGCCCTGCCACCGGGCGCGGCACCCCGTTCACTGGGTGTGCTGAGTCAGGAAAGGCTGCTGCAACTGGCGGCCGACCAGCGCGACGTGCGTGAAGTGCCGGCGCTGGCGATCAGCCTGGAGCCGCTGGGCGGCGTGCCCAGCGAACGCGGCCCGACCGGGCCAGTGCTGTTCCAGGGCGCGCTCATTCAAAAAATGCTCTGAGCGCGCGACCCGCTCACTGCCGCGCGGTGCGCACGTTGGCCGGCGGCTGCTGCGGGTGGCTGCTGCGCCAGGGGTTGATGTCGAGCCCGCCGCGGCGCGTGTAGCGCGCGTAGACCATGAGCTTGGTGGGCTTGCAGCGCGACATGATGTCCATGTAAATGCGCTCGACGCACTGCTCGTGGAATTCGTTGTGGTTGCGAAAGCTCACGATGTACCGCAGCAGCCCGGCCTGGTCGATCTGCGGGCCGCTGTAGGCGATCTGCACACTGCCCCAGTCGGGCTGGCCGGTCACCAGGCAGTTGCTCTTGAGCAGGTGGCTCATCAGGGTTTCGCTCACCGGCTGCTCGTGCAGCGCGGCGCTCAGCAGCTCGGGCGCGGGCTGGTAGCGGTCGCATTCCACATCGAGCCGGTCGATGCACAGGCCGTGGAGCTCGCGCACCACCTCGCGGTCAAACGCCTCGGGCTGCAGGAGCTTCACGCCCGCGCCGGCCATCACCGCGCCGCCGTGCCAGATGGCCGCACTCACATCGGTCTTGAGGCGCTCGCGCACCGCGTCGGCGCTCTCGAAACGCGTGTGGTTGAAGCTGTTGAGGTAGAGCTTGAACGACTTGCTCTCGACGATGTGCGTGCTCTCGCAGGGAATGGTGATGTGCGCCAGCGCCACCTGCGGCTTGCCCCTGGGGTTGAGCCAGCTGAGTTCGAACGCGGTCCAGAGATCGGCGCCGAGGAACGGGATGCTGCCGCCGATGCCGATCTCGCGGCGCTTGGTGTCGCGCAGCAGCGGGAACAGCAGCGACGCGTCGTACTGGTCGATATAGGCCGAGACCTTGCCGAGCTGGGATTGTTCCGGGGTGTTGGGGTTCATGCTGGGATTCCTGCGGGTACGGACTTGAAGTGCGGAACGATGGGGGTGGCCCGCAGCGCAGCCACGCCGGGCGGCCCGTCGTGGCCCATACCCTCGATGGCTTCAAAACGGGCACCCGGAATGCGCGCCGCCGTTTCCTGGCCACAGGCCAAGGGCACCAGCGGGTCGCCTTCGCCGTGAATCACCAGGGTGGGGCAGAAAATGCGCGGCAACAAGGTGTGGCGCTGGGGGTCCGCCATGGTGGCGAGCAACGGGCGCGACACGCCGGCGCGGTGGTAGCTGCGGTGCACGCCGTCCAGCAGGTGCTGACGAGAAATGGGCCGCTTTTGCGGATAGGCCGGACGGCCAATGAGGCGAAAAATGTCACGTGTGCGGTCCACCACGTCGTGCGGCGACTGGCTTTTGGGCCGGGTGAGCAGGCCGCGTGACACCTCGGGGCTGGAGCCGTGCAGGCCCGGCGCATTGCTGGAACGCATGACACTGGGGAGGCTGAGCACGCGATCGGGCGCGGCGGCCGCGATACGCTGCGAAATCATGCCGCCCATGGACACCCCAACCGGGTGCGCGCCTGCCACGCCCAGCGCATCCGGAATGCCCAGCACATCCAGGTGGCTGGACAAACCAATGTCTCGGTTGTCGTGGCGGATCACGCAAAAACCGGCGTTCACCAACGCCGTCAACAAGTGCTCAGACCCGGCGGTGAGTTGCCTGCCCGGGCCCATGGTGAGCAACACCGCCGGAGCGCGTTTGTCGCCCGCGGTCTCGACCTCGAACTGCAGGCCGCTGCTGAAAATCTTCATGACGCTTTCGGGAGAAGGTGATCGGCCCGAACCCGCCCAGCGGCGGGTGCAAGCAGCCAGGCCGCCGTGGCACCGACAAGGCGGCTGGGCCGTTTCCCGGGCGCGGTCATTCGAACACGCGCTCGCGCAGCCACTTGGTGGCCACCCACTTGTCACCCTCGATCACCGGTGCGCCCCCGTGCAGCGTCCGGGTGGCGGGGCTTGGCCGGTCGTAGCTGAAAAACACAGCATGACCGCGTTTTGGTGCCACCTCCAGGCCGATGTCGGGAAAGGTGGTTCCGCCCCCACAGGCTGGCTCGTTGAGGTACATCACGACTGTGCCCAAGCGCTGGCCACCGCGCTTGAGAATCGTGGGTGTTCCGGGTTCGGCGGGGTCGAAATAATCGTAGTGCGGTTTGTACTCGGCGCCCGGCTGGTAATGCAGCACCTGCATGCCCTCGCCGTTCTCCACCGGCCAGTTCACCAGCCGGGCAATACGCGCTTCGATGCAACGGATCAACTCGCTTTCACCTCGGCTGAAAAACATGCCGCTGCTGGTGCGGTCGGGGTTGATCTCTTCGCCCCCGGTCTGCGTCTGCACGGTGAGCGAGCGCGCCATGCGCGGTTGTGCCGCTGCGATCAGGGCATCACACTCCTCGGCGCTCAGCAGGTTGCCCAGCACCACCACCCGGGGCTGGGCCAGCACGGCCAGCACGTCCACACGGCGGTCACCCGCATCCACCTGCCGCGGCGACCGGCTCAGATCCAGATCGGGCACCCGCAAGCCCGCGCCGGGTGCGGTCTTCTGCACAGCGGCCTGCTCGCGCAGGTGCTGCTCCAGGGTTCTTTCCAGCGCAGCGATCGCCACGTCTTCGGTCCACCCTGCATTCACCATGGCGTCCAGCACCGACTCGGGCGTGTGCCCGGCGACAGCCTGCTGGACGATCCAGCGACGCAATTCCGGGGTGACGGTCTGGCTCATGTCGGCTCCTGCGGACTCACGAGGGCGGTCATGCCTTGTGTTCGCGGCGGAACACCAGGCGGTCGGTCTCGGAGGCGGCGGGCACAAAACGGTAGCCCTCCAGGTCAAACCTCCTGAGTTGGTCGGGTGTGCTCAGCCGGTGCTGCACGGCGTAGCGCACCATCAGGCCGCGGGCCCGCTTGGCCATGAAGCTGATGACCCTGTAGCCCTCACCCTTGCGCTCTTCAAACACGCAGGTCACCACGCGCGGCTTGAGCGTCTTGCGGTCCACCGCCTTGAAATACTCCTCGCTGGCAAGATTGACCACCACCGGGCTGAGGTCGGCCCCAGCGCGTTCGTTCAGGTACTCGGCAATCTGGCCGCCCCAGAACTGGTAGAGGTTTTTGCCGTGCCCGGTGGTCAGGCGTGTGCCCATTTCCAGTCGGTAGGGCTGCATCCAGTCCAGCGGCCGCAACACGCCGTACAGGCCACTCAAAATGCACAGGTGCTGCTGCAGCCAGTCCAGATCGGGCGCGCTGAGCGACTTGGCATCGAGACCTTCGTACACATCACCGTTGAAGGCCAGTACCGCCTGCTTGGAATTGCGGGCCGTGAACCGGGGTGCCCACGCGGCGTAACGCGCCACGTTCAGACCCGACAGCGGGTCAGACAGCTTCATGAGCTCGGCAATCTGCTGCGGCGACTTGTCGCGCAGCACGCCAATCAACTCGCTGGCCTGTTTCACAAACAGCGGCTGGGTGTGGGTGGACACGTGCGGTGGCGTCTCGTAGTCGAGCGCCTTGGCGGGGGACAATACAAACAACATGCTGGAAATCCTTTACCGTGACGATTATCTTGCAGCGGTGAACAAACCGCCCGGCCTGCTGGTACACCGCACCGGGCTGGACGCCGGCGAAACGCGTTTTGCCCTGCAAATGCTGCGCGACCAGCTGGGCCGCCCGGTGTGGCCCGTGCACCGGCTCGACAAAGGCACCAGCGGCGTGCTGCTGTTTGCGCTGAGCGCCGTGACCGCCCGCACCCTGGGCCAGGCTTTTGAAGCTGGCGAGGGCCTGCAGAAAAATTACCAGGCCGTGGTGCGCGGCTGGCCCGCCAGCGAAGGCTTTACCGACCACCCGCTCAAGCGCATGCCCGACGACATGCGCAGCAAACGCGAGGCGCTGCAGACGGCACACACGCACTGGCGCACCCTGGAGCGCTACGAACTGCCGCTGCCCCTCGGCGGTTTTGAAACCACGCGATGCGCGCTGGTCGAGCTGCAACCGCTCACGGGCCGGCGCCACCAGCTGCGCCGCCACATGAAACACATCGCCCACCCCATCGTGGGTGACGCGACCCACGGCAAGGGGCCGCTGAACCGGGCGCTGGCCGAGCTGCTCGGTTGGCAACGCCTGTGGCTGCATGCACGCACACTGGCGCTCAAACACCCCGCGACCGGGCGGGCGTTGCACCTGGAAGCCGACCCCGAGGGGCACTGGGCGGCGTGGCGTCTGCGGTCCGTCACGCCCCACACCACGGCCCCTATGCCAGCCGTGTGAATACACTCTGCACGGTTCTCACCTGTTTGCACCGCAACACACCGCCATGAAGCACGCTCCTCCCGCCACGAACAACATCGGTGCCATCCTCAACGAAGCGGTGCAACGCCTGCTGACCGATGAGCCCCTGATGCCGTTCACCGACTGGTTTTCAGCCCAGATGCTGGCCACCCTGCAGGCCGAATCCCCTGTCCCGCCGGCTGATCTGGATGATGCCTTGCGCTACCAGCGCCATGTGGCGCGTCAGCTCTGGGGGCACATGCCGGTGCCGTCCAACCGCTGGCGCGCGCGCGGCCTGCCCAAAGTGGAACGCAACGACGTCTGCCCTTGCGGCTCGGGCCGCAAGTTCAAGCAATGCTGTGCGGTCTTTGAGCATGCGCCCATGCCGCTGCCCACAAACGCGCTGCTGCCGCTGGCGCTGGATGCTGCCGAGCCCCACATGTTGAGCGCCGAAAAAATCCGGCTGGTCCCGGCCCAGGCGCTGGGCATGGCCGCCATGAACTGGAACCTGGCCGGCCAGACCGACAAAACACTGGGCGTGTTGACCCCGCTGTTTGCATCGCCCAAGGCACTGGACGCTCGCCACGAGATCGCGCTGGACGCGCTGATCGATGCCATGCAGCAACTCGGCCAGAACCACGCTCGCCGGCAATTGCTCGAGCACATGGCTCAGCACCACGACAAAGTGCTGGCCACGGCGGCGCGTTGCCGCCTGGTGAGTGTGCTGGCCGATCAGGGTGAAGATGCGCAAGCGTGGAAGCTGTTTCACGAAACCAGCCGTTTCAACCCGAACGACCCGCAGTTGTGGCCCCTGGAAATGACCCTGTTGCTGTCGCAGGGGCGGCAGGAAGAAGCGCGCCTGCGGGCACCCTTGCTGGCGGCGCAGGCGCGCAAGGCGGGCAGGGACGATCTGGCCGGCGCACTGGTGCAGATGGCGCAAGAGGGCATAGCATCGATCTACAGCAACAGGGATGACGCGGAGGACGACACCGTTGAACTGGCGTGGCTGGCACTGGCGGACGCAACGCCCCGCGCACCCGACCGTGAAGCCTTGCACGCGCTGTACAAGGTGGAGCGCTTCGATCTTCAGGATGGGGACCAGCAGGCCACCACGGTGTCGATCAGGCCGGTGAAAAAGCTGGCCGATCTGAACCTGCGGTGGCGCCGTCGCTTCCTGGTGGGCAAGCCCGACATGACCTGGCTGGACGCCGACGTGGAAACGCTGCTGTTCAGCCTGCCCGCAGCGCTGGCTTTTCTGGAGAAAAACCCGGCGGCCTGGCTGAGCGCAGAAGTGCTGGACGACCTGCTGCTCGCAGCCTACGCACTGTGCAATGAGCACGCCTCAACCTCAATGCTCAAGGCCGCGCAGCGCGTGGCGGATCATGCCCTGGCGGTGTTGCGCTTGCTCGTGGGTGAGGCACAGTTTCACTGGATCGAATCGACCAATCGGCCGCTGCTGCGCTGCCTGGCGGTGGCCGTGGAGTTGGCCCGCATGGCGCATGACGATGTGCGATCGATGGACCTGTTGCACCAGGGGCTGGCGCTCAACCCGCACGACAACCACGGCTGGCGTCTGCAGCTTGCGCCACTGCTGTTGAAAACAGGACGTTACCAGGACGCACTGGATCTGATGGCGCAATACCCCCACGACATGCCACCCAGCGAGCACCTGCGCGCGTTGGCCTTGTTGTGCCTGGGCCGCAAAAACGAGGCTGAAGCGGTGTTGCGCGAGGCGCACCAAAGGTACCCGCATTACCTGAACACCTTGCTGCCCGAAACGCAGGACCCACCGCCCGACGAGCCGGGGCCGGGCGTCGCTCTGGGTGGCGCCCTCGCGGCCTGGTACCACCGGCTGGACTGGCGCCCCCTGTGGGTGCGCAGCGGCGCACTGGCCTGGGCCAGGCAACTGAACCTGCCCGAGCCTTCCCCACCCCGGGCACGCCAACCGGCCGTCCCGCGCAAGTCCGCGGCCCGTGGCGCCCCCGAGAAGAAAGTGCTGGTCACCGCCTTTGGTGAAAAAGATGAAAAGCGGCTGAAAAAAACCTGTACCGATTACCCCCGCCTGCACGGCCTGTTGCAGGCGGTGGCCTGGTCGCCGCAGATGCTGCTGCCCAACGCCTGGTTGCGCAGTGCCATGGAACTGCACGACCGCATGCCCAACAGCCGAACCGAAGCCACCGCTCAAAAGGCGCTGAACGACACGTTGAGCGCGACCATGCGGCTCTACAACCACCTGAACCAGCAGGTCATGGACCACCACAACCAAGAAAAGCCCCCGCTGGACGAACTGATTCAACTGGTGAGTCCCTCGGCCGATGCCGTGTTTGCCTGGACTGCGGGGTTTTTGCAGGGGTGCGAACTGTCACTGGCCGCTTGGGCCCGCACTGGCCACAAAGTCACGGGGCAGACCGGATCGTTTGGGCGCCTGCGTGCACTGGCGGCCAGGGCGCCGGTTCAGCACCCGCAGGACCGGGTGCAGCAGGACGATGGCAAGCCCTTGCTGCTGGCGCTGGACGAGGAATGCCCTGCCGCCACATCACTGCTGATGGCCTTGAGCGAACTGTGGCCTGTCGCGGCCGCAGCGCGCCGCGCTGGCGGCGGCTGATCGCGTTGGATGACAATGGGGTGGCGGGGCTGAAAGCCCTGCCCACTGGGCTGGTTGAGCTGGTTGAGCGGTTTGAGCGACCCGACCCGTTCAGCTTGTGCGGTCCACTCAGCGCAGATCACCCGCCAGGCTGGCCAGCGTTTCAGGGGGGATTTGCATGTGCGCGGGGTAGTGTGTGTGGTCGCAACCGAGCTTGACCGCGCCCCCGGCTTTGACGGACGCGCACATGGACGGCGTCAGCTCGAACCGGACAAAGTGCACCGCACTGGTTTTTTCGTCGTTTTCGCGGTCCAGGTCTTCGTCGGCAATCGCGTACACCCGGGCATGGCCTTCCACCTCGACAAACATGCGGTCTTCCACACCGATCAGCCTGGCCAGTTCACGCTTGCGCTCATTGATGTCGGTGTACTCGATCATCATGGTGGCCTTCCAGTTGTGGCCATCGGGCACCAGCGGCGCGTAGGCCTCAATCTCTTGCTGAATACCCTCTTCTTCAAATATTTTCTCGATGCGCAGCATCTCCTGAATCTGGTAGCGGATGGTCGTCTCGCTCTCAAACTGCAGGTTGATGTGTTCGCCCAGCACCACGCTGCGCAGCCTGCGGTGCGCCATGATCTCGGGCTTGTGAAGCTTGCGCCACTTGGTGTAGGCCTCCAGGCTCATGAGACTGTCAGGGGTGATGTTGCCGGTCAGTTGCATGGGTTTTTCTCCAAATAAACGCTGAAACAGGTGTCACGAAAACGCAGGCTGCCTGCCGTGTCACTCACGTCAATCCATACGCCTTGGCCACCAGGCTGATCGGGTGCTGCAGCTCGGGCGCGCCCAGGCCGTTCACCTCGAAGCCCTGTGCAATGTGGTGACCACCGAGCGGGCAGTCCGAGCTGATGAAATCGGGCTTGGCGCCGTCTTTCATGGTGGCCATGGCCTTGAACACCGGTTTGCCGATCTTCATGGCGGTCTGGTGGTAGGCCTTTTTCACGCCAAACGTGCCCGCGTGGCCGGAACACCGCTCGATCGTGTTGACCGTGGTGTCGGGGATCATCTTCAGCATTTCCTCGGTCTTCCTGCCGATGTTCTGCACCCGGCCATGACAGGGAATCTGATAGCTCACATTGCCCAGCTTCCGGGGAAATTCGGTTTTCAGCAAGCCGTCGCGCTTGCGGGCCATGAAGTACTCAAACGGGTCCCACATGTGCTCCTTCACCAACTGGGTGTCGGGATCGTCCGGGAACATCAGCGGGATTTCCTGCTTGAACATGAGCGCGCAACTGGGCACCGCCGCCAGGATGGCAAAACCGTCTTTCGCGTACCGGGCCAGCACCGGGATGTTGGCCTCCTTGCTGGCCTGGACCGCCTCCAGGTCGCCCAGCTCCAGCTTGGGCATGCCACAGCACTTTTCCTTGTCCACAATCGCATAAGGAATGGCGTTGTGGTCCAGCACCTTCAGCAGGTCCAGGCCAATGCCGGGCTCGTTGTAGTTGATGTAGCAGGTGGCAAAAATAGCCACCTTGCCCGGTGTTTTGGCACCATCCACCACAACCTGGGACTTGGCTTCGGGCGTGCCGGAGCGGAATTTTTTGGTCGCCAGTTCAGGCAACCAGGCGTCTTTGTCCACACCCGCCACGTTTTCCATGAGCTTGCGCATGGTCTTGGTCTTGTTCAGCGCGTTGGCCGCCTGCACCACGATGGGAATGCCCGCAAACTGGCCATGCACATCGGTAGACGCCAGAAACTTCTCCGCCACGCCCACTTCGCCTTTTTTGAACTTGATGGCCTTGGCTCGCAGCATGGTGTGTGGAAAGTCCAGGTTCCACTCGTGCGGCGGGGTGTAAGGGCACTTGGTCATGTAGCACAGGTCGCACATGTAACACTGGTCCACCACCTTCCAGTAATCCTTCTTGTCAACGCCATCGACCTCCATGGTCTTGCTCTCGTCCACCAGGTCAAACAACGTGGGGAAGGAACCGCACAAGCTCACACAGCGGCGGCAACCGTGGCAGATGTCAAAAATCCGCTCCAGCTCGTCGAAGCATTTTTCTTCGTCGTAAAAGTCGGGGTTTTTCCAGTCCAGCGCGTGCCGGGTCGGCGCTTGCAAGTTGCCTTCGGTGGCCATGTCTCTGCTCCTCGTCTGTGCGGGTTTTTGTGGGTTTTTGAAAGCGCTTGACAAAACGCTTTAAAAAACGCCCTTCGGTAGAAGGGCAGTCCAACCCAGGGCGCCGCGGAACTGGCTTTGCCAGGCCGCCAGCGCCGCCCCCTGGGGGGGTGACGCGCCTCAGGGCGCGGCGCGGGGGGAGGTACGCGCCCTCAGTCCACCAACTCGTTCAAGGCCTTCTGGTAGCGGTTGGCGTGCGAGCGCTCGGCCTTGGCCAGGGTTTCGAACCAGTCAGCGACTTCGTCAAAGCCTTCTTCACGGGCGGTCTTGGCCATGCCGGGGTACATGTCGGTGTACTCGTGGGTTTCGCCCGCCACCGCCGACGCCAGGTTGTTGCGGGTCGAGCCAATGGGCAAGCCGGTGGCGGGGTCGCCGGACTGCTCCAGAAACTCCAGATGACCGTGTGCATGACCGGTTTCACCTTCGGCGGTGGAACGGAACAGCGCGGCCACGTCGTTCTGGCCTTCCACGTCGGCCTTGTTCGCGAAATACAGGTAGCGGCGATTGGCCTGCGATTCGCCAGCGAAGGCGTCTTTCAGGCATTGCTCGGTTTTCGAGCCTTTCAATGCGGGCATGGGCATCTCCTTTTCGTGGTTGAAGAAAGACCCAGCGGGCCGTCTGGCAGGTGCCAGGACCCGTTGAGGCCCTCTGAAATTAAGCAAACCAGAGCGATCCATCTAATTGTTCTGAGCTATGCAGCAGATTGACAAAGTCTATTCAATTCAATTAATTGATAACAATTCGCAATATCAATACACCGAGGAACAAGCGGCCTCGCGTCTTTCCTGCGCTGCCCCGCCTGGGCATTTGGGCCAAAGCCCGTGCACCGGTTGAAACACCTACCCTGCTGAAGCCAAAAGCCCCGCAACGACCTTCGGCCACGGCACGAGCCAGCACCCCACAGGCTTGCTCGTGTGAACGAAAGCCACGAAAAGCACACGGGCATTGCATGCTGTCGACGGCCAGCCTGCGGCACCGCTGAAACCGCAGCTGAGCAACCGGCCCGGGTTGGCGGCCCACTCAGCGCAGAGCGCTTCGTCCGGTTCGGATCGGTCGAATAAAATCAGGTCACTTCCCAGCTTTCCCTGACGGCGCCCTGCGGAGCGCCGTTTCACTTTTTGCGCCCACCCCATGTCCGACACCTTGCACCAACCCGGCCTGCTCTCCCTGTCCAAATCCTTCGAGCCCGCCGCGCTGGAAGCCCACTGGGGCCCGGAATGGGAGCAGCGTGGCTACGGGGCCGCGGGCTTCCGGGGCACCGGGGTGCCGGTGGAAGGCGCACCGTCGTTCGCCATCCAGTTACCGCCCCCCAATGTGACCGGCACGCTGCACATGGGCCATGCGTTCAACCAGACCATCATGGATTCGCTCACGCGCTACCACCGCATGTGCGGCGCCAACACGGTGTGGGTGCCCGGCACCGACCACGCCGGCATTGCCACCCAGATCGTGGTGGAACGCCAGTTGCAGGCGCAAGGCATCAGCCGTCACGACATGGGGCCCACCCCCGCAGAAGCGCGCAAGAACTTTGTGGCCAAGGTCTGGGAATGGAAGGAAGAGAGCGGCAACACCATCACCACGCAGATGCGCCGCATGGGCGATAGCGTGGACTGGAGCCGCGAGTACTTCACCATGGACCCCAAACTCAGCAAGGTCGTGACCGAGACCTTTGTGCAGCTGTACCAGCAGGGCCTGATCTACCGTGGCAAGCGCCTGGTCAACTGGGATCCGGTGCTGATGTCGGCCGTGTCGGATCTGGAAGTGGAGAGCGAAGAGGAAGACGGTTCGCTCTGGCACATCGCCTACCCACTGGTCAACGGCAGCGGTCACCTGACCGTGGCCACCACCCGGCCCGAGACCCTGCTGGGCGACGTGGCGGTGATGGTGCACCCCGAGGACGAGCGCTACAGCGCGCTGATCGGCCAGTACGTGAAGCTGCCGCTGTGCGAGCGCGAGATCCCGGTGATCGCCGACGACTACGTGGACCGCGCCTTCGGCACCGGCGTGGTGAAGGTCACGCCGGCGCACGACGCCAACGACTACGCGGTGGGTCAGCGCCACCAGCTGCCCATCATCGGCGTGCTGGCGCTCAACGCCACCATCAACGGCAACGCGCCCGAGAAGTACCGCGGCCTGGACCGTTTCGTCGCGCGCAAGCAGGTGGTGGCCGACCTGGAAGCCGCAGGCCTGCTGGTGGAAACCAAGAAACACAAGCTGATGGTGCCGCGCTGCGCACGCACCGGCCAGGTGATCGAGCCGATGCTGACCGACCAGTGGTTCGTCGCCATGACCAGCAAGGGCAATGAGCACAACACCAGCGGTACGTCGATTGCCGACAAGGCGATTGCCGCCGTGCAGTCGGGCGAGGTGAAGTTCGTGCCCGAAAACTGGGTCAACACCTACAACCAGTGGATGAACAACATCCAGGACTGGTGCATTTCCCGCCAGCTCTGGTGGGGCCACCAGATCCCGGCCTGGTACGACGAGCAGGGCCAGGTGTATGTGGCCCGCAATCTGGAAGAAGCGCAGGCCCAGGCCGGCGCGGGCAAGGTGCTCAAGCGCGACGAAGACGTGCTCGACACCTGGTATTCCAGCGCTCTGGTACCGTTCAGCACCATGGGCTGGCCCGAGCCAGGCAACCGCGCCACCGACGACTACAACCTGTATTTGCCCAGCAGCGTGCTGGTCACCGGCTACGACATCATCTTCTTCTGGGTCGCCCGGATGATCATGATGACCACGCACTTCACTGGCCGGGTGCCGTTCAAACACGTCTACATCCACGGTCTGGTGCGCGACGCACAGGGCCAGAAGATGAGCAAGTCCGAAGGCAACGTGCTCGACCCGGTGGACCTGATCGACGGCATTTCGCTCGCACCCTTGCTGGACAAGCGCACCACTGGCTTGCGCAAGCCCGAAACCGCGCCCAAGGTGCGCAAGCAGACCGAAAAGGAATTCCCCGAGGGCATCCCCGCCTACGGGGCCGATGCGCTGCGCTTCACCTTCGCTGCACTCGCCTCACTGGGGCGCAGCATCAACTTCGACAGCAAGCGCTGCGAGGGCTACCGCAACTTCTGCAACAAGCTCTGGAACGCCACCCGCTTCACGCTGATGAACTGCGAGGGTCAGGACTGCGGCCTGATGGAACACACGAAGGCCGACTGCAGCGTGGGTGGCAAGGCACACGGCTACCTGAGCTTCTCGCAGGCCGACCGCTGGATCACCTCCACCCTGCAGCGCGTGGCAGCCGAGGTGGCCAAGGGCTTTGCCGAATACCGCCTGGACAACGTGGCCAACACGGTCTACGACTTTGTGTGGAACGAGTTTTGCGACTGGTACCTGGAAATCGCCAAGGTGCAGATCAACACCGGCAACGAGGCCCAGCAGCGCGCCACGCGCCGCACGCTCATTCGCACACTGGAAACGATTCTGCGCCTGGCGCACCCGGTGATTCCGTTCATCACCGAAGAGCTGTGGCAAAAGGTGGCCCCCGTGGCTGGCCGCGCTGGCGCATCGGTCAGCATCGCCGCTTACCCGGTGAGCCAGCCCGATCGCATCGACCCGGTGGCCGAAGCCCATGTGAGCAAACTCAAGGGGCTGGTGGACGCCTGCCGCACCCTGCGCGGTGAAATGAACGTGTCACCCGCCACCCGCCTGCCGCTGTATGTGCTGGGCGACGCCGCCTTCATGCAAGCCGCCGGCCCGGTGCTGCAAGCGCTGGCCAAGCTCGGCGAAGTGAAGGTGTTTGAAGACGAAGCCGCCTGGGCCACCGCGGCGCATTCCGCGCCGGTGGCCGTGGTGGGCGATGCCCGCCTGTGCCTGTTCATGGAAATTGACGTGGCGGCCGAAAAGCTGCGCCTGGGCAAGGAAGCCACGCGCCTGGAAGGCGAAATCACCAAGGCAGGCGCCAAATTGGGCAATGAGGCTTTCGTGGCCAAAGCACCGCCGGCCGTGATTGAGCAGGAAAAGAAACGCGTGGCCGACTTCACCGCCACCCTCGCCAAGGTACGCGAGCAACTGGCCCGGCTGGGCAACTGAACAGAACGTGCCGCACCGGAGCGGCGGCACGGTTTCAGCGCCTGTGCAGGTCGAGCGAGCTCCACTGTGATGGCGACACCGCCTGGGGATCTTCCTGGTCTGCGTAGTCCAGGCTGTCGTGAACGGAGAACGTGCCCTGCGGCCCATCTTTTCGCGCGTCCACGGGCGATAGCGTTTCATGGATGCGGTGCGCCACATACCAGCTGGCACGCAGCTTGGCTTCACGCGTGTGCGAGCCCAGGCGCGGCGTCAGGTGCAGATTGGGCACGTTGTGCAGCAGCGTACCCTCGGCCACAAAACTCGGGTTGGCCCCATCAAGCAGACACGCATCGATCCGGCCGTCGGTCAGGGCATAGGCCAGTGCATCGGGGTCAAACAGGGCACTTCGGCTCACGCCCACCCACAACTGCCCTGGCTTGCAGTGGTTGAGCAGCCGCTCGTTGATCCAGCCCTTGAAGCGCGAGGCGTACACCATCTGCAGCGATACCGCGTCCGAATGCGACAGCAGTTCCTGCACCGTGACAGGTTCAACACCCAGTTTTTCCCAGATTGGTGCGGCGTGGTGCACCGCCGGGTCGTAGCCTACCAGCCGGACACCGAGGCATTTGAGCATGGGCGCCAGCGTGTGGGCCACCGGTGCCAGTCCCAGCAGACCCACCGTGCTGCCCGCCAGCTCGCGCCCCATGCGAACCTCTGAGATCTTGCGACCCAGCAGCGCGCTGACCATACCCCTGCGGTACAGCATGAACAGACCGTACAGCACATATTCAGCGTTCGACCGCACCGTGGCACTGCGCGCCTGAATCACCCGGACATGACGGCGCGCACAGGCATCCAGATCGGTGTTGTCGCTGGAGATCTGCATGCGCGCGACCACCTGCAACTTGGGCGAAAAATTCAGGAACTCCTGGGACACGATCACGTGCGGCGGCAGCACGACCGCGCGCGTCTTGTACATGTTCTTGCGCAGCTCGATCAGATTGTCGCCGAGCTCGGGCCGGTAGCTGACGTCGTGGCGCGCCTGAAGCCAGCTCAGGGCTTCAGGCACCAGAGGATCGACCAACAGAATTTCCATGGGGTGTGTGATCGCGGTGATCAGTCAGAGGCTGAAATGCCGATCAACGGCGTTTCAGCAGCGTGAAATAGTCACTGCCCACGGCCTGCTGCTCCAGCAGTTCATTGCCGGTCTGTTTGGCAAAGGCCTGGAAGTCACGCACAGAACCCGCGTCGGTGGAAATCACGCACAAGGTCTGGCCACTGTGCAGGTCAGCGAGCGCTTTCTTGGCTTTCAAAATGGGCAACGGGCAGTTCAGGCCACGGGCATCGAGTTCTTTGTCGGCTTGCATGGGAAGTTCCTCAGGATGGTTGATTCTATGCGGGCTGCCCCGCCGTGCGATGCACGCAGACAGGCTGCACCCAGCGCCAGCGTGAACCACGACACGGTACCGCTCAGATTGATGGCCTGTCTTCGTCGCGGGACGGCTCTGCCGCCATGAAAACCGGTTCAACGCCCCGGCCTCGCAACCAGTCGGCCAGCGCAAAGCCGGTGCCGGCGCGCCAGCAGCGCACCTGCTCGGGGCGCATGAGCTTGTATTCGACCAGTTCGGGCGACAGCCGAACCCTGCCGTGCGCGACCGCGTGGTAGGTGATGAGCACCTGGTTCATGCGCTGAAAGTCGTGCACACCCACCAGGCTGAGTTGGCTCACCTGCAGGCTGGTTTCTTCGACAATCTCGCGGCGAATGCCGTCTTCAGGGGTTTCACCGGCTTCCATAAACCCGGTGATCAGGCCAAACATGCGGTTTTGCCAGGCGGCGTTGCGCGCCAGCAGCACCAGGCCGTCCACCTCGACGATGGCCGCCAGCACCGGTGTGGGGTTGTTCCAGTGGGTGAAGCCACAGGCCGCGCAGCGCAGCCGCTGGGTGAAACCACCATCCTCCATGTGCCCGATAAGGGCCAGCGACTCCGCGCAGCAGGGGCAGAAGCGGAATGCAGATGGCGCCATCAATGCCCGCCCCTTGACGCCTGAAGCAACGGCTTAACGACACCGCCGGGCCGGCTTGGCCGGACAGCCAGGATCGCCCCAGCGGGTGACGCGACGCGGCGCGGTGGGCGCATGTTCACGCAGGGAACACGCCGGTGGACAGGTAGCGGTCACCGCGGTCGCACACGATGAAGGCAATGGTGGCGTTTTCCACCTGCTGCGCCACCTGCAGCGCCACCCAGCAGGCGCCCGCGGCCGAGATGCCGGCAAAAATGCCTTCTTCGCGCGCCAGACGGCGGCACATGTCTTCGGCATCGGCCTGGCTCACATACACCAGATCATCCACGGCGCTGGGATCGTAAATTTTGGGCAGGTATTCCTGCGGCCATTTGCGAATGCCCGGAATGCGCGAGCCCTCACTGGGCTGGGCGCCCACGATGCGAACCGCCGGGTTCTTTTCTTTCAGGAAACGCGACACGCCGGTGATGGTGCCCGTGGTGCCCATGGCGCTCACGAAATGGGTGATGCGCCCAGCCGTTTGCTCCCACAGTTCGGGGCCGGTGGTCTCGTAATGGATGCGCGGGTTGTCGGCGTTGGCAAACTGGTCCAGCACCCGGCCCTTGCCATCGGCCTGCATGCGGTCGGCCAGGTCGCGGGCCGACTCCATGCCGCCGCTCTTGGGCGTCAGAATCAGTTCGGCTCCAAACGCCTTCATGGTCTGCGCACGCTCAATGGACAGGTCCTCCGGCATGATCAGCACCATGCGGTAACCCTTGATGGCCGCCGCCATGGCCAGCGCAATGCCGGTGTTGCCGGAAGTGGCTTCAATCAGCGTGTCCCCGGGCTTGATCTCGCCCCGCTCTTCGGCGCGCCGGATCATGGACACCGCGGGCCGGTCTTTCACCGAACCGGCCGGGTTGTTGCCTTCGAGCTTGCCCAGAATCACATTGCCTCGGGCAGCGTTTTCTGCTGCGCCCATGCGCTGCAAGGCCACAAGCGGGGTTTTTCCAATGGCGTCTTCAAGGGTCGGGTAGTTCATGTTCAACACTGTGCCATAATTTGCGACTTGCGAAATCCCGCCCGGGTGGTGAAATTGGTAGACGCAGGGGACTCAAAATCCCCCGCCGCAAGGCGTGCCGGTTCGAGTCCGGCCCTGGGCACCAGACAACATACAAAGCCAGACGGCTTCACAAAGCCTCAAAAAAACCCGCACGCTCCCCAGCATGGCGGGTTTTTCTTTGCCCCACACTGCCGATGGGCTCACCACCCCTGTCGCGGTGTTCGGGCCGTGCGACCTGGGAGCGCACCGTTACACTCATTCACGCTGACCAGCACTTCGGCTGGCGGCTCATCGTGACCTGGGCTCCACGTTGGCTTTCTTGCGACGGCGCTGACCGCCAGGCCTTCCGCACCGCACCGCCAACGCCCATGCCGCCAGCCCCCCCCCCCCCCCCCCCCCC